>NZ_JAYGHY010000123.1:0-1699 GCF_034931305.1 Cyanobium gracile UHCC 0281 | reverse complement strand
TGGTGGCCCTGGCCGATGGCCTCGAGCGCCTGCCCCGCCTGGCGGCCCTGGTGGCCCCCTGCCGCAGCGGCCCCCTGGCGGCCCTCAAGGGTCCCTGGCCCGAGCTGGCCGCCCTGGCCGAGCAGGTGCGCCACCACCTGGTGGAGATGCCGCCCCTGTCCCTCAGCGAGGGGGGGCTGCTCCATGACGGCGTCGATCCGGTGCTCGACGGCCTGCGCAACCAGCTCGACGACCAGGAGGCCTGGCTCTCCCGCCAGGAGGCGATCGAACGGCGGGCCAGCGGCAACCCCAACCTGCGCCTGCAGTACCACCGCAGCTTCGGCTACTTCCTGGCCGTGAGCCGGGCCAGGGCCGCCGCCGTTCCGGAGCACTGGATCCGCCGCCAGACCCTGGCCAACGAGGAACGCTTCGTCACCCCCGAGCTCAAGGGCCGCGAGGGGCGGATCTTGCAGCTGCGGGCCCGGGCCTGCCAGCGGGAGTACGACCTCTTCTGCGACCTGCGCCGGCGGGTGGGCGAAGCGGCCGGGCCCGTGCGGGCAGCCGCCCGGCGGGTGGCGGAACTCGATGCCCTGGCCTCTCTGGCGGAGGTGGCGGCCACCTCTGGCTACTGCCGGCCCGAGCTCAGCGAGGGACGCGAGCTGGAGATCGAGGCGGGGCGCCATCCGGTGGTGGAGCAGCTGCTGGTCGACGCGTCCTTCACCCCGAACGACCTGCAGCTGGGCGAGCCGGCACCGGATCTGATCGTGCTCACCGGGCCGAATGCCAGCGGCAAGAGCTGCTATCTGCGCCAGAGCGGCCTGCTGCAGCTGATGGCCCAGATCGGCAGCTGGATCCCGGCCCGCTCCGCCCGCCTCGGCATCGCCGACCGCATCTTCACCCGGGTGGGGGCCGTCGACGACCTGGCCAGCGGCCAGTCCACCTTCATGGTCGAGATGGCCGAAACGGCCAACATCCTTCACCACGCCAGCCCCCGCTCCCTGGTGCTGCTCGATGAGATCGGCCGGGGCACGGCCACCTTCGATGGCCTCTCGATCGCCTGGGCCGTCGCCGAGCACCTGGCCGACGGCATCGGCGCCCGCACCATCTTCGCCACCCACTACCACGAGCTCAACGAGCTCGCCGAGCTGCTGCCCAACGTGGGCAACGCCCAGGTGCTGGTGGAAGAGACCGGCAACGACCTGGTCTTCCTGCACCGGGTCTGCCGGGGGGGCGCCAGCCGCAGCTACGGCATCGAGGCGGCCCGGCTGGCGGGGGTTCCCGCCTCGGTGGTGTTGCGGGCCCGCCAGGTGCTGGGCCGCATCGAGGCCAACAGCCATGTGGCGGTGGGCCTTCAGGGGGGATCGAGAGCCGCCTGATCCCGGGCCGCCTGATCCAGCCAGGCCCGGCGCAGCAGGGCATTGGCGGCGGCACCCACCAGGCCGGCGCCGCCCTTGCTGCCCTCCAGGCGGATCTGGGGGAGGGCGCTGACGGCGAGATGGCGCTTGCTCTCGGCCACCCCCACGAACCCCACCGGCATGCCGATCACCAGGGCCGGAGCGGCGACGGCTCCGGCCTCGACCAGCTCCAGCAGCCGTTCCAGGGCCGTGGGGGCACTGCCCACCAGCACCACCGCGCCCAGGTGCTCCACCAGGGCCCGCTCCATGCCGGCCGCCGCCCGGGTGCCGCCGGCGGGAGCCACAGCCGGCGCCCAGGCCAGCAC
>NZ_JAYGHY010000122.1:0-1881 GCF_034931305.1 Cyanobium gracile UHCC 0281 | reverse complement strand
GCTCGCAGCGCTGCTGCAGCCGGCGGCTGGCCCGCAGACCTTCCAGGGCCCGGCCATCCAGCACGGCGGCCAGCCGTGCCAGGGGCAGGGCCCAGGCCGCCTCGTCGGACGTGAGGCCGCAGCGTTCCGGCCGCTCGGGACCGAGGGGCTGCAGCAATGCCTCGCTCCCGTCAGCGGCCCCCCAGGGCTGGAGCAGGCCCGCCTCCAGCGCCTGAGCCAGGCCCCGGTGCCCCTGGCCAGAGGCGGCCAGGCGCTCCAGTTCCGCCAGCACCCTCTCCCCGGCCACCGCGGTGATCCGCTGGCGGTGGCGCCGGATCAGCTCCCAGGTGGCCGGTGCGATGGCGAAGTCCAGGTCGCAGGCCAGCCGCACCCCGCGCAGCAACCGCAGGGGGTCGTCCAGCAGGTTGGCCTCGCTGATCGCCACCATGTGTCCCGCCGCCAGATCCGCGAGGCCGCCGCAGGGGTCGATCAGCTGCGAATCTGCGGCCTCGTTGCTGCCCCCCGCCGCATCCTCCAGGGGCAGGGCGATGGCGTTGACGGTGTAGTCGCGGCGGCCCAGATCGGCCGTGAGAACGTCACCGGCGCAGCGGGCCAGGTCGATCGTCCAGCCCTCCAGCACCAACCGCGCGATCGAACGCTCCTGGTCGAGCACCACACAGGTGCCGCCGCAGCGCCGCCCCAGCTGCCGGGCCAGGTCGATGGCGTCACCGGGCACCACCAGGTCCAGATCCGGCTGGGCGCTCAGCCGACCCAGCAGGCCGTCCCGGACCGCCCCCCCCACCAGGGCTGTGCCCGCTGGAAACTGGTTGGGGGCCACAGGCCAGCGCTCCGGTGCCAGGGCCCGCCACAGTTCCGAGACTTGACGTCCCGGCTCGCACGCCACAATGGGCGCCCTGCTGGGCCGTGGCGGCATGTGCATCTGCGTGGATTGCCACTGGGTCGAGCGTTGTCAGGCCTACCACGCGGTCGAGCGTCAGCACGGCGTCGCCCATCTCACTATGAGTCCCGATTTCAGCCCCCGGCAACCCCGCATCCACGTGCAGGTGCTTGATCTCGACGCCGCTGCGGCCAGTGTCGGGGTGGAGTGGGACGTGCGGGCCTGCTCCGACTTCCGCTCCGATCCGGGCCGCTGGCGCCGCTGGTGCCCCGACGGGCCCCTGCCGACATGACGGGCCTTCCCGATCCGGACCGTGGCCCCTGGCTGCTGGCGCTGCACAGCTCCAGCGACAGCCTCGGGGTGGGGCTGCAGCGCCTCGGGGCAACGCAGCCCGAGCGGCTGGAGCGTTTCCCCCTTGGCCGCTCCCTCTCCAATGGCCTGTTCGACTGTCTGGAAACCGTTTTGCCGGCCGACGCCTGGCCCCGGCTGGGTCGCCTGGCGGTGGCCACCGGTCCCGGCGGCTTCACCGGCACCCGTCTGACGGTGGTGCTGGCCCGCACCCTGGCCCAGCAGCTGGCCCTGCCCCTCGACGGGATCAGCAGTTTCCAGCTGATGGCCCGTCGCCTGCTCGCCGGGCCCATGCCGCCCAGTGAGGCGGGCCCCTTCTGGTTGCTGCAGGAGCTGCCCCGTCGTGGGGTGGTGGCGGGGCTCTACGGCGCCGATCCGGACCAGCCCGGTGGCGTGGCCGAGCTGGAGGCCCCGAGGTTGCACCGGGGCCGTGACGCCCTGGCCCCCTTCCCCATCCACCCCGCCGAGGTGCGCTTGCCGGAGGACGTGATCCAGTTGCTCAGCTTCAGTGCCGCCAGCGCCGCCGCCGGCCAGAGCGCCCCCTGGCAGCCGGTGCTGCCCCTGTACCCCACCAGTCCGGTGGAGGCGCTCCCATGCTGAGCCACCCCGGCCCCCAATCCCGTCCCCGCCGCCGCCGGCGCCGCCCGGAACGCACC
>NZ_JAYGHY010000121.1:0-1904 GCF_034931305.1 Cyanobium gracile UHCC 0281 | reverse complement strand
GACACGGACGCCATGGAGGACCGCCAGATTGGCCGTGCAAGCCTCCCGGCAGGCATGCCACAAGGCCCACAGAGCCCAATCTGCTCTGGAGGGTCTTGGATTGGCGGCTATTTCAGCAGCCTCCTAGAGCTCCAGCTCGCCGGGGTCGTCGTCGAGGCCGGCTTCGAAACCGCCGCTGCCGAGCATGGCCGATTCCAGTTCCATGCGCTGCTCCATCTGGCGCAGGAAGTAGCCGGTCATCATCGCCGAGGCCAGCAGGCCGGCCAGGTTGTCGCGGCTGGCCTGGATCTTGACCTCGAACTGCTCGCCGGGAAGCATGCCCAGCAGGCCCTGGACGTTGTGGCGGATGATGTCCTGAATGTCGCCGGTGGCCGAGCGGGCCACCCTCTGGAGCACGTCCGGGGACTGTTCCTGCAGGTACTGAATCAGCGAGTTGTCGCTGATCGCCTCGTTGTCGGCGGTCAGGAACTCCGGGTTGAACATGTGCCCTCCGGTGTGCGCTGCAACACGACACGCACCCTAACGCAGTCTTTCAGGAGGCTCCCCCTGCGTGGGGAGAGGAGAACCCAACCGGACCGAACCGGGCCAGGGGCCAGTAGCGCCAGATGGCGGTACCGATCAGATCCGCTTCCGGCAGGGGGCCCCAGAGGTGGGAATCGAGGCTGGCATTGCGGTTGTCCCCCAGCACCAGCACTTCACCGGCGGGCACCACGAAGGGTTCCAGGGCGTAGGCCATGGGCTCCCTGGCCCAGTCCGGCTCGGCGGGGGTGCCATTGCGCCAGAGCTTGCCATCCCTCACCTCCACCCGATCGCCGGCCACCGCCACCACCCGCTTGATCAGCGCGGATCGCGGGTCGTAGCCCGCCTCCTGCAGCCGGGCCGGCGGGTGGAACACGACGATGCGGCCCGTGCGCACACCCGAGCCGAAACGGGGGGTGAGTTTCTCCACCAGGATCCGGTCCTGGAGCTGGAGGGTGGGCAGCATCGAGCCCGACGGGATCCAGCGGGGCTCCACCACCGTCCAGCGCAGCAGCAGGGCCAGCAGCACCCACAGCAGCAGGCGGGCGACTTGCTGCAGGAGCCCGGTGGCCCCAGCCTGGGGGCCGGAGGGGGGCTTGGCGATGGCGGGGCCGCTGGCCATGGCGAAGCCGTCGATGAGGATGATTCCCCCATCCTGAACAGTGGAGCTCCCCGGTGGCCGGGCCCCCGTCATCACTGGCCAATGTGCAGGCAGCCCTGACGCTGTTGCGTGCCCTGCGCCGAGGCGGCCTCACCCATGCGGTGCTCTGCCCGGGAAGCCGCTCGGCCCCCCTGGCGGTGGCCGCCGCCCTGCTGGAGCCCGGCGGCCTGCGCTTGCACACCGCCATCGACGAGCGCAGCGCCGCCTTCTTCGCCCTCGGCCTGGGCCGGGGCAGCGGCCAGCCGGCGACGGTGATCACCACCTCCGGCACGGCGGTGGCCAACCTGCTGCCCGCCGCCGTGGAGGCCGATTTCGGCTGCCTGCCCCTGCTGCTGCTCACGGCCGACCGGCCGGCCCGGCTCAAGGGCTGCGGCGCCAACCAGAGCGTCAACCAGGAGGCCTTTCTGGCCTGCAGCTGCCGCTGGCTGGGCAGCGGCGCCCCCGAGGGGCTGGCGGCGATGGCGCCCAAGGAGCTGGAGGCCCTCGCCAGCGCCGCCCTGGCCGCCGCCCAAGGGGATGGGGCCGGACGCGGCGCCGGAGCGGTCCACCTCAACCTGCCCTTCGCCGAACCGCTGCATGCCGGCGGCGGCGAGCTGGTGCAGCTGGCCGCCACGCTCTCCAGCCAACCTCCGGAAGCCGGCGTCGTGGCACCTCCGGGCAACCCACCGGCACCGGGCCGCTTCTGCCCAGGAGACGCCGCGACCCTGGACCCGGACCGTCCCGG
>NZ_JAYGHY010000120.1:0-1927 GCF_034931305.1 Cyanobium gracile UHCC 0281 | reverse complement strand
CCTGGGGGCAGGCTTGAGCTGGTGCTGGCAGCGAGCGGCCTTGGCGCCAGGGCTGCCGCGCGCTGGGGGCGCCGGCTCGGCGTCGACCGGGTGGTGGCCCAGGGGAGCGGCAGCCTGGGGTTGCGGCTGCAGCGTCAGCTGCTGCGGGGCTGCCGCGAGGGGGCGGCGGCGGTGGTGCTGATCGGCAGTGATCTGCCCGCCCTCGCCGCCGAGGATCTGCTGGAGGCCTTTCGGGCCCTGGAGCACGGGGCCCTGGTGCTGGGCCCCGCCGTCGACGGGGGCTACTGGCTGATCGGCCGGCGCCAGGCCACGCCCCAGCTGTTCACGGGCATCGACTGGGGCAGCGACCGGGTACTGGCGCAGACTCTGGAGTTGGCACGGCAGGCCGGCCTGGCCCCGACCCTGCTGGCGGAGCGCCACGACCTCGACCGCCCCGCCGACCTGGATCCCTGGCGATGAGGCCGCCCCTGAGCGTGGTGATCGCCGCCCGCGACGAGGCTCGCGGCCTGCCGGCCCTGCTGGCGGATCTGGCCACGGCACCGGAGCTGGTGCGGGAGGTGCTGGTGGTGGATGGTGGCAGCCGAGATGGCACGCCGCGGCTGGCCGCCCTGGCCGGCGCCCGGGTGCTCCACGACGGCAGCGGACGAGGCGGCCAGCTGGCCGCTGGGGTGGCCCGCAGCACGGGCACCTGGCTGTTGCTGCTCCATGGGGATCTGCGCCTGCCCTCGGGGTGGGCCCGGGCCCTGGCGGCGGCGATCGCCGCCGGCGAGACCAGCGCCTGGGCCTTCCGGCTGCGCATCGCCGGCGACGATCCGTGCCTGCGCCTGGTGGAGCTGGCGGTGGAGCTGCGCAGCCGTTGGCGCCAGCTGCCCTACGGCGACCAGGGGCTGCTGCTGGCCAGGGCGCTCCATGACGCCGCCGGCGGGATCGCACCGCTGCCGCTGATGGAGGACCTGGAGTTCGTGCAGCGCCTCAGGCGCCTGGCCAGGATCGGCACCCTCGGCCTGGCCCTGCGGGTCAGCGGTCGGCGCTGGCAGCGGCTGGGGGTATGGCAGACGGTGCTGGCCAACGCCCGCCTGAGGCGCGCCTGGCGCCGCGGCACACCCGCGGCGCAGCTCGCCGAGCGCTACTACGCTCCAAACCCTCAGGGGGCATACCAGAAGGCACAGCGGCGCTGCAGCGGCTCCAGCTCCCAGCCCTGAGCGGCGTAGAAGCCCACCACGTCGGGATCGGCGAACAGGCTCACCCGATCGATGCCCATGGCCCGCAACTGCTCAAGCACGTAGTCCATCAGCTCCTTGCCCAGGCCGGCACCCTGGTAGCGGGGATGGACCGCCACGTCCCAGACGGTGGCCTCGACTACTCCGTCACCGGTGCAGCGGGCAAAGCCCACCAGCCGTGGCAGGCGGGCGTCATGGCGCCAGAGCCCCACCTGCAGAAGACTGTGCTGCAGGGCCTTGCGCACGCGCCGCAGGGGACGGCGGCTCCAGCCCACCGCATCACAAAGCGCCTCCAGCTCGATCAGATCGATCGGCCGCTCCTGGCTGAGCACCAGCTCCAGACTGGGATTGGGGGTGGCGCAGAGCCGGTGCCCGGACCCATAGAGATCGGTCATCAGTGGCAGGGTCTCGGGCACGGCGTGGGGGCTACGCGTTCTGAAGATCCTGACGGATGCTGGCCTGTCTGCGGCAGGGTAGGGACTCCACCGGGCGACCGTCCTGAGCGTCTCTCCCACCAGCTCCGATTGGCCCCTGCTCGTCGGCGTCCATGGCTGGCTGCTGGCGGGCCGGCTGTGGCACCCCCTGAGGCGCGAACTGGCGCCGCGCTGGTCGCTGTGGTGCCCTGATCTGCCCGGCTTCGGCGGCACGGAGCGGCCCCGGGGGCTGCAGGCCAGCCTGGCCAGCTACGGCCGCTGGCTGGCCGAGGC
>NZ_JAYGHY010000119.1:0-2059 GCF_034931305.1 Cyanobium gracile UHCC 0281 | reverse complement strand
ACGGAATCCGGTCTTCTGTGGAGATGTACGAGAACAGGGGGCCGGTGCGTTCCTGCTGGCCGCGCATTCGCTCAGTGCCGTTGGGCCATTCTCCCGCTGCTGGACTGGTTTTTCAGCAGCCTCCTAGTGATCCTTCCGCTACTGCGCACTCTCGGAGTACCCTCCTATCCACCACTCAACACCCTGCCGGTAACTGCCGCTGTCGTGTTCCTCATGGTGTACCTGGTCATGCCACGCTACACGCGACTCGTGCAAAAATGGCTCTTCTCCTAGCCGCAGAGAAGCTACAAGGGATGGCTCGAGTCAGTCCTGTTTTCCCTCGCTCCGCACAAGCCGCTCAACCAATGAATCACCCACCAGTCCTCCTCTCAGTCGAAGCCCGAATCAACGCTCCCGTCGCCGACGTATGGACCTATTGGGTGACACCGGAGCACATCACTCGCTGGAACGCAGCTTCCGAGGATTGGCACACACCATCGGCAACCAATGACCTGAGAATCGGAGGCACGTTCACCAGCCGCATGGAAGCCAAGGATGGCAGTATGGGATTCGATTTCAGCGGTACCTACACCGAGCTGAAGCTTCACGCCTTGATTGTCTATCGGCTCGGCGATGGTGCCGAAGCCCGTGACGTCAGAGTCGTGTTCGAGCCAGAGGATGACACGACCATCGTGCGCGAAACCTTTACACCTGAAACCATGAACCCGATCGAAGCGCAGCGCAGCGGCTGGCAGAGCATCCTTGATCGTTTCAAGAGTTATGTGGAAGCCCAGCCCTGACGGGCGGCGAGCTCATCTCCATCTTGCGCCAAGCCACTTCAGCTCCACAGTCAACGATGTCACCAGACTCCTTCGGCACTGAGCGATCTCCGCCGATCGGGAATGGTGGTTCAGCGAAGCTACCCTTCAGAGGATCACCATCCAGTGACGCAATGGCTTCCATCGGGTTGGACCGCCTGAAGGGAGTACCTGGAGGAAGCCCCATGGCCATGATCCCAACGACGGCGATCCTCCTGGTACTCAGCACGACGGTGTTGTCCATGGGTTCCCTCGTGGGTATCGCGGCAGCCAATGCCGTCAAGCCGCAGATCTCCACGCTGCCGGAGGCCTCCATCCCCAGGGGCTGCGGTTATTCGTTGGATGACTGGAGACGATCAACGCTGGCCTGGGCCCCCTACCCCTACGCGAGCAAGCCACAGGCGAAGGGGCTTCTCATGGCGATCGACGGTGTCGTCCGGGAGATCCCGATCAGCTCCCGCGATGAACGTCACATCACGGCCCACGACGGCAGATACGAGGTGGACATTTGGACGCCACAGTGGAAACGCGTCGATACCGAACTTTTCCAGGCGCGGGCCACACTGCTGCTGAGAGATACGACGGCTCACACAGCTACCAACATCATCGTCAGAGCTGCCCAGGGCTGCTAGAGCGAGGCAAGTGCGTGATCACCAGTGACGTTGCCCACCGATTCGCCGACGAATCGATCCAAGCCTGGAGTTCCCATGGCCTGCCAGCCGTGCTTTCGCATGACACTGATCAACCCACAGGCATTCTGAAGGGCAAGAACCAGGTTGCGGCCTACTGGTCTGCGGCCCTGGAGATCATGCCCACGCTGCAGGTCGAGCTCCACAAGGTTCTGATCGGCGTCGACAGCGTCCCCCTCACGTACCGCGGTGCCAACGGACCTGCTGCCGACCTGTTCCTCTTCAATGACCAAGGCTTGGTGCGTAAGGCCCATTCCATCCCCATGGCTTCCGGGCTCACTCGATGATCCACCAACAACGTCTGATCGCCACAACTGAGTGAGACCTCGTGCTCTTTCTCATCGGCATGTGCATCAACCAGCCATGGACGATCCAGCGATGGCGTGCCGAAACCGGAGACCATCACGATGACCTCCGACAACTGAGGATCGTCTTCAGCCCCTGTGCCTGGCGTGGACCCCAAAAACTGAACCAGTCCTTATGAGAGCTTCCCTACCGGCCAGACTTGGCCAGGAGAAGCCCCATGAAACGCAAGCGCCACACCCCCGAGCAGATCATCCGCAAGCTGCGCAC
>NZ_JAYGHY010000118.1:0-2079 GCF_034931305.1 Cyanobium gracile UHCC 0281 | reverse complement strand
GCTCTGGCCAGCGGGGGTGGCGGGCGCCAGGGGCTGGCCGTTCCAGCGCACCGAACCGACCGCCGGGGCCGGCTCGAGCCGCAGGCTGAAGGGGGGCAGCACCGGCAGGCTGAGGCTGCCCTGCACCGCAGGCAGCTGGGTTTCCACACCCCGATCGCTGCGCAGGGCCACCCGGGTGGGCTTGGCCAGCTCAAGGCGCAGCAGGCCGAGGGCCAGATCAGGGCGATTCTGGCTGGTTTCGCGGCGCAGCCGCTGCAGTCCCTGGCCGGCGGCGGCCTTGCCCAGGGGGCGCAGGTCGGGGTAGGCGCCCAGGATCGCCCGGTCGGCATCCTCCAGGTTGGCCTGGTCGGTCTGGGCGGCACTCAGGGGCGGAATCGGCCGCAGGGCGTTCAGGCCCTGGGCGGCCAGCTGGCGCTGCTGCAGGTTGAGGCCATAGAGAAGGCCAGCACACAGCAGCGCGTACAGCACCGTGCCCTGCCAGGTGGTGAAGACATCGATCGAGCCGGGGGTGAAGCGCAGCAGCACCGTGTCCCGCCGCCGCCCGTTGCGCCGGTCCTGCTCCGGCGGCAGCACCCCGTCCAGAGCGCCCCCGGGCAGCTCCAGATGGTGTTCCAGCAGAGGCAGCATGGTGCGCAGGTAGGCCGCTTCCGGCAGCCGGTCCCGCCAGCCCCGCTCCAGGGCCTCCAGCACGGCGGTGCTGATGCGGGTGTCGAGCGCCAGCTGACGCAGGCCGATGCCGCGGCTCTCCCGGGCCTCGCGCAGCTGCTGGCCGGCGAGCAGCAGGGGATCCTGGCGTCGCTCCTCCACCACTGTTCGCACGCTGTGGCGCTGGCCCGGCAGGCTTTCGCGCAGACGCTGAAACAGGGACGGGACCGACTTGGGCAAGGGAGGGGGGCTCAGGGAGCGACGGCCAGGGGGCCCCATTCTCCCGGTTCGACCTCACGCCAGGATCCTTCCGCCAGATCGCCCAGCTGCACCGGGCCAACGGCGACCCGTCTCAGATCCAGCACCGGGTGGCCGAGGATCTCCGCCGTGCGTCGGATCTGGCGGTTGCGGCCCTCCCGCAGCACCAACTCCAGCAGGGTGGCGCCGCGGTGGTGGCGCAGCCGATGCAGGTCCACCGGCTGGCTGGGCAGGCCATCGAGGGGCACGCCGGCCCGCCAACGCTCCAGGGTTGCCGGCGGCGGCCATCCCTCGACCCACACCTGGTACGTCTTGCGATGGCCATAGCGGGGATGGGTGAGGCGCAGGGTGAGGTCGCCGTCGTTGCTGAGCAGCAGGGCACCCCGGCTGTCGGCATCGAGCCGGCCCACCGGATGCAGGCCGCGGCGCCGCTCCGGTGGCAGCAGGTCGAGCACGGTGGGCCGGCCGTGGGTGTCGTGGCAGGTGCTCAGCACCCCGGGCGGCTTGTTGAGCAGCAGGGTCAGGGTGCTGCGGGGCCGTTCCAGGGGCTGACCGTCGACGCTGATGAGGTCGCAGCTGGGATCGGCGCGGTCGCCCAGCTGGGCCAGCTCACCGTTGACCCGCACCCGGCCGTCGCGCAGCCACGCCTCCGCCTGGCGGCGGGAGCAGAGCCCTGCGGCAGCCACGAGTTTCTGCAGACGGTCGGCAGCCATCCCCCCATTCTGCGGACCGCTCCAGGTCGGAGCGAGTCCGCAAAGTGATGGTAGATTTACGAAACCAAATGGTTTCGTAACAAGGGACGATGCCTTCGATCACCATCACCGCTGCTTCCGCGTCCCTGCTGGTCTCCACCGGCGATTCGTTGCGCTCCTACCTGCGGGACATCGGCCGCGTGCCGCTGCTCAGCCATGAGCAGGAAATCACCCTGGGCCGCCAGGTGCAGGAGCTGATGGCCCTCGAAGACCTGCGCGAGGAACTCACCCTCCGATCCGGTGGCGAGGAGCCCAGCCCCGAACTGCTCGCCGCCGAGGCGGGCCTCACCCCGGTGATGCTGCGCAAGCGCCTGCACGCCGGCCGCCGCGCCAAGGAGCGCATGGTGGCGGCCAACCTGCGCCTGGTGGTGAGCGTGGCCAAGAAGTACACCAAGCGGAACATGGAGCTGCTGGATCTGATCCA
>NZ_JAYGHY010000117.1:0-2203 GCF_034931305.1 Cyanobium gracile UHCC 0281 | reverse complement strand
CATGGAGGGCGTCTGAGCGGTCGTCCTCGGAGATGTCCCAGAAGACATAGGCCCACTGGGGATCACGGGGCAGGAAGACGACGCGGGTCTCGGCGGCGGGCCGGGGGGCCGGGGGCATCTCGGCCTCCAGCGCCGCGACTGTCCGTCCCGGTTGGGCTGGCGTTTCCGTAGGGACAGCGCCGGCCTGGCCCGAGCGATCGGCGATGGCCCCGGCCAGGCCATCCCTGTCCTGGGCGCTGTAGCGCTGGATGCCCAGGGTTCTGGCCAGCTCGCGCAATTGGCGCATGCTGAGGTCGGCCAGGTTCGCGAACGGGTTGGTCCTGGCCATGGTATTTCAAGAATCGTTACATCCCATGATTGCCGATGGGATCAGGGCGGGATCGCTTCTGTCAGCGGATGGCGACAACCCCGAAGCGGCCGGGATCGCCGGGCCGCAGCGGCGCCGGGCCCTGCGTCAGGTCGGCGCCACGGCGCTCCGGCGGCCGGCTGGGGCGCTCCGGAATGCTTGCCAGCAACGCCGACACCGTCAGCAGGGACCCCAGCATCAGCCACAGGCCCCAGCGACGGGGCAAGGCCAGGGCATTGCCGCGCCCCTGCCCCCGGCGGCGCGTGCCGCTGGCGATCCGACGGGCCCTGCCGATCCCCAGCGGCTCGCCACAGCGGGCACAGACCATGCGACCCGCCAGGCTGCGGTCGGCGCGCACAGCCCAACTGCCGCACGTCGGACACCCCATCCCTCTCCCAATCCATCACGGCTCCATGGTGGCGGAACGGGCTAGAGCAGTGCCGGATCGGCGCCGGCCGGCCGCTCAGACGGCAGGAGATCGGCCAGCAGCTGGAAATCCTCGAAGGCAAAACCCGGTCCCACGCAGCAGTGCAACAGGCTCCATCGCCCCCGGCTGCGGGCCGCCTGCCACCAGCCCGCCGGCACGACCTGCAGGGGGCTCGGCTCCGGATCGCCGATCGCCTCACCGGCGAGGGGACCGAGCACCAGCCGTTCGGCCGTGCCTCCCTGCGGCGGCAGCCGCCAGAGGTCGAGGGGGTCACCGCCGGCGTGGTGCCACACCTCATCGCCCCCCGCGACCCGATGCCAGCGGCTGCGCTGCCCCTCCGTCAGCAGGAAAACGATCACCGTGAGTCCGGCCCGTTGACGGCCGTCCTCGCTGCGCTGCACCTGGCAGGCGGAGCGGTGCAGCTCCCGGTACCAGCCCCCCTCCGGATGGGGCTGCAGGGCGAAGCGGGCGATCAACGCCTCCGGACTGGAAGCCATGGCCTGACGGCAGGGGGTCGCCGCCGATGATCCCGCGACAGGGGCCGCCCGGAGTAGAACATTCGTACTGTCGTGGGCCGATGCGTTCCCTCCCTCCCCAGGTGCCGCTGCCCCCACGGCAGGGAGCCGCGGCGCTCCTCTGTCTTCTGGCCACCGAAGCCGTCAGCGCCGGCTTCCCCAGCCCCGCCGACGACTACGTGGAGGGCCGCATCGATCTCAACGTGGAACTGATCCCCCGTCCGCTGTCCACCTTCTTCATGCGCGTCAGCGGCGATGCCATGCGGGGGGACGGCATCGTCGACGGTGACCTGCTGGTGATCGACCGCAGCGTCGATCCCCGTCCCGGCATGGTGGTGGTGGCGGTGCATGCCGGCGCCTTCCTGCTGCGGCGTCTGGCCCGCCGCGGCACCGGCCTGTGGCTGGTGGCCAGCGACGGCACCAGTCCGCCCCTGGTGCTCACCGGCGACGAAGGGAGCGGTGCCGATGGTTCAGGCGCGGACCTCTGGGGCGTCGTGATCCACGCCGTGCATCACCTGGCGGGCGCGCCTTCCAGACGGCGCTGATCGGCCTCACGGATCGGCGCGGTGGGGCAGGGCGCGTGCGTCCCTGGGAAGGGCGGGAGGGGTCATCAGCAGGCCGCGCCGGCGCAGTTCACGCCGGAACTCAGCGGCCAGTCCATCCGCCATCCAGAGCTTGCGCAGGTGGCCGAAGATCACCATGCAACGCAGGGCGATGGTGACGCAGACGAGCAGCTGCAGGCAGAGTTTCAGCACGGTGGAAGCAGCTGCGGCGCTGTGCTGAACCCAGCCTAGGAGCGTGTCGCATGTTGCGGCCAGGGCAAGACGCCGTGGCTGGGTCCCTTTGATTCAGGTATGGCCAATCACAGCCTGCCGAACCTGGCTCAGGCCGTGGCCATCGATGCCCGGAACAGCT
>NZ_JAYGHY010000116.1:0-2212 GCF_034931305.1 Cyanobium gracile UHCC 0281 | reverse complement strand
GCAGGCCGCCACCCGGCCGCCGGCGGGGTCGACGATCAGCACCGGGGTGCAGTCGGCGCCGCACACCCAGAGGCTCTGGCCCCCGCCATCGCTGCACAGTCCATCGGCCTCCGGCCACGGGGCCCCCACGGCCTCACCGGCGGCGAGCACCGTGCCGCCATGCACCTGGCGGGTGCGGTGCACGCTCACGCCGGCACTGATCTCCCCGGCCAGCTCCTCCGGCTCACGGCCCTGCCACTGGCGGGTGAAGAAGCCGTGCTCGAAGCCAGCCAGCAGGTCGCACTGCAGGTAAAGGCCTCCGTAGGTGCCCACCCAGGTCCAGCCGGGCAGGTTGTTGAAGCCCGCATCGGGCCTCTCGAAGGGGGGCTCGAGAGCCTCAGCCATCCGGCAGGTCCCGCAGCAGCCAGAAACCCTCGAGACTCGGCACCTCCTCACTCGCCTGGATGGCGATGAACTGCAGACCGCCGGCCCGCTCCCGGGCCTCCGCCAGCGCCGCACTGGCCAGCCGCGCTTCCTCCTCCGGCAAGCGGGCCAGGATCCAGCGGTCCTCCAGCCCGGCCTCCAGCACCAGCTGACCGGCGCAGACCTCCAGCCGCGCCGGCTCCAGGCCGGACAGCCAGCCGGCGATGGCCAGGGCCCGCCGGCGGCTGAACAGCCGGATCCCCGGCACGGGAGTGGAGGGATCCAGGCCCTCGGGCAGGGCCACCAGGCCGGGGAAGGCGATCTCCCAGCCGCCGGCTTCGGCCAGGGTGGCGGCACTGAGGGTGGCCCAGCTCCAGTTGTCGCCCCGGGCCGCCTCCGGCAGGGGCAGCGCCACCGGTGCGATCGGCTGCGGCGGCGGGGCCAGGGGACCGGCCATGTAGCCCGGCTCCTGGGGATAGACGGTCGCCTGTCGCTCCCGCAGCCACTCCACCAGGCCATAACAGCGCCGGCTCGGCACCAGCTCCAGACCAAGCCCTTCAGCGGCCCGCTGCACCATGGCGCGCATCGAGCCGCGCCAGCAGCGCAGCCGCCGGGGTGGGCCGTAGCCCTGGGCGGCGGCGTCCTTGATGGCCGTTTCGATCGCGCCGCGCAACCACTGGGAATTGACGCTGGCGGCCGGACAGGCCATCGACCAGCGGAAGGGTTCCGGCGCCGGCTGCAGCCCAGTCGTGGTGCAGATCAGCAGTTCCCAGCGCTTCTTGCCATCGGCCTCCAGGATCGGCCTGGAGTAGTAGTCGAGTTCCCAGTCAGGGCCAGGCGCCTGCAACGCTCCGCTCATCCTGCGTCCTGTTCCTGCTGGCGCAGCAGCGAACGGGCCCGATGGGCCCGGTCCTCGGCCTCGGCCATCACCGTGTCCTTGGCGATCAGCAGCTCGCCGGCAGGCCCTTCCAGCAGGGCCGTGTTGAGGGCGATGCGGCCCCGGGCGGGGTCGATGGCGGTGATCAGGGCCTTGATGGGCTCACCCTGCTGAAAGGCCTCGCGCAGGTCGCGCAGAACGCCGCCGGTGACGCAGGAGTGGTGCAGCAGCCCGCTGACGCCGCCCAGATCGACGAAGTAGCCGTAGGGCTTGACCGACGCCACATGGCCTTCCACCAGCTGGCCCACCTCCAGGGTGGCAAAACGGGCGGCGGTGGCGGCCCGCTTCTCGGAGAGCACCAACTTGCGGGTCTCGGCATTGACCTCCAGGAAGGCGACCCCCAGGGTCTGGCCGACGAGGGCCTCGTGGTTCTCGCCTGCGTTGAGCTGGGAGCGGGGGATGAAGCCGCGCAGCCCCTCCAGTTCGCAGGTGACGCCACCGCGGTTGAAGCCGCTCACCTTGACCTGCACCACCTTGCCCTCCTTCTCCAGCTGGCGCACCTTCTCCCAGCTGTGGCGCAGGGCGAGGGCACGGGCGCTGATCGTCACCATGCCATCGGCGTTCTGCTCACGGGTGACGAGCACCTCGATCGGCAAGCCCTTGGGGAAGCGCTCCTTGAGATTGGTGATCACCCCGAGGCCGCACTCGCTCTTGGGCATGAAGCCGGGGGCCTTGCCGCCGATGTCCACATAGACACCGTCGCTTTCCATGCCGATCACCACCCCCTTGACCACCTCTCCGGTGGTGCCCACCGGAGCGTTCTCATCGAGGGCGGCGAGGAAGGCCTCCTCATCGAAATCGAAGTCATCCACGGTGCGTGCCTGGCGGGACGCCGCCGCAGGCGCGGCGTCGGCGGCAGCGGCACCACGGCTG
>NZ_JAYGHY010000115.1:0-2338 GCF_034931305.1 Cyanobium gracile UHCC 0281 | reverse complement strand
GCTTGGAGCCCCTGCTGCCCGTGGAGCTCGTCGACGAGCGCGGCACCACCCTGGCGGCGCGGCGCCGCTATTGGGAGCTGTTTCCCGCCCGGGGCTGGCGCCAGCTGCTGCCCCTGGGCCTGCGCCAGCCCCCCCGCGACTGGGACGACGTGGTGGCCCAGCTGCTGCTGGAGCGCCGGCTGGGGCGGGATCTGCCGCGGCACGTGGCGGCCGGCGGTGCCTGATCAGAACGAAGCCCGCACCGTGAACACGTAGTCGCCGCCGGGTTCGAGCTGGTAGTCGGCCTTGAGCAGGAAGCGCAGCAGGGCGTCCTGAATCAAGGCGCGCCCCAGCGAGGGCTCCACCTCGAGTTCACCGCGGTCGAAGGCCCAGCGGAAACTCCACTGGAACGTGCCCGCCGTGATCTCGCCCTCCAGCAGGCAGGGGCTGAAGCTCTGGCGCAGCACCCGCAGCTGAGCGTTGGTGGCGGGAAGGCGACTCACAGGAAACGGGGGGTCTGCGACGGGGGAGGTGGCGCCGTCGGTGTCGATCGATGCTCTCAGGATGGCGGCGGATCGGAGCGAAAACTGTTCAGGCGGTTGGCGGCCCGCTCCAGACCAACCCGGCGGATCAGGTCGATGCCCGCCTCCACCTCCGCCAGCACCGTCTCCAGCACGGGCCGGTCGGCGGCGGAGAACTTGCCCAGCACGTGCGACACCGTGCGGGCCCGGCGCTCCTCCGGCGTTTCTCCGGGCGCACCGATGCCGATGCGCAGCCGGGCGAAGGACTCGCTGCCCAGGTGGTCGATCGTGCTGCGCAGGCCGTTGTGGCCGCCGGCCCCGCCCGCGGCCCGCACCCGCAGGCGCCCCAGGGGCAGGTCCATGTCATCCACCAGCACGAGCATCTGGGCGGGCTCGAGCCGGAACCAGTCGAGGGCGGCGCGAATCGAGCGGCCGCTGTCATTCATGAAGGTCTGGGGCATCAGCAGCCGCAGTCGCTTGTCCCCTTGCCCCACCTCGGCCAGCAGCCCGTGCAGGCGGCCCTGGTTGCGGAAGCTGGCGCCATCGGCGCGGGCCAGCCGCTCCAGCACCATGAAGCCGACGTTGTGGCGGGTGTCGGCATAGCGGGCGCCGGGATTGCCCAGGCCCACCAGTAAGTGCAGATCCAACGGATGGCCGTCCTCAGCTGGCGGGGCCGTTGGAGGGAGCGGCGCTCTCCTCGACCACCACCGCCGGCGCTGCAGCGTCAGCCGCCGGCGGGATGGCGGCGGGGGGCCCAGAGATGTCGGTGGGCTGATCGGTGCCCACGGCCGTACGGAACTCCTTCTCGAACTCCTGCGAGGCTGACTGGAAACCGCGCAGGGTGCGTCCCAGGGTCTTGCCGAGCTCGGGCAGGCGCTTGGGTCCGAAGACCAGCAGTCCGATGGCGGCGATGACCGCCATCTCGGGCAGACCGATGCCGAAGATGTTCATGGACAGGGGGCGAGAGGAATCAGCCGACGCCGTTCCAGTTGACGTTGATGCCCTCGAGCAGGAGGGACTTGTTGTACAGCTGCAGGATCACCAGAAGGAACACCAGGAAGAGCAGCATGAACACGCCCATCACGGGGGTGGTCCCCCAGCCAGGCACCACCTTGCCGTACTCGGAATTCAGGGGGCGCAGCAGGTTTCCCAGACGGGTGCGTTGGGCCATGGCAGCTCGAACCTCTCAGGCACGGGATCGCGGTGCTTACTGTAAGGGTCTCTCCGGCCGCACCGAGTTGGGCTGTCGAGAGTTGTGACGGAAGCCCCGCGCCCCCTGCCCCGCCTGAGAGCCCCCATGGATCCCGCTGCCAGCACCTCCCCCGCCCTCTCCGTGGCCCTCGCGGTGCTCGCCGTGCTCCTGGCCCTGACCGGTTTTGGCGTGTACACCGCCTTCGGCCCCCCGTCCAAGGGCCTCACCGATCCTTTCGACGATCACGACGACTGAGCCGTCGCGACCTTCTGCAGCGTCCAGTGCCCCAGTTGCCAGGGGGTCAGCTGCAGCGGATCGCCGCCGCCCCCCAACCCCTGGCCCAAGCCGTCGCAACGCTCCAGCACGGTCCAGTCGGGACCGATCGAGAGGCGGCGCCGGCAGGGCCCGAGGTTCTGCACGCTGAGCAACGCCTGCCTCGCCCTCCCCTGGTCGCCGTCCGCCGGCAGCGGCCGCAGGGCCACCAGCTGCAGATCGTCGCCGAGCGAAGGGAAGAGCGTTTCGGCCGGTGCGGCTGAGCCCCCCGCCGCAGCCACCGGGCGGCACCAGAGCGGTTCCCGCAGACGCGTGGCCTGCTGGGGCGCGGCGGCGGCCCGCCAGCCGCCGGGGCAGGGCAGCAGGGCCAGCC
>NZ_JAYGHY010000114.1:0-2695 GCF_034931305.1 Cyanobium gracile UHCC 0281 | reverse complement strand
CCCCTGCACAGCCCGCGGCAGCCCCGCCAGCAACGGCAACATCACGATCGCCGCCGCCGCCAGCCGCAGGGTGGCGGCCTGCAGCGGTGAGGGACCGCCGACCAGCAGGCCCGCCCGCGCCAGCAGCGCTCCGCCACTGCCGCAGGCCAGGGCCCCGAGGGCCAGGGCCACCCCGGTCCCGTCGCTGCCCTCACCCTCGCCGTCCGCCGGCAGGCCCCCCTCGAGCCCGTCCTCCCCGGGGGCACGCTGCTGCACCACCAGCAGCACCGCCAGGGTGATCAGCGCGATCCCCAGCCACTGGGCCGGCCGGGGCACCTCCCCCAGCAGGGCCACCCCCGCCAGGCTCGTGACCGCCGGACCACCGGCGTCGATGGTGAGGGTGCGCCGGGTCCCCAGCCGCCGCAGGGCCGCGAAGAACAACGTGTCCCCCAGGGCGATCCCGAGCACGCCGCTGAGGGCCAGCAGCAGCAACGCGCGCGGCGCCAGCTGCCAGGGCAGCGCCAGGGCCAGCGGCAGCAGCAGGGCCACCGCCAGCAGGTTCTTGAGCAGATTCAGCCGGGCCGCCGAGAGGGAGGTGGGCAGCCGGCGCCACAGCAGGCTGGCGAAGGCCCAGCAGAACGCGGCCGCCAGGGCGGCGGCGACGGGAGCGGCGGACACAGGGCCGCGGGAGGGTGGGAGAGTTGCGATCATCGCCTGATCGCGCCCCTTCGCCTGAGCCCCCGTGAGCGGATCCATCGCCGACGCCATCAGCTTCTTCCGGCTCAGCTGCGGCCGCTGGCGCTCCCAGCGCAGCAGCCACCACCTGCTGCACCGCCGCGCCGAAGCGGGCGGCTCCTTCATCGAGGTGGTGGAACTGGAGGCGGCCGATCCGCGCCTGGAGGCGATCGCCGTGCTGCACGGCCAGGATCCCGCGGCCCTGGTGGGGGGCTGCCGGGTGCGCTGGAGCGGCTCGATGGCCTGGGACAAGGCCGGTGAGGCCCACGAGGGGGAAAGCGTCTTCGGCCTGATCCCCACCGATGAACGCGGCCGCAGCGGCCTGCTGCTGCGCGACCGGGGCTACGCCGAAACAGCTCCGGTGGCCGGCCACTTCGCCATGGACGACCGGGACGGCCTGCTGCTCACCACCAGCTACGAGACGATGAACAGCCTGGAGCGGTTCAGCTTCGCCGGGCCCGACGTGCGCCTGCGCACTAGCACCGTCGAAGGGCTCTCCAACACCGCCTCTTTCTGCGTTGAGACCCGGATCCCCGGCGCCACGGCAGGCGCCTCGACGGCCCCGGGCAGCCCCGAAACCGCCTGCCTGTCAGCCCTGGGCTGGTGAGAGCGGCGCCACTGGCGTTGTGTCGCCAACGTTACGGACTGTGAGCCCTGCCCTCCAGGGCCCTAGGGCGCCGGGGCCCTACTTCTACGATCCCCAACGACGGATGCCGGACCACGCGTGGCTCTTCCACTCCTCAAGTACCCCCCCACCTCCCAGAACTCGCGCGTGGCGCCGTTCCGGGTGGGTTCCGACGAGGACCCCAAGGCCGTGTCCATGGACAAGGCCATGGACCGGGAAGATCAGAATTTCGTGATCGAAGCGGCCTACCGCCAGATCTTCTTCCATGCCTTCAAGGTCGACCGCGACCGCACCCTTGAGTGCCAGCTGCGGGACGGCCAGATCAACGTGCGGGACTTCATCCGCTCCCTGTGCCTGTCGGACACCTTCAACCGCAGCTTCTACAACCTCAACAGCAACTACCGGGTGGCCCGCCACCTGGTCGAGAAGCTGCTGGGCCGCCCGGTCCACGGCAAGTCCGAGGAGATCGCCTGGTCCGCCGTGATCATGACCAAAGGGGTCAAGGGCGCGGTGGACGCCATTCTCGACTCCCAGGAGTACCTCGACGCCTTCGGCTACGACACCGTGCCCTACCACCGCAACCGGGTGGTGGGCTCCCGCGAGGTCGGTGAAACCCCCTTCAACCTCACCTCGCCCCGCTACGAGTCGTACTACCGCGGCATCCTGGGCTTCCCCCAGATCGTTTACACCGGCAAGTCCCGCAGCTTCCCCGAGCGCGCCCAGCAGCGCCGCGGTGGCTTCCCTCAGGACTACCTGCCCTGGGTCCGCACCCTGCCCGCCCTGCGTGGCGTCGGCAGCGCCGCCGCCGGCAACACCGGCATGGACTACCTCTCCAAGGTGCCCTACCGCAGCATCGGTCGCTGAGGCCGGGGCGTTACCGCCATGGCTTCGTTCCAACCGGCCCCTGCAGCGTCACCGCTGCAGGGGCTTTTTTGTGGTGAGCTGAACGATGGCGGCCGGGCGCACCGCAGGCCGTCAGTGGATCCTGACCACCAAGGGCTGGCTTCGCCCAAAGGCGGAAACGTCCTCCAGACTGATCCCAAACGAATTCTGATGTTGTGAGCCAGAAGACGCTGACCTCCCTGGCGATGATGACGCTGCGCCAGCTGCGGCAGATCGCCAGTGACCTCGGCGTTTCTCTGTACAGCCGCAAGTCCAAGGAGGAGCTGGTGGAGGCCATCAGCACCCGCCAGGTGGAGGAAGGCGAAGGGCGGACTCTCGAGCGCATTGAGGCCGAGATGCCCCCGGCCCCCCGGCCCGCCGCCGAGACCCGCGTCGTCTTCCTGCCCCGTGATCCCCAGTGGGCCTATGTCTTCTGGGACATCTCCGAGGACGACCGCTCAGACGCCCTCCATG
>NZ_JAYGHY010000113.1:0-3030 GCF_034931305.1 Cyanobium gracile UHCC 0281 | reverse complement strand
CCACCCCCGCTGGCCAGAGCCCCGACCCGACGGGCGGCCAGGGCCCGGCGCAGTTCCTCTACCCGCCCCCGGTCCCGGCCGCTGCCTCCCGCCCCCGGCCGTAGCGGGCCGCCATCGTCCCGAAGCCCTGCAGGGGCCCCGCCAGCGCGCTCACCGGTTGGGTCAGCCGCCAGCTCCAGTTGCCTTCGATCGTGCCGGGGGTGTTGAAGCGGGCCTCGTCGCCAAGCTCCAGCAGGTCCTGCAGCGGCACCACGGCCAGCTCGGCCGACGAGGCCAGGGCCAGCTCCAGCAGCTGCCAGCTCGGCGCCGGCACCTGACCCCCCACCAGCGCCGCGACCCGTCCCCTGGCGTCGTCGTCAAGATCCCGCCACCAACCGAGGCTGGTGGCGTTGTCGTGGGTGCCGGTGTACACCACCCAGCGGCTGCCCTTGTAGTTCGCCGGCAGGTAGGCGTTGTCGTCGTTGCCGTCGAAGGCGAACTGGAGGATCTTCATCCCCGGCAGGGCAAAGCGATCGCGCAGGGCCTCCACCGCCGGGGTGATCACGCCCAGGTCTTCGGCGATCAGCGGCAGACGGCCGCCGGGCAGCAGCCGGCCCTGGCGACGGCAGCGCCACCACAGGCGGCGCAGCAGGGCGCGGCCGGGGGAGGGGCGCCAGGTGCCGTGCTCGGCGGTGACATCCGCCCCGGGCACGCTCCAGTAGGCCTCCAGGGCCCGGAAGTGATCCAGGCGCAGCAGATCCATCAGCTCCAGCTGGCGCTGCAGCCGTTGCAGCCACCAGCCGAAGCCATTGAGGCGATGCGCCCACCAGCGGTACACGGGGGTGCCCCACAGCTGGCCGGTGGCGGCGAAGTAATCGGGCGGCACGCCGCTCTGCTCCACCAGAGCGCCATCGGAGCGCAGCGAGAAGAGGCGCCGGTGGCTCCAGACATCGGCGCTGTCGTGGGCCACATAAAAGGGCAGGTCCCCCACCAGCCGCACCCCCTGGTCGTGGGCGCGCTGCTGCAGACGGCTCCACTGGCATTGGAGCTGCCACTGCAGCAGGGCCTCCTCCTGCAGGGCCCGGCTCTGGGCGTCGACCAGCGCGCGCAGCGCCGGGGGGTGGCGCCGGGCCAGGGGTTCGGGCCACGCCCACCAGGGCCGTCCCCCGTGCAGACGGCGGATCACCATGAAGCGGCAGTGGTCGATCAGCCAGTAGCGCTGGCGCTGTTCCCAGTGATCGAAGGCCTCCTGGCGCTGCTGGCTCTGGTCGGCCCAGCGGCGCCCCAGGGCTACGGCGATGGCCGCTGCCCGCGCCGCGGCGGCGGCCGGATCGAGGCGATCGTCGGGCCCGACGGGCAGGGCGTCCCGGTCGGCGGGGGTGATCAGGCCCTCGGCCACCAGATCGTCGGCATCGATCAGCCAGGGGTTGAGGGCTGAGCCACTGGGGGAGCTGTACGGGGAGCCGGTGCCATCGGTGGGGGACAGGGGCAACAGTTGCCACACCCCCACCCCCTCGGCGGCCAGGAGATCAATCCAGTCGCGGGCGGCGGCGCCGAAGCTGCCGCAGGCCGGCGTCCCCGGCAGGGCGGTGGGGTGCAGCAGCACCCCGCAGGCCCGTGGATCACCGCTCACGGTTTGGGAAGCCGGTAGCGGGCCACGATCTTGCGGGCGAAGGCGGGGATGTGGGCCTCCACCTTCTCCGGGTGGTGGCGCTGCAGCCAGAGGGCGTTGCGGGTGAAGTGGGAATCGATTGAGAAGCGGCCGTATTCGAGCCCCTTCGGCCCGAAGCGCTGCACGAACACGCCCACCAGCTCAGCCAGCCACATCGGCAGTTTCAGGGCCTTTTCGTAGGCGTCGATGCCCTGCTGCACCGCCTGGCGGCGGTCGCCTGTGCTGGTCACCGGCGCCAGGTCGAGCTCCGGTTCCACCAGATCCAGCAGCTCCTGGCCGAGGGGGTTGCGCACGGTGACCCACTGGCGGCCGAAGGTGGCGCCCATGTAGCCCACCACCAGATCGGCGCCGGCATTGGTGTAGTCGAAGCAGCTGAGGCAGCTGGGGGCGAACACGTCCTTGAGGGCGGGAGTGTCGAGGCCGAAGAAGGGCACCGTTTCCTGGTGGCCGTCGCTGTGGCGGAAGTGGATGCGGAAGTCCTGCATGAACTCGTAGTGCACCACCGTCTCGGGGGAGCGGCTGGCGCTCTCCAGGAAGGTCTGCAGCCCCTGGCGGCTGACGTTGTCGACGCAGGGCAGCCCGAGCACATAGAGCTTCTGCAGGGGCAAGGTGGCCTGCACGGCCCGCAGGGCCTGGATCTGGCAGCCCACCCCGATGGCCAGCAGCCGTTCGATGCCGCTGCCCGGCAGTTGCTCGAGCACCTCCAGATTGGGGGAGAGGGTGGGCTTGTTCACCCGTGCCGCCAGCACCTGTTCGGGGGTGCGGGCCAACACGGGCACCGGCGTGAAGCGGTCGTCCGGGCTCTGCTGCACGCACAGCACCGCATCCACCAGGCCCGTCTCCAGGGCCCGTACGCCGATGCGGCTGACGATCCCCGTCCACTGGGCCCCCTCGATCGGCTGGCGCAGGCGGGCGGTGACCATGCGCTGGTGCACGCCGAAGTAGAGCTCGTCCTCATCGTCGAGGCGGCGGCTGCGACCGTGGGCCCGTTCCTCCATCGCCTCGAAGCGCTGCTCGAGGAAGGCGCAGGCCCGGCGCACGTAGGCCACCCAGCGGCTGTCGCAGAGGCCGCAGTCGCTGCAGAGATCCTTGGCCGGTTTGAGGCTGCCCTTGGCCAGGGGTCGGGCTCGATCGTGCGGCGCCACGGAGGCCGGTGCCGGTGAAGGAACGGTGGACAAGCGGTGGAGGGGCGCAATGGCTCGACGCTCAAGCTATCCGTCGTTGCGCTTCCATGCCGCCTGCCCCCGAAGGCGCCAGGGCCGCCAGCATTTCGTCGTTGGCGCAGCGGACCCCCATGTGGGGGGCCACCGCCAGCTCGATCGCGGCCGAAGCCACCGCTCCCGCCGCCAGGCTGTCCTCAAGGGAGTAATCCCCCTCCC
>NZ_JAYGHY010000112.1:0-3102 GCF_034931305.1 Cyanobium gracile UHCC 0281 | reverse complement strand
GGTGCACCCAGGCGTCCATCGGCCCGCAGGCGGCCGGCGAGGGGCTGCCGCAACCACTCCGGCAGCTGGGCGGCGGCGGGAAAATCATCGGGATCCAGGCGCCAGCGGGCGTCCAGGGCCAGGGACCGGCCGACGCCGCCGCTGGCCCTGAGCGTGGAGGCACCCAACCGGCCATCCAGCCGGGCGATGCGCAGCAGTCCGGCCTCCCAGCGTCCCTTGAGGTCGGCGTTCAGGGGTTGGCGCCCCAGCGGGTGGCGCGGCGGCGGCTGGACGACGAGCTGGAGATCCAGACGGCGATCCGTGTCGGCCCTGGCCGTCAGGCGGCCGCTCCAGGTCCCGTAGCGCCAGGGGCTGGCGGGAAGGATCAGGGACCTCTCCCGGCAGCTCAGGGGCAGCCGCTCCGCCGTCAGCGGCAGCGAGCCGGTCTGCAGCTGCCAGCGCAAGCCCCGCAGCTCCAGGCCGCCGTCGCAGCGGGCCAGGCCATCGTTGAGGCTCAGCCCCAGGCGCCCGTCGGCCACGCCGGCGAGCTCTCCCCCGGCCCGGTCGCCGGCGGGAAACAACGACCGCAGCGAGGCCAGGGGAAAACGGCGGGCCGTCAGGCGGCCCTGCCACTGCTGCTTCTGCCACTGGCCCCCACCATCCACCAGCAGCGAGCCGCCGCCGTTGCCGGCCGGGGGGGCCAGCCGCAGGCCCAGATCGATCGCGCGGCGGTGCAGCCGAATCCCCACCTGACCCGAGAGGGCCAGATCGAGGGGCCGGGCCGTGGCTCCGGCACCCCAGATCCGCAGCGCGCCGGGCTGGAGCAGACCCAGGCGCAGGTCGATCCGGGGCGGCTCGCGCCCGGGGGGAGCCGATCCCAGCACCCAGAACTGGCCCCGGGCGTTGCGGCGCAGGTCGGCCCGGGCCCCCTTGAGGCCCAGGTCCAGCACGGGCCCTCTCAACCACAGGCTGGCCCACGGGTCGATGCGCAGCCGCACTGCCTCCACTGTCGCGGTGGAGCTGTCCTGAGGGCCGGGCAGAAAACGGCTGGAGCCAATCCAGAAGCCATCGGCCTTCAGGCCCCGGTAGGGACCCAGGGCCAGAGGACGGCCCATGACCGCGCCGATCTGGCGCTCCAGGGTGGGCCGGAAGCGGGAATAGATCCCGGCGACAATCCGGTCGAACCAGAAGACCCCGAGACCCAGGCCCGTCCCCGCCAAACCAACCGCAAAAAGTCCCTTCCACGCGCGTCGGCGGGCAAAAAGAGACTGGTTGTCAGGCTTCCAACGCATCCACCGGGGTCGGTCGCCGTCCATGGCGGCCGCAATATAAGGGGCTTGTCACGCCTTCCCCAGCCCCATGGCCGCTGATCCGATCCTGCTCGTGGCCGGCACCTGGCTGGGTGCCGCCAGTGGCGTGCTGGCGGTGCTGACCATCGCCGGTTTCCTTTCCCGCTGGGGGATTCGCTTCCGGCTGGTGGGGATCACCAGCTTCACGGCCCTGCTCTCGCTCTCCTGCCTCGCCTTCGCCATCAGCTACAACCCGCGGGTGAGCGTGCCGGGGGCGGTCCAGGTGCCCGTCGTGTTCGACAACGGCACCGATCTGGTCATTGCCGCCGCACCGGCCGATCTGGAGATCGCAGCGGCGGCCCCCACGGTGGAGCAGGTGGCCCGCAACCTGCGCGGCGGCGGCCGTGGCGGCAGTGGTGCTGACGGTGGTGCCCAGGTCTGGGTGCGGCTGCGGCGGGTCGAGGCCGTGGAGCCAGGACTGGCACGGCCCGTGGTGCTGGCGGAAACCACCCGCGAGCAGGCCACCAGCAGCCTCGACGACGCGGTCTGACCCTTGGTGGCCCACCCCTTCCAGCCAGCGGCCCACATGCGGCGCGAGCAGCAGCGCCTGCGCCGGGATGGCATCGAGAGCTGGGAGGCCGTGGCCGGGCTTGATGACGGGCAGCTGCGGCAGCTGGCAGCCTCCGGGGAAGCCAGCGAGGCCAAGCTGATCCGCCTGCGGGGTCAGGCCCGGCTGGTGAGCGCGGTGGGCCTGGCCCCGGAAGAGGCAGCCCTGTTGCTGCATGGAGGCATCGCCAGCCCCGCCGGTCTGGCCGCCGCCGATCCCCAGCAGTTGCTGCTGCAGCTGGGCCGGCTGCAGCGGCGTCTCACCGGGGCCGCCGTGGCGCCGGTGGATCTGCCCCTGGTGCTGGGTTGGATCCGCCGGGCCAGGCAGGCCTCCAGTCGCTCCCCGAACTGACCCTCAGTCCCGCATCACACCGGTGCGGGTGACTGGAATGGAGAAAACGGATGGAGGCAGTGATGCCCCCAACAACCCGCCTCTCTCCCCCTAAAGCCACGACTCATCCCCTTCGCAGGCGTCTCACCGCGTTGCTGTGCGCCACCTGCCTCACCGCCGTGGCGGCGCCCATGGTCCGCGCCCAGTCCGCCCTGCTCGAATCGGTGAAGCAGAACCCTGCCCTGGCCCAGAGCCTCTGCCAGCAGTTCCGCCAGCTGAACGCCCAGGGCGTCTCGGCCACCTCCAAGGCGTCGATTTCCGGGCTGGCCAGCAGCCGGGGCCTGAGCCCGATGGATGCGGAGGTGCTCGCCACCTATGTCATCGGCCTGCACTGCTCCACGGTCTTCTGAAGCCGTGGTCCGGACCCTGGACGCCACCCTGCAGCTGGCGGACGGGGTGCGGCTGGCCAGCCGTCTCTGGCTCCCCGACGGGGAGGGCCCCTGGCCCGTGCTGGTGATGCGCCAGCCCTACGGCCGCGCGATCGCCTCCACCGTGACCTACGCCCATCCCAGCTGGTACGCCGGCCACGGCTTCCTGGTGGTGGTGCAGGACGTGCGCGGCCGTGGTGACTCCGATGGCGGCTTCGCTGGCTTCGCCCAGGAAGCGGCCGATGGGGCCGCCACGATCCGCTGGGCCCGCGCGCTGGAGGGCAGCAACGGCCGGGTGGGCACCTACGGCTTCTCCTACCAGGGCCTGAGCCAGCTGCTCAACAGCGCTGTCGACGACGACGCGGCCCTGCCGGACTGCTTGAGCCCCGCCATGTGCGGCCTCGACGAGCGCCTGCACTGGGCCAGCGAGGGGGGCGCCCACTGGTGGGCCCTGGGGCTGGGCTGGGCC
>NZ_JAYGHY010000111.1:0-3163 GCF_034931305.1 Cyanobium gracile UHCC 0281 | reverse complement strand
CGGCCGACGTGCCCGCCCCGCTGCCGCCACCGCCCCCCGTCGTGGCACCACCACCTCCTTAGGCGGCCGCCCTAGGCCGGCCCCTGCAGCACCGCCGCATAGAAGCCGTCGCCGCCGCCCCGTTCCCCCGCCGGGGGTTCCGGCCACCACTGGCGTTCCTCCAGCAGCGACCAGCCGGGGTGGGCCTGCAGCAGTGCAGCGATCAGGCCGCCGTTCTCTCGCGGTTCCACCGTGCAGGTGGCATAAACCAGGCGGCCACCGGGTGCCAGCAGGGGCAGCAGGGCTTCCAGCAGCTGGCGCTGCAGGGTCACCAGCCCGTCGATGGCGTCCGGGGTGATCCGCCAGCGGGCGTCCGGGTGGCGGGCCAGGGTGCCGAGGCCGGAGCAGGGGGCATCGAGAAGAACGCGATCGAAGCAGCCGCACCAGTGGGGCTTGGCTTCGGCGAGGGCGGTGGCATCGAGGGCCAGGGAACGGATCGACGTGAGTCCGAGGCGCTCGGCATTGCGATCCAGCCGCCGCAGGCGGGCTTCGGAGCGATCCAGCGCCCACAACTCGCCGTGGTCGCCGATCAGCTCCGCCAGGTGGGTGCTCTTGCCGCCTGGGGCGGCGCAGGCATCGAGGATCCGCTGGCCGGGCCGGGGGTCAAGCAGGGGGGCGATGGCCTGGGCGCTTCGGTCCTGCACGCACCAGAGCCCCTCGGCGTAGCCGGGCAGGTCGCGGGGATCGCCGACCCGCTCCAGCAGGGTGAGGCCGTGGGGCGTGCCGGGCAGGGCGCGGGCGGCCACACCGGCGGCCGTGAAGCGCGCCAGCAACTCGTCGCGGCTGGTGCGCAGGGGATTGACGCGCAGGTCGAGGGCCGGCACCGCGTTGCAGGCCAGGGCGAAGGCCTCGGCCCGCTGCGGCGGCAGCCAACCGAGCAGCTCGGCGCTGAGCCAGGGGGGAAGGGAGCGGCGCAGGGCCAGGGCAGCGGCGGCATCGGCCGGCAACGGCAACCCATCCCAGGGTTCTTCGGTGCAGGGCGGAGTGCCGGCCAGGCGCTCCCGCCGCCGCAGCAGGGAACGCAGCATCCCGTTCACCACCGGCGCCAGGCGGCCCAGGCCAACGCGCTTGGCCAGGGCCACGGTGGTGCTCACCGCCGCCGCCGCCGGCACCCGATCGCTGAACAGCAGCTGGTAGAGCCCCACGTGCAGCAGCCAGCGCAGGGCCGGGGGCTGGCGCTGGGCGGACACCTTGCCGAGGGCGTCGATCCAGCCATCCAGCAGCAGCCGCTGGCGGATGGCGCCGTAGGCGATCTCGGTGGCCAGGCCGCGGTCGGCCGCCGACAGGCCACCACCGGCGCGGGCCAGGGAGGCCAGCTCGCGCTCCAGGGCGGCATCGGCGTAGGCGCCGGCCGCGACGGCCTGGAGCACCTGCCAGGCCAGCTGCCGGGAGGCCAGGCCGGGAATGGCGTCGCCGGGGACGGTGTCGCTGGCGTGAATCGGCGGGCTCCCGTGACGGTTCACTCCTTTGTACAGGAGGGCTCGGCCAGCTCCAGCGGTGGCCGCCAGCGGTGTTGGGCCAGGGGCAGGCGGCCGTCGGCGGCCACGGCGATGCCTTCGGCCAGCAGCAGCTGCCGCTGCATCCAGTCGCTGCCTTCACGGCCGGGGCTCATGGCGATGCGCCCCTGGGCATTCACCACCCGCTGCCAGGGCACCTCCGACGGCAGGGGCAGGCGCCGCAGGGCCCAGCCCACCTGGCGGGCGCAGCCGTAGGCACCGATCAGCTCCGCCACCTGGCCGTAGGTGGCCAGCTGGCCGTGGGGGATGCGCCGCACCATCGCATAGACGCGGCTGTCAAAGGGACGCTCCTCGACAGCCATGGGGTGAGCAGCAGAGGGGGCAACGTCGATGATGGCGTTTTACCAGGCCCATGCCGCTGCTGCCCCGCCGCTTCGAGCGCCTGCGCGCGGTGCTCGATCGCCGCATGGGCGATCTGACGGTGCTGCTGGAGCATGTGGACAAGCCCCACAACCTCTCGGCGATCCTGCGCAGCTGTGATGCGGTGGGGGTGCTCGAAGCCCACGCCGTCAGCCTGAAAGGGAGGGTGCCCACCTTCAACCGCACAGCCCTGGGCAGCCAGAAATGGGTGGCGCTGCACCGGCACGAGCACAGCACCGACGCCATCGCGCTGCTGAAGGCCAATGGCTTCCGGATCTACGGCACGCACCTGGGGGCCGACGCGGTGGACTACCGGAGTTGTGACTTCACCGGCCCCACGGCGTTTGTGCTGGGGGCGGAGAAATGGGGGCTGAGCGAAGCCACCGCCGCCGCGATCGACCAGGCGATCGTGATCCCGATGGCGGGGATGGTGCAGTCGCTGAATGTGTCGGTGGCCAATGCGATCCTGCTGTTCGAAGCCCTGCGGCAACGGCAGGCGAAGGGCTGCCTGCCCAGCCAGGGTGAGGGGGTGGCCGCGGAGCGCTATGGGCCGCTGCTGTTTGAGTGGGCCTACCCGCAGGTGGCGGACTGGTGCCGCCGCGAAGGGCGCCCCTACCCCGCCCTCAGCCCCGAAGGCGCCATCCTCGAGGAGCTGCCACGGGGGGTGCGTCTGCGCTGCTGATCGGGCCGCCATCGAAGCGAGTCACAGGCCGGCCGTGTGATCACTCAGGCGTGATCAGCTGCAGCCCAGGAAACGCCTGCCGGTACCGCCGGGCGTCGCGCGTCAGCAGCCGGCAGCGTTCGATCAGCGCATGGGCGCCGATCAAAAAGTCCGGCAGGATCATCTGGCGGTTACCGCCTCTGGCGCGGTAGCTGGCATGGGCACGGGCCGCGAGAAAGGCGGCTTCCCTGGGGATCGGCCAGTAGGCGTAGAGGTGGCGGGGCAGCACCTCCTCCACCGACTCGATCCGCTCGTAGGCAAAAGCCACCTCGCCATAGATCAGCGGATTGATCGCCACAGGGCCGGCAATCAGGCAGCGACGCAGCTGCTCGGCACTCCAGGATTCCCACTGAAGGTCTGCGGTGATCACATCGAGCAGCACACAGGAATCCACCATGACTGAGGTGGATGGCTTTTATTGGACAGATTCGGTCCCTGACATCGTTAACTCCGGGCGGGAGGAACAGGGTTTGGTCTCAGTGTAGACCTCATGGGGAGTTTTGCCTCCCAGTGCGCTGTGCGGTCT
>NZ_JAYGHY010000110.1:0-3311 GCF_034931305.1 Cyanobium gracile UHCC 0281 | reverse complement strand
CCCCAGCGCCGCGCCGTGCTCCGGCACCGGCGCCATCGCGCCCCGCCAGCGTTGCGCCGGCCGAGGCGGCAGCACCCGTCTGGGACACCTCCCCGCTGGTGCCCCTGGGCGACGATGACGACGACATTCCCTTCTGATTCGGACCCTGGTTCAGAGCCGTTCGCCGGCCTGGTCGATCAACTGACCCAGTTCCCTTTCCAGGGCCGCCAGATCGAGTCGCCATTGGCTCCAGCGGCCGCTGTCCAGCTGGCGCAGCAGCCAGAGCCGGTCCTCTCCCAGCTGAGACAGAAGTTCGGCCGTCGAAGGGGCCGCCGCCGCGCTCCAGGGGCTGTCGCCGGCAGCGCCGCAATCCTCGCTGCTGGTGGTGGGGACGTCGGTCGGGTGGTCGGGATGGCTGGCCATGGGGCTGGCGGGCGGCCTTGGGGGCTCCATCCTGCCCCCCGCTGCTGGACAATGGCGTGATGCAAGCGTTTCTCTCCCCCGGCAGCCTGGTGACCGTGGCTGGTGCCGTGCTCACCGTGATCGGTTCGATCGCCTACGTCACCGACAGCCCCAACATCAGCCTGGCTGGCGTGTTCTACGGCGTGCCGATCCTGCTGGGGGGGCTGGCCCTGAAGTCCTCCGAGCTGCCACCCGCCGAGCGACTCACCCCCGTGGCCCAGTTGCGCGATCTGCGTCAGTTGCCTGAGAACGAGCCGCTGCGCAAACTGCTGGCCGACGTCACCCGCTGGCGCTACGGCCAGAAGGCCCACCTGGAAAGCTCCCTCGAAGCTCTCAAGCTCTGGGATGAGGACTCCCCTCCCCAGCTGCTGGCCGTTGAGGAGCTCGACCACGGCGGCGGCTACGGGCTGCGTCTCACGATTGAGTGCCAGGGGGTGCCGTTCGAGCGCTGGCAGGATCGCCAGGACCGGCTGGGCCGTTTCTTCGGTCCCGGCCTCACCGCTGAACTGCAACAGGCTGGTCCTGGCCGACTGACGCTGAGCCTTCTGCCGGCACCCGCCACCTCCGACCCGTCCCTCGCCGCCCCCGTCCCTTGAGTCCCGATCGGCACATCAGTTCGGAAGACACCCTGAGGGTGTCCGTCCTCAGTGAGGCGCTGCCCTACATCCAGCGGTTCGCCGGCCGCCGCATCGTCATCAAATACGGCGGTGCTGCCATGGTGCGTGAAGACCTGCGCGAGGCGGTCTTCCGCGACCTGGCCCTGCTGGCCTGCGTCGGCGTCCAGCCTGTGGTGGTGCACGGGGGCGGACCGGAGATCAACCAGTGGCTGGAGAAACTGGCGATCGAGCCCCGCTTCCAGGACGGCCTCAGGGTCACCTGCCCCGACACCATGGACGTGGTGGAAATGGTGCTGGTGGGCCGGGTCAACAAGCAGATCGTCAATGGCCTCAACCGGGTGGGGGGCCGGGCCGTGGGACTTTCCGGCAGTGATGGCGCTCTGGTGCAGGCCCGCACCATGGGCGATGGCACCCTCGGTGTGGTGGGCGATGTGGCGCGGGTGGATCCCTCGGTGCTCTCCCCCCTGCTGGCCAGCGGTTACATCCCAGTGATCTCCAGCGTCGCCCCCAATGCCGATGGCCAGGCCCACAACATCAATGCCGACACTGTGGCCGGGGAGCTGGCCGCGGCGCTGCAGGCGGAGAAGTTGATCCTGCTGACCGACACCCCCGGCATCCTGCGGGACCGCAACGTGCCCACCAGTCTGATCCGCCAGCTCAGCCTTTCGGAGGCCCGCCGGCTGATCACCGACGGTGTGGTGGAAGGGGGGATGACGCCCAAGACCGAATGCTGTATCCGGGCCCTGGCCCAGGGGGTGAAGGCGGCCCACATCATCGATGGCCGGGTGGCCCATTCCCTGCTGCTGGAGGTGTTCACCAATGCCGGCATCGGCACCATGGTGGTGGGCAGCCCTGGCCTGCTGCATGCCTGAGGATCCGCTGGCCGAGGCCCGGCGGGCCCTGGATCGTGGCGAGTACGGCCAGGTGCTGCGGTTGCTGGAGCCCCTCCAGGAGGAGCGTTCGCCGCTCACGGCCGCAGGCGCTGAGCTGCGTCTGCTGATGGCCACCGCCCTGATGGGCCAGGGCCGTACCGACCAGGCCGCCGCCTGTTGCCGCGGTCTGGTGCGCTGCCAGGACCCGACGCTGCGCGCCCAGGCCAAGGCGCTGCTGATGGTGCTCGAGGCCCCGGAGCTGCGTCGTCCCAGCAACTGGTCGCTCACCCTGCCGGATCTCACCGGCACCACGCCGCTCGAAGGGGTCGGCGGCGGGGTCAGCCGGCTCTCCCGTCGTCGCCCCGAGCCACCGCCGCCCCCGCCGGTGGGCCCCACCCGGGCCCCGGTGGGCTTCGCGGTGGTGGTGGTGGTGGTGCTGCTGCTGCTGGCCTCGCTGCTGGGGGGCTGCATGGAGGTGCGCACTGAGTTGCGCTTCGAGGGACCCGGGCGGTTGCAGGTGAGCCACCAGCTGCGCAGCAACGGTGGCCCGCAGAGTCCCTGGCAGCGGCGCTTCGTCGCGGCGCTGGAGGGGCACGAGCCCCAGCTGGCTTCGCCCGGTCCCTTTCACGGGCGGGGGGGGAACGGTGACCAGCTTCTCTCCACCCCGGTGTTGCCGGCCCGTGAGGCGCTCGCGGCCCTGGCGGGCAGCCTTGAGCTGGCGGGCCAGCTCAGCGGTGTCCCCCTGAGCGCTCCGGTGGTCCGCTGGGAGGAGCGCAACTGGCTGGTGGGGGTGCGCCAGCACCTGCTGCTGGAGCTCGATCTGCAGCCCCTCGAGGTGCTTCCGGGGCTGGATCTGGCGCTGGTCCTCACTCCGGTGCGGCCGGCGGCCGTCTGGCAGGCGGCCCCCAGCAGCCCGGTTCCAGCGCTTCCGGGGGATGGCAACGGGGCCCGTCAGCTGATCTGGCCCCTCCAGCCGGGCCAGGTCAATGTGCTGGAGCTGCGCTGCTGGCGATGGAGTGGCCTGGGGTTGGGGGCGGCGGCGGTGGGCCTGGCCTTGCCGCTGGTGCTGGCCCTGCAGGCGACCCGGCGCCGGCTGGGCTTCGGCCTGCCGGAACTGCCGGCCTGACGCCCGCGCCGCCGGCGTCGGTTTCAGAGCTCCAGCGGGTCGGGATCGATCGTCAGGCTCACCCCCGGCGGCAAGGCCCGGCGCAGGTCGCCTTCGGGGGGCAGGGGCAGCGCCGCCATGCCAGCGCCATGCAACAGCAGTTGCCAGCGGCTCCGGCCCGCCACCCTGGCCACCGGGGCCGGCGCCGGCCCGATCAGCACCCAGCCGGCCCGCTCCACGGCCGGGCGGATCCTTTCGGCCAGGGCGGCGGCGGCG
>NZ_JAYGHY010000109.1:0-3394 GCF_034931305.1 Cyanobium gracile UHCC 0281 | reverse complement strand
GAGCTGAACGCTCGCGTTCGTTCCGGGCTTCGGTTGTATGAGAGTAGCCGTCTGCTCAGGGTCATCAGCCAGGATCTTGCTGATCAGAAGCGTCGACTCGAAGACGAGTTGTCCCAGGCTGCCGACTATGTTCGCTCGATCCTTCCACCACCCATGGAGGGCGATGTCACGATCGACCGCCTCTTCCTTCCGTCCAGTCAGCTGGGTGGGGATTGTCTTGACTTTTACTGGTTGGATGAACAGCATCTTGTTCTTTATATTCTTGATGTCTCTGGTCATGGACTGGCTGCGGCACTCCCATCCATCTCCATCCATAACCTGCTCCGCACCCAGGCCCGTTTTAATCAGCAGTACGCCACCAGCCATGGGCGCCGGCAGTCGGACAGCTTTCTCAAACGCCCTGCGGATGTACTGAACTATCTGAATAGCCTTTTTCAGATGAAAGATCAAAACAACCAGTATTTCACCATTTGGTACGGTGTTTTCGACAAGGACAGTCGCCAGCTTCGTTATGCCAGCGCCGGCCACCCCCCAGCGCTGCTCCGATCCATGGCGGAGGGCGGAAACATTGAATGGTGTGCCCTGAAAGCACCTGGCATGCCCATTGGCCTGTTTGAAGAGGTGGCCTATGAAGAACGGACCGTTTCAATCGGCCTATCGTCCCAACTCTTTCTCTACACCGATGGACTGTATGAAATTCCAAAACCTGACGGTGAAATGTGGGATAACGGCGGCTTCCAGACGCTGTTGGAGGCTCATGCTGAGTCGACCGAGTCAGGCCTTGTCTCGCTCGTCGACCAGATCAGAGCCCACACCAGTGTGGAGAGCTTTCCTGATGACGCTTCGATCATCAGCATTCACTTCACTCCTAGTCCCGATGCTGGTTCCCAGGGATGAGGTATTGCTTCGTTACTGGATCTGAGGACGTGAATAGTGATCTCTTTCTGAGGAGTTTCGCCTCAGATGCACTCGAAGACCTTGTCCGTCCCAGTGATCTCCAGAACCATCTTCATCTGCGACGCCGGTGCGCGCAGGGCAAGTCGACGACCGGCTTCTCTGACTTTCTTCAGGCAGCCCACCAAGGCACTGAATCCACTGCTGTCCATGAATGTGATCTGCTGGCAATTGATCACAACCATGTCTGGTTGGGTGACCAAAGCCTCGCTGACCTGCTCGAGCAGTTCCTTGCCACGCTCACCATCGAGAACTCCGGCAGGCTGAATCTCCTTTGTCGTGCTGTTCATCAGCGGATGAAGAGAGTGGAGTCGTTTTTCTTTCTTACTTTAATGCTTGGCAGAGGTTTTGATTGGATTTCATCACTGCCTGTTCACGGAAGCCAGGCATTGCCGCTGAAATCCGGATCCCGTTTCTCCAGGAAGGCATTGCGGCCCTCCTGCCCCTCGCTGGTTCGGTAGAAGAGATGGGTGGCCTGGCCCGCCAGCTCCTGGATCCCGGCCAGGCCGTCGGTTTCAGCGTTGAAGGCGGCTTTCAGGCAGCGGATCGCGGTGGGGCTGTGTTGCAGCACCTCCCTGGCCCAGGCCACCCCCTCGCGCTCCAGATCCTCCAGGGGCACCACAGCATTCACCAGCCCCATGGCCAGCGCCTGTGCCGCGTCGTAGCGCCGGCACAGGAACCAGATCTCCCGTGCCTTGCGCTGGCCCACCACCCGGGCCAGGTAGCCGGCGCCGAAGCCGCCATCGAAACTCCCCACCCGCGGCCCGGTCTGGCCGAAGACAGCATTCTCGGCCGCCAGGCTCAGATCGCAGAGCAGGTGCAGCACCTGGCCGCCGCCGATGGCGTAGCCGGCCACCAGGGCGATCACCACCTTGGGCAGGCTACGGATGATCCGTTGCAGGTCGAGCACGTTCAGCCGCGGCAGGCCCGAATCGTCGAGATAGCCGCCATCGCCGCGCACGCTCTGGTCGCCACCGGCGCAGAAGGACCAGACGCCATCAGCGGCCGGTCCTGCGCCCGTGAACAGCACCACGCCGATGGAGGGGTCGTCCCGCACCCGGTTGAAGGCATCACAAAGCTCCTGGACCGTGAGCGGACGGAAGGCGTTGCGCTTCTCGGGCCGGTTGAGGCTGATCCGGGCGAGGCCATCGCCGCTGGTCTCGAAACGGATGTCGGTGTAGGTGCCGGCGCTGGTCCAGTTCGGCAGGGGCGGGGGAACGGGGGTCATGGGGGCGTGACCTGGGCTGCGGCCATTGTGCGCAGCCGCTGCCGCAGGGCGGCATCACGGCGCCGGTCGGTGCTTATCACCAGCAGCGCCATCGGCTGCTGCCGTGCCCAGGCCAGGTCGCTCGCCAGAGTCGCCAGGCCCGCAACCCGGCGGCCCGGCACCCCGTGCACCGCCGCCAGCGCCAGGGGATCCACCGGCTGGGGCATGGCAAACAGACGTTCGAAATCCATCGCCGCCGCCGGCTCGGTGCGGATGGGCAGCTGCTCGAAGATGCCGCCGCCGCCGTTGTCGATCAGCACCACGGTGAGGCGCCCGCTCAGCTGGCTTCGCCACAGCCAGCCGTTGGCGTCGTGGAGCAGGGCCAGATCGCCGCTCACCAGCACCAGATCACCCAGGGCCTCGGCCAGGCCGCAGGCGCTCGAGAGGGTGCCGTCGATCCCCGAGGCCCCGCGGAAGCCGTGCATCGGCCGGGGCGGGGCGCCCGGGTGGGCGAAGCTTTCCCAGTCGCGCACGGGGCTGCTGTTGGCCAGCAGCACCGGCAGCCCCGCCGGCAGCAGCCGGCTGAGCAGTCGGGCCAGGGCCGGCTCCCCGTCCTCGTCGGCCAGTTCCTGGTCCAGCAGCGCCTGCACCGCCGCCTCCGCCTGGCGCCAGCGGTCCGCCAGCGCCAGCGAGTCCCCAGCGGGCTCGCCTGCCTTGGTGGTCTGCGGTTGGCCCGCCAGCCAGGCCACCAGGCCCAGCACCGCCAGGCCGACACCCGCCATGGCCGCCAGACGCAGGGTGCCCAGCGCGCGGAGCTGTTCGATCAGCCCCCCCATGCGCCGCCCCGCGGTGCATCATCCCGGGCCGCGAAGCCCTGCCCGGCGCATCCTGCACCCGAACCCCAGCGAGACATCCTGCCATCCCCATGCCGACCATGTCGGCTGGGCAGGTTCTGCCGGGTAGCGGGTAACGACGCGGTTAATGCCGGGGCGGCGATCCGCCGAAAGATGAGAAAGCCGGTTCGCGGGCAGCCTCAGCCTTCGCGCGAGGAAGAATCAGTCGCCGCCTTCCAGGCGGTCGATCAGTCGCCGCCTTCCAGGCGGTCGATATCGTCATCGGAGAAGCCGAAATGATGCGCGATCTCATGGATAAGCACGTTGCGGACGAGGCGGAACAGATCCTCCCCGGTCTCCACCCATTCCAGCAGGATCGGTTCCCGGTACAGCGTGATGC
>NZ_JAYGHY010000108.1:0-3437 GCF_034931305.1 Cyanobium gracile UHCC 0281 | reverse complement strand
GCGTCGGCCAGATCCAGTTCGTCGCGGCCCGTGGCGATCAGCTCGATGCCGGCCGGCACGCGGGCGGTGAGGGCCCGGCCCAGCTGGCCGTGGCGGCCGGTCAGCAGCACCCGCACCGGTTCAGGCATCGATGGCGGCGGACGGGCTCAGGCGCAGCCTACCTTCGCGCCGCTATTTCGCCTCCATCCAGTTGGGGCCCACCCCGGTGTCCACCGCCAGTGGCACCGTCAACTGCACCGCCTGCTCCATCGTGCGGCGGGTGAGCTCCCGCACCTCGTCCAGCGCTTCCGGTGCCGCCTCCAGCACCAGCTCGTCGTGCACCTGCAGCAGTAGGCGCGCCGGCAGGCCGGCCTCTGTGAGCGCCCGTTGCAGGCTCACCATCGCCAGCTTGATGATGTCGGCGCTGGAGCCCTGAATCGGGGCATTGGCGGCCGCCCGCAGCTGCTGGGCCTCCATGCCGCCGCGGCGGGCCACCTCCAGGTCGATCTCCAGCGGATCCTTGCCCCGCAGCCGGCCCAGGCCGCCGGGATCGAAGTGGAACGGGCGTCGCCGCCCCAGGATCGTTTCCACGTAGCCGCGGCTGAGGGCGAGGCGCTCCTGCAGCTCCAGGAACAGGAACACCCTTGGGTAGCGCTGCTTGTAGAGGCTCAGGAACTCCTTGGCCCGCGCCTGGCCCATGCCGGTTTCGCGGGCCAGCCGCTGGGCCCCCATCCCATAGATCACCCCGAAGTTGATCGTCTTGCCCAGCCGCCGCTCCTCCGGTGTCACCGTGTCGGTCTCCAGCAGCAGCCGGGCCGTCAGGGCATGGACGTCGTCGCCGTCGTTGTAGGCCTGCACCAGCACCGGTTCGCCCGAGAGGTGGGTGAGGATGCGCAGCTCGATCTGGGAGTAATCGGCGCTGATCATCCGCCAGCCCTCCTGGGGCAGGAAGGCCTTGCGGATGCGGCGGCTGAACTCGGTGCGGATGGGGATGTTCTGCAGGTTGGGGTTGCTGCTCGACAGCCGCCCGGTGGCGGTCACCGCCTGGTTGAAATCGGTGTGCACCCGCCCGGTCTCCGGCTCCACCAGCGCCGGCAGGGCCTCCACGTAGGTGCTCAGCAGCTTGCTGAGGGTGCGGTGCTCCAGCACCAGCTTCACCACCGGATGGTCGTCCTCCAGCTTCTCCAGCACCGCCGCATCGGTGCTCCAGCCGGTCTTGGTGCGCCGCGATTTCTTGCGGTCGAGCCCCAGGCTGTCGAACAGCAGTTCCCCCAGTTGCTTGGGGGAGGCCAGGTTGAAGTCCACTCCCGCCGCCGCCTGGGCCTCCTGCTCCAGCCGCACCAGGGTGCTGCTCAGTTCCTCGGCCAGCTCCTTGAGGTAGGGCACATCGATGCGGATGCCGGTGGCCTCCATCTGGGCCAGCACCGGCTCCAGGGGCAGCTCCACCTGTTGCAGCAACAGGGGCAGCTCGGGCCCCATCGCCGCCAGCTGCTCCGCCAGCAACGCCCCCAGGCGCCGGGTGAGGTGCACGTCCATGGCGCAGTAGAGCGACGCGGCCTCGATCGGCACGTCGGCGAAGGTCTGCCCCTTGGCCACCAGATCGCCATAGGTGGTGGGATGGAAGCCGAATGCGCGCTCCGCCATCGCCTCCAGGCCATGCTTGTCGTTGGCATCCCGCAGGTAGTCCGCCAGCAGGGTGTCCATCACCACACCGGCCAGGGGCAGCCCATGGCGCAGCAGGATCAGGCGGTCGTACTTGGCGTTCTGGAGCGCCTTGGGGTGTTCGGCGCTGGCCAGCCAGGGCCCCAGGGCCAGCAGCACCGCATCGAGGGGCAGCTGCACCGGGGCGGGGGGCGGCGTGCTGAGCAGATCGGCGGCCGGCGGGCTGTGGTGGCCGATGGGCACGTAGGCCAGATCCGCCAGGCCCTCCCCCCAGCAGACGCCGATCCCCACCAGCTCCGCCTTGAAAGGATTCAGCGAGGTGGTCTCGGTGTCGAGGGCCACCGGCGCCGCCGGATCGGTGCAGGCCAGCAGCCTCCCCACCAGGGCGGCCAGGGCCTCGGGGGTGGTGACCAGCTCCGGCCGCAGGGCGGGCAGGGTGTCCGTTGCCTCTGGCTCTTCCTCTGGGGGCTCTGCCGCTGGTTCCGCCGAGAACAGACGGGCGAAGCCCTCGGTCTGCTTCACCAGGCTGAACAGCTCCAGCTCGCTCAGACGCGCCCCCAGCCCCTCGCTGTCCACCTGGCCCAGGGCCAGGCGTGGTTCCTGGGGCAGGGGGATCTGCACCAGGATCTCCGCCAGCATGCGGGAGCGGAAGGCGTTCTCCCGATCGGTCTCCAGCTTGGTTTTCAGGGCCCCCTTCTGCTGGTCGAGGGCGGCGTAGATGCCGTCCAGGTCGCCGTGGGCCTTGAGCAGGGTCAGGGCCGTCTTGGGCCCCACCCCCTTGACGCCGGGGATGTTGTCGGAGCTGTCGCCGGTGAGGGCTTTGAGGTCCACCACCCCTTCCGGTGGGACTCCCAGCTTCTCGATCACCTGGGCCCGGCGGATCTGGGTCGGACCGCTGTTCTTGGCGTAGGGGCCGCCACCCATGTACAGCACGCTGATGTCGCGCGCGTCGTCCACCAGCTGGAACAGGTCGCGGTCGCCGGAGAGGATCCGCACCCGCCAGCCCTCACCCGCCGCCCGGTTGGCCAGGGTGCCGAGCACGTCGTCGGCCTCGAAGCCCGGTGCCATCGACAGGGGCAGGTCGAGGCAGTCTTTGAGGATGGCCTGCAGGTTGGCCAGGTCGGCGAAAAAGTGCTCCGGCGCCTCCTCCCGATGGGCCTTGTAGGCGGCATCCGCCTGGTGGCGGAAGGTGGGCTCGGCCGTGTCGAAGGCGATCACCACCCCCTGGGGCGCCAGTCCCTTGCAGTTGTCGAGCAGGGCCTTGAGGAAGCCGTAGGTGACGCTGGTGGGCACCCCGTCCTTCGTGCTCAGGCCCCCCTCGCCGCCCTTGGCGAAGGCGTAGAAGCTGCGGAAAGCCAGGGAGTGGCCATCCACCAGCAGCAACAGGGGCTTGTCCCGCTCCATGGCCGTCCCTGGGATCTGCCCACCGATCGCCACAGCCTGCCATCCGGCGGCCCGACAGCGCCGTGACCGCCACCGGCCGGGCCGCCTTCAGCCGTTGCCGCCAGTACCGCTGGTGGCTGGAGCGGGTCTGGGATCCTGGCGGTAGCCGCCTGCTGTTCCTTGGTCTCAACCCCTCCCGCGCCGACCACCGCCACGACGACCCCACCCTGCGGCGGCTGATGGCCTTCGCCGCCGGCTGGGGGTACGGCGGCCTGGAGGTGCTCAACCTCTTCGCCCGGATCAGTCCCAGCCCGGCGGCCCTCGCCCATGCCGCCGATCCGGTGGGCGCCGCCAACGCGGCCTGGCTGCGGCGGCGCCTGCGGGCCGGGGGACCAGCGGCGCCGGTGTGGCTG
>NZ_JAYGHY010000107.1:0-3499 GCF_034931305.1 Cyanobium gracile UHCC 0281 | reverse complement strand
CCAGCAGCCCGTGCCCGTGCCGGGCCTGGAGCGCCCCGACGCCCAGCCGCTCAGCGTGGCGGTGGATGGCCGGGGTGAGCGGCTGGCCCTGGTGCGCCAGCTGGAGGGGCGCACCGAGCTGGTGCTCTACCGCCGCAACCTGATGGCCCTGCAGCCGGTGCCGCTGCAGCCCCCCGGCGTGCCCCGGCGGGTGGCCCTGCGGGCCGACGGCCGCGAGCTGGCGGTGGAGGTGAGCCGCCAGGGCCAGTGGCAGGTGGACCTGATCGCCGTGCCCTGATCAGGGCACCAGGCCCGCCCAGTGCAGGAAAGTGTCGTGGCTGAGGGCCTCGACCAGCAGCACGGCAATGAAACCGAGCATGGCGAAACGGCCATTGACCCGCTCGGCGTAGCCGCTCCAGCCGAAGGCCGGCACCTCGGAGGTGGTGGCACTGGTGGCGGGCGCGGTGGCGGCGTCCTCGGGCACGTCCGCTGATGGGGTGGAGGCAGGGTCGCTCATCGGATCAGTCCTCGCGCCCAAAGGTATAGCCGGCCGCCGGGAGCATCCGCCAGCCACCGCTGCCGTCAAGTTCCAGCACGGTGTCGTGGTACTGGGTAAGGGTGGGACGATGGCCCACGCTGACGAAGGCCATCTCCCGCTCCACCAGCAATTCGTAGAGGGCCTTCTCGGTGGCCACATCAAGGGCGCTGGTGGCCTCATCGAGCACCACGAACCGGGGTGAGTTGAGCAGCAGGCGGGCGAAGGCGAGGCGCTGCTGCTCGCCGAGCGAGAGCAGGCGGGGCCAGTCCTGCTTGATGTCCAGGTCGGGATAGCGGCGCACCAGGTCCGGCAGGCGAACCTCCTCGAGCACATGGCGCAGCTGCTCGTCGCTGAAGCGATCGGTGGGCTGGGGGTAGCAGAGCTGCTCCCGCAGGCTGCCCAGCAGCATGTAGGGCTTCTGGGGGATGAACATCAGCTCCCCCACCGGCGGCCGTTGCACGTGGCCGGCGGCCGGAGGCCAGAGGCCGCTCACCAGCCGCAGGAAGGAGGTCTTGCCGCAGCCCGACGGGCCCACCACCAGCAGGCGCTGGCTGGCGGTCACCTCCAGGCTGAGGTCGCGCACCAGCTGGCGGTTGGTGCGGGGCGGCACCAGATCCACATGGCTCACCAGGATCGATTCGGGACGCACGGCGCCGGCCCCGGCCCCCATGGCGCCACCGGCGGAGGCCTGCTCGGCGGCCACGAACTCGGCCATCTCGGCGCTGATCGATTCCACCTTGCCCTGGAAGCCCTCGAGACGGCTGATGGAGGCGGAGAAGGCGGCCAGCCGGTCGATGTTGTTGACGATGTAGCTGACCGAGAACAGCACCTGGGAGAAGGCGATGCTGGCCTGCCCGAAGACACCGAAATCGACCTGCTTGGCGAAGTAGATCGGCGCGATCACCAACCAGGGCAGGAAGCGGGAGAAGTAGTCGTAGGAACGCTGGATGACGCTGATCAGCGCCTCCCAGATGATCAGGCGATTGTAGTTGACGATCACGCCGTCAAGGCGGCGTTCGCCCTCCTTCTGCTCCTGGCGCTCGCCCCGATAAAACGCGATCGATTCGGCGTTGTCGCGGATGTGAACCAGGCCGTAGCGGAAATCGGCCTCCAGCTTGAGCTGCTGATAGTTCAGATTCACCAGCTTGCGGCTGGCGAACACGATCAGAGCCGTACCGCCCACCGAATAGCCCAGCAGCCACAGGGCCAGGGTCTGGTTGATGCTCCAGAGAACGATGATGAAGCTGAAGAAGGTGAGCAGGGCGGAGATGATCTCCACCGTCACGCTCAGGCTGGTGGCGGTGAAACTGGCCGCGTCCTGGGAGATCCGCTGGTCGGGGTTGTCGATCTCCTCAACGGATTCATCGTTGGGATTGAGAACGTAGTAGGCCCGGTTGGTGAGATAGCGGCCCAGCATGCGGCCGCTGAGCCACTCTCGCCACAGCAGACCCAGCTTGGGAATCAGATAGCTCTGGATGGCGCGGATCGGCAGGGCCAGCACCAGGCAGAAGGCGTAGATCGCGACGATCTTCCAGAACTCCTCCGCCTTGTAGGCCACCAAGGCGTTCTCGATGTTCCGGGCGATGAAGCTGATGCCCACGTTGATGCCGTTGATCACCAGGATCAGCAGGGCGATGATGCCGAGCAGCAGCCAGGGCAGCCAGCGCCCCTGGCGCAGCTTGGCCCGCAGGCTGATGAAGGCACCCAGGCCGGCGGCGAACAGCACCATGATCACGATGCCGATCGGCCCGCTCCAGACCGCGGCCACCTGCTCGGGCACCCCGGGCAGGAAGCGGTTGCGCAGTTCGGGGATCCAGGCCCCGGCCGCCGCCACCACGCCGGTGAGCAGCAGCAGGGTGAAGCCCACCACCACTGCCAGCAGGGCCACCACCAGAAGCAGGAACTGGCCGCTGCCGCCGCCGCCTTCGTCGAGGGGCAGGAAGTAGGGCTGGGCCAGGCGCTGCAGCTTGCCCAGCTGCTCGCGAAGGGCCTTCAGGGGGGTCATGGGCGTGGGCGGATCGCGCCATTCTCTCCGTCGGCCCGACCCGGCGGGGGCGGCGGTGTGCGCCCGGCCATCAGCCCGGCGGCCAGGCCAGCGGCCGGCCGCCGATCACGTGCAGGTGCAGGTGGAACACGGTCTGGCCGGCGTCGGCGCCGCTGTTGATCACGGTGCGCCAGCTCTCGAGCCCTTCGAGCCGGGCCACCTTGGCGGCCACCAGCAGCAGATGGCCCAGCAGGGCCTCGTGTTCGTCCGTGGCCTCGCCCAGCTGGGCGATCGGCTCGCGGGGAATCACCAGCACGTGCACCGGCGCCTGGGGGTTCACATCCCGGAAGGCCAGGCAGAGATCGTCGGCGTAGACCTCCTGGCAGGGGATTTCGCCGCTCAGGATGCGTCCGAAGATGGTGTCGCTGCTGGCCATGGGACGCCGGGGAGTGGTCGGGAGGTGGCACTGAACGGGCAGTGGGCTCCAAAGGGATGTTGGCACGGTGCAGCAGTGGGGCCCTGCGGGGCCTGGAGGCCCTGCCGGTGACGGTGGAGGTGGACATCGCCCCGGGACTGCCGGGGCTGCGGGTGGTGGGCCTGGCAGATGCGGCGGCCCAGGAATCGCGGGAGCGGGTGCGGGGGGCCCTGCGCAACGGCGGCCTGCGGGTGCCCCTGACCCGGGTGGTGGTCAACCTGGCCCCCGCCGACCTGCCCAAGACCGGCCCCGGCTTCGATCTGCCCATCGCCCTGGGGCTGCTGGTGGCCAGCCAGCAGCTGGCGGCCGCCGAGGTGGAAGGGATCTGGAGCGCGGGGGAGCTGGGCCTCGACGGGCGTCTGCGGCCGATCCGGGGGGTGCTGGCCCTGGCCCTGGCGGCCCGGCACCACGGGGCCCGGGCCCTGGTGGTGCCGGCGGCCAATGCCACCGAAGCCGCCCTGGTGGAGGGGCTCGCCGTCTGGGGAGCCGGGCATCTGGTGGAGGTGGTGGCCCTGCTGCAGGA
>NZ_JAYGHY010000106.1:0-3796 GCF_034931305.1 Cyanobium gracile UHCC 0281 | reverse complement strand
GCTGCAGGCCCTGCCCGTGGCCCTGCTGCTGAGCCTCTGGGGCGGCCTCGGCCTCGCCCTGCTGCTCTATCCCCGTGAGGCGGCCACCAGGGCCACGGCCCTGGCGCTCAGTGCCGCCGTGGCCCTGCTGCTGGGGCGTAACGCCCGGCGGCATGGCCCGCGCTGGCTGGCCATGGGCGATGCGCTGGTGGGGCAGACCCTGGTGCTGACCGCCCTGCTGAGCCTGGCGCCCCTGATCGCGGATGGGCCGTTGCTGGCCGGTGTGGTGCTGCTGGAGTGCCTGCTGTTCCTGGGCCTGGCGGTGCGGGAGGACTCCGGGCCCCTGCGACGCATCGGCTGGTGGCTCTGCGTGGCGGCGAGCCTGCTGCTGGCGATCACGGGCCTGGTGGCGGCGCTGCTGAGTCGCGATCCGGTGGCCCAGCTCCAGGCCGGGGCCGTGCTCACCGTTGGGGCCGCCCTGACGGCGGGGATGCAGGTGCTGCTGCAGCGCCGTGGCGTGCCGCTGCCCCTGCCGCCCCTGCTGGGCTGGCTGGCCGGCGGCCTGATCGCTGTGGGGCCGGCGCTGGTGGTGCCCGAGGACAGGCGCTCTTTCCTGAGCCTGGTGGTGATGGGGGCGTTCCTGGTGGCGGCACGGCGCTGGCGCCCCCCGGGCCTGCTGCTGGGCGTCAGCGCTGCCATCGGGGCGGCCCATGGCTTCGGCTGGCTGGCGCTGCTGGTCCAGGCCCCCTGGCCGGCCATGGCCCTGCTCGCTCGCCTGTTGCCCCTGGGGCTGCTGGCGATACTGTTGATGCTGTCCGGCGGCGGTAGCCGCCAGCAGTGCCTCGGCCTCGGCCTGCTGGGCGTCGATGTGGGGCTGGGGACCCTGTGGCTGCTCGAGCCGATCTCGCCCCTGCTGCCGGGGGTGGCCTGGCTGCTGCTGGCCGCCGCGGCCCTGGCGGCCACCCAGCGGCTGCGAGGGGCGGCCGTGCGGGCCGGCCTGGTGCTGTCCCTGGTGTATCTGGCCGGTTTCGGCGTCGCCTATCTGCTGGTGATCGGACCCAGCCAGGAGCTGGTGACGCTCGGGGCGCTGCAACTGCGGGGCCGCTGGCTGGTCGAGCTGCTGGCGATCGCCGTGTGTCTGCACGGCTGGTTCTTCCGGGCGGGAGCGGAGCTGGCGCGACTGCGGATCTGGCCGCTGGTGCAGCCCTGCTACCTCGAGGGGGCCCTGTTGGGCGTGGGGCTGACCCTGCAGGGGCAGATCAGTGCCCCCTGGCGACCCGTCGCCTGGTCCCTGCTGGCCCTGGTGCTGGTCTGCCCGGCGCTGGTGCGGCTGTTCGCCATCCGCCTGCAGGTCTACGGCGTGGGCGTTTACTGGTTGTCGGTGCTGGCGCTGATGCACACCCTCGGCGGAGGCCTGTCCTCCTTCCCCCCGGTCAGCGGCGCCGCCCAGGCCGCCGGGGTGGTGGCGATTGCCCTGCAGACGGCCTTCGTCGTGGCCTCCCACCGCTGGCTCGACCTCCAACGGCTGGCCCAGCCCGGTGGCTGGCCGTTGCTGGTCTGGATCGGAGCGCGGGTGGCGCAGCGCCGCAACCTCTGGCTGTACTACCCCCTGTTCGTCGCCGTGGCCTTCGTGCTGGCCAGCGGCTACGACCGCGCCCTGCTGACGTTCCTGTGGACCGGCGAAGCCTTCGCCATCTACCTGCTCGGGGTGGTCTTGCGGGAGCCCCAGTTCCGGCTGGTGGCTCTGGTGGGTCTGGGTGGCTGCCTGCTGCGGTTGCTGGCCATCGACATGGACCAGGCGGACCTGGGCCTGCGGGGTCTGGTGTTCATCGGCGTGGGCCTGCTGCTGCTGGCCCTGAACGCCATCGTCCACCGCTTGCGCAGCCGATTCAGCTGAGCGGGCGGCACCGGCGCCTAGGGTCGGGCGCGATCGCCTCCTGATTCCTTCCGTGACCCAGCTTCTGGCCGCCCTCTCGACGGCTCCGGTGACCCTGCAGCAGGCCGGGCTGGACCAGGCCAGCGGCGATTTCGGCGATCTGGATGCCCTGGAGATCCTGCTGGAATACGCCCCCCTCACCTACCCGCCCTACATGCTGGCGGGCATCGGTCTGGCCATGGCCGTGCTCTGCGGGCTCACCTTCGCCAAGATGATCCAGAACCGGCTGGAGGGCTGGAAGCAGGACCGGCTGGCTCTGCTGCCGATCTCCAACCTGGAGACAACCCTGCCCTACGCGGGTCTGGTGATCGGTGTGACGCTGTTCATCGGTGCCAGCCTGCAGGTGTTCGGCTTCGCCGCCGGCGCGGCCCTGCTGGTGGCCTTCGTGCTGTCGCTGCTCACCGGTGGTGCCCTGTGGGTGCAGCTCGAGCGGCTGATGGCCCAGGTGCAGGACGGCACCTTCCGTGCGGTCGACTTCGATAACTTCGACCAGTTTTTCTGATTACCCAGGGCGGGTTGCCGTCACCCACCCGCCGGCAAGACCTCGTAACGTAATGAAATATCGCAACACGGTCATGGAAGCCTCCCTTTCGATCAACCGCCAGTTCTCGATCGCCGTTCACTCCCGCGCCATCGACAGCTGCAATGACATCGAGGAACTGCGTACGGTCGCCAAGACCCTCCTCTCCGCCTGGCAGCACCAGGCTGAGTTCAGCGAGCATTACGGCGCCCAGCTCCTCGGCTTGCGCCGCTGACGGCCGGCGTTCAGGGCGTCTCGTTGCCGTTGCCCGCCTCTCCGGAGCCGCCAGGGCCCCGACTCCGCCAGAGTTTCAGGCCCACTCCGCCCCACAGCAGGCTCCAGAACAGGAAGGTGATCAGGGTTCCCACCTGTCCGCCTTCCAGGCTGTAGACCTCCGCCCTGATCAGGCCGGCATCGATCAACGAGCCGCCCACCCCCCAGCCGAGCACCCAGAGCGCCACCAGGGCGATGGCCGTTGCCTGCTGCTTCATGCTTCGCCCTGCGCAACGCCCCCAGCCTGCCAGCCCAACCAGGCTGTACGCTTCTACTGATTCAAAGATTTCTCTTCGGCGAGTGACAACGTCCCGAAAGGGCTTTCGACGAATCCGTTCATAATTGTTTCTCTGTTCATGACGATCTACGTTGGAAATCTCTCCTTCGATGCGGAGGTAGATGATCTCAACCATCTGTTTGCGCAGTATGGAGCGCTGCGTAACTGCAGCCTGCCCCTCGACCGGGAAACCGGCCGAAAGCGCGGCTTTGCCTTCGTTGAAATGGCCAATGAGGCCGATGAAACCAAGGCCATCGACGACCTTCAGGACGTCGAGTGGATGGGGCGGATGATTCGGGTCAACAAGGCCCAGCCCCGCACCGGTGGTGGCGGCGGTCGTCCCCGTTACTGAAGCCAGGTCACCCCTGCAGGCCAAAGCCCCCGGCGACGGGGGCTTTTTTGATGGGCCGACGTATGGCTCAGGCCACCAGATAGGCCTCGAGGGAGCGGGAGTGGTGGCGAATGCCTTCAAGGGCACGCCGCTCCAGATTGCGGGTCTTGTCCCGGCTCATGCCCAGGGTGCGAGCGATGCCGGTGAGGCTCATCGGCTCCTCGCCGTCGATGCCGTAGCGCATCTTCAGCACGCGGCCCTGCAGGTCCGGCAACTGCTCGAGCAGGGCCCTCAGGTCGCCCTTGAGGCACTCGCCATCCACCAGCTCGGCCGGCAGCAGGTCGTCACCGGAGAGCAGATCCAGCAGTTCGGTGTCCTCGCCGTCGCCCACCTTCGTCTCCAGGCTCACCGGCTGGCGGGCGCGGCAGAGCAGATCCTTCACCTCCTCCTCGGGCAGTTCCACCGCCACCGCCAGCTCGC
>NZ_JAYGHY010000105.1:0-4335 GCF_034931305.1 Cyanobium gracile UHCC 0281 | reverse complement strand
ATCGAGGCCCTGGCCAGGCGCGCGCCCCTGGTGGGCACCCCCCTGCTGCTGCTGGGCCTGGCCAGTGCCCTGGCGGGCGGCAGCCTGGAGCGGGCCGTGCGGGACGTGCTCGAGGCCCTGCCGGATGTCCCCTTGGCCCGGGAGCGCCTGGCCCGGATCGTGGGCCGCCAGGTGAGCCAGCTGCCGGAGGCGGAGATCCTGCGGGCCGCCGCCGAAACCGCCGCTGAAAACGCCGTCGACGGTCTGTTCGCGCCGCTGTTCTGGATGCTGGTGGGGGCGGCGCTGCTGGCGCTGGGACCACTCCTGCTATCGCCCCAACTGCCGGGGCCCCTCGCCCTGGCCTGGAGTTTCAAGGCGGCCAGCACCCTCGATTCGATGCTCGGCTACCGCCACGGCCGCCTGCGCTGGCTGGGCACCGCCGGCGCCCGCCTCGACGACCTGCTCACCTGGCTGCCCACCCGTCTGGTGGCCCTGACCCTGCCCCTGGCGGCGGGGCGGCCCCGGCAGACCCTGCGATGGTTCAGGGCGGCCCTGCGGGACGGCGCCCCCGACCCTTCCCCCAACGCCGGGGTGTCGGAGGCGGCCTTCGCCCATGCCGCCGGCGTGCGCCTGGGAGGGGCCAACACCTACGCCGATGGCGTTCGGATCAAGCCGATCCTGGCGGCCACGGGGAGCACGCCCGATGCGGCCGCCGTGGCAAGGATCCTGGCCCTGGGAGATCGACTGGAGCTGATCTGGTTGCTGGTGGCGCTGCCGGCCCTGTGGGCGCTCAGCGCAGCGGCAGCAGGCCGTGCACCGGGGGCGGATCAGTAGGCGCCACGGTCGCGGGGATCCAGCATCACGCTGATCGTGCGCACGATGATGCGCAGATCCATCAACAGGTTGCGGCGGCGGGCGTAACGCACATCCAGCCGAACCCGTTCCGGGTAGCTGAGGTTGTTGCGGCCGGACACCTGCCACAGACCGGTCAGGCCAGGGCGGACGGCGAGCACCTCGTCCATCCGATCGCCGTAGCGGACCAGCTCGCTTTTGACGATGGGGCGGGGTCCCACCACACTCATCTCACCCCGGAGCACATTGAGGAACTGGGGCAGCTCATCAAGGCTGGAACGACGCAGAAACTTGCCCAGACGGGTGATGCGCGGGTCGTTCTTGAGCTTGAAATCGTTGCGGAACTCTTCGTCGAGGTCGGGAGATTCGGCCAGCAGCTTGGACAGCAAACGATCGGCGTCCCGGCGCATGGTGCGGAACTTGATGCAACCGAAACTGCGGTAATCGCGGCCCACCCGCTGCTGCACGTAGAACACTGGGCCCTTGGAGGTGACCTTCACCAGCAAAGCCAGGGCAAGCAGAACCGGAGACCCCAGGGTGAGCACCATCAGGGAGAACAGGACATCGCCACCACGCTTGACGAAGCGATCCCGCTTGGACTGGATGGCGATCAGCTCTTCCGCGGTGAACACCTGCGCCGGTGCCGTCACGAGCTGGCGCGAGGCGTAGGGGGTCCCGATGGAAGAGAGCATGGGGGACTGCTTCGATAAATGAAGTTAAGGATCAGCAGGACAGGAACTCCAAGGTGGGGGGCCACTCAGATCAGAGGCACAGGACCGTGGAGGCGGCGACGATGCTGCCGCCACAGCTTGTCCAGCAGCGTTTCCATGCGTCGCCGGAAGACCGCCGGGGCGAAGCCCTCCGCCCAGCGCCGCTGCTCCTCCGCCGGCAGGGATCGCCACAGCCGGGCCGCCTCGAAGTGCTCCAGCGCCGCCGCCAGGCTGGCGGCGTTCTGCTCCGGGAACAGCAGACCAGTGGCGCTCCGCTCCCCTTCCCTGAGGCAGCGCACACTGTCGAGCACCCCGCCCTGCCCGAAGGCGATCACTGGAGCGCCGGCGGCCATCGCCTCCACCGGCGCGATGCCGAAATCCTCCAGGCCCGCGTACACATAGGCCCGCGCTCGCTCCAGCCAGGCGGCGCTCTCCTGATCCGACAGGCGACCGAGGAAACGGACCTGGGGCCCCGCCATCGCCTCCAGACGGCGCCGTTCGGGACCGTCGCCGAGCACCACCAGGGGCAGCCCGGTGCGGTTGAAGGCTTCCACCACCACATCCACCCGTTTGTTGGGCACCAGCCGGCAGAGGCTCACATAGACGTCGTCCCGGGGCCGATCCCAACGGAACCGCTCCACGGCCACGGGGGGATGCATCACATGGGCACGCCGGCGCCAGAAACAGCGGATCCGGCGGGCGGTGAAGCGGGAATTGGCCACCAGGGCATCCACCCGGGCGCTGCTGACCACGTCCCATTGACGCAGCTGGTGCAACTGCAGCCGCACCAGGGGACCCAGGGGCCCGCGGGCCAGGGCGGAACGGGCCAGGTAGGGATGCATCTGGTCCCAGGCGTAGCGGGCCGGGGTGTGCACGTAACTGATGTGCAACTGGTCCGGACCGGTGATCACCCCTTTGGCCACCAGATGGCTGCTGCTGATCACCAGGGGATGGCCCGACAGGTCGAGTTGCTCGATCGCCAGGGGCAACAGCGGCAGGTACTGCTGGACGTGGCTCACCCCCCAGGGCAGCCGCTGGATGAAGCTGGTCTGGACGCTCCGCCCTGACAGCCAGCTGCCGGGCCGCCCGCTCTCCCCATCCACCAGGGCGTAGAGCTCGGGCGGGGTTCCCCGCTGCGCCAGAAGCCGGTCGAGTTCGGCCACCACCTGCTCGGACCCACCCACGGACCGGGGTGTGAACCACTCGTGCACCAGGGCGACAGGCGTGGGGAAGGCCTCCATGTCAGGCACCGTAAGGCGCCAGTATCACGAAAACTCTCAGCCGATTGCCCTTGCGGGGCTCCCTGCCGAAGCTAAGGCGACGACTGGGATGGCGAGAGCCGGGACACGATGGCGATCCGCGAGCTCCTCGAAGACGCCCTGCTGGAGCCTGCCATCGGCGAGACTGCCTGTTTCCGGTGGCATGCCACCTCGGTGGGCATTGCGGCGCTCTGGTGCGACGGCAAGCCGCCACCGGCCCCGCCGTTTGATGTGGCGCTGAAGGAGGGGCTGCAGGTGGGCCTGGATCTGAGCCGGGAGGAACGGGAGTTCCACCAGGTGAAATCAGGCCTGGTGTTGCTGTTCCATTCCTGATGAAAGCCCTGGCGTTGTCGGGCTGATGGCAACGGCCACGCTGGCTGTTGAGGTGAAACGGAGAGGGTGGGATTCGAACCCACGGAAGGTTTCCCTTCAAACGATTTCGAGTCGTTCGCTTTCGACCACTCAGCCACCTCTCCTGACCCTTCGGCCAGACAGCATCTTACGGAGCGGTCAGCGCGCCGCTCCGCCCACTGGCCTGCCACCCCCGCGGCAGGGGGGCTCCGGTGAGGCCAGGTCCACTGAGCCACACCTGCCGCGGCCCAAGGGCCAGCAGGGCGCGGTGGTCGGCGGGCCGGGGACGGACGCCCAGCCACACGGACTCCGCCACCGTCCCTGCGGACGTCTTTGCAGCTGTTGCTGTTTGGCCCACTCGCCAGCTGGCCAGCGACTGCCGGTCGGGCAGCAGCAGCCAGCGCTGACGGCCCAGCTGCAGACGCAGGGCGTGGCTGTCCATGGCCAGGGCCTGCACCGCCAGCCCTCGGCTGGCCAGCCGCTGCCCGGCGGCCAGGGGGGCAGCGCCGCCGCCGTAGGCCACCACCCGACCGGCCAGGCGACTCCAGCAGGCTGGGTCAGCACCCGCCACCGGATCCAGCAGCAGGACCCAGTCGAGGCGAGCCACCCCGAGCCCCTGGGCCAGCTGGCCGGCCTGGCGGCAGCTGAAGCCATCGGCGCGGCTGCTGACCAGCGCGGCGCGGCCCCGGTGCCGGGCCAATAGCAGATCGCGGGCGGGGCCGCCTTCCCCCTGGTGGACCAGCAGCAGCTGGTCGCCGCCCAGCAGCAGCAGATGCAGCAGCAGCACGCCGAGGCCCAGGCCGGCCGCCAGCCGCCGCCAGTGCCGGCCCAGGCCGGGGAGCACCAGACCCAGCAACGCCAGCGTGAACAGCAGCACCAGCAGGGGCAGGGGCCGGCCGCTCTGCCACTGGGCCAGGGGGAGGGCGGCGACGCTGTGGGCGAGCCGGAGCAGCCATGCCGCCAGCCAGCCGAAGGGGACCAGCAGGGGCACCAGCAGGGGCGGCACCAGCACGGCCACGGCCGCCAGGGCCATCGCGCCGAGGGTGAGGGGCGTGAGCAGGGGAGCCGCCAGCAGATTGGCCGGCACGGCGTAGAGGGGCACCACCCCGAAATGAAGCAGTTGCAGCGGCAGGGTCCAGAGGCTGGCCGCCACCGGCACCGCCAGGGCGGGCGCCAGCCAGCCC
>NZ_JAYGHY010000104.1:0-4491 GCF_034931305.1 Cyanobium gracile UHCC 0281 | reverse complement strand
GGGTGGGGCGGACCTGCCGCCGCCCCTGGCGGAGGCGATCGTGGCGGCCTATGGGGAGCTCGCCGCCGCGATGGCCGCCAGCGGCGTCCCTGCCGCCGTGGCGGTGCGCTCCAGCGCCACGGCCGAGGACCTGCCGGAGGCCAGCTTCGCCGGGCAACAGGAGACCTACCTGCACGTCGAGGGGGAAGCGGCGCTGCTGGCGGCCTGCCGGCGTTGCTATGCCTCGCTGTTCACCGATCGGGCCATCGCCTACCGGCAGCAGCACGGCTTCGATCACCTGGAGGTGGCCCTTTCGATCGGGGTGCAGCGCATGGTGCGCTCCGACCTGGCCAGCTCCGGGGTGATGTTCAGCATCGACACCGAAACCGGCTTCCGCGACGCCGTGCTGCTGACCGCCGCCTACGGGCTGGGGGAGAACGTGGTGCAGGGCGCCGTGAACCCGGATGAATGGCTGATCTTCAAGCCCACCCTGGAGCAGGGCTTCGCCCCGATCCTCAGCCGGCGGCTGGGCAGCAAGGCGCTGCGCATGGTCTACGCCGACCCCTCAGGTGGTGATGGCCGGGCGGTCCGCAACGAGGCGGTGTCCCCGGAGGACAGCGGGCGCTTCGCCCTCAGCGACGGCGAGGCGCTCACCCTGGCGCGCTGGGCCTGCGTGATCGAACGCCACTACGGCGAGCGCCGGGGGGTGCCCACGCCGATGGACATCGAATGGGCCAAGGACGGCCTCAGCGGCGCCCTGTTCATCCTCCAGGCCCGGCCCGAAACGGTGGAATCCCGCCGGGGCGGGGCGGTGCTGCGCAGCTGGCACCTGGAGCCGCACCAGGCGGAGGAGATCACCAGCGGCCGGGCCATCGGCGCCTCGGTGAGCAGCGGCCAGGCCCGGGTGATCAGCGATCCCGGGGAGATCGCCCGATTCATGGACGGCGACCTGCTGGTCACCCGTCGCACCGACCCCGACTGGGAGCCGATCCTGAGGAAGGCCAGCGGTGTGGTCACCGACCAGGGCGGCCGCACCTGCCACGCGGCGATCATCGCCCGTGAGATGGGCCTGACCGCGATCGTCGGCACGGGCGACGGCACCAGCCGCATCGGCGATGGCGACACCGTCACCCTGAGCTGCTGCGAAGGGGATGTGGGCCATGTGTACCGCGGGGCCCTGCCTTTCCGGGTGGAGGAGCAGGCCATCGGCAACCTGCCCGCCACCCGCACCCGGATCCTGATCAACGTGGGCAATCCAGAGGAGGCCTTCAACCTGGCCTCGATCCCCTGCGACGGGGTGGGGCTGGCCCGGCTGGAGTTCATCATCGCCAACCACATCCGGGTGCACCCGATGGCGTTGCTGCAGCCCGAGCGGGTGGCCACCGCGGCCGATCGGGCGGCCATCGCCGAGCTGGTCGCGGGGTACGACACCCCGTCCGAGTACTACGTCGACCTGCTGAGCCAGGGCATGGCCCGGATCGCCGCCGCCTTCCATCCCCGGCCGGTGATCCTGCGCTTCTCCGACTTCAAGAGCAACGAATACGCCCGTCTGCTGGGCGGATCGGCCTTCGAGCCGGCCGAGGAGAACCCGATGATCGGCTGGCGGGGGGCGTCCCGCTATTACGCGCCGGCCTTCCGCGCCGCCTTCGCGCTGGAATGCCAGGCCCTGCGCCGGGTGCGGGAGTCGATGGGCCTGCGCAACGTGATCCCGATGATCCCCTTCTGCCGGACCCCCGAAGAGGGGGACCGGGTGCTGGCGGTGATGGCCGGCGAAGGACTGGTGCGGGGGAAGGACGGTCTGGAGGTGTACGTGATGTGCGAGCTGCCCAGCAACGTCATCGGTGCGGAAGCCTTCGCCGAGCGCTTCGATGGCTTCTCGATCGGCTCCAACGACCTCACCCAGCTGACGCTGGGGCTCGACCGGGACTCCGCCCTGGTGGCGGACCTGTTCGACGAGCGTCAGGCCACGGTCAAGGAGATGATCCGCCTGGCGATCCGCACGGCCCGGCGTTGCGGCCGCAAGATCGGCATCTGCGGCCAGGCCCCCAGCGACTACCCCGATTTCGCCCGTTTCCTGGTGGAGGAAGGGATCGACTCGATCAGCCTCAACCCTGATGCGGTGGTGCCCACCCGCATCGCCATCGCCGCCATGGAGGCCGAACTGGACGCCGCCGCCTCAGCAGGACGCCTGACGTAGTCGGACTGTGGGGGCGCCCATGGGTGGGGCCCAGAGGCGCCAGAGCAGCAGGGCGTGGGCGCTGCAGCGCACCACGCAGAGCGCCGCCAGACCCATGCAGAGGGGACAGTGAGCCAGACCCATCAGAACGTCGGCCCCAACCTCGATCAGCTTCCACCATGGCACCTCTTGCGGCGCCGTGCCCTAGAACGCCACCAGACCCCTGCCTGCTCCGGCCGTGCTGCGCCTCAGCGAGCTGAAACTGCCGCTCGATCACAGCGCCGCCGATCTGGAGGTGGCCATCACCCAGCGGCTGCGGCTGGCGCCCGGTGAACTGCGTCGCCACCAACTGGTGAAACGCAGCGTCGATGCCCGACGCCGCGGGGCCATCTCCCTGGTGTATTGCCTCGACCTCGAGCTCGAGGGCGGCGCCAGGCGCCGCCTGCTGCGCCGCTTCGCCGGCGACCCCCACCTGCGTCCCACCCCGGACTGCCGCTACCGGCCCGTGGCCAGGGCCGATGGGTCGAGCGAGGCGCTGCGGCCGGTGGTGGTGGGCGCCGGCCCTTGCGGCTACTTCGCCGCCCTGCTGCTGGCCCAGATGGGTTGGCGGCCCCTGCTGCTGGAGCGGGGCAAGGTGGTGAAGGAGCGCACGGCTGACACCTTCGGCTTCTGGCAAGGACGGCGCCGCTTCGATCCCGGCTCCAACGCCCAGTTCGGCGAGGGAGGGGCGGGCACCTTCTCCGACGGCAAGCTCTACAGCCAGGTGAGTGAAGAGCCCGCCTACATCCGCAAGGTGCTCGAAGAGCTGGTGGCCGCAGGGGCCGACCCCGACATCCTCACGCTCCACCACCCCCACATCGGCACCTTCAAGCTGGCCACGGTGGTGCGGGGTCTGCGGGCCCGGATCGAGGCCCTGGGCGGCGAGGTCCGCTTCGGCCAGCACGTGGTCGAGCTGCTGCTGGAGGACGGGGCCGATCGGCGCCTGGCCGGTGTGCGCCTGGCCGACGGCACGGCCATCACCACCCGGCATCTGGTGCTGGCGCCGGGCCACAGCGCCCGCGACACCTTCCAGATGCTGCATGGCCTGGGCGTGGCCATGGAGCCGAAAGCGTTTGCGGTCGGGGTGCGGATCGAGCATCCCCAGGCCCTGGTCGACCTGGCCCGCTGGGGGGAGGCCGCCGGCCATCCGCGCCTTGGCCCCGCCGAGTACAAGCTGGTGCACCACTGCAAAGGGGACGCCACGGCTGGCCGCAGCGTCTACAGCTTCTGCATGTGTCCCGGCGGCCTGGTGGTGGGCGCCACCTCGGAAGAAGGCTGCGTTGTCACCAACGGCATGAGCCAGCACTCGCGCCGGGAACGCAACGCCAACAGCGGCCTGGTGGTGCCCGTGACCCAGGAGGATCTGGCGCCCTATGGCCAGCCGGGGGGGGAGGCCCTGGCCGGGATGGCCTTCCAGCGCCACTGGGAGCAACAGGCCTTCCGCGCCGGCGGTGGTGACTACCGGGCACCGGCCCAGTGGCTGGGGGATTTTCTGGCGGGTCGCGCCAGCCAGGAGGCTCCGCCGGAGGCGGTGGAGGGGTCGTACCGACCCGGGCTCCGCTTCGGCAGCCTCGATGGCTGCCTGCCGGACTATGTGCTCGAGGCGATCCGGGAGGCCCTGCCGGTCTTCGCCCGCCGCATCCCCGGGTATGCGATGGAGGGCGCCCTGCTCACCGGCGTCGAGACGCGCACCTCTTCGCCGTTGCGCTTGCAGCGACACCCGACACGGCTCGACAGCCTCAACACCCCTGGGTTGTTCCCCGCGGGGGAAGGGGGCGGGCATGCGGGCGGCATCCTTTCGGCCGCGATCGACGGCATCAAGGTGGCGGAGGCGGTGGCCCTCAGCCTCTGCGAGCCGGCGCTCCCTGGGACACCACCCCACTCCACTGCACGGCCCTGACCCGATCACGGCGCCAGGAATGGAACAGCTGCGGTTCGGCCGTCGTGCAAAGCGGGCAGAGGGCGATCCGCTCCGGGGCCAGCCCCATCCGCTCGATCTGAAGCGCCGTGGCCCGGCGGATGTCCAGCCGATCCCGGCCGGGGTCCGGATCCAGCAGCAGGGCACCGCAGCGTTGGAGATCCTCCAGGGCGCCATCCGGCACCGGTCCAGGGGCCTCGGGCTCCTCCAGGGCGGCCGCCACCTGCAGGGTGACGGCACGCTCCACCTGGTAGCGGACGCCGTCCACGGCCGGTCCGAGCGCCACCAGCAGCTGCTCACGGCCGGCCCCGTCCGCCACCAGCGCCTCGATGGCCGCCGGCACGATCCGGCCCGCGACGCCACGCCAGCCGGCGTGGCA
>NZ_JAYGHY010000103.1:0-4608 GCF_034931305.1 Cyanobium gracile UHCC 0281 | reverse complement strand
CAATGAGCTGCTGCCGGCCTACCTGCGGATCTATAACGGCCGCAGGTGCCACATGGCCCTGGGTGGCCTCACCCCCCAGCAGCGGCTCGCTCAGTTGCAGGCATGAACAACCTGGTGGGAAATCACAGCTAGGCCGCCGTCAGCACCGCCAGGGCTTCGGCCTGGTGGTCGCCCTGCCAGAGCCATTGCCACTGCCAGCCGCAGGCCTCGGCGGCGTATCGGATGGCGTCCCGATCCGGCGGAAGGTCGAACTGGCTGAGGTGGTCGATCACCGGCTGCTGCTGCTCGGGCGCCAGCACGCCCCAGCCGCTGCGGATCCGCCCCACGTAGCGCGCCACGTAGGCCAGGCGGTCTTCCCCGGGCGGGCGGAACACGTCGGCCCACAGGAACAGGCCGTTCGGGGCCAGATGGCGGCGGCAGAGTCGCAGGAAGCGGGCCTTGTCGTCGTCGCTGAGATGGTGAATGGCGAAGGCGGAGTGGAGCAGGTCGACCGCGTCGGGCCCCGGTTCGGCTTCGGCCCAGGCCAGCAGATCCTGCTGCCGCCACTGGCAGGGGTAAGGCACCGGGCCAAGGGCGGCCGCGGCCCGGGGCAGCACCGGGGCGGAGAGGTCCACGCCCAGGTAGGAGCCCAGCGGCAGACCACGCAGCAGCGGCGCCATCACGGCCAGGTCGCCGCAGCCGAGATCCACCATGCGGGCGCGTGGTGCCCCTGCCGGCCGGGCCGCCAGCCAGGCCTTGATCGCCTGGCTCAGGGCCGCCGTCAGGGCCCGGTGCTGCATCAGGTCGTGGTCCACCACCGCCCGGTAGGTGGACCACTGGCGATCGAAGAAGTCCATCCGGTGATGTTTGCGGGCCTCGGCCTCCACCGTGAGGATGGCAGCCTCTGGCCCCCGGCACCGCCGGCCAGTCAGCTTTCGGAGGCCATCGCTATGGTCAGCGCCACTTGGGCGCAGCGGCGCGGGTCAGTAGTGACGGAACGGCGGATGCATCTGGTGCGCTGGGGGCTCACCACCGGCTGGCTGCTGATCATCCTTTCCCTGCTCTACGACCCGTTCACGCCCCGCTTCACCGAGCCCGACCACCCCTGGAGCCCCCTGCGGCTGCCGGAGTCCTGCGTGACGGTGCAGGGCCTCTGCCTGAGCGAGACCCCCTATCCCCTGGGCACCACCCTGTTCTGGGGCCTGGTGGTGCCCTCGGGGATCTTCATCCTGCTGGTGTTCGGCCATGAGCTGTGGCGGCGGATCTGCCCGCTCTCCTTCCTCTCCCAGATCCCCCGCGCCCTGGGGCTGCAGCGCCAGATCGCCAAGGTGAACCCCAAGACCGGCGAGAAGCGTCTGCAGCTGGCCAAGGTGCCGGGCGAGTCCTGGCTGGGCAAGCACTACTCCCGGCTGCAGTTTGGCTGGCTGTTCGTCGGCCTCTGCGGCCGGATTCTCTTCTTCAATGCCGACCGCCTGGTGCTGTTCGCCTGGCTCAGCTTCACGATCGTCTGTGCCATCGCCGTGGGTTGGCTCTACGGCGGCAAGAGCTGGTGCCAGTACTTCTGCCCAATGGCTCCGGTGCAGAGCGTCTTCTCCACCCCCACGGGCCTGCTGGGCAGCAAGGCCCACATGGCCAGCACGCCGATCACCCAGTCGATGTGCCGGACCGTCCTGCCCGACGGCAGTGAACAGAGCGCCTGCGTGGCCTGCCAGCAGCCCTGCATCGACATCGACGCCGAGCGCACCTACTGGGCCAAGCTGCCCAGCCCCGCCTTCGCCTTCGAGCGCTACGGCTATGTGGGCCTGGTGTTCGGCTACTTCGTCTACTACTACGTCTACGCCGGCAACTGGGACTACTACTTCTCAGGCGTCTGGCTGCGCCAGGAGGACCAGCTGGCCCAGCTGCTGCGGCCGGGCTTCTACCTGTTCGGCCAGGCGATCGATGTGCCCAAGCTGGTGGCGGTGCCCCTGTTCCTGGGGCTGTGCACCTGGCTGGGGACGGTCGCCGGCCGGGCGATCGAGTCGGCCCTGCGGAGCCGGGTGCGGCGCCGCGGCGCCGAGCCCGACCGCGAGCGGATCCGCCATCGGGTGTTCGTGGTGGCCACCTTTCTGGCGTTCAACTTCTTCTTCCTGTTCGCCGGCCGGCCGCTGCTGCTGCTCGCTCCCGACTGGGTCCAGTACCTGTTCGACGTGACCCTGGTGGCCGTCAGCACCCTCTGGCTCTACCGGGCCTGGAACCGGTCCCCCGACCTCTACGGCCGCGAGAACCTGGCCGAGCGCTTCCGCAAGCAGCTCACCCGCCTCGACCTCGACGTCGGCCGCTATCTCGATGGCCGCTCCCTCGCCGACCTGGGCAGCGAGGAGGTGTATGTGCTGGCCAAGGTGCTGCCAGGCTTCACCGGCCAGAAGCGGCTCGAGGCCTACAAGGGGGTGGTGCGGGAAGCCCTGGAGGAGGGCTTCGTCAATGCCGCCAGCAGCCTGGAGGTGCTCAAGCAGATGCGCCTCTCCCTCGGCATCAGCGACGGCGAGCACCGCCAGCTGCTCGATGAGCTCGGCGTCGAGGATCCCGGCCTGCTCGATCCCGACAGCCGCCGCAGCCTGGAGGACCAGATCCGCCTCAGCGGCTATCGCAAGTCGCTGGAGCGCCTGATGCTGGTGCAGCGCCTCGGCAGCGGCCCCGTGGCGGGCGGCCCCGATGGCGTTTCCCTGCAGGCGCTGCGGCGCGAATACGGCATCTCCTCGCTCGAGGAGGAGCGGGTGCTGGACGACCTCTCCCCCGCGGCGGCGGCGATCCACAAGCTGGAGCTGCTGCTGGGGCGGTTGCCGGCCCTCACCGACGGCTACCGGGCCCTGCACCAGAGCGCCTTGCGTCACCAGTCGGCCGTGCTGGCCCTGCTCGACGACCGGCTGCAGCTGCGCAAGGAACTGACCCTGCGGGCCATCCTCGATGGCCTCGCCACCCTCCAGGAGGATCCGGCGGTGCCGGGCCTGGTGCAGCGGCTGCAGGCCATCGCCCCGCTGGAGCTGCCAGAACTGCTGCGCCGCGAGGGCTGGGAGCGCCGCCTGCCGGCGGCCGTCGCCGAGACCCTTTCGCACCCCGGCGGCGAGGCCCCTTCCTGTTCCCTGGAGGTGCCCGTCGACGAGACCCTCAGCTTCCTGGCCAGCCTGGCCGCCGATCCCAGTCCGAAACTGGCGGCCGCCGCCCTGTTCCTGACGGCCTGCCTCGATGGTGGCCAAGCCCGGGCCCTGGCGGCCGAGCTGGGCGCGGCGGGGGCACCACCCCTGCTGCGCCAGACCGCCCAGGCGGTCGAGGCCCTCGACGGTCCCCCGGATCTGCGGGGCTTCCCGGAGCTGGAGAAGCGGGTGTTCCTGGCCACCAGCGATTTCTTCCGCCGCAGCGATGCCGACACCCTCGATGCCCTGGCCTCCCAGGCCGATGTGCGCTGCTTCGCCAAGGGCGAGCTGATCACCGAGGCGGGCGACACCTGCCGCGAACTGCTGCTGCTGATCGAGGGCATTGCCCGGGTCCATCACCGGGACGGCGAGCGCACCTGGGTGAAGGATCTCCAGCCCGGCCGGGTGCTCGATGAACTCCAGGTGCTCACCCACAGCGCCTCCGAGAGCACGATCGTGGCCGAAGCCGACGGCACCCGCCTGCTGGCCGTGCCGGTGGATTCCTTCGATGCGGTGCTGGAGCGCGATCCCGACTTCGCCCGCCGGGTGCTGGAACTGGAGAGCGGCCAGTTGCAGCGGCTGATGCGGGCCGGTGGCGCCTCCCCGGTGCGCTGAGGGGCCATGGGGTTCGGCAGGGGGTTGCTGCTCACTGGGCTGGTCCTGCCTGTCCCGTCGGCGGCCCTGGCTTCGGCAGCACCCGCGCTGGAGTCGCCCCCGTCCACCTGCGAGGCCCGGATCCGGGCGGTGCAGGCGGAGATCCTGCGCCGCAACCTGGCCACCGGCTCCGGACCGCCCCTCAACGCCTTCCAGCAGCTCAACCCCTACGCCCTCGAGCAGGCTGCCGCCCACGACCGCGCCCGGGCGGCGGGCGCCCCCGCCGGCCCCCTCGACTGCCTGCCGCTGGCGGTGAAGGACAACTTCGCCACCGCCGACCAGCCGATGGCGGCCGGATCCCTGGCCCTGCTGGGCAACCAGCCGGCGGCCGATGCCGAGGCGGTGGCCCGGCTGCGGGCCGCTGGGGCGATCGTGGTCGGCACCACCACCATGGACGAGTTCGCCTTCGGCATCCGCGGGCTGTCGGGGGCGGCGGGGCGGGTCGGCAACGCCTACGACCCCTGGCTCAGCCCCGGGGGCTCCTCCTCCGGTTCCGCCGTGGCGGTGGCGGCGGGCTTCGTGCCCCTGGCCCTCGGCAGCGACAACTGCGGCTCCCTGCGCCTGCCGGCCGTCTACAACGGCGCCGTGACCCTGCGGCCCACCCAGGGGCGCTTCTCCAGCGCCGGCCTGCTGCCGCTGGGTTTCGTCAACGGCACCCCGGGGTTGATCGCCCGCGACATGGGCCTGCTGGCCCGGGGCCTGGCGGTGCTCGATCCCACCTGGCGCTCCGCGCAGGCGGCGTCCCCGCCGGATCTGCGCGGCCGGCGGTTGGCGGTGCTGGCCAAGGCCGGCGACCAGGACC
>NZ_JAYGHY010000102.1:0-4826 GCF_034931305.1 Cyanobium gracile UHCC 0281 | reverse complement strand
ATGTCGGTGCACTCCAGGCGGGCGTCGGCCTGGGCCAGGCTGCAGATGCCCTCGAACTCCCGCACCCGCATCTGCTCAGGGTGCTCCTGCCACAGGTCCCAGAACCGCTGCAGAAACTGGCGATAGGCCGCCTCGGCATGGGGACGGCTGAGGGTGGACACCCGGTTCTCCCCCTCCGTCTCCTCCATGTTGAAGGCCACCTCCGTGATGCCGTTCTCGACGAAGAAGGCGTAAAGGTCGTCGGCGTGGCCGAGGGATTCCTCGGTGATCACGGCGATCACCTGGAAGGGGATGCCGCGGCGGCGCAGATGCTCGATGCCCCGCAAGGTGGCGGCGTGGGTCCCGAGGCCGGTACGGGTGCGGCGGTGGACGTCGTGGAGAAAGCCAGGCCCATCCATGCTCACGCCCACGGACATGCCGTTGCGCTCGAAGCAGTCGCACCAGGCCTCATTGATCAGGGTGGCGTTGGTCTGCACCGACTGGTGGATCGTCAGGGGCTCCCCCTGCCAGCGCTCCAAGGCCCGCCGCACGCAGGCGCTGGCCGCGTCGTAGAAGGCGATCGGCACAGTGAGCGGTTCACCGGCGTGCCAGAGCAGGGTGAAATCACCACCCACATAGGGGCTCTCCAGCACCCGCTCCAGGGCCGCCTCCAGCAGCTCCAGCGGCAACCGGTGACGATCGTCGCGGTTGGGCAGATAGCAGTAGTCGCAGTCGAGGTTGCAGTAAGGCGTGGGCTGGACCACCAGCAGCTGCAACGGCCCGAAGCCTTCCGGGTTGCCCGGTGGCGGGGTAGAGGTGGCGATCACCAGAAGTTGCGGAAGCCGCCGTTACGGAAGCCACCGTTGCCCCAGCCGCCATTGCGGAAGCCGCCATTCCCCCAGCCGCCGTTGCGGAACCCACCGTTGCCCCAGCCGCCGTTGCGGAAACCGCCATTGCCCCAGCCGAAACGGGGCCCGCCCCCGTTCACGAAGATGTAGGCCAGCCGGCCATCGGCAGCGTTGGCCTGACCCTCCGCTGCCTCCGGCCCGGGGGACTCCTGCCCCATGGCCTGGGAGATGCGCCGCAGGCGGGCGTCGATCGATCCAGGCCCGGCCTCCAGGGGGGGCGACGTTGGCCGGGACGGTCCGTCGACCACGGTTCTGGCCCCCGCACCGGCCGGAGCCAGGGCAGCCAGCAGGAGCAGGAAACCGAACAGACCGGAACGGGGGTGGTGCGTCATCGGAGGGCTGCCAGGGAAGAAGAAAGGAGCGGGACGGGGCGATCAGTCCGCCGCAGGGCGGGGGTGCGGGATCTCATCGGGGAGCCTCCGGCGAAGGGGCCGCCAGTTGGAAACCTTCGCGGCTGAGCAGCACGGATTCGAAGAAGGCGCGGACCCGCTCGGCGGGCACCACCAGCACACCGGTCGGGCCGACCCAGGGGGCCACGCTGGCCACGGCCTCGGGTCGGCCCTCCAGGTAGCCCTGGATCAGGCCCGCGATGGCCAGGTTGACCACGTTCAGCAGCCTGGAATTGTTCTCCGGCACGATGCAGCCGACGCCGTAGCTCACATAGGGCTGTTCAGGAACCAGAGCCAAGCCGGAGAGCCGGCGCTGGTGCTGCAGACCGGCCAGCACATTGGCATCGCCCAGCACCCCCGTCACCCGCTTCTGCTCCAGGGCCGTGACGGCCTGGGCGAGGGAGGGGACGCTGACCGCCTTGGCGTTGGGCTGGAGAGAGGCGAGCAGGCCGGCTCCGAGAGACCCCTCCACCACCGCGATCGGCTGACCGGCGAGGGAGGCCGGGGAGCCATCAAGGCTGCCGCTGCGGGTGAGCAGCCTCAGGCCGGAGAGACCGATGGGAAGGGAAAAGTCCACCAGCTGCTCGTGCTCCCATCGGAAAGGCACGCCACAGGCCAGGCCGGCCTTGCCGCTGGAGACAGCCCCCAGCGTGACGGCCGCGTTGTCGACGGGGGCGAAGCGGATCCGCACGTTGTTGCCCAGTTCCGCCTTGAGCTGGCGGTCGATGCGACGGCCCAGTTCGATGGCGTAACCCTCCGGTTCCCCCTTCGGCCCGATCGTGACCAGGGGCGGGCTGTCGGCGGGACCCACCATCAGCACCTCGCCCGACTTGGCCGCCTGCTCCAGCACGGCGTCGGCGGCCCGGGCCGGTGTCAGGGCCGCCAGGGGCCAGAGACAGGCCAGGAGTCCCAGGGCCAGGGCCCTGCTGCGGCGGGTTCGGACGGAAGCGGCGAGAACCAGCGCAGCAGGAGAATCCATGGGCAGAGCCGTGCACGTGCTGCACCTTAAGAGCGGTTTCAGGGCTTGCGTCCATCGGCGTTCAGGCTTGAAACGCACCAGCCGATCAGGCCAGCGTCGCCGCCCAGCGCCTGCTCAGATCCAGCCAGGGGCTGGGGATGCCAGGGGCGCTGGTGGAGATCAGAGGGGCTACTCGGTGCCCAGGAACGCAGGAGTGGGGTGAACCACCAGGAGAGCGCGCGCTCCGAACAGCGTGGGAGCAACCGGCGCCGGCTTGGTGCGACCTACCAGTTCCGGAACGCCCCACCGCGCATGCCCCCCCCATTGACGAAGCCGCCCCCGCCCCTGGCATTGACGAAACCGCCACCCCCGTTGCGGAAGCCGCCGCCGCCGCCGTAATAGGGGTGGCCATTGACGAAGCCGCCGCGGGCCGCGTTGCCCCACCCGCCCCGGCCGCCGTTGGCGAAGCCAAAGGCCAGCCGCGGATCGCCGGCGGAGGAGCCGTCCGCACCGCTGCCGTCACCCTGGGCGCGGAACGCCGCGCTGATGCGCTGCAACCGTTGCTCGATCGAGGCTGCAGAGCTGGCCGAGGAGGGCAGCAGGGCCGCCTGGCCAGCGGCGGGAGCGGTCAAGGCCGCCAAGGCCAGGGAGAATCCGAGCAGGGCCGTGCGGGAGGTGATGGACATGGGGTGGATCTCCTTAACGGGCAGGTGAGGTGGGGGCGACCGTCGATGGGGTCGTTGCCGACAGGGGCCGGACCCGTTCGTAGTTGAGCAGAACGGACTGGAAATAGGCCTTGATCACGTCGGGGGGCAACTCCAGAATTCCCTTCGGACCCAGCCAGCGGTTGACGCTGGCCACGGCCGCCGGCTCATCGTCGAGGTAGCCCTGCACCAGCCGAGCGATGGCCAGATTGACCAGGTTGCGGAAGGTGGAATTATCTTCCGGAAGAATGCAACCCACCGCAAAGCGGGAGAAGGCCTCCGCGGGCACCAGGCCGTAACCCTTGCCACCGAGGCTCTGGAGGGCACCGGCGAGCAACAGGGAATCGCCCCCCACGCCATCCACCTGGCCGGCCAGCAGCGCCCGCACCGCCGGCTCGATTCCGGCGAAGGGGACCCGCACCGCCGTCGGCTGCACGGCCGCGATGGTGGCGCTGCCCAGGGAGTCCTTCACGACGCCGATCCGCTTGCCCGCCATCGAGGCCGCTGAGCCATCGAGCCCCCCCTGCCGGGTGAGAACGCGAATCCCGGAGAGAGCGAAAGGCATGGAGAAGTCGACGTACATCTCCCGCTCCCAGGTGAACTGAACACCACAGGCCAGATCCACATCGCCGCGGCTCACATCACGGAACACCGCCAGCGGATCCGCGTTGGCGGTGTAGACGATCTTCACCGGCCGGTTGAGATAGGTGGAGACCTCCGCCTCGATCAACCGGGCCACATCGAGGCTGTAGCCCACCAGGGTCTTGCCGGCATCGAGGTAGGCCAGGGGCACCATGTCGGTGGGGCCGGCCATGGTGATCTCGCCGGTGCGCGCCGCCTGCTCGAGCACCGATTCGGCCCTGGCAGCCAGGGGGCTGCCCAGCGCCGTCACCAGCGCCAGCAGCAGGGAGGATCCCACCACGGCGCAGCGTCGGGGCCGGGCGGCGACACCGATCGGGGCGGCCTGGGGTTGGGACGTTGGCTGCGCAAGCGCTGGAGGCGGCACGGGTCGCTGCGGCACGCGGGTCGGTTCGGGGGTCATCGGCGCTCACTTTGGCAACCAATCGGGGGCGGAGCCATCGGTGCCGGGGGAGTGGGGTGTTTCTTCACCATGACCCCAGTTCAGGCCAGCAGGGGGTCGAAGCGCATGCTCAGATCCAGCCAGGGGCTGCGGGTGACCGGGGCGCTGGTGGAGATCAGATCGATGCCGGTGGCGGCATAGGCGGCCAGCTGCTCAGGCCGCACCCCCGAGGCCTCCAGCAACACCGACGGCGCCAGGCCCCGCAGCCGGGGCACCAGGGCCGCCAGCGCCGCTGGGCTGAAGTCGTCGAGCAGCACCGCATCGGCCCCGGCGCGCACGGCGGCCTCGGCTTCGGCGGCGGTTTCGGCCTCGACGATCAGCCGCGCCGGCCAGGGGGCCGAGGCCCTCACCGCCGCGACGGCGACGGCCACCCCGCCCGACCAGGCCAGGTGGTTCTCTTTGAGCATGGCGGCATCATCTAGGCCGAGGCGGTGGTTGCAGCCGCCGCCGCAGCGCACGGCGTACTTCTCCAGCACCCGCAGGCCGGGGGTGGTCTTGCGGGTGTCGGCCAGGCGCACACCGGTGCCCGCCAGCACCTGCACCAGGGCGGCGGTGGCAGTGGCGATGCCCGAGAGGCGCATGGCCAGGTTGAGGGCCGTGCGCTCCGCCGCCACCAGGGCAGCCGCCGGCCCCTCCAGCTCCAGCAGCCGCTGGCCGGCGACCACCGGCTCCCCATCGGCCACCAGCCGCCGCACCGACGCCCGGGGATCGAGGATCGCCAGCAACGGCTCCACCAGCACCCCACCGCAGAACACCCCGTCGGTGCGGGTGACCCAGTGGGCCCGGCCGGAGCGGCCGACCAGGGCC
>NZ_JAYGHY010000101.1:0-4864 GCF_034931305.1 Cyanobium gracile UHCC 0281 | reverse complement strand
GCCCGGCGGCGGGCGATCGCCAGGGGCGCGGCGGCCGCATCGAGGCCGAGCACCAGCCCGCCGGGGCGGACGCGGGAGGCCAGCACCAGGGCCAGATCGCCGGTGCCGCAGCAGAGATCCAGCAGGCGCTGGCCGGGGCGGGGGCGCAACCAGAGCAAGGCCTGCCGCTTCCAGAGGCGGTGCAGCCCCAGGCTGAGCAGATCGTTCAGCTGGTCGTAGCGGGGGGCTATGGCATCGAACAGATCGCTGATCTGGTCTGGATCAACTCTCGCCAAGGCGGGGAAACAGGGAGTCATCCCATGGCAGCACGATCGCGTCCAGGCTGACGCCCGCCGATTCAAGCTCGGGGGCCGTCAGGCCGCGGGCCTCGAGGCGGACCGGGCTGGTGAAGGTGAGCACCATCACGGTGGCCAGGCCCACGGCCGCCGAGCAGACCATGCAGCCCGCCAGCATCAGAGAAAACTCGCGGCGGTCGGTGGCGGCCTGCATCAGCTGCAGCGCCCAGGCCACAAGGGCGATCACGACCACCACCACCACCAGCGCGATTGCCGTGAACACGGGCGTTGGCAGCAGCAGGAAGGCGTTCACCGATGCACCACGATTCACAAACGTCCTTCCAATGTTACGGGGAGTGAAGGGGTCGATGCGATCGGGTCGCCTTCGCCGCTTCAGGCCGTGGGCCGTGGGGCCAGCAGGGGCCGGACCGGCAGGCCCCGCCGCAGCAGGTCCAGCTTGATCTCCTCCACCGTGAGCACCCCGTCATGGAGCAGGGAGGCCAGCAGAGCGGCCGAGGCCCCGGCCACCTCAAGGGCGGCGGCGATGTGATCGATGCAACCGGCGCCTCCAGAAGCGATCACAGGCACCTCGACCGCCTCGACCACGGCCCGGGTGAGGGCCAGATCGTATCCCGCCTGGGTGCCGTCGCCATCCATGGAGGTGAGCAGGATCTCCCCAGCGCCGAGCGCCACCACGCGCCGGGCCCAGGCCACCGCATCGAGGCCGGTGTTCTCCCGCCCCCCCTTGACGAAGACATCCCAGGCCGGCGGTTCATCCGGCTGTGAGGGGCGGCGACGGGCATCGATGGCCACGACGATGCACTGGCAGCCGAAGCGATCGGCCCCGGCCGCCACCAGCTCCGGGGTGCGGACCGCCGAGGAGTTGAGGCTCACCTTGTCGGCACCGGCCCGCAGCAGCTCCGTGATGCCCTCGACGCTGACGATGCCGCCGCCGACGGTGAAGGGGATCGTCACCGCCTCGGCGGTGCGTTGCACCATGTCCACAAGGGTGGCGCGGCCCTGGTGGCTGGCGGCGATGTCAAGAAAGACCAGCTCGTCGGCGCCGGAGAGGCTGTAGCGACAGGCCAGTTCCACCGGGTCGCCGGCATCGCGCAGACCGACGAAGTTGACGCCCTTCACCACTCTGCCGTCGGCCACGTCGAGACAGGGGATGATCCGCTTGGCGACCACAGGTTCACTGTTAGGGTTGCGCCACTTTCTACTCGCGCCGGACATGGCCCAGGCTGGCATCACCATCGGCTCGAAGGTGCGGGTCACCCGCGTGCGCGATCGCATTCCGGCCGATCTGGTGGCGGCCCTCAAGGCGGATGCCACCGGCACGGTGAAGGATTTCCGCGTCACTGATGGCACCGGAATCGGCGTGGTGGTGGAGCTGGGCGGTGGCACCACCACCTGGTTCTTCGATGATGAGATCACCCCTGCCTGAGACGGCCCACCCATGAGCCAGAGCCCCGAAACCAACGCCGGTTCACCAGGCGTTTCCGGTGGCGCCCGGCAGCTGCTCGGGATGAAGGGCGCCAGTGGCAGCTCCAACATCTGGAAGATCCGGCTGCAGCTGATGAAGCCCGTCACCTGGATCCCCCTGATCTGGGGGGTGATCTGTGGGGCGGCCGCCTCAGGGAATTTCCACTGGACCCTGCCGGAGGTGGGGGCCTCGGTGGCCTGCATGCTGATGAGTGGCCCTCTGCTGGCTGGCTACACCCAGACGATCAACGACTACTACGACCGCGACATCGACGCGATCAACGAGCCCTACCGGCCGATTCCCTCCGGCGCCATCCCCCTGGGCCAGGTGCGGCTGCAGATCATCGTGCTGCTGCTGGCCGGGCTGGCCGTGGCCTGGGGTCTGGATGTCTGGGCCGGCCACAGCACCCCGGTGCTGCTGCTGCTGGCCCTGGGCGGGTCGTTCGTCAGTTACATCTACTCGGCGCCCCCGCTGAAGCTGAAGCAGAACGGCTGGCTGGGCAACTACGCCCTGGGCGCCAGCTACATCGCCCTGCCCTGGTGGGCCGGCCAGGCCCTGTTCGGCCAGCTCACCTGGGCCACGGCCCTGCTGACGCTGGCCTACAGCCTGGCAGGGCTGGGGATCGCCGTGGTGAACGACTTCAAGAGCGTCGAAGGCGACCGGGCCCTGGGTCTGCAATCGCTGCCGGTGGTGTTCGGCATCCAGCGGGCCAGCTGGATCAGTGCCGGCATGATCGATCTCTTCCAGCTGGCGATGGTGGCGGTGTTGATCGCCATCGGCCAGCACTTCGCCGCCGTGCTGTTGGTGCTGCTGATCGTCCCCCAGATCACCTTCCAGGACATCTGGCTGCTGCGTGATCCCGTCGCCTTCGATGTGAAGTATCAAGCCAGCGCCCAGCCGTTCCTGGTGCTCGGCATGCTCGTCACGGCCCTGGCGATCGGCCACAGCGACCTGACCCTGCCATGACCAGGGTGGGCCCGTCCTCGGCCACCACCGGCCCCCGCCAACCCGGCGAGCCCCCGTCCAACCGGCCAGCGCGCCGCTCCAACTGGCGCCTGCTCGGACCCGCCCTGGCGGCGGCCGCCGCCGGCGGGTTGGTGGCGCTGGGCCAGACGACCGTGGTACAAAGCCTCGACGGCCTGCTGCCCGATGCGGGCCGCATCACCAGTTTCAACCGGCCGGGGACGATCACGATCCTCTCCTCCGACGGCCAGGTGGTGCTCAAGAAGGGGCCAGCCACCCGGGAGAAACTGCCCGCCGGCAAGATGCCGCTGCTGATCCAGCGCGCCTTCGTGGCCGCCGAGGACCGGCGCTTCTACCAGCACGACGGCATCGATCTGCTCGGCATCAGCCGGGCCCTGCTGCGCAACCTGCAGCAGGGCGCCGTGGAGGAAGGGGCCAGCACGATCACCCAGCAGCTGGCGCGCACCGTGTTCCTCAGCCAGGACCGCACGATCATGCGCAAGCTCAAGGAGGCGGCGCTGGCCGGGAAGATCGAGCGCCAGCTGAGCAAGGAGCAGATTCTCGAGCAATACCTCAACTACGTGTATCTCGGCTCCAGCGCCTACGGCGTCTCCGATGCCGCCTGGATCTACTTCTCCAAACGTCCCGACCAGCTCACCCTGCCGGAAGCCGCCCTGATCGCCGGCCTGCCGCCGGCCCCATCGGTGTATTCACCGCTGGTGAATCCGGAGGTGGCCCTGCGGCGGCGCTCGGTCGTGCTGGGGCGCATGCGGGAGGCAGGTTTCATCGACAACGCCCAGCTGGAGCGGGCCGAGGCCGCCCCCCTGGCGCTGAAGCCGGCCGAACCGAAGTTCTTCTACAACCCGGCCCCCTGGTACACCAGCTGGCTGGAGCAGGAGCTGCCCAAGGTGCTCAGCAAGGAGCAGCTGGAGGTGGGGGGCCTGACGATCCGCAGCGGCCTGAATGCAACCTGGCAGGCCGAGGCCCAGAAAACAATCGACAGCTACGCCACCGGCAACATGGAGGGCGCCCTGGTGGCCATGGAGCCCGGCACCGGGCTGGTGCGGGCGATGGTGGGCGGCAAGGACTTTGAGAAAACCCAGTTCAACCGTGCCTCCCAGGCCCTGCGCTCACCGGGATCCACCTTCAAGCTGTTCATCTACCTCACGGCCCTGAAATTGGGCATGAAGCCCGAAGACACGGTGCTGGATTCCGCCCGCTGTTTTGGCAGCTACTGCCCCAAGAACTTCGGCAACCGCTACATGGGCCGGGTGAGTCTGGCCACGGCGTTGCAGAACTCGCTCAATATCGTGGCGGTGGGGCTGCTGCAGAAGCTCGGCTACGACCCGGTGATCGCCACCGCCAAGAGCCTGGGCATCCACCGGGAGCTGGGCCGTTATCTGTCGATGGCGATCGGCTCCAACGACCAGACGGTGCTCGACATGACGGCGGCCTACGCGGCGCTGGTCAACCGCGGGGTGTACATCCAGCCGCTGCCCTTCGAGGAGATCTTCGGGCCGGACGGGGAACTGCTGTGGTCGCGCCGGGCCAACGGCCCCCGCGGCACCCGGGCGGTGAGCAGCGACATCGCCGACGCGATGGTCTGGATGCTGCAGCAGGTGGTGCAGGGCGGCACCGGCGGCGGCGCCGCCCTGGCCGACCGGCCGGTGGCCGGCAAGACGGGCACCTCCGAGGGGGCCCGGGACCTGTGGTTCATCGGCTCGATTCCCCAGCTCACCACCGGCGTCTGGCTGGGGTACGACAACAACCGGGGGACGGGCACCACCAGTGTCCTGGCCACCTACGCCTGGCGGACGTTCATGGAGCCAGTGACCAAGGGGATGCCGGTGCAGAAGTTCCCGCCCAAGCCCGTGCTCACCGGCAGCTTCAAGCCGGTGACCAAGCCGAAGAGCACCGAACGCGACGCCCGGCCCGAGGACAGCGGCAGGCGCGACAGCCAGCGATGGGAGCCACCGGCGCAGGAGCCCAGCCGCACCACCCCCCCCGAACGGGAGCTCCCCATCGAGAGCCCCCCGGTGGAGAGCGAACCAACGCCACCGGCAGCGCCGAACAATCCCGTGGCGGCTCCCCGCTCCCGCGATGCCGCCGTGCCGCCTGGCTGCAGCATCATGTGCTGGTG
>NZ_JAYGHY010000100.1:0-5308 GCF_034931305.1 Cyanobium gracile UHCC 0281 | reverse complement strand
GCCCCAGCAGGGCCGGCCAGTCGACCCTGCCGCTGACGGCGCGATGGGCATGCAGCGACTGGATCGCCGCCTCCAGCTGGAAGCGCCCGGGCCGGCCCGCCCGGAAGGCCTGGGTCAGGGCCGCCTCGGCTTCGGCGATCAGGGCGGCGTCCCACTGCCCCGGGTCCTGCTCCAGCAGCGGCACGTAGCTGCCGTCGGCGGCCCGTCGGGCCCCGTGGCGCGCCTCGCTGTGCAGCAGCAGGGCCAGCAGGCCGAGGGCCTCCGGCTCCTCGGGCAGCAGGTCGGCACACAGCCGCGCCAGCAGCACCGCCTCCTGGGTCAGCCCCCGGTCACGGCCGTCGCCGCCCTGACCATTCCAGCCGCTGGTGTAAGCGGCGTAGATCGCCTGCAGCACCGCCGCCGAGCGGGCCGGCAACGCCTCGGCGCCCGGCAGCACAAAGGGGATGCCGGCATCGCGGATCTTGGCCTTGGCCCGCACCAGCCGCTGGCCCATGGTGGCCGGCGCCACCAGGAAGGCCGCCGCGATGCGGCCGGCTGTGAGGCCCAGGACGGTCTGGAGCATCAGCGGGGCCTGGATCCCCGGATCGATCGCCGGGTGGGCGCAGAGAAACAGCAGCCGCAGCCGCTCGTCGGGAATCTCCATGGCGTTCTCACAGGTATCCGGATCCAGGCCGGGGGCCGCGGCGTCCAGCTCCGGCAGCAGCTGCTCCAGGGTCCGGTCGCGGCGGGCCCGGTCGATCAGGCGCCGCCGGGCCACCACCAGCAGCCAGGCCTCGGGGGCCCGGGGCACCCCCTCGACGGGCCAGCGCCGCAGGGCGGCGAGGAAGGCATCGCCCAGGGCGTCCTCCGCCGCCGCCACATCGCCGCAGCGGGCAGTGAGCCAGGCCACCAGCTTGCCGAAGGACTGCCGTGCCGCCAGCTCCGCCGCCCGTCGCCCCTCCATCTCAAGGGGCTTCCATCGCGAGCACGGGCCGCACCTCAACGGCACAGCGCTCCGCCGCCGGGCAGCGGGCGGCCCAGGTGAGGGCGGCGTCGAGGTCGGGCACATCGATCAGGAAGAAGCCGCCCAGCTGCTCCTTGCTGTCGGGGAAGGGCCCGTCCTGCACCTGCCGCTCGCCGTGGCGCAGGCGCACGGTGGTGGCGGTGTGGGCGGACTGCAGGGCCTCGCAGCCGGCCATGTGGCCGGCCTCGGCCAGGGCCCGGGTGTAGGCCGCATAGGCCGGCATCAGGCCGGGACGGTCGGCGAAGTCCTGCTCGCTTTCGTAGATCAGAACGGCGTACTGCATGGTGGGGAACCGGAGGGTTGGTGGGTCGCGCCAGCTCCGGGGGAGCAGGCGTCACTTCCATGACGTCCAGACCGGTGCCGTTTCGACAGAATGGCCACACCCGACTCCCCCCTTGCCCTCCATGCCCAAGGTCGAGATCTACACCTGGCGCTTCTGCCCGTTCTGCATCCGGGCCAAGCAGCTGCTGGACCGCAAGGGCGTCACCTACACCGAGTACGTCATCGATGGCGACGAAGACGCCCGTGACGCCATGGTGGCCCGCGGCAGCGACGGTCGGCGCTCGGTGCCCCAGACCTTCATCGACGACACCCACGTCGGTGGCTGCGACGACCTCTACGCCCTGGAGCGCCAGGGCCGCCTGGATGCGCTGCTGGCTGTCGCCAGCTAGGCGGCGACGCCGCCCTTTCATTCCGCCAGCTCCACGGTGATGCCCGCCGGCCCCCAGAGAAACACCAGCTTGCGGCGGTGGAACTCCATGACGGCGTTGCGGAGCGCGACACCCCCCCCACCCGGGGTGCCCAGCGGCCAGAGTGAGGCTCACCGCCGGCCGGCCAGATGAGCGACAACGCCAGCCCCGCCGATGCCTCCACGCCCGGCCAGGGCGGCGGCTGGCCCCTGATCGACGGCTGGGCCAAGGCCACCCTCAGCCCCCGGGGCCCGAAGCTCTGGCAGACGCTCAACCACCGCAGCGCCTGCCTTTCCTGCGCCTGGGGCACCGGCGGCCAGCACGGCGGCTTCCGCGACGAGCTGGGGGAGCCGCTGCAGCGCTGCCTCAAGAGCGTCGAGGCGATCATGGCCGAGCTGCAGCCGGCGGTGCCCGATGGGGTGTTCGGCACCCGCAGCCTGGCTGAACTCCAGCAGCTCTCCTCGATGGAGGCCGACCGCCTCGGCCGCCTCAGCCACCCCCTGCTGCTGCGCGAGGGCCGCAGCCACTACGAGCGCATCGGCTGGGACGACGTGTTCGCGATCGCGGAGGCCGCCTTCCGGGCCCCACCGGAGCGGGTGGCCTCCTACAGCTCGGGCCGCTCCTCCAACGAGGCCGCCTACCTGCTGCAGCTGCTGCTGCGGGCCATGGGCTCCAACAACCTGGCCGACTGCTCCGACCTCTGCCACGCCCCCTCCACCGTGGGGCTCAATGCCGTCTTCGGCTCCGGCACCTCGATGGTGAGCCTGGAGAGCCTGCAGCAGGCGGACTGTGTGGTGCTGGTGGGCTCCAACGCCCCGGCCAATCACCCGCGGCTGATGAACGAGCTGATCAAGCTGCGCCAGCGGGGCGGCTCGGTGATCGTGATCAACCCGGTGATCGAGGTGGGCTTGCTGAAGTTCGGCTCGCCGGCCTTCCCGATCCGCTCGATGCTGGCGGGCTCGGAGATCGCCTCCCTGTTTCTGCAGCCCGTGCCCGGCAGCGACACGGCCGTGTTCCTGGGGCTGCAGAAGGCCCTGCTGGAGGCCGGCGCCATCAAGCGCGATTTTCTGGCCGCCCACGCCGAGGGCTGGGAAGCGCTGCTGGAGCAGCTGGAGGCCACCTCCTGGGAGGCGATCACCACCACCTGCGGCCTCAGCCGCCAGGAGCTGGAGCACACCGCCGCCGTGATCGCCGCGGCCCGGGGCGTGGTGTTCGCCTGGGCGATGGGCATCACCCACCACGCCAACGGCATCGACAACGTGCAGGCGATCGCCAACACCGCCCTGCTCAGCGACAACGTGGGCCGGCCCGGCGCCGGCACCATGCCGATCCGGGGCCACTCCAACGTGCAGGGCTTCGGCTCGATGGGGGTCACCGTCAAGCTGCGGGCGGAGATGCAGCAGGCCCTCGAGCAGTTGCTGGGCCGACCCCTCAGCCGGGTGCCCGGCTACGACACCCGCGCCCTGATCGAGGCCGCCGATGCCGGCCGGGTCGACAGCCTGCTGTGCCTGGGGGGCAACCTCTGGGGCGCCAACCCCGACAGCGGCGAGGCCAAACGCGCCCTGGGCCGGATCGACACGATCCTGTATCTGGCCACCAAGCCCAACCAGGGCCATTTCCACGGCCTGGCGGCCCGCCAGACCCTGGTGCTGCCGGTGTTCAACCGCTTCGAGACCCCCCACCGCACCACCACCGAATCGGGCAACAACTACGTGCGCCTCAACGAACCGGGCACCACCCACCTGGCAGGCGCCGATCTGATCAGCGAGGTGGCGTTCCTGGCCGAACTGGCCCGGCGGCTGATGGGCTCAGATCCGATCGACTGGGGGCGGCTGCAGGATCCGGCCTACGTGCGGGACCTGATCAGCCGCACCGTGCCCGGCTACGGCCCGATCGCCCGCATCGATGCCACCCGGCAGGAGTTCAGCGTTGAGGGGCGCCTGTTCGACACCCCACAGTTCCCCACCCCCAGCGGCCGGGCCCGGGTGGCGCCCACCCCCCTGCCCAAGCTGGCGTTGCCGAAGGCGGAGCACTTCGGCGGCCTCGGGCCCGGGGAAGGGGGCCTGGTGCTGGCCCTGATCACCGCCCGCAGCTACGGCCAGCACAACACCGTCGTCTACAAGGCCGGCGACAGCTACCGGGGCATGCCCCACCGCCACACAATCCTGATGAATCGGGCCGACCTGCACCGCGCCGGCCTGGCGGCCCACCAGCGGGTCACGGTGCAGGGGGAGGCGGGTGCCCTGGAGGGGGTGGAGATCATCCCCGGCGAGATCCGCGAGGGGGCGGCGCTGATGTTCTACCCGGAGGTGAACGTGATCATGAAAGCCGTGGTCGACCCGCGCTGCGGCACCCCCGCCTTCAAGCGGGTGCCGGTGCTGGTGCGGGGGCCGCTGGCGTCAATGCCAGCCGCCGGCACGGCTCAGCCCCCCAGGTAGGCCATCTCCGCCGGTGCCGGCCGCTGGTCGGCCGCTTCCTGGCGCTCCTCACTCCAACGGTCGCGGCGGGCGCGCCACAGCCCCTCCAAGGCGTCCCGCAGCTCGGCCGGCTCGAGCCGGGGCCGCAGCCAGGGCCGCAGGTCGGTGCCGTTGCCGGCGAACAGGCAGCTGTAGGCCACCCCATCGGCGGTGATCCGCAGCCGGTTGCAGTCGCCGCAGAAGGGCGCCGTGATCGAGGCCACCACCGCCAGGTGCAGCCCGTCCCGGTCGCGGTAGCGCCAGCGGCTGGCGGTGCCGTGGGGGGAGCGGCCCACCGGCTCCAGCGGCCAGGTGGCCCCGATGCGGGCCACCATCTCCGCGGCCGGCAGCACCTGCTCAGGGGCCCAGCCGTTGCGGTTGCCCACGTCCATGAATTCAATCAGGCGCAGCTCCAGCCCCTGCTGCCGGGCCAGCTCAGCCAGGGGCAGCAGCTGGTCGGCATTGCCCGAGCGGGTGATCACCGCATTCAGTTTCAGCTGGCCGCGGGCCGGATCGAAGCCGGCCTCGCGGGCGTGCTGGATCGCCGCCAGCACCTTCTCCAGCACGGCGCCACCAGCGGCCGCCCCCCCCAGGCCGGCCATGCGCGCCACGCTGGCCCCATCGGTGCCATCGAGGCTGAGGGTGATCCGATCGAGCCCCGCCGCCTTCAGCTGCCGGGCCCGCTCGGCCCCCAGCAGCACGCCGTTGCTGGTGAGGGCGATCTCCCGCAGGGCGCCGCGGGGATCATTGGGTTCGCGCTGCCGCAGGGGCTGCAGGGCGGCGATCAGCTCCTCCAGGCGCCGGTGCAGCAGGGGCTCGCCGCCGGTGAGGCGCAGGGTGTGGACCCCCAGTCCCACGGTCGCCTCCACCAGGGCCAGCCGCTCCGGCAGGGTCAGCAGCTCGGGCGGGTCCTCGACATCGGGGCAGCAGTAGGGGCAGGCCAGGTTGCAGCGGGCCGTCAACGACAGCCGCAGCACCCCCAGGGGCCGGCCATGCAGATCCAGGGGACGCTCCGCCATGGCAGGAAAGCTAGGGCCACAGACCGGTGGCGTCGTCGGGACGGTTGGCATTGCGCAGGCCCGGGGGCGGCAGCGGCACCGCCACCACCTCCTCGCCGGCGAGCCAGTCCTGCAGCCGCCGGCCGCCCGCGGCCGTGAAGG
>NZ_JAYGHY010000099.1:0-5480 GCF_034931305.1 Cyanobium gracile UHCC 0281 | reverse complement strand
GCCCTGCTGGAGCACTGGCGGGTGCCCCTGGCCGGCCTGGTGCAGGTGGGCGGCGACTGGCAGCCCAGCGTGCGCCGCCGCGACGGCCTGGCCTGGTTGGGCTGGCTGCCGGAGGCCGACAAGCAAAACGAGGAGGCCGGGGCCGCGATGGCGGCGCTGCAGCAGGTGCTGCGGGGACGCTGGCAGGTGCTGCAAGCGGCCTAGGCCCCAGCTCACTCCCCGAGGGCCTCGGCCACGGCGCGCTGGAACACCGCCTCCTCGGGGGTCACGCCGGTCCACTGCTCGAAGATCTGCATGGCCAGCTGCACCAGCATCTCGACGCCATCCACCACCGGGCAGCCGCGGCTGCGGGCCGTGGCCAGGAACGGCGTGATGCGGGGGTTGGTGATCACATCCACCACCACACAGGCCGGATCCACCGAATCCCAGCGGACGGGCACCGGCTCCAGCTCCGGCGCGCAGCCCAGGTGGGTGGCATTCATCAGCAGGGTGGTGCCCGCCGGCACCGTCACCTCCCCCTCCCAGGCCTGCCACACCGCCGGCACGCCCGAGGCGCGGGTGACGGTGTCCGCCACCTCCTGGCCCTGCTCCTGCCGCCGGGTGATCAGGGTGAGGTGGGCCGCGCCGGCCCAGGCCATCTCCACCGCCATCGCCCGGCCGGCGCCGCCGGCCCCGAGCATCACCACCCGCCGGCCCGCCAGGGGCGCCAGCTTCTCGATCGCCTTCACCACCCCCTTGCCGTCGTTGTTGTGGCCGATCAGGCGGCCCGCCTCGATCGTGAGGTAGTTGGCGGCTCCGATGGCCCGCACGTCGTCATCGACGGTATCGAGCAGGGGCATCACTGCCACCTTGTAGGGCACGGTGATGGCCATGCCGCGGTATCCCAGGGGCACCAGGGCCCGCACCGCCAGGGCCAGATCCGCCGCGCTGGCGATGTCGTTCTTCCAGAACTGCCAGCACAGCCCGTGGTGGGCATAGACCGCATCGAACATCCGATCGATCGGGTTCTCGGCCACCGGATGGCCGAGCATGCCGGTCATCTGCTTCTGGGGAGGGATCACGGCGAATCGGCGGCAGGCCCCAGGCTGGCAGGGGTGGGGGGGAGTGGGTACCTCTGGGCTGGAGTCAGCGCCGTATCACTCCGCGCAGATCTTCCACTGGGGTTCCTCGCTGGCGGCGAAGCAGTGGCTGCCGGATCGCTTCCATCCCCCCAGTGCCGTGGAGGCGGTGCCATGGGGCCATTCAATGAAGTTGATCCTGCCGGCGCCGTCTCTTCCGCGCAGACAGTCGTAGGTGGCGACCACGGCTCCGTTCATGTAGGCCGTGCAGGAACCTGGAGAGAGCCCTGCTGGGCGTGGACCGCAGGGTGGATTCCCAGGATTGCAGTGCTCACAAGTAGAGCCGGTGACTGCATCGTCCGCCTGGATCGTTGGAGCATTTAATTTCTTCAGCCGATGACTTCAACTTGGCGCGCGCCGCTCTTTCGCACCTGGGCGAACCGGCAAAACGGCCAACAAACCAAGCTTCCCGGGCATGCAAACCCCAGAGCGACACACGGCTTGAGCCCCAATCCCGCCATCTCATTGCCAAGATTGCGCCCTGGCTCGTTGCTGCTCGGCTTGTCCCGCTCAGCCGAAAAGGCGACTGGCTACTGCCTCAGCTTCACCGCCGCCAGCTTGAGGCCCGAACCGGCCAGCGTGATCACCCAGATCCAGGACATCTATCCGCAGGAGTACGACCTGCCGGTGATTGGGGTCATCTTGGAGCGTCTCAACGCCGCCCGCTACGAGGTTCTTGCCCGTGAAACCAGCAACAAGGAGCTGGTGGTGGGGCTCTCCGGTTACCGCTCCGAGCTCAAGGCCTGCCCGGGTGAGCTGTATGACCAGCCCAGTCCCGGCGCCCCGGCACTCCGAAAGCAAGTATCCATTGCATACTCGCAAACCGAGTATTGTGCGTTTATTCGGAATCCGAGTGAGCATGGGCGGAGATGAGGCGGTCATCCGTTCGCCGGCCCAGCTGGGTCAGCTGGTGCAGGCCCTCAGGCGCCAGCGGCACCTCAGCCAGAGGGAGTTGGCCCAGAGCGCTGGCGGCATCAGCCAGGCGCGGATGTCGGCTCTTGAGCTCCATCCTGAGCGCCTCACCCTGGATCGCCTGCTGCTGATCACTGCCGCCCTCGACCTGGAACTGGTGGTCCGCCCCAGAAGTGCGGCCGAGCCCGTGGCGGAGTGGTGATGGGACGGCCCAGGCAAGCGCGGGAGCTGTCGATCTGGATGAATGGTGAGACTGTGGGCACCTGGGTGCTGCCGGCGCGCGGTGCACAGGAGTTCCATTACGCCGAGAGTTGGCTGACATCCCCGAACCATCGCCCCCTGTCCCTCTCGCTCCAGCCCGTGCCCGGAGCCACGGTGTTGCGGGGCAGTGCCGTGGAGGCCTGGTTCGAGAATCTTCTTCCCGACAGTGCGGCCATCCGCCAGCGCGTGCAGCAGCGCTTCAGGGCCGCCAGCAGCGGAGCCTTCGATCTTCTCGAGGCCGTTGGGCGTGATTGCGCGGGGGCTGTTCAACTCCTGCCACCTGGCGAGAAGCCTTCTGGGCTGGATCGCATCGAAGTGGTTCCCCTCACAGACAGGGCCATCGGACGCCTGCTGAGGGGAGTCGCCGCTCCGGCGACCTCAGCACTCGCCGGGCCAGCGGAAGAGGAGCTGCGGCTTTCGGTGGCCGGTGCCCAGGAGAAAACGGCGCTGTTGTTCCACGACGATCGCTGGTGCCGCCCCTTGCACAGCACCCCCACCACCCATCTGTTCAAGCTCCCCATGGGTGTGGTGGGAACCGGCCAGATCGATCTCAGCACCTCAGTGGAGAACGAGTGGCTGTGCGGCCGCCTCCTGGCGGCCTACGGCCTTGAGGTGGCCAGTGCCCAGATCGCCGCCTTTGACGGCCAGCGCTGCCTGATCGTGGAGCGCTTCGATCGCCGACTCCATCCCAGGGGGAGCCACTGGCTGCGGCTTCCCATCGAAGACTTCTGCCAGGCCACCGCCACCCCACCCCGGTTCAAATACGAAAGCGAAGGGGGCCCTGGCATGGTGACGATCAGTCAATGGCTCGCCCAGTCCGCCACCCCCGAGAAGGATCTGCAAACCTTCTTCTCGGCCCAGGTGCTGTTCTGGATGTTGCGTGCCATCGATGGCCACGCCAAGAACTTCAGCCTCTTTCTTCAGGCGGGAGGCCGCTATCAGCTCACTCCTCTCTACGACGTCCTCTCGGCCTGGCCCGTCATCGCTAAAGGCGAGGGCCGGTATGCCCAGCAGCAGATCCGGATGGCCATGGCCTGGTATGGAACCAAGAGCCGCACCTACAAGCCTCTGCAGATTCAGAGGCGCCACATGAACACGACCGCCTCTCGCCTCGGGTTGGCCGGCCGTGCGGACGACCTGCTGGCGTCCTTGATCGCCAGAACACCAGGGGTGATCGCCGCGGTCGCCGCCCAGCTTCCGAAGGATTTCCCGGTGGCCGTCTCGGAGCCGATCTTCGAAGGGCTGCAGGCCTCCGCGGTTCAGCTCAGCAATCAGCCATAAGAGGCTCTCTCCTGCAGGGGTTGCGGGGCCTCGATACCAGGCTCAGGATCCAGGAGGGCCATGACAACGCTACCGATTCGCACCAACAAGCTCAAGGGGCTGCTGCGCCCCAACGACGACGAGGCGGCCGTGCGGCTCAAGATGGTCGACGTGCTGCCCAACCAGCCGCCCGTTATCGACACGTTGCTGCTGCACCCCTTAAACCAACTGGATCCGGCCATCCCTGAGGCCGCCGATCCGGTAAAGCCCTCCACGTCCCAGCCAAGCTCAGCCGCCATTTCCGGCAGGCTGGAAAATCACCCTGGATCGGGGGCTCGACCTCTTCCAGTGGTTTGAATTCAACGCCTTCAACGCCGCCGCCGTTGTTCAGGAGGCCAGGTCGGTGAAGGGTTGCGAGATCAACTACGTCGCGGTGAACCCCTGAAGGCTCACAGCCTGAGCGTCACCCGGCTGAGGATGGTGCTGGCGCCGGTGGCGATGAACTGAACCCCGATCGCCAGGGTGAACAGGCCCATCACCTTGATCAGCACGGTCATGCCCACATGGCCGAGCACCTTGGTGAGGCGGGAGGCGAAGGTGAACATCAGGCCGATCAGGATCGCCATGGCCAGGATGGCCCCGAACAGTTCGATGCGGTGGTTGAGGCTGCGGGCCGCTTCGGCATACACCGTGATCGTCGACATCGTGCCGGCCCCGGTGGTGAGGGGCAGGGAGATCGGCACGATCGCCGAGGAGGTCATCTGCCCCACATCCATGTGCGAGACATCGAAGTTCTTTTCGTGCGAATCGCCCGGATCGGTGGCATTGAGCATGCTCAGACCGCTGAAGCCCAGCAGCAGGCCGCCGGCGATCTGGAAGGCACTCACACTGATGCCGAAGAACTGCAGCACCGCCGTGCCCAGAAAGTAGGCACCCAGCATGATCAGCAGGCTGGAGAAGGTGGTGATGCGAATCACCCGCCGTACCTGGCTGCCGGGCACCCCCTGGCTCAGGGTGAGAAAGGGCCCCATGGCGGGGAAGTTGTTGGCCACAGCGAACAACCCCAGCAGGTAGTGCTGGAAGGTGCTCGGCACCAGCAGCTCGGGAGGGATGGCCATGGTGCCCAGTATCGCTATGGGGCCACCGGCTCCTTCCACAGCGGTGGCGTCGCACCAGGATCCAGCTGGCGCAGGCCCTTGTGCTTCTCCTCGGCGGGCTTCAGCGGCAGGCTGGCGAACTGCACCGGCTGGCTGCCATCCAGTCCGGCCGCCAGCAGGCTGAGGGTCTCGCCCGGTGTGAGGTTGGTTTCCACCTTGGGCTGCAACTGGCCCACAAGGAAGGGCAGCTTCGCCAGGCGCTCCGGCTGGAGCATCCGCTCCCTGAGGCTGGTGGCCACCAGCTGCTGGTTGCTGCGCCGGCCGCTGTCGCCGAGCCCCGGGTCGCGGAAACGCACCAGCTGCTCCACCTTGTCTCCGCCGAGCTGTTGCAGCCCGGCCTGCAGGTCGATGGTCAGCTTCTGGGTCTTGTCGCTGTAGCTCATCCGCCGCGGCGGGCTGAGTTCCAGGCCGCCCAGCCCGTTGACCAGATCCCTCAACGCCCCCCGCGGGAGCACCAGGTAACGGTCGGGGGCGGGGGGCTGCAGCCCCACCAGCTCCCGCACCGCATCGGCGGTGAGCGCCACGCCGCCGAGGCGGAAGGCCTCACCGAGCCGTTTCACGCCCTTCTGGCCGGGCAGGTTCACCGCCACTTCGGTGGGCAGGTTGAGCACCTGCAAGGGCCCCTGCGGGTTGATGCGCACCAGCAGCAGGGCATCGGCGTTGGCCGGCCCGGCGGGGGCGGCGCCGTTCCGCGGCGCGCCGACCTTGTCGGCATCACTGCCGATCACCAGCAGGGTGATGGCCCGCGCCGGCGGGGCGGCCAGGCTGGCCG
>NZ_JAYGHY010000098.1:0-5506 GCF_034931305.1 Cyanobium gracile UHCC 0281 | reverse complement strand
CCCCTGGCGTCCCCCCTGGATCTGGCCGGCCACAACCGGCTGGTGCCGCTGCTGGGCTGGAACGCCTGGCGCCGCCGCCGCGGCGAGGCCCTCGGCGATCTCGAGCCCGCCCGCTTCCGCCGCCTCACCCGGGAGCTGCTGCGCCGTCCCGGTGATGGCGGAAAATCGGAGCCGGCGCGCCCTGCGTCCCCCTGACCCCCACCTCCCCATGAACATCGACGGCAGGCCCTGGCGCACCATCTGGCTGGAGGAAGGCGGCCGCTCGGTGGGCGTCATCGACCAGACCTTGCTGCCGCACCGCTTCGTCACCCGCTCGCTCACCAGTGTCGAGGAGGCGGCCGAGGCGATCGTGACGATGGTGGTGCGGGGGGCTCCCCTGATCGGCGTCACCGGGGCCTACGGGTTGATGCTGGCCCTGCAGACCGATCCCTCCGACGCCTCCCTGGCCGCGGCCTTCGAGCGCCTCGATGCCACCCGCCCCACTGCCATCAACCTGCGCTGGGCCCTGGAGCGGGTGCGGGCCAAGGTGTTGCCCCTGGCGCCGCAGCAGCGCGCCGAGGCGGCCAAGGCCGAGGCGGCCGCCATCGCCGAGGAGGACGTGGCCATGTGCGAGGCCATCGGCGACCACGGCCTGCGCCTGTTCCAGGAGATCGCCGCCCGCCGCCCCGAGGAGCGCCGCGGCCAGCCCCTGAACGTGCTCACCCACTGCAATGCCGGCTGGCTGGCCACGGTCGACTGGGGCACGGCCCTGGCGCCGATCTACAAGGCGCACCGCTCCGGCCTGCCGATTCATGTGTGGGTCGACGAGACCCGCCCCCGCAACCAGGGGGCCAGCCTGACGGCCTTCGAGCTGGGCCGCGAAGGGGTGCCCCACACCGTGATCGTCGACAACGCCGGCGGGCACCTGATGCAGCACGGCCAGGTGGATGCGGTGATCGTCGGCACCGACCGCACCACCCGCACAGGCGATGTCTGCAACAAGATCGGCACCTACCTCAAGGCCCTGGCCGCCCACGACAACGGCGTGCCCTTCTACGTGGCCCTGCCCGGCTCCACCATCGACTGGTCGATCGGCGACGGGGTGAAGGAGATCCCGATCGAGGCCCGCTCCCCCCTGGAGGTGACCCGCATCGCCGGCAAGCCCGCGGCCGGGGAGCCCACCAGCGTGCAGCTGGTGCCCGACGGCAGCGACGGCTTCAACCCCGCCTTCGACGTCACCCCCGCCCGGCTGGTGACGGCCCTGATCACCGAGCGGGGCGTGGCGCCGGCCAGCGAGGCGGGCCTCCAGGCCCTCTACGCCGCCGCTTGATTCAGAGCGAGGGCCGCAGCAGGCTGATCGGTTCGCCGACGCCGTCGGGCTGGAGCGTCAGGGTGGAGTAGGTCCAGGTGCCGGCGCTCTGGCGGGCCTCCACGTAGAGGGTGCCGCTGCCTTTGGACCCCTGCAGGGGTATGGCCAGGTTGGCCTGGCCCGTGCCACCGGAGAGATTGACGCTGCCGGACACCAGCAGGCCCCCACGGATCGGCGTGCCCAGCCGGCTGATCACCACGGGATCCTTCTGGGCCTTGGCCAGGGCCTGCTGGTAGGGCGTGGTCGACTTGATCAGCCCGAACACCAGGCCGACGATCAGGGCGATGAAGCCGGCCAGCCCGGCCACCCCCGTGAGGCAGCCGGCCGGCACCAGCCATTTCCAGTTGCGTGCCCACCAATTGGGGGCTGGCTTGCTGTCCATGGGGTGACTCTGGTCGGGAACCCCTCAGAGTCCCTCGAAGCGGACGTTCAGGTTCAGCTGGTTGGGGCCGATGGCGGTGGCCTGCAGCACCAGGGCGGCCGCCTTGCCGTCAGCGGTGCCATCCACCTTGGTGCCCGAAGGGGGATCCAGCACCAGGTTGAAGCCCCAGGGGCCCACCACGGTGTTGATCTTGCGCTCGCTGTAGCCCTGCTTGGCCAGCGATGCCTTCACTTTGGCGAGCAGATCCTCAGGCTTGCCGGGCAGCTGGGTGTTGAGGCTGGTCTGGCCGATCGCATTGGCGGCGAACAGGCTGGCGGCGGGCTTGGGCAGCGGCAGCGCCAGGCCCTTGAGCAGCGATCCGGCCGGGGTGGCCAGGGCGGCCCCGCCGACCAGGGCGCCGGCTCCCACCAGCAGGGAGGTGGAGAGGGCCAGCAGACGGGGACGCCAGGGCATGGCTTGCTTGCGGTGTCGCAGGGACGTTACCCCGATTCAGCGGGGCTGGCTGCGGCGAGAATGCAACCCGTCGCCGCCGCCGCTTCGCCGCCATGGCCCAGGCCCAGTCAGCTGCGCCGCCGCCCAACTGGGTGGCCTCGCGCCATCCCCTCGGCTGGCTGATCGATCGGCTGCTGGCTATTGAGCCGCTGCGGCAGCTGCTGTTCCTGCAGGCCCGCCAGCTGATCATCCGCACCGCCGAGCGCCGCGGCATCGCCTGGCGGGCCCGGCGTGAGGAGCTGCTGCAGCAGGCCGAGCCCCTGCTGGCCAGCAGCACCGCCGCGGCAACGGCCACCCCGCCCTATTACCGGGCCCGGTTCCACGCCTACCAACAGGGGAACCTCTGCTGGCAGGCGGCGGGCGAGGCGGAGCAGGCCACCGACGCCATGGCCCTGAGGGTGTGGCCCGGCGAAACCCTGGAGCCCCAGGACGCCCAGCGGCGGCTGAGGGACGCGATCTTCGCGGCGATCGAGCCCAGCCTCAGCGGTCCGGTGCGCAGCGCCCTCGACATCGGCTGCTCTGTGGGCGTCGGCACCATGGCCCTCAAGGACTGGCTGGAGCGGCGCGAGGGCACAGGTGTCGCCGTCGATGGCCTCGACCTTTCCCCCCAGATGCTTTCGGTGGCAAGGGTCCGCGATCCCGAGGGCCGCATCCGCCGTTGGCATCACGCCGCCGCCGAAGCCACCGGCCTGCCGGCGGCCAGCGTCGAGCTGATCACGCTCCAGTTCGTCTGCCACGAACTGCCGGCAGAAGCCACCCGGGCGGTGCTGAAGGAGGCGGCCCGGCTGCTGCGGCCCGGCGGGGTGGTGGCCCTGGTGGATCAGGACCCCGATTCAGACGTGATCCGCCGGTTGCCGGCGCCGATCGCCACACTGCTCAAGAGCACCGAGCCCTACCTGGAGGACTACTTCGGCCTTGATCTGCCCGTCGCCCTGGAGCAGGCCGGCTTCCGGGACGTGCGCCGGGAGGCCTGCGACCCCCGTCACCGGGTGCTGGTGGCCGTGCGCTGAGGCCCCCTTGGGGTTCAGCCCCAGCCCACAAGGGCGATCTTGCCGATCGTGCTCCCGGTGGCCAGCTGGGCGTGGGCGATCGCCAGGTTGGCGGCGTTGATGGGGCTGAGGGTGCGGCCCAGGGTGGGGCTCAGCTTGCCGGCCTCGAACAGCTCGGCGAGGCGATCCAGGATCTCCCCCTGCCGTCCCATGTCGGCGGTCTGGAACTGGGAGCGGCTGAACATGAACTCCCAGGCGAATGTCACGCTCTTGGCCTTGAGCAGGTTGAGGTCGAGAGGGCGGCGGTTGCCCACGATCGCCACGATCGAGCCCAGTGGTGCGATGAGCTCGGCCATCACCTCCCAGTAGGCGTCGGTGTCGCTGAAGTTGGCGATCCGATCCACCGCCTCGAAGCCCAGGGCCGCCAGCTGGGGGGCCAGGGGCCGGTGGTGGTCGACCACGTGGTCGGCCCCCAGCTGCCGCACCCAGGCGGCGCTCTTGGGGCGCGAAGCGCTGGCGATCACCACCGCCCCGGCCCGGCGGGCCAGCTGGATGGCGATCGAGCCCACCCCACCGGCGCCGCCGAGGATCAGCAGGCTGGGGCCCTGCCCCCGTTCGCCGCTCGGATCGAGCCCGAGCCGCTCAAACAGGGCCTCCCAGGCCGTCAGCCCCGTCAGCGGCACACTGGCCGCCTCGGCCCAGGAGAGCCGCGCCGGTTTGCGGCCCACCAGCCGCTCGTCGACCAGCACGGCCTCGGCGTTGCAGCCGGCCCTTCCCGCATCGCCGGCGAACAACACCGGATCCCCCACCCGGAAGCGGCTCGCCCGCTCCCCGGTCGCTACCACCACCCCGGCGCCGTCCCAGCCCAGCTGCCGGGGCGGATCCTCCGTCCCCACGGCGGCCCGCAGCTTGGTGTCGATCGGGTTCACCGCCACCGCCTCGATCCGCACCAGCAGGTCGTGGGGGCCGGGGGTGGGCTCGGGCAGCTCCGTGTCCACCAGGGCTGGGGTGGCGAGAATCGCTCGCATGGCAGGCGGGTTCAGTAGCGGCAGTAGCCCACCTCCCCCTTCAGGGGCGGTTTGCAGGGGAAGCGCAGTGGCACGAAGATCCGGTTGCCGTTGGCCTCGTTGGTGAGGGTGATGTTGCCCTGGACGTAGAGCTCCCGGCGCCAGAGGCCCCCGAGCCGGTCGCGCAGCAGGTCGCTGCCGCTGGCGTCCTTGCCCTTGCCGGACACCTCCCGGTAGGTCATCGACTGGCCGTCCTTCCAGCGGATCGTCAGGCCGCCGGGGATCTGCTGATCCACGCAAGCCAGGGGCTTGTCGTTGTATTCGCAATCCTTCCAGCCGTCGCGGGGGATCTGGGGCGGCACCTTTTGGGCCAGGGCGGGGGCCGCCATCCCACCGCCCACCGCCACCTCCATCGCCAGCAGCAGGGGCAGCACCAGCGGCGAGCGCGCCAGGCAGGCCCACGGCTTCAAGACCTGGCGGCTGCGGCGGATGGACACGGGCAGCCCCTGGAGGATCGCTCCCCGTAGTCTCCCCCCAGAGTCCCCGTTTCGCTCCATGGCCGTGCAACATCGCTGGTCGGATGCCGCCGCCCGCGAGGCGATCGCCCGCTACGGCGTGCAGGGCGTCAGCGAAGACCTGGCCCTGCGCACCTACTCGGCCCGGCTGCTCGGGGCCGATCCCGAGCTGGTGCTGCACGGCGGCGGCAACACCTCGGTGAAAACCACCGTTCACGGGCTGCTGGGGGAGGCGATCCGGGTGCTGTGCGTCAAGGGATCGGGCTGGGATCTGGGCACGATCGAGCCGCCGGGCCATCCGGCGGTGCGCTTGGAGCCCCTGCAGGCCCTGCGGGCCCTGGAGTCCCTCAGCGACGAGGCGATGGTGGCGGCCCAGCGCCAGAACCTGATTGATCCGGCCGCCCCCAACCCCTCGGTGGAGGCGCTGCTGCACGCCTTCCTGCCCCACACGTTTGTGGATCACACCCACTCGATCGCCCTGCTGGCCCTGGCCGACCAGCCCGATGCGGCCGCGGTGTGCCGCGAGGTGTATGGCGATCGGGTGGCCCTGGTGCCCTACGTGATGCCCGGTTTTGCCCTGGCCAAGGCGGCGGCCCTGGCCTATGAGGCCGCGGCGGCGGCGGGCCACGAACCGGAGGGCATGGTGCTGCTCCAGCACGGCCTGTTCTCCTTCGGCGCCACCGCCGAGCAGAGCTACGACCGGATGATCGATCTGGTGCGGCGGGCCGAGGAGCGCCTGGCCCGGGGCGAGCGCTCGCTGCACGCCGTGGCCG
>NZ_JAYGHY010000097.1:0-5629 GCF_034931305.1 Cyanobium gracile UHCC 0281 | reverse complement strand
GACCAGGGCCGGGGCCGTCAGATCGCCGCGGCCGAGGTCCTCATCCAGCCAGCCGCGCAGCTGGGCCTCCAGCGCCGGGGTGAAGGACAGCAACGGGGCAGCGGCCCCACCAGGTGAGATCACGGGGCGCCTCAGCTGCCGGCGGCGCCGACCGGGGGGGCGGGCACCGCGGGCGGGGCGAAGGGCGGACAGACCCGCTTCTCGGCATCACAGGCATAGATCGTGGGCTTCTGCCAGGCCAGGGGGATCTCCAGCAGGTCGCGGCTGCCGGTGATGCCCTGGGCGACGAACAGCACCGCCGCCAGAACGGAAGCCGTGAGGTGCAGGCGGCGCCAGCGCAGGTCCTTGAGGATCTCCGGGCGGGCGGCCAGGGAGAAGATCATCAGCCCCACCACGGCCACCCCGGCCCAGTAATGCGACTGCCAGAATGCGGGGCTGAGCGGGTTGTCGCTGAGGCGCCACACCTCGGGCTGAGCCCCCAGGCCGAGCACCCCGGCCCAGGTGAGCAGGGCGAAGACGAGCCGGTAGACCTTGGCCTTCACCCGCCAGAGGGCCAGCAGGGACACCACCGTGCCCACCAGCACCAGCAGCAGTTGTAGGGCGCGGCCGGGGCCGCCCGTGAAGCCCTCCGGCGGCTGCTTGGTGACGATCACCACTGTCAGGGCCACGAGCACCAGCAGCACCACCCCCGCCGAGAGCCACTGGCCCAGGTCGGCGTGGTCGCGGCCGGTGGTGGGGGGCAGCTTGGCCTTGTCGACACGGCGCGCTCGGGCCTGGACGCCGAGCCGCACCACCATGCCGATCAGGGGGTAGATCAGCACCACGGCCAGGGCCGGGTGCAGGATCCAGAGCCAGTCGATCGTTTGCATCCGCCCGCTGGAGTGGGTTTGTCAAAGCATTGACGCCGGAGGTTAAGCGGTCAACAGGGGTGAGCGTTTCGTGATGCCGGCGCCTCCGCCTACTTGCCGATGCAGAAGCGGGAAAAGATCCGCTCCAGCACCGCCTCACTCACCTCCTCGCCGGTGATCGCCCCCAGGCCGGCGATGGCGCCGCGCAGGTCGATGGTCCAGAAATCCCAGGGCAGGCCCTGGTCGGCCGCCTCCAGGCAGCGCTCCAGGCTGGTGGCGGCCGCCGCCGCCAGCTCCCGCTGACGCCCGTTGAGGGCCACCTGCAACCCCTGGAGCTCGCTTGCACCGCACTGGCCCAGCAACGCCGCCACCAGGTCATTGCGGCCCGCGCCGGTGAGGGCGCTGATGCGGACCAGGGGCGCCTCCGGCGGGGCCGATGGAACGCCAGCCGCAGCGGCCCCCTCCGGCAGGGCATCGCACTTATTGCCCACCAGCAGCAGGGGCACCCCCTCGGGCACCAGGGCCCGCAGCTCCTGGTCGGCGGCGGTCCAGCCGGCGAGCAGATCGAAGAGCAGCAGCACCGCATCGGCACCGGCCAGCGCCTGGCGGCTGCGTTCGATGCCCAGCTGCTCCACCCGATCGTCCGTGGGGCGGATGCCGGCGGTGTCGAGCAGGGTGAGCGGCACGCCGTCGAGCACGAGGTCGCTTTCGAGCAGGTCGCGGGTGGTGCCGGGCAGGTCGGTGACGATGGCCCGCTCGCGGCGGCTGAGCAGGTTGAGCAGGCTCGACTTGCCCACGTTGGGCCGACCGACGATGGCCACCCGCAGCCCCTCGCGCAGCAGCTCCCCCTGGCGGGATTCGGCCACCAGCCGCTCCAGCTCGCCCCGCACCACCTCCAGCTCGGTCCGCACCGCCGCCCCGTCGAGGCGGGGCAGGTCCTCCTCAAAGTCGACCCGGGCCTCCAGTTCGGCCAGCTGATCGAGCAGGCGCTCCCGCAGGCCGGCGATGCGCCGCTGCAGGCCGCCATCGATCCCGGCCATGGCCAGCTCCGCCGCCCGACGGCTGCGGGCGGCGATCATCTCGGCGATGGCCTCGGCGCGGGTGAGGTCGAGGCGGCCGTTGAGGAAGGCCCGCTGGCTGAACTCCCCGGGCCCGGCCAGGCGGGCACCGGCGGCCAGCACCAGCTCCAGCACCCCCCGCACGGCGACCAGGCCGCCGTGGCAGTGAAGCTCCACCACGTCCTCGCGGGTGAAGCTGCGGGGTGCCCGCATCAGCAGCAGCAGGGCCTCATCCACCCGCCGGCCGTCGGCCGGATCCACCACATGGCCGTAGAGAACGCGGTGGCTCTCCCAGGGCTGGGCGCCGGGGGCCAGAAACAGACGCCGGCCGATCGTTTCCGCCGCCGGACCCGAGAGGCGCACGATCGCCACACTGCCGGCCCCGGCGGCGACCGCGGTGGCGATGGCGGCGATGGTGTCGCCCGGGAGCTGGGGGGAAGGCTGGATCAAGCAGGGGATGGACGGGTGCCGGGCAGGAAGCGTTGGAGGACGCCGAGCAGGATCAGCCCGAGGCTGGCGAGGACACCAGGCGTGAGTGGTTCGTGCAGGAAGGCCGCCGCGGTGATCACCGTGACCACCACACTGGCGCTGCCGCCAAAGGCCACCTGGGTGACCGTGAAGCGGGCCGTGCTCAGCTGGCGCAGGATCTCCGTTCCCAGACTGAGGGTCAGGCCATAGATGACGATCACCCCGATCACCCACCAGAGCTGGAGATAGAAGAAGTGCTGGGGGCCATACACCAGCAGCGCGATCAGCCCGAACACCAGGGCGCCCGCCAGGTTGGTGACACCGCCGGTGAGGCCGCGCGACAGGTGCTGAACCGCCAGGCGGCGGCGCAGGCAATTGCGGGTGGCCGTGGCGATCACCGCCACCAGCGCCCACAGCACTCCCGGCAGCTGATCCATGCCCATGCCAAGTCCAGAGCCAAAGAGCCTGCCGACGATCAACCCCGCCAGGATCAGGGCCAGCGCCATCATGGCGGCGGGGCGCTGGGCGAAAACTGCGGGAAGGGCGCACCTCCCAGCTTGATGACCCTGCCGGTGATCCCATCGACCTGCAGAAAGCCATCCGCCCAGCCGGAGAGCGTCTTGAACGTGGCAGGGCCTGTGGCGAAATACTGACGAATCGCCACCCGGGGCACATAGCGCCCCGTGGCCCGATAGCGCTCCAACACGCGCATGAGACTGAGCGACTCCGGCACGCTCACATTGAGGAGAAAGACTCGGTAACCCATGGCCCTGAGCTCAGGAATCAGCTGGCGGTAGCGGCCGGCCCGGCTCATGGTGCCATCGTAGAGAAGGTCGTAGCGGCAGGGCTTACCGATGCCCGCCAGCAGACGGTCGACGAGCACACCACTCTCGACCTGGGTGACATCGGCATTCCAGCCGCGGTACTCCGGCAACTGGGCGCGTAAGTCATCGGCATCAATGCGCAGCGTGGCCGGCGCCAGAGCCACGGGGGCGTTGGCGCGGAGCCAGCTGGATTTTCCCGACCCCGGGGCCCCGCCGGTGAGGATCGCGATGGGTGGCCTGTGCAACACACAGACCCGACCGTTTACGGCGGCTTTAATGATGCGGGCATGCAGGGATTCACGGTCGGCCTGACCACGGTGATCGCCGGAATCGCGGCTGGTCGTCTGGGGGAAACGGCTCAGGCACCGTTCCAGAAAGTCGATCGCAGCAGGGGATATCTGCGGCAGACCGGAGGCGTCCACAATCTGGCAACTCGACGGTGGAGCCTCGAGCAGAGGGGCAGCCTCCGCCGGCGCAGCCACGAGCACCATCCCCACCAGGCAAGCGAGCGGCAGCTGGAGCAAAGCTTGCTGCAAAACCCTTGGGTGGCTACGCGGACGCTAGGCGCAATGGACGTGGGGTGACCATGTTCAGGCGGGCCGCTGACCAGGAAGGGATTCTTTCCCCTAACGTTTTGCCGGCACTCGCCATGGTCCAACGCGGCTGGCCGGACGCCTTACCCTCCCGAGCCTGGATCTTCTCCTCTGGCCCTGCGAACCCTCCGACGTCGCCTCCGCCAGGCGATCGAATGGCTCTGGCGCCAGGAGGGCAGCCCTGGCCAGCGGGCCCGGGGACTGGCGGCCGGGGTGTTCATGGGCTGCTTCCCGATCTTCGGGTTCCAGACGCTGCTGGGGGTGGCGCTGGCCAGCCTGGTGCGGGGCAACCACCTGCTGGCAGCGGCCGGCACCTGGATCAGCAATCCCATCACCTACGTACCGCTCTACTGGTTCAACTACCAGCTGGGCTGCCTGCTGCTGGGCCCCGGCAAGGGTTGGCCGGGAGGGATGACGCTGGGCCAGGACAGCCTGCGCCAGGTGGGCTGGGACGTCACCGCCCGCCTGCTGCTGGGCTCAACCGTGGTGGGCGTGGTGCTGGCTCCCCTCAGCGGCCTGCTGTGCCTGCGGTGCCTGCAGCGCAAGTCCTATCCAGACTCTGGTGAATGGCGCCCATAACCACTGCGCCCCAGTCCGGAAAGCTGGAGGTGAGCTGGCCCGATGGGTGCGACCCAGAGTTGTGCCGGGTCATCCTCGACTCTGGTCACCAACGGCCATCAAGCCAGAGCAGCCTTGACGCCACTCCAGCAAATTTTGGGGTGCCCTTTTAACCAATGGGATAGGGGATCAATCTGGACTTATCGCATCTGCCCAGGAGCTGCAACCCTTCCTGCCAATGCAATTGTGTGGCCCCATCCAAGCAGTAAGAACGAGCCCCAGACCCCATTGGAATGGAATTTTGGCAAATAATGTAGGATGCCGTCGGCCGCAGCGAGCCCAACCGTCATAGAGCTTCATGCATAAGGCGACGCATTCAGCCGCCCAAGTCGCCTCCATCGTTCACCGGCAAGCATCGACTTCTGCTAGCAGTTTGTCGCGAACTCAAAGGCGCATCTGATCGGATGGGTCAATGATCCCATTAGGGATGGCTGGGCCCCTGTTCACATCAACGCAACCAAAAAGTCATTGTCCCAATGCTCTGGGGCATCTGACTTCGCTGCCCTTCTGGATGCTTCGGCTGCCAAGAATGCAACCCAATAGCAGGGTTGACTGACTCCGATTGTTCCCTCGCAAAATGGTCTTGACTGTCGCATCAATTCCGACGAGCTCCCTGGTCGGTGCTTTTCTCTTTCCCAAATGGTTCAGTCGAGGCAGTCACGCATCCGATCCGTTGGTTCCGAACCTGATCAACACCCCATCTCCTGGGACCGGCGGCCCGCTCCCCTCCGCAACGTGGGAGTTCTCAGCGACGCAGGCCATCACATACCCAGGCGGATCGACGAGCAGAGAGACCAACGACGTCATCGAGCCGGCTCAGGATGGTCGTGGACCCCTGTTCCAATCCAGCGCTCGCATCGAATCCTCCCCGAGCGTCGCCCTGAGCAGCCATCAGGTCCTGAGCGATTCCTTCGCCAAGCTGACCACCACAGCCACCGCCTCAGGCAGTGGCTGCTGCCTCTGCAAGGACTGCAGCCAGCTCGCCATCGACACCGACCCGGCCGTCTCGGGCGCCACCGCTCAGGCCCCCATCGTCCTCAGCGGACAGGTCACCCTGGCTAGCTCAGTGGATCTGAGCAAAACTTTCGAGCTCCACAGCAACCCAACCGCCACGAAGACGATCTTTCTCGACTTCGACGGGTACGCCATCGACGGCACGCCGTGGGAAAACTACGGCAACCTGAGCCTCAAGAGTTTCTACACCACCCTTGATTCGACCG
>NZ_JAYGHY010000096.1:0-5770 GCF_034931305.1 Cyanobium gracile UHCC 0281 | reverse complement strand
GACACGGACGCCATGGAGGACCGCCAGATTGGCCGTGCAAGCCTCCCGGCAGGCATGCCACAAGGCCCACAGAGCCCAATCTGCTCTGGAGGGTCTTGGATTGGCGGCTATTTCAGCAGCCTCCTAGGGGCACGAAAAGAACAAGCGGATAGATGGCGGACCACGTGATGAGGAACTGCTTCCAGCGCATCGGCACCTTGGTCCTCGCGCCACCGGGAACGAACCAGAAGTCAAGGCCGCTGCTGATGTAGAAATCATCAGCGCCAACGAGGAGTGGTTTCACGGCTTTGATCAGCCGCTTGCGGTCATTCGATTCCATCCAGCCCTGTAGATTCTTCTTCGTATCAAAGCGTATGATCACTGTGTAAGTCGCTGTGATTCCGGGGATGGGGCGCACGATGTGCCAGTCGAGGAAGCCGGTTGCTGCCTTGCAAAGAGGTGAAATCGTTTCCATCCAGACCGCGTACGCCTCATGCCGATTGTTTCGGACCCGATGGGTGATGACGACAGTGGCTCCGTCATAGGGCGGAATGGCTGGCTGCGCCATGGGAGTGACTCCGTGTGTGTGCCTTAGTGGGAATGTGAAATGACTAACCCGCAAGATCAACGGCGCGGCTTGATGCATCCGCTGAATTTGCATGGCCAAGCGCCATTTAGGCAGTACTTACCACCATCGAATCTTACCGTGGACGACGCGTTAACATCTTTTGAGATAGAAACGCTTACAGCGAACAAAGGAAGCCACGGCAGATGGCAGCTGTGAGCATGAGGCAATAGTGGGCCAATCAGCATTCGTCGCTATTCAGAATCACCAAACATCGGATGGTTCTACTGCGAGAACAATGTTACTTCTGGCGCTGCAACAAGCTATTCAGCCTCACCACGAGATACACGGAAAGTCGCAGCCACAGTGGAATAAGCAAAGCCAGTGCAGGCTATATTGTCTACGGCAATAGAACTTGGCAGTGCCTCGAAGAAAGAGCCGCGATTCGCCATTTACTGAACAGCCTGTAGACGCTTGCCGAAACCAAAGTCACACGTTCCTGCCATGGCAAATCCATTCTCACAGAAATCAAAGATCAGTGGCGGAGGGATCAGCGCCAGAAGGGAAAATACTGCCTTTGCCGTCTTCATCTTGAGCAAAACGCTCCAGATCAGAAGTGGGCAGGCCCGCACTGGATGAAAGGATACACCGCGCTCCCGCCTTCTGCACCTGGATGCAAGCCAATAGATTCGCGCGTTACTAGAATGCAACAATACGTACCGAAACACTTGTTTGGCTGGGTTCTGCCTAAAATCATGAGTCTCTAGTGGCGTTATGGCCTGTTTCAATAATGCAGGATGCTATTAAGGCTGTCCAAGACACCCCAATTCCCAATCTCTTAATTGCTGCCGGCCTCCTATTCCTGCTACTTGGGTTCGTCAATAAGCTTGGAGGATTCATTGAGGTTTCTCCCGAGCAAAAGAAATTAACCATTCCAATTGGACTCCTCGTGCTAACAGCAGGACTTGTATTAAGCATGAGAATGACAACTCTCGGTCCCATTGGTGGCCATACCAACGGTGGGGAGGTGAACCCTCCCCCAATCAAGCCTGAAACCGGCTACGTACGTGCAACAACTAACGACCCAAACCCACCAACGAGTCTTCGGAATGGGCCTGGAAGTGACTATGCAATTGTCGTTCCAATTCAGAAAGATGAGATCTTTTTTGTGGATCTGCAAGGTTCTGGTGATTGGCTACCAGCAAGAACCGCTGACAACAAGAATGGCTATATATACAGACCACTTGTCCGTCTAATCAAATAAGAATCAAGGACTAGGCGTTTGCGAGGAGCCTTTCATGGCCTGGATGAACCTGAAGTTCACCTCCTTCAAGCCAGAAGGATAGCGTACAAAATATCCAAGCAGCTAACGTTCCAACTGAGCGGCGAGCCGAATACACTCGGAGTGACAAGCAGTCTTTTTCCCGTCCGCTGCAGTTGGCTGTAATGTGGCCGCCTCTGCCTTTGATATGATCTCTTCCTAAAGGGTTGCAACTACAATCAAATACACCAACCCTGAATACAATACTCTAGCTGCTTCTAACTTGCCATGAGATCCACATTGAGACGAGTCATGCTTTACGCATTTCCTTCATGGGTTCTCTTGTTTATCTCTGTCAAAGCCTGCTCTCCGTCAATGCCACATGTTGCCGTATTCTCTGTGGCCGCAATTCTGACTACCACATTGCTGTTTCATGGTCTTTGGCGGATTCTGTATCTACAGCCCCTTGCAGGAGAGAAGCCGCCTTCAATCAAGACCCGCAATATCATTATATTTCTTGCAGTCTTGGCTTTTCTTTCCATTGCATTCTCGTATCAAGCAGGGGTTCGGCATGATTATGTTCAGTACCGTAAGCATTGGGATGTCATTCTAGCAGGATTAGACCCATGGCTTGGCACAGACAATGCTTATGGACCAGTTCACAATCTATTCGCATGGATGTACAGAGTTCATGCTTTATTTCCAAAAATTTTATTTTCTTTTTTACTTGTGTCCACAGGTGCGATCTCATCGTTTTTTCCATTAGGGATCAAAGATCGAACATACTCGATACAGAGATGCTGCCTTTTCGCATTCTTTATTCTTTCACCCTACTCTTTGATTACCGTTAACCTCTATGCCAACAATGACATACTGCCCGCTGCGGCGATGGTTTTGGCACTGATTGGAACAGTCGCTCTTAAAAGTTTTTCGTCACGAGTCATATCAGGAGGCATACTTGCAATTGGAGTCATGAGCAAGTTCTACCCTCTTATAATTCTTCCATCGCTGTCCCTAAGGCGGCGTTGTATTGACTGGGCGTTTGTGTCTGGCTTTCTAGGCACGCTGCTCTTGGGATCATCACTTGCTTATCGACTATGGGGGAACTCTGTTCTTATTCCATTGCTCTTTGCGAACTCGCGAGAATCAAAACACCTATCAATATTCAATTTCACAAGAAATGTGCTGGGCCTTAATCTTGATAGATTCAGCACTCCGTTTATGCTTGTTGTCTTTTTAGTGATGTCTATTTTCCTATTCAAAAAGAATATTGGACCAATGCTTGGCTCCATCCTTACATTTGCAGCTGTCTTAAGCTTTTACAAGGTTGGGCATCAGCAGTTCTTTCTCTTTTTCTTTCTAGTATCACCGTTTGCGATTAGATATCTCCTTAGTTGCTCTAATATTCTGACTCCAAAGGTCGCGGCGATATTCTTCGTGTGGACAGGATATTTGAACTGGTATCAACTTGAGTATCAACTAACTTGCGGGATGTGGGAGTGGCCAGCGAAAGTCTTTAGATATGCAGGGGCATTGCCTTACTTGACAATATCTGCTGTGCTTGCAATGACGATTCTAGGGAGAATCACTGCAAAAGACTTGATGCTTGCCGATTCACTCGACTTGGACACATAACGTTCTGCATGAGTGGCCGAGCGCAAGCTAGGTCCAGGCTGCGATAGCAGGCGAGAACTTGATGCGGGTGTTAGGCGTGATCTAATTGCCCCATTCGCTATGGCTTGTCTGACGATTGGAGCGACAGTATCGATGGAGATCCCATGATTTTTACAGTATGTGGATTGGAGCCAAGCAGAGACTGTCTTCTGCCCCTTACTGGAATTGCATCCACGGCAAGAAAGCGCAATATTCTCCCTTGCAATGATTCGGACATCGTTAATGATGTGTTCCCAGCTGGCCGGAGATCTCGTAGATGTTGCTGATTCAACAAACACAGCTCTACAATACACGCATACTTCGCCCCTTACTCTTACCTCTTCTTCAAGCCAGCCTGGAATTTTCCAATTGTTTGACATATCAGGACATCCTCTTGGCTACGCATAACAGTATTTCGGCGAGTCCGATATCCATCCTGTTCAGGGTGCTCCGGCGGCATAAGAAACCTGCGAGACCATGATCAGGCCCTGGAGCTCCCTCCAGCGTAAGGCTTTTCTCTGGCGTTGCTCTTGGGTGACGGAGATATGGGTGGGTCCGAGATTCAGCGGTTCGTTTTGCTACAGAAGGTCCACCGGAGACATCACCCCACAAGGGCCGCGATTCAGGACATGCGTATAGCTCATTGTGGTCTTCACGTCGCTGTTCCCCAGCAATTCCTGGATGGTGCGGATGTCTTGGCCACGCTCCAGTCGGTGAGTCGCCAACGAGTGGCGGAACGTGTGGCCGCTGGCCGGCTTGCTGATGCAGGCCAGCAAGATCGCCCGCTTCACGGCCTTCTGGATCATGGATGGGTCGTTGTGGTGCCTGCCTTGCGTTCGGGTACTTCCTTCCAAGTGCCATCGGCAGCACCACCCTCCTGCCAAGTCGGCGCGGTGAATCTGCCGTACCGCCTGCAGATGCTCCCGCAAGGGCTCCAAAAGGCTGGCGGGGAGCACGGTGACCCGGTCCTCTTCGCCTTTCCCGCTGCGGACGGTCAGCTCCCGTGCTTCGAGATCCACCTCCTGGACCCGGAGCCGCAGACCGCCACCGTGAACACCACCGGCAACCGTTTGGGCTGCCGGGCGCGCACCACCCCGTCCAGGTTGCCCACATCTCCCCCGAGCACCTGCCTGTAGAGAAAGAGCAGGGCGGATAGCGCCGCACCGGCAGCTCCTCGCGGTAACGATCCATCAGCCGTGGACCTGGTGTGGGAACCATGCGAAAGCCGCGGAGCCGCCTTCAGGGTTCCCCGCCCCGGTCCTCCCGCGCCCCCACCCGCGCCCCCACCCGCGCCAGCGTCGCCTCCAGCTCCCGCCGCCATTCGCCGGGGGCGAAGTGGTGCCAGCGGCCGTGGCCGGGCAGCAGCCAGCGCACGTCCAGATCCAGCAGTCGCTGCACCGAGCGCACCTGCTCCTGCCAGTTCCACCAGCAGTAGCGGCGGGAGGCGACCACCCCCGGCGGCTCCACGCCCCACCAGAGGTGGTCGCCGCTGAACAGCACCTGGCCGGCAAACAGCACCGCCACCGAGCCGGCGGTGTGGCCCGGCACCGGCAGTACCAGCAGGTCGTCCTCCAGCGCCACGGGCTCAAGGCCCTCGATACGGTGCTCCGCGTCCGGGGCAGCGTCGGCATCGGCGGCATGGATCCAGCGTTCGGCGCCGAAGCGTTGGGCCCAGGCCCCGTGGTCGGCCACGTCGTCGCGGTGGCTGAGCAGGATCCGGCGCACACCGCCGAGGGCCTCGATTCGGCGGGCCAGGGCGCCGCTCCAGCGCGGGGAATCGATCAGCACGTTGTCGTGGCGGCCATCGGCCTGGCGCCGGGTGATCAGCCAGCTGCTCGCCCCGAAGCTCTTGCGCGAGGCCCAGCCGCCGTAGTGCACCTCCCCCTCCGGCAGGCTCGTGATCAGGGCCGGGAAGCCATCGGCCGGGCTCTGCGCCAGCAGCTCCCTGGCGGTGCCGATCGCCGCCACCGGGCAGGCCTGCAGCGCCAGCAGCGCCGCGCGGATTTCGCCCTCGCCCTGCGGCTGGGCCCACACGTGCGACGTGCGGCCGGTGGGGGCGAAGTGGGCCGGATCGAACTGCCAGCAGGTGCCGCAGTCGATGCAGGTCCGATCCACATAGAAGGGACCAGCCGCATTGGCGGCCAGGCGCTGCTGGGGGCGGGCCATGGGAGGGCGGCGGCGACACCCCCTAGGAGTCTGTCGCGCATAGACCAGCGCCCAAGCCCTCCACAGCCGCTCCTAAATCTGCCCAAATCCCTTTGACTGCAATGGTTCTCAGCCGCACAATGGGGCATGGTCAAGCCCAAGTCCTT
>NZ_JAYGHY010000095.1:0-5889 GCF_034931305.1 Cyanobium gracile UHCC 0281 | reverse complement strand
GTCAGACCCTGCCCGGCAGCCGCGACCTGAGCAGCTTCTGTCCCCGGGCGGGGCGGGCGCTCCTGGTGCGCCACTGGCCCGATTTCCGCCGCTCCCTGGAGCTGGTGGAGCCGGGCCTGGCCCCGCGCCAGCTCTGGATCGGCCCCCAGGCCCTGGTGGCCACGGCCTGCAGCCGCGGCGGCGAGCGGATCTGGGCGCTGCTCGTCGAAGGGGTGGGCCGCCCGTCCCTCACCCTGATCAGCCTCGATCGCCGCGGCTCCGTGCTGGCCCAGCGGCGCCTGAGCCGCTGGGAGCTGGAACCCGGCACCGGCCTCAGCTACGACCCCACCAGCGACCGACTGGCCGTGGTGCTGCGCCCGCTGGAGCAGGGCCAGGGGCCCCCACCGCCGGCGCAGGTGGTGCTGATCGAGGCCACCAGCCTCACCCCGTTGCCCCTCCAGCAGGAGGCCCTCCAGGCCATCTGGCTGCCGGCAGGGTAGAAACGGGACCATGCAGGCCCCCTCCGCCCCTGATCTCCCCCCCCGCCAGGCCTCCCTGCTGGCGGAGCTGCGCGCTGCCGACGGCGAACTGAGCGGCCAGGATCTGCACGCCCGGCTGCGCCATGGCCCCGCCGCCATGGGTCTGGCCACCGTCTACCGCCATCTGCGGCAGCTGCAGCAGCGGGGCCTGGTGCGCTGCCGCCACCTGCCCAGCGGCGAGGCCCTCTATGCGCCGACGGAGCGGGACGAGCACCACCTGACCTGCGTTGACTGCGGCAGCACCAGGGTGCTCAGCCACTGCCCGGTGCACGGCCTGCACATGCCAGAGGCGGAGCTGGGCGACTTTCTGCCGCTGTATCACACCCTGGAATTCTTCGGCCTGTGCGAGCGCTGCCGGGGCCTCAGGTCCTGAGGCTGTCGCGGTGCAGCACCGCCATCACCTCGAGGATCTGGCTGCAGCGTTCCGTCGGCACGCTGATCAGGTCCCCCAGCCGCTTCAGCATCTGCTGCTCCACCGGCTTGAAGCTGCGGTTGGTGTGCACCAGCAGGGCCGCCATCGCGTAGGCCGTCTCCTGCTGGGCGGGGGTCAGCACCGGCGCGGCCTCCATCAGCAGCGTCTCCCAGCCGCCGGTGCGCAACCGCCCCAGCAGGCCGTCGAACATCGCCCCCATCACGGCTTCGCCGAGGTTGCTGTAAGGCGATCGCACCTCCAGGAGCTGACGCAGCATGGCGGCCTCATCGGCGTCGAGGGCGCCATCGCAGGCCACGGCGGCAAGGCCGATGGCGGCGAAGGCTTCGCTGGGGGTCATGGTCCAGGTTCGTTGACCGCCATTCCAGCAGCCTTCACCGTGCTGGTGGGGCAGCCGCGCCGTCAGAATCGCCACAACGCCTTCGCCTCTCCCCATGACCAGCACGAACCTGGACGCCCCGACAGCGACGGCTGCCGTCAGCGAGGCCAAGCCCATCTCCGTGCCGGTGACGATCCTCACCGGGTTCCTGGGGGCCGGCAAGACCACCCTGCTCAACCACATCCTCACCAACCAGGAGGGGGTCAAGACCGCCGTTCTGGTGAATGAGTTCGGCGAGATCGGCATCGATAACGAGCTGATCGTGGCCACCGGCGACGACATGGTGGAACTGAGCAACGGCTGCATCTGCTGCTCGATCAACGGCGAGCTGCTGGAGGCCGTCTACCGGGTGCTGGAGCGCCCCGAACCGGTGGATTACCTGGTGGTGGAAACCACCGGACTGGCCGACCCCCTGCCCGTGGCCATGACCTTCCTGGGCAGCGACCTGCGCGACCTGACCCGGCTCGATTCGATCATCACCCTGGTGGACGCGGAGAACTTCGGCGCCGAGACGCTGCAGGGGGAGGTGGGCCGCTCCCAGATCGTCTACGGCGACATGATCCTGCTCAACAAGTGCGACCTGGTCAGTGAGGAGCGTCTTGAGGCCCTCGAAAGCGAGCTGCGGGCGATCAAGAACGAGGCCCGCATCCTGCGCTCGGTGAAGGGCGCGGTGCCCCTGCCGCTGCTGCTGAGCGTGGGGCTGTTCGAGACCGACAAGGTGGTGGCCCAGCAGCAGGCCCCCGCCGCCGGCCCCAGCCACGACCACGGCAGCGAAGACCACAGCCACTGCGACCACGACCACGGTCACTGCGAGCACGAACCGGCGACCGCGACCGCGGGCGGTGGCCACGATCACGGCCATCACCACAGCCACGATCACGATCACAGCCACGACCATGACCACGGTGGCCATCCCGACCACCAGGCGATCGAGGGCTTCACCTCCCTGTCCTTCAGCAGCGACGGCCCCTTCTCGCTGCGCAAGTTCCAGAACTTCCTCGACAACCAGATGCCGGCCGGGGTCTTCCGTGCCAAGGGCATCCTCTGGTTCAACGAAAGCGAGCGCCGCCACGTCTTTCACCTGGCCGGCAAGCGCTTTTCCATTGACGACAGCGACTGGCCGGGGCAGCGCAAGAACCAGCTGGTGCTGATCGGCAAGGATCTCGACCACAAGCGGCTGCGCCAGCAACTCCAGGCCTGTGTGGCCAAGGACGCGGGCAAGGGCTTCGCCTGATGGCCGCCGGCCCTTTGGGCCGGAATGCTGCATCCACTACGGAACCACCGGCTGGCGCCGCTAGGGTGATGATCTACGACCGTTTCCCATGACCGAGTTCCTCCTGATGACGGGCGTTCTCGCCCTTCTCGGTCTGGTGCTGTGGATGGCGATGGATTCCGACGACGACAACGGCGGCGGCGGCCTGATGCAACCCGCCCTGATCCCGGTGCGGCGCTCCACCTCCTACTGAGACGTCGCCATTGATACGCGCCCTCGCGTCGTTTGTTCCCTCTGCCGCTGGGCAACCCTCATAGGGTCCGGGCACACGCCCGTTCTTGATGATGCCCAGCTCCAGGTTCCCCCTTGGTCTTTTTTGGCTTGCCGCCGCCGGATCCGCTGCCGTGGGAGTAGCGGCCACGGCTTTCTTCGGCACTGGCACCCTGCCGGCCATCAGCCAGTCCCAGGCGAACGCTTCCGCCATCGCCCAGGCCGGCACCACGATCGGGGTTTACTCGGGCCGGCACTACAACACCGACAAGGCGCTCTATCGCCAGTTCACCGCCCGCACCGGCATCAAGGTCAACGTGCTGGAGGCCAAGGACGATGCCCTGCTGGAGCGCCTCAAGAGTGAGGGCAAGAACAGCCCCGCCGATGTGCTGGTGCTCGTCGATGCCGCCCGCCTTGACGCCGCCACCGACCAGGGCCTGTTCCGTCCTGTGCGTTCGGCCGCTCTTCAGCGCGACGTGCCCGCCAACCTGCGCGATTCCCAGGGCCGCTGGTACGGCCTGACGCGGCGTGTGCGCGCCGTGGTGGTCAACCCGAAGCTGGTGAATCCCGCCACGATCCGCACCTATGCCGACCTGGCCAAGCCGGCCCTGAAAGGCAAGCTCTGCCTGCGGGAGCGCAAGAGTCCCTACAACCAGTCGCTGGTGGCCAGCCAGATGATCCTGCGCGGTGATGCCGCCACCCGCACCTGGATCCGCGGCATGGTGGCCAATGTGAGCCAGCCCTTTTTCACCTCCGACACCCCCCTGGCCCGGGCCGTCGCCCGAGGCGAATGCGGCGTGGGGGTGGTGAACACGTACTACGTCGCCCGCATGCTCTCCGGTGAGGGCAGCGCCCAGGACAAGCAACTGGCCGAGAAATTGAAGGTGGTTTACGTCAATCCGTCCCACGTCAACATCAGCGGTGCCGGCGTCACCCGCCATGCCCGAAATCCGCAGGCGGCGATCAAGCTGATCGAATTCCTGGCCTCCCCCACCGGCGGCCGCGGCTACGCCGAAGCCAACAACGAGTACCCCCTCAAAGGCTTCGGGGATAATCCCATCCTCAAGCGGTTCGGCACCTTCCGGGCTGATGGCGTCTCGGTGGAGCAGATCGGCTCCAAGACCAGGGCGGCCACCCAGATGATGGAATCGAACGGCTGGAAGTAGGTCACCGGATGGGGGTTTTGGCAACGGCCGAGCGGGCAACAGCCAACAGGGCCGCGCCGCCACTGCGGCGTGCGCCCCTGGCGGCGGCGGTGCTCCTCGTCTGCGGACTGGCCCTGTTGCCGTTCCTGGCCCTGGCTGGCTTTGCCGTGCGGGATGCCGTCTCCAGCCCTCTCTGGCTGGGGAGCGAAGGCCTGGAACAGCTGACCAACACCGTCGCCTTGGTCGTCGGCGTCGGCCTGATCGGTGCCCTGCTGGGCACCGCCAACGGCTGGCTCACCGCCTGCTGCCAATTCCCGGGCCGCCGCTGGCTGCGGCTGGCCCAGGTGCTGCCCCTGGCGGCCCCTGCCTTCGTGTTGGCCGCCGTGCTGGTCGACCTGGGCAGCCGCTGGGGCTTCCGCGTGCACGGCATCGGCTGGGCTGTGCTGCTGCTCAGCCTCACCACCTACAGCTATGTGTTCCTGCTCTCCACCGAGAGCTTCGCCGGCAGTGGTCAGCGCCAGCTGGAGGCCTGCCGCAGCCTGGGCGTGGGCCCCTGGGGCAGCTTCCGGCGCGTGGCCCTGCCCCTGGCACTGCCGTCCATCGGCGCCGGGGTCGCCCTCAGCGGCATGGAGGTGGTCAATGAGCTCGGCGCGGTGGAACTGCTGGGCGTGCCCACCCTCTCGCGGGGCATCCTGCAGCGCTGGCAAAGCGAAGGCGACCTGCAGGGGGCCGTGGGTCTGGCCCTGGTCGCCCTGGTGCTGGTCAGCCTGCTGGTGGGGGCCGAGCGCTGGATGCGCCACCGCAGCCGCCGCTGGAACATCGGCCAGGACGGTGCCGGCACGTTGCAGTGGGAGCTGCGGGGCTGGCGTCGCCACCTGGCCATGCTGCTGACCCTGCTGCCGCCCCTGGCCAGCCTGGGGATCCCCCTCACCTGGCTGGTGCTGAGCCGTGACCATCTGCAGAGCGATCCGCTCGAGGATCTGCTGGCCCTCACCCTGCGCAGCCTTGGCCTGGCCCTGGCCGCCGCGCTGCTGACGGTGGCGGCGGCCCTGCTGCTGGCGATCAGTCGCCGCTGGCTCGCCCATCCCCTGCTGGGCCGGCTCACCTTCTTCGCCGGCATGGGCTACGCCGTACCCGGCACCGTGCTGGCCCTGGCGCTGATGCTGATCGGCGGCCCCCTGCAGCTCAGCCCCCTGCTGCTGCTGCTCTGGGGTTACGGCGACCGCTTTCTGGCCGTCTCGAAACAGGGGCTCGATGCCTCCTTCGAGCACATCCCCCCCAGCCTCGATGAGTGCGCCACCAGCCTCGGCTGCGGCTGGCTGGCGGTGCTGCGCCGGATTCACCTGCCGCTGCTGCGGGGGCCCCTGCTGGTCGGGGCCCTGCTGGTGTTCGTCGACGTGGTGAAGGAACTGCCCCTCACCTTCTCGCTGCGCCCCTTCGACTTCGACACCCTCTCGGTGCGGGTGTACCAGTACGCCAGCGACGAGCGGGTGGGGGCCGCCCTGGTGCCAGCGCTGCTGATCCTGGCCCTGGGGCTGGCGGCCTCGGTGGCCCTGATGCCCAGCCTCGAGCGCCAGGGCAAGGGGGGCTGAAGCGGCGCCCGCGGGCGTTGGGCCTCAGTCGCGGCCGCAGCAGCACTTGCCGCCTTTCCACTTGGAGCATTTCTTCTGGCGGCAGCCCTTCTTCTTGGCCTGGGGCTGGGGACCGCGGACGCTGATGGCGGCGGGGCTGTCGGGGAGGCTGCCGAGGGAGTTGGCCATGGGAGGGGCGACGAAGAACGGGCGGGGAGAGAAAAAGGAGGGGGGCTTCAGGCGGCCAGGGGAGCGCCATCGACCAGGGCCGGCGCCAGCCGCAGGCCGGTTTCACCGCTGGGGGCCTGCAGCAGTTCGGCGGCCCGGATGCGGGAGATCAACCGGGTGGTGGTGACCCGGGTG
>NZ_JAYGHY010000094.1:0-5900 GCF_034931305.1 Cyanobium gracile UHCC 0281 | reverse complement strand
GGCGCTGTGGAACCACACCGATCCATCTCGAACTCGGTTGTGAAACGCAGCAGCGGCGACGATAGTTGGGGGGTAGCCCCCTGCAAAAATAGCTCGATGCCAGGTAAAACTTCCGCTCCATCGTCGCTGTATATCGCGATGTGAGCCACCAGCTCCACATGGAGTTGAAGGAAAAGCCACCCGAGGAGGGTGGCTTTTCTGTTGGTCGGTTGTTTTGCGGCCGGCTGCTGGTGCGCTGCTGGCTGGAGCCGGGGATGGGGCGCAATCCTCGGGCTCAGAATTCAATCTGAGCCAGGCTGGTGATGGCCTCAAAGGGACCCGGATCCACGGCGGGATTCTGCGGCCGCAGACTGAATCGCGTGGCCATGCCGGCGGATCGGGCGGCTTCCAGTTCGCTCTTGGAATCGCTCACAAACAGAATCGCTGCCGGCGCCAGCGCCAGCTCCCTCGCAATAGCGCGATAGCTGGCGGCTTCACCCTTGGGGCCCGTGCTGGTGTCGAACCAGTGGCTGAACAGGCCTCTGAGATCGCCGTCGGTGCTGTGGCCGTAGAGAAGTTGCTGCGCTTTGACCGATCCCGAGGAATAGACAGCCAACAGCAGACCGTCCTTTCGCCAGGCCCGTAGCGCTGGGGCCACATCGTCAAACAGCCGGCATTGCAGGGCGCCGCTGGCATAGCCCTCGTCCCAGATCAGCCCCTGTAGTTCCTTCAAGGCGGGAAGCTTGCGGTCCTGATCAATCAGCGACTGAAGAAATCGCACCCGTTCGTCATGGCTTGGCGCCCTTCGGGGCCGTTCATCGGCAGCCCCGTCGTCCGCTGCCATGGCCCCATCAATCGCTTCAATCAGAGAAGCCAGCGCTGCATTCCCTTCGGTTTGCAGAAAGCCATCCAGCCGCTCGCGGGCATAGGGGAACAACACCTGGCTCACGAAGGGCACCGGGCAGGTGGTTCCCTCAATGTCGAGCAGCACGGCCCTGATCCCCTCGCTCTGGGGCTTCAGCTGGCCCAGGCTCTCCAGCAGCAGGCGCCGCCACCGTTGTTCCAGCAGCCACTCCAGGATCTCCAGATGTCGCCGTGCCTGGGGCAGATCGCTCCCCCAGGCGTAGAGGCCATGCCCGGCGATCAACAGTCCCTGGGGGGCGGCAGCGAGCAGGGGGCCGGCGGCGGCGCTGAGCCGGGCCAGGTCCTGGTCGTTGGCCAGGACGGGCAGCGTCACCCGGCTGCGGTGGCTGCTGACGCCTTCCAGCCCCTTGAGCATTTCCAGGCCCTGCAGCTGCAGGCTCCCCGGTGTCTGATCGTCTCCCAGACACCAGTCGGAGAGCAGGGTGGCGGCCTGGGAATGGGTGTGCAGCACGGCGCCGGCCCCGGTGCGATCCACGATCTCCAGGTGCAGCAGGGTTTCGGCGCTGGCCCGGCCTTCGCCGGCCACCACCGCCCCTTCCCCATCCACCTGGATCAGATCCTCCGGGCCAACGGATCCCTTGTCGACACCGCTGGGGGCCATCAGCAGGGTCAGGGGGTCGCGCGTCAGCACGCAACTGAAGTTGCCTCCAGTGCCATCACACCAGCCGCGGCCGTGGAGGGCCGCCATGGTGCGGCTGAGCTGGTCGGCGAGGGCGCTGGTCACGCGGGCTGGGAAAGAAGGGGATGGGTGGGGCTGGGCGCCGGCCGTCAGTTCTGGCAGCGAGGACACCAGTGACTGCTGCGCCCCCCCAGCTTCTCGCGCAGGATCTCCGTGCCGCAACGGCGGCAGGGTGATCCGCTGCGTCGATACACCCAGGCCTGGCCGCCGTAGTTGCCGTTGGTGCCCTGCAGGTCGCGGAAGTCGCTGAAGGTGGTGCCCCCGGCGCCGATGCTGGTCTCCAGGACCTCCACCAGAGATGAACGCAGCCGCTCAAGGTCGCTGCGCCCGAGGCGGCCGCTGGGGGTCTGGGGCCGAATCCCTGCCGCAAACAGGGACTCATCGGCGTAGATGTTGCCCACCCCCGCCACCAGTGATTGGTCGAGCAGGGCGTTCTTGATCGCTCGCCGCGAGCCCTTCAGGCGCTCCTGCAGGTAGGCGCCGGTGAAAGCCGCGGCGAACGGTTCCGGCCCCAGACGCCGCAGGCCGGTGATCACCGCTGTGTCGGCGACCCCGGCAGGAACCCACCACATCTGGCCAAAGCTGCGGGTGTCCACGAAGCGCAGCTCCTCGCCGGCCGCGTTCCAGACCCGCACCCGGGTGTGGGGGCAAGGGGGGCGCGTCTCGGCCAGCCAGAGGAACTGGCCGGTCATGCGGAGGTGCACGCCCCAGCGGCCCGCGTCACTGCCGCCAGGGGCCTCGAGATCAGCCAGGAGGTACTTGCCACGGCGGTGCCACCGGCCCACAAGAAGGCCCCGAAGGGCCCTGCAGAAGTCAGCAGGGTCTTCGGGGCTGGCGATGGCGCGGGCCCTGAGCACCTCGACGCGGTCGATGAAAAGGCCGCGGGTCTGTTGCTCGAGGCCCCGACGAACGGTTTCAACCTCAGGCAGCTCAGGCATGCCCGGATCGTAGGGCTGGCCGGAAACTCAGGCCTTGACGAGCTCGCTTTCGGCGAAGTTGTTGGTGTTGATGCCGCCGTCGGAGCCGCTGTAGCCGTTGTAGTTCACCTTCTCGAAGCGAACGACCACCGGATAGCGGATGCCGGAGGTGTCAACCGACGCCACGGTGCCAACTTCGTTGTACCAGTAGGACTCCGGACGCTTGATCCGTACTTTGTCGCCGCGGGAGATGGCCATCGCTGGGCTGGAAGATCGGGTGGTCTGCGCAGCGACACTACCGGCGATCCGGGGCCTGCGCCCAGGCGATGTCACGGTTCGTTGCCGGCCCCGTGGCAACATCCCCGCACCCACCGCCGGCCCCGCCGATGGTCCCGTCCATGGCCCTCCCCGAGGCCCCCCTGCTGAGCCTGGATCTGCCCGATCCGGAGAGCGACAGCCTCAGCACGATGGAGTTCCTGGCCCGGCTTGAAGAAGCCTGGGCCGTCTGCGATCGCTTTGATCTGCAGACCGAAATCTGGCGTGGCCGCATCCTGCGATCGGTGCGCGACCGGGAACGGCGTGGCGGCGAGGGACGCGGCACCGGTTTCCTGCAGTGGCTGCGGGAACGGGAGATCAGCAAGACCCGCGCCTACACCCTGATCCAGCTGGCGGAGTCGGCCGATGGCCTGGTGGGCGAGGGCCTGCTGGAGGAGGGCAGCGTCAACAATTTCTCCAAGCGGGCCTTCCTGGAAACGGCCCAGGCCGATCCGGAGGTCCAGCAGATGATCAGCGAGGCGGCCAACGAGGGCCAGCAGATCACCCGCAAGCAGGTGCGCCGCCTCACTGACGAGTTCACCGCCGCCACCAGCCCCCTGCTGCCGGAGGAGATCCGCCAGCGCACCGCCGACAACCTCCTGCCCCCCCGGGCCGTGGCGCCTCTGGTGCGGGAACTGGCCAAGCTGCCCGAGGAGCAGCAGAACGACCTGCGCCGTGTCCTGCGGGAGGAACCGGAGCTGGAGCGGGTCAAGGATGTGACCCTCACCGCCCGCTGGCTCAGCAAGGCGGCCGAGGCGGGGCTGGCGGTGCGGGCCTTCCAGCAGGGGAATCTCGACCTGGAGAAGGCCCTGCAGGAAGCCCAGCGACTCGATGCCCTGGGCCTCCTGGCCGATGCGGTGGGCCAGGCCCAGGCGCTCGAGAGTGCAGTGCTCAAGCTGCACACCAGCTGGCGCCGGCTGGGGGGTCTGCAGGAGCGTCTCTGGGTGGAGAGCGGCAGCAGCACCCCCCACCTGCGGGAGCTGCTCACGGTGTTGCAGAGCCTCAGCGGCACCACCATGCGGGTCTCTTTGGGGGAACTGGCGGGCGGCAAGCGGGTGCGTCTGCAACTGGTGGAGGAATCCCCCGACCAGCTGGAGCCGCCTCCAATGCCGTGACGGCCGCGGGCTTGAGCCAGCAGCCACCACATCTGGTGGGAGCTAGGGTCTGGCGGTACCAGCGCTGGAGTGAGCTTGGGGGCCGATCCCCTCACCGAGAGCCTGCAGCGCCATTTCGGCTGGGAGAGCTTCCGGCCCGGGCAGCGGCCGGTGGTCGAGGCGTTGCTGGCCGGCCGCGACTGCCTGGCGGTGCTGCCCACCGGAGCGGGCAAGTCGCTCTGCTTCCAGCTCCCCGCCCTGGTGCGGGATGGCCTGGTGGTGGTGATCTCTCCCCTGGTGGCCCTGATGCAGGACCAGGTGAGCCAGCTGCAGGCCCGGGGCATTCCGGCGGCCTGCCTGCACCGGGGCCTGGAGCAGGGGGAGCGGCGCCAGCTGCAGCAGCGACTGGTATCGAACCGGCTGCGGCTGCTCTACCTGGCGCCCGAGAGGGCGCAGGCGGAGGCCACCCGCCAGTTGCTCGAGGAGGCCCTCGACACCGGCCGGCTGGTGGCCCTGGCCGTGGACGAGGCCCATTGCATCAGCGCCTGGGGCCATGATTTCCGCCCCGATTACAGGCGCCTGGGTCAGCTGCGGGCGCTGTGTCCCGGCGTGCCGCTGGTGGCCCTGAGTGCCACCGCCGCGCCCCAGGTGCGGGCCGACATCATTCGCCTGTTGCAGCTGCGTCGGCCCCTGGTGCAGGTCCGATCGGCTCGCCGCGCCAACCTCTCGTACACCATGCGGCGGCGGCCAGCGGACCCCCTGGCCGAGGTGGTGGCGGCGATCGGCCAGGCCCGCGGGGCGGTGCTCATCTATGCCCGCACCCGCCGCTCGGTGGAGCAATGGGCGGCGCGTCTGACGGCGGCCGGGGTGGAAGCGATCGCGTACCACGCCGGCATGGACCCCGAGAGCCGCCAGCTGGCGCTGCGCCATTTCCAGGAGCATCCCTCGCCGGTGCTGGTGGCCACCGTCGCCTTTGGCATGGGGGTCGACCGGCCCGATGTAGGGCTGGTGCTCCACCTCGACCTGCCGGCCAGTGCCGAGGGCTATCTGCAGGAATCGGGGCGGGCCGGCCGCGACGGGCAGCCCGCCCGCTGCCTGGTGCTCTTCGATCCCGCCGACCGCACCAGCCTCGGCTGGGCGATGCGAAGCGCTGGCCAGCAGCTGCCGGCGGACCAGCGGCTGCTGGAACGCCACAGGCTCGAGCTGGCCCAGCAGCAGCTGCGGCGCATCGAAGCGGTGGCCGAAGGTGAGGGGTGCCGGGAGCAGGCCCTGCTGCTGGCGGTGGGGGAGCTCTCCCCCCCCTGCGGCCGTTGCGACAACTGCTTGTCGGCGCCATCGGCGAACGACTGGGCCCACCAGGCGGCCGTGTTGCTCTCGGCCCTGGAGGATCGCAGCGGCCGCGACCTGCGCAGCCTGGCCGAGGACCTGGCCGGTGCCCACGGCAACGAGGAACCCCGCTGGGCCTGGCTGGCCCGCCGCCTGGTGCAGGAGGAGCTGATCAGCGAGAGCGACGATGGCGCCCAGCGTCTGTACCTGCGGCCGGTGGGCCGTAGCTACCTGAGGGACCCCTGGCCCCTGCGCTGGTCGGCCTGAGGCAAGGCTTCAGGCTCCCTGCCCGTTCAGCTGCCTCTGGACTTGCAGAGGTCGGTGACCAGCTGCTGCTCGAAATCGGCCTGAGGATCATCCCAGCTCTTCCACTGGCCCGCTTGGCTGGTGGCATTGAGTTTGCGGGCACTGCAGTTGACCGCCAGGTAGAGCGACTCCCCCTGGGAATTGAGGGTGGGCGCGACCATGCTGCCGCCCATCGGCTGCCAGTTGGCCCAGTCCACCTGCAGGGGGCCGTAGTTGCGCCAGTCGGGCTTGCCGGGGGTGGCGGTGCTGGCCGGCCGGGGGGCTGCCGCCACCACGGCTGGCTGGGGCCGGGCGGCCGGTGCCGGGGCGGCCTTGGCGACCGTGGGGGCCGGTTGGCTGGCGGCAGGAGCTGGGCTGGCT
>NZ_JAYGHY010000093.1:0-5912 GCF_034931305.1 Cyanobium gracile UHCC 0281 | reverse complement strand
TACAACACTTACAGACCGCATTCGGCGCTCCAGGGGCGTACGCCCCTGGAGACCCTCCAGCAGTGGAGAGCGGCCTGACTACCCACCAGCTCTCAGAAGAACTGGACCAGTAAGGGGGGTCACGTCACCCCATACCCAGCAGAAACAGCAGGGCCGTGAGCCAGCAGAAGGCCACCTTGCCGGTGAGCCGCAGGCTGAGCTGGCAGCTGGCGAGCAGTACCAGAAAGGTGTTCAGTGCCGCCAGCAGACTGGCCCGCCACGGCTCAAGTGCTTCAGGAAATCCGAACAGGAAGCTGGCCGCCGTGAAGAACCAGTTGGCCGGCGCGCTGTAGCGCAATGGATCGAGTCGCACCGTATCGAGCAGATCGCTGCCGAAATAGGTGGCGTAGTACACGAATCCATCGGAGGGAAATTCCAGAATCACCCCGCGCCAGCCCAGGGCCACCGCGCACACAAGGGCAGGCGACAGGACCGCCAGCAACGGCCGCCACAGGGCCCGATCCGCCAGCCGCTCGCGCCAACGGCGCGGCCGTACGACCAACGCCGCCGCCACCAGGAGCACGTCCAGCCCCACCAGCAACCCGTAGGCCTGCCGAAGGCTTGGCCCCCCCGGCAGCAGGGACAGCCAGCCGATGGCCGCCCAGGATCCCACCCCCAGAAGAAGCGCCTGCCAGGTGGGACGGCGCCAGCGCCATCCCCACAGCAGCGGCGCCGCGATGGCCAGCAGCAACGGGGCAAACGGGTCGGTCAGCGCAGCCATTCGGCGCAGGGGAAGCCGTTGGATCGAGACCTTAAGGGACCTTCGCCCACCCGCCGGATCGGCTCAGACCCGCTCAAGCCGCAGCCGCTCGGCCCGCAGCTGGCGCAGCCGCTCCCCGAGGGCAGGTCCTGGCCGCAGGCCGGCGGCGATCAGGTCAGCCGCCGCCACCGAGGAGGTCAGATGGCGCCAGCGGCACCACCAGCGCAGCAGGGGGCGCCGGGGGAGCGCCCCGCTCACCAGAGCCAGGGCGACGGCCTCGGGGGACCATCCCGGCCGCTCCAGAAAGGTGCTCCAGTCCAGGGCGGTACAGGGCGCCACCTCGCAACTTCGCCAGGCCTGACAAAGCTGGGCCAGCTGCGCCAGCAGCCGCTGCTGCCCGTGGGGCAGCTGAAGCCTTGTCGCCACGGTTGTGGCTGCCTGACTGACGGCCAGCAGGGCCGCCAGGGGCGGTAGGGCGCTGCGCCGGGCCCAGCGAAGGCGGCGGCGCCAGCTGGTATCAGCCTGCAGGGCCGGATCCACCAGCACGAGGGCGCCCCAGGCCTGCAGGCAGGCCAGGGCCTCCTCCCAGGGTTCCCGATCGAGCAGCAGCTCCAGCTCCATCCGCAGCCGGGTGCCCAGGGCCGGGGGCACCCGGCCAGCGCCCCCGCGTGGCCCCCAGGGCCAGCGAACCAGGGTGGCGTGCAGTTGCTCCAGGCTCTCCGGCGCCAGGGTGAACCCCAGCCGAGCGGCGTAGCGGGCGGCCCGCACGATCCGGGTGGGGTCGTCCTCCAGGCTCCTGTCATGCAGCAGCCGCAGCTGGCGGAGGGCCAGGTCGGCGCCACCACCGTGAGGGTCCAGCAGGCGCAGTCCAGGCCCGGGGACGGCGAACACCAGAGCCATCGCGTTAATGCTGAAGTCCCGGCGGGCCAGATCGTCCTCGAGGGAGCCGTAGGACACGATGGGGTTCTCCCCTGGAGCCGCGTAGGTCTCGCTGCGGGCCGAGGCCAGATCCAGCCGGATCCCGTCGAGCTCCAGTTCAACAGTGCCGAAGGCGCGATGGAACTGGCAGAAGCCCACCGCCGCGGCCGGCATGTCCTCCAGCAGCGTCTCGGCCAGGCGATGGGCCGCCGGCCGCCGATCAGTCGGATCCGCCTGCGGGGAAAGCTCCACGACCAAGTCGAGGTCAGGCAGGCCCCGAAGGGGATCAAGGTGCACCCGATGCAGCAGCAGATCCCGTACGGCGCCACCCACGACGGCCAGCACCGCACAGTCGCTTGACTGGTGGAACACAGCCAGCAGCCGGGGAGGCAGGCAGAGATCCTTTGGATCGATCACGGAGGCCGTCATCGCGACAAGGCCATCAAGCGGCATCCAGAAGGCGCACGGTACACTCGGCCAGTCGACATCGTACCTATTGGCGATCGGGGAATCATGGTCACGTTGCAGCCCTGACGGCCAATGATTGATGCTCACCAGCTGAGCTGCGGCCTGCAGAATCAGGCCCACATATCAAGGGTCGCATAGTATGACTGACAGCTTCAAGAAAGTCCTCAAGGCTCCCTTAGGCCTATGGAAGAAGATCAAGATCAAGATATTCATCCTGAGCAACTATGTTCAGGCCCAGATCGACTTCTGGATTGGCAGAGATGGGCGTCGCAGCTCGCCTGAAAAGCGCCTCCGACCGATTGATCGTCACGGCGAGGTGGAGAGAGCTGGCGCCACCAGCAGCTCCAAGGCGTTACCGGGAACCCCAGAGCGAATCGCCCTGTTCATTGCCTATGCCAGAAGGCTGACCAACTCCAACAGGGCATACATCGAGACGCTCAAAGAGGCGGGTTTTGCGGTTGTTTACATCAACAACGAGCGCACCGACCCTGAGGATGGCGCCCTCCTGGAGGGTCTGTGCTGGCGCGTGTTTGATCGGCGCAACATCGGCCGTGATTTCGGTGGCTTCAGGGATGGGGTGCTGCTGCTTCATAGCGAAGGGCATCTGGAGCGCTGCCAGTTGCTCTGCATTGCCAATGATTCGATGCAGTTCATCCCGGGCCGCAACGCTCAAGCGCTCGTTTCTTCCCTGAATGCCTTCGCCAGCTCCGGGCAGCAGGCGTTGTTCAGCCACATCAGCCATCAAATCCAGACCCACTACCAATCCTATTTCCAGGTTCTCAAGCCAGAGATTTTCCGCTCCAGGTGGTTTTTGCAGTTCTGGAAGAATTACCAGTTCCTCTCCCACCGCGGCCATTGCATCTACAACGGAGAGATTGCCCTCTCCCAAATGGTGTATCGGCGCTTTCCCGCCGTGGACACTCTCTACACAAGCGACAAGCTCCAGGAAGCGCTCGAGAGTCACTTTCGTGCCGAAGGTGGTGTACCCGCCGAGGAGGTCCTCAGGCTCATGCCCTCCCCAGCTCGCACGTCCCAGCGGCGCAAGATCGGTTATTCCCTGCAGCAGCTGATGCTGCTGAGTGATCAGCACGAGAAACTCACAGGAGCACAGCTATACAGTGTCGCCGACCTGATCGAAAATGGAAACCCAAGCCACATCGCCGCCTTCCTCTACCCGGTCTATCTTCACTGCCCATTCGTGAAGCATGATCTCTGCACGGCCGGCAGCTACACCATGGCCCAGGCCATCAGCCTGTTCCGCGAGGTGGTCCGCCAGTCCCTGGGCGTCGGGGAGAGCGCCCAGGTTGAGCGCCTGGTTGACGAGTTCAGGAATCTCATGTACAGCCGAGGCGTGCCACTCAGCTACGACAACCGGCTGCGTGAAGCCGCGATCAAGGGGATCACAGGCACCTTCATCTATCCCTCCACCTATGAATGATACCCGTATCGATCGCGGGGCCACGAAGGCCGGTTGATGGCGAACCCACTGGACAGCGTCGCCACCATCTACTTCATCACAGTGAATTATCACTGTGGTGATTACATACGCACTCTGATTGAGGCCACCATGGCCAGCGGGGAGGAGCTGGGCTCCATCAGGTTCATCATCATCAACAACTCCCCATCCGATCAAAGTCTGCGCCAATGGATCGAGGCCTCCTCCATCCCCCTGCCGGTGCAGCTGATCGAGGCGGGCGCCAATCTCGGCTTCGGCAGCGGCTGCAACCTGGGGCTCCGCCATGTCTGGCAGACCGACAAGCAGGCCCTGGCCTGGCTGATCAATCCCGATGCACGCCTGGATGCCGGCGCCATCGCCTACGTCAGGCAATGCCTGCGTGACGACGATCAGATCGCCATGCTGGGTACCCGGATCCGGGATCCCCGGGGCGAGGTCTGGTTCAGCCACGGCAGCTTCAACCGCTGGACCGGCCAGCTGGGCCACCGCTTCCCTGGCGATGACTGCCGCCCCTCCCCGGTCCGCACCTGGCCCACCCGCTGGATATCCGGCTGCAGCATGCTCTTCCGGCTGGGGATCTTCCGGGACTGCCCCGCATTCGACCCCCAGTACTTTCTCGATTACGAGGACGCCGACATCTCCGAGCGCCACCTCCGGCTGGGCTATCGGCTGCGGGTCACCCAGGCCGTGCTGGTGGAGCATCAGGTCTCGGCGATCACCCAGCGGGCCCCCCGGGCCAAGTACCAGCACGCCACCTTCAGCAAGCTGTACTTCCTGCACCGCCACGCCACACCGCTGGCCCTGGGGCTGAACCTGCTGTACTACGCCCTACGCCCCCTCAGCTTCTGCCTCTCCGACCCGGCACGGGCCCAAGGTCGCTGGTGGGGGGTGGGGGATTATCTGCGCTGGTGCTGGCGACGGCTGCGGCGGCGCCCCGGCCTGTTCCATCCACGCACCTCCTTCACCGTTTCATCCTGAGGAAACGCCCGCCGAGGGCCCGCAGGGTGGGCCAACGCTGGGCGGGGGGGCAGTAGCGCCAGAGAATCGCCGCCACCGCCGGCAGGTAGAGGTGGGACTTGGGATGGAAGAAGGTGAACAGCAGACCCCGCAGGCTGCCCAGGGGCAGGCGTTTCTGTGCCTCGCCAAAGTCATTGAGCACCACGATGGCCGGGGTCACCTTGGCGGCAATGCCACGGCGTACCGCCCGCATCACCCACTCGGAATCGGCGTGGTAGTGGGGCAACCAGAGGGCGTCGTAGAGCCCGACACGACGAAAGACGTCCTGGCGGATCAGCACCCCGTTGCCGGGCATCGCCTCGGCCTGAAGCACCTCGGCGGCCGCCAGCGCCGGATCCAGCTGGCTGGCCAGCTCGTCATGATGGGCCAGCCGCAGAAACCGGTCCGTGCCCCAGTCGGTGCGGGTGCCCAGGGTCCAGATCCGCCCGGGTTCGGCCAGCAGGTCAATGCGGCTGCCCAGGATCCCGCAGCCGTGGCGCTGGGCCAGGGCCACCATCCGCTCCACATAATCCTCAGAAACCACCGCGTCGTCATTGATGGTGAGGACGTAGTCGGTGCCGGCCGCCAGGGCCCGCCGGACGCCGCGGTTGGTGGCACCGGCCCAGAAATCCTGGTCGCCGGCCGCCACCACCGTCACCTGCGGATGCTGCTGGCGGATCGCTGCCACGGTGCCGTCGCTGGAGTTTGAATCCACCACCACGATCCTGAGGGCCGGATAGGTCTGAGCGACCATGCGCTCCAGGAAACGCAGGCTGAGCTCACGGCGGTTGCGGGTGGGCACCACGGCGGCGACCAGCGGCAGGGTCATACGGGCTCGATCGGGGCCAGGCGCGGATCGAGGATCTTCGGCCCCATGCCCTCAAACTTGACGGCGATGGAGGTCTTCTCACCGCTGCCGAACAGGTGGGTGACGTGGCCCTCGCCGAAGCTGCTGTGCCGCACCCGATCCCCGACGGCCCAGGCGCGGGCCGCGCTGCGGGACGCGCCGGGGGTCATCATCCTGGATCGGCGGGAGGATGGCGGCTACGCCACCGCGGCCGAGATCGCCGGGGAGGACACGGTCTATGTCAGCCGCCTGCGCCGCGACCTGACGGTGCCGCATGGCCTGGCCTTCTGGTGCGTCTCCGACAATCTCCGCAAGGGCGCCGCACTGAACGCGGTGCAGATCGCCGAGGAACTGCATCGCCAGGGGCTGCTGGTGCGCGCCACGGCCTGAACAGGCTGTTTTTCCTGCCGTTTTGAACGCGGTCTAGGATCACAGTCCTTTTTCGCTTGCAAATGAGAACAAAATAAGAACATATGAGGGGCCATGCT
>NZ_JAYGHY010000092.1:0-6006 GCF_034931305.1 Cyanobium gracile UHCC 0281 | reverse complement strand
ACCGGCTGCTGTTCGCCGAGGGCGGGGCGCGGCTGCTGGTGAGCGTGGCGCCCGAACAGGAGGGGGCCTGGCGCGCCGCCCTGGCCGAGTTGGGTGCGGCGGTGCCGGCCCAGCTCCTGGGCCGCGTGACGGCGGATGGGCGCCTGGGCGTGGCCCGCGGCGGTCAGCCGCTGCTGGAGCTGGCGGTGGAGCAGCTGCGCGACACCTACGAGCAGGCGATCCCAGCACGGTTGCGGAAAGCCGGGCCTCCACCCGACAGGTAATGGGCGAAGATGAAGCTTCCCCCATGGTGAGACGCCCCGTGCCCTGCGCCGATCAACGCGATGCGCAGAACCCGCTGATCACCCCTGGAATCACCGAGAGCGACCGCCCCGACAAGCCGGAGGAGGCCTGTGGCGTGTTCGCCGTCCTGGCGCCGGGTCAGGCGGTGGCCAACCTCACCTACTTCGGGCTCTACGCCCTGCAGCACCGGGGCCAGGAGTCGGCCGGCATCGCCGTCTTCGACGATGTGAAAGTGCGGCTGCACAAGGACATGGGCCTGGTGAGCCAGGTCTTCGACCAGGAGATGTTGGAGCGGATGCCGGGCCAGCTGGCCGTGGGCCACAACCGCTATTCCACCACCGGCAGCAGCAAGGTCTGCAACGCCCAGCCGGTGGTGCTGATGACGCGCCTGGGGCCGCTGGCCCTGGCCCACAACGGCAACCTGGTCAATGCGGCGGAGCTGCGGGCTTCGCTCGACCACCTGGCCGGGGAGTTCACCTCCACCACCGACTCGGAGCTGATCGCCTTCGCGCTGCAGGAGGCGGTGGATTCCGGCCTGGGCTGGAACGCGGCGATCCGGGCGGCGGCCGCCCGCTGCCGCGGCGCCTTCAGCCTGGTGATCGGCACCCCCGACGGCCTGTTCGCCCTGCGCGACGGCCACGGCATCCGGCCGCTGGTGTTCGGGATGCTGGGCGAACCGGAGCAGGGCCAGTGGGTGGCCAGCAGCGAGAGCTGCGGCCTCGACATCATCGGCGCCACGTTTGTTGACGATGTCCAGCCCGGTGAGCTGATCCACTTCCGCCAGGCCGACCCGATCCCCGAGCGGCAGCGCTGGTGCGAGGAGCCCAGCAAGCTGTGCGTCTTCGAGATGATCTACTTCGCCCGGCCCGACAGCCGCTTCTTCGGCGAATCGCTCTACAGCTACCGGGTGCGGATCGGTGAGGTGCTGGCCCGGGAGAACCCGGTGGCGGCCGACATCGTGATCGGTGTGCCCGATTCGGGCATCCCGGCGGCGATCGGCTATTCCCACACCAGCGGCATCCCCTTCGCCGATGGCCTGATCAAGAACCGCTACGTGGGCCGTACCTTCATCCAGCCCACCCAGGCGATGCGGGAGGCGGGCATCCGCGTGAAGCTCAATCCGTTGCCCGATGTGCTCTCCGGCAAGCGGGTGGTGGTGATCGACGACTCGATCGTGCGCGGCACCACCAGCCGCAAGCTGGTGGCGGCTCTGCGGGATGCCGGTGCCACCGAGGTGCACATGCGGATCAGCTCCCCCCCCGTCACCCACCCCTGCTTCTACGGCATCGACACCGACACCCAGGACCACCTGATCGCCGCCCGGCTGACGCTCGAGGAGATCGAGCGGCACCTGGGGGTCGACTCGCTCAGTTACCTGAGCAAGGAGGGCATGGTGGAGGCGGCCCAGGCCAACTCCAGCCATTTCTGCACCGCCTGCTTCGACGGCCAGTACCCGATCGAGATGGATGAGGAGGTGCGCAACAGCAAGCTGATGCTCGAGCCCACCGGCCTGGCGGCACGGGTGTAGGCCCAGCGCCGGCCGCACCATGCGCATCGCTTTTCTCGATTCCTGGCTGCAGGACGTGGCCGAGGGCAGCGGCACGGCGGCGGCCATCGGCGGACTGGCCGGGGCCCTGATCGCCCGGGGCCACACGGTGGAGCGGCTGGTGCCCGAGGGGGCCTGGCCTGGAAATCTGTTGCTGCGCCGGCTCTGGTTCAACCTCACCCTGCCCAAGCGGTTGGCTGCCGCCGAGGGTCGCTACGACCTGGTGGTGGGCTTCGACATCGACGGCTTCCGGGTGGCGCACCGCTGCCCGGTGCCCTACGTGTGCTGCATCAAGGGGGTGCTGGCGGAGGAGTCGCGCTGCGAGAGCGGCTGGCCGCGGCGGATGCTCTGGGGCCTGTCGCGGCTGGAGCGGCTCAACGCCCGCCGGGCGCCGCTGGTGCTCTCGACCAGCCGCTACTGCTGCGAGCGCATCGAAGAGCACTACGGCGTGCCGGCCGGGCGGCTGCGGCTGGTGCCGGAGGGGATCGATACCGGGCTCTGGAACCTGGCGGGCGAGGACGCCGCCGCCCTGGCCGCTTTGGATGCGGCCCGAGAGCCCCGCACCGTGCTGTGCGTGGCGCGCCAGTACCCGCGCAAGCGGGTGGGTGATCTGATCACGGCCTTCCAGAGCGTGCACCAGCGACTGCCGAGTGCCCGGCTGGTGGTGATCGGCGATGGGCCTGAGCACCGGGCGCTGCAGGAGTTGGTGCAGCGGCTGGAGCTGGGCGCGGCGGTGCAGCTACTGGGGGCCCTGGCCGACGACGGTGAGGTGCGGGACTGGTACCGCCGCAGCGCGGTGTTCTGCCTGCCGTCGATCCAGGAGGGCTTCGGGATCGTGTTTCTTGAGGCGATGGCCAGTGGGCTGCCGGTGGTGAGCACCACGGCCACGGCGATCCCGGAGGTGGTGCCCCACGGCCGGTCCGGCCTGCTGGTGCAGCCGCGGGATCCGGCGGCGCTGGCCGAGGCAATTCTCAAACTGCTCACCAATCCCGAGCTGCAGGCCCGCTGCCGTGCCTACGGCCGCGCTCATGTGGGGGCGTTCAGCTGGGACCGGGTGGCGGAACGGTTCCTGGAGGCGGTGTCGCCACAGGCGTCGGCCGGATCGTGACCAGGCCGCGGCTGCGGCCCGAGGTGCGATCAAGGGTGCGGATCGCGGCCCAGAGGTCGGCGACGGGGACCCACACCGAGGGGTAGCGGTAGCGGGCCACATCGAGGATCAGCACCCGATCGCTGGGGGCGTGGAAGGCGGCCAGGGGGGCGATGTGGCCGCCGCCGGCCTGGCCGAGGGAGGGCCGGTCGTAGTTGGCGAGCAGGCGGTCGCCGGGCTGGCTGAGGTTGCGGCGCAGCAGGGCACGGAACTGCTCCAGGGTCAGCTGGTCGCCGTGGATCGCTTCGGCCTTCACCCCATGAGCCGCCAGCAGGCCGGCCAGCTCCGCCAGGGTCATGCCCTGGCGCCGCACCACATCGGCGCTCACCACCGTGCTGCCCGCCGGCACCTCGAAGACGTTCTCCTGGGTCCAGAAGCGGTAACGGCCGTAGCCCGGCACGGCCGGGGCGGGCACGGCGAGGCTGTTGAGCACCATGGCGGCGCTGGCCACGCCGCAGTAGGCGAGGTTGGCCTGGGTGAGGAACTGCTCGGCCAGGGGGCCGTAGTCGGCCCGCGCCCCGCTGCCCACCAGAAGGTCGATGCCGGCTGGCTGCATCAGGGGGATCGGCGCCGCCGCGACCCTTCCGGTTGCAAGTGGCAGCGCCAGCGACAGCGCCAGCGACAGCGCCAGCAGCGCCAGGCCGCGGAAGGGTGTTCTGCTGCGCGTCATCACAGTTGCTGTGGGCCCCGGGGTGGGTGTGACTGGGCTTGAAGGTAGGTGGCGGCTCGGCCCGGCGTGGGATCAGCCGAGCTCCAGGCAGGCCAGGCCATAGACGTCCGCCAGCGACACCGCTGGCGGGTCGCCCCGGTACATGCGCAGCGTGCGGGAGACAGGGGTGAACCCCATCTGCTCCAGCAGCGGGGCGGCGACGGGATTGGCGCCGGGGGCATCGATCAGTGCCGTGCCCGGGTGGCGCTGCAGCAGGCCCTCCAACAGGGCACGGGCGGCGGCGGGGCCATCGGCCACCAGGGGGCCGAGGCGCCAGCCTTCGCCGCTGGGCAGCAGGCAGGGGCGCACCCGGCCGAAGCCGTGGCAGACGCCGGCGCGATCCATCAGGGCCAGCACCGTGCCGGCCGGATGCTGCAGCCACTGGCGCAGGAAGTGGGGGCGGGGCGAGGGTTCCCGCTGGGCATCGAAGCGCTGCACTGCGGTCGCTGAGATGGCGCCGCCCTCCAATAGGCACCAGGGGGGCTCCGGCGCGGCCGGCGGCGGGGCTGGGTTGTCGCCGGCGGCGAGCCGTTGCCAGCGGGTGGTGGGGGAGGCGGGCGCGAAGCCCCAGCTGGCGTAGTCGTCGATCCGGTCGGGGGCGGCCTCCAGGCCGATGCAGAGCACGTCAGCCAGGTGCTCCAGGGCGTGGCGCCACAGCTGCACCCCGTAGCCCCTGCCCCGCTGGGCGGGCACCACCAGGAACAGGCCGATGAAGCCGCAAGAGTCGTTGTAGCGGACCCCGGCGATGCACCCCACAGGCTCGTCGCCGAGCCAGCCCACCCAGAGGCCCTGGCGATCGGTCTGGCGGTAGATGGCCACATCGCCCACGCCCGGCGCGAAGCCCTCCTGCCGGGCCCAGCCGGTGACGGTGGGGATGTCGGCGCTCTGCAGGGGGCGGATGGCGAGGGGGGAGGGGCTGGGGAGGTGGAGCGCGCTCACCAGATCGTCTCCAGCTCTGGAATGGCGCGGAGCTGCTCGTCGGCGCTGATCAGGGGCCGGCGGCCCTGCAGGGCCGTGGCGCCGATGAGGCGGTCGGCCGGGTCGCCATGACGGAACTGGGGGCCTCGGGAGAGCAGGGCGATCTCGGCGGTGATCGGCAGCACTTCCAGCCGCAGGGCTTCGAGCAGGCGGCGCAGGTAGAGGGCCGGCGGCACGTCTTCCGGCAGGCTCAGGCGTCCACGTTCGTGAAGCAGGGCCAGCTCCCAGAGGCTGATGTCGGCGATGGCCAGCTGACCCTGGGCGCGCCCCTGCTCCAGTGCCGTCGCGGCGCGCCGGGACAGCCGGGCCGGCTCATGGGCCCAGAACAGCAGGACATGGGTGTCACAGATGGTCAGCATCACCGGTGCCTTCGAGATCGGCGTCGCCATTGGCGATCGAGGCGACGACATCCGCCAGCGTGACGCTGCCGCCCAGCCCCTCCAGCCAGAGGCGGGCCTCCTCGGCAGGGTCGTGTTCCGGCTCGATCCGGGCAATCACCCGGCCGTGGGAGGTGACCTGAATCGTTTCCCCGGCCTGCACGCGCTTGAGGTAGGTCGGCAGGTTCTGGCGCAAGTGGGTCACGGAGACGCGCGCCATGAGGGTGTCTGTACATGGGGTCTGTACAGATTAGGGCGTGTGTGGATGGGGTTGGGACCGGCGGGGGAACTCTCAAGAAACCCCATACAAGCGAGGCCATGGCCGACGCCCGCCGTTCCCCCGGCCTGATCCAGCGCTATCGCGAAGAGCTGCAGGTGCGCCATTACGGCTCCTGCGGTTTCACGGCAGGCGCCACCCCCGCGAGATGGGCAGCGCCGAGGTGAACGCCTTCCTGAGCCACCTGGCGGTGGACCTGCAGGTGAGTGCCTCCACCCAGAACCAGGCGCTGGCGGCGCTGCTGTTTCTGTACCGGGAGCTGCTTGAGCGCGACCTGGAGCTGGAGGGGGTGGTGCGGGCGCGGACACGGCGCCGGTTGCCGGTGGTGCTCAGCGAAGCGGAGGTGCGGGCGGTGCGCCAGCGACTGGAGGGCGAGGCGGCTCTGGTGGTGGGGCTGCTCTACGGCAGTGGCCTCCGGTTGATGGAGGCGCTGCGCCTGCGCGTGAAGGATCTCGATGTTCAGCGCCGTGAGCTCACGGTGCGCGACGGCAAGGGCGGCAAGGACCGGCTGACGGTGCTGCCGCAGAGCCTCTTGCCCGAGCTGCAGGAGCATCTGCTGAAGGTTGAGGTGGTCTGGGTTTTCTGGACAGGGCCCATCGTTAACCTGTGAGGCGGGGCACCTCCCCTGAGAGGGGGCTCCCACCCATGAGCAAACGCCGCACCCATAGCCCCGAGTTCAAGGCCAAGGTC
>NZ_JAYGHY010000091.1:0-6222 GCF_034931305.1 Cyanobium gracile UHCC 0281 | reverse complement strand
AGCCCCGACCGCCAGCGGGCCAGCAGCTGCCGGCAACGCTCGGCAGCGGGGGGGGCAACCAGGGGGGCCGTTGCCACCATGGTCAACCGTTGCTCTCGGCGGCGGCGGCCGGCCGGCGCCACCAGCCGGCCAGCACCGCCAGCACGGCCTCGGGGCCGATCACCCCGACAAAGCCGCCGAACTCGTCCACCACCACCCGCACCCCGGAGCCGTTGCGGCGGAAGCTTGTGAGCAGCCGGTCGGCGCGGATCATCTCCGGCACGAACTCCACCGGCTCGCACAGATCGGCGGCCTGACTACCACCCCTGCCCTCCACCAGGGCGGTGAGCAACTGCTCGCGGCTGGCCACACCCAGCACCTCATCGACCTCCTCCCCCAGCACCACCCACCAGGCGGTGGCGTGTCGCAGCAGGGTGGAGCGCTGCTCATCGAGGCTCTGGTGGCCCGCCAGGGTGGGCGCCGACACCCGCGGCAGCATCAGATCCCTGGCGGTGAGGTCGTTGAGCTGGAACACCTTGGCGATCATGGCGGCCTCATCGGCCTCGATCTGACCCTTCTGGGATCCCAGCCTGGCCAGGAGCCGGATTTCCTCCTCGTCGGTGCTGATCTCGTTCTCGGCGGTGATCGCCGGCAGGATCCGCTCCAGCAGCAGCACCAGGGGCAGCATCAGCTGGCTGATCACCCCGAGCCCGGGGGAGATGGCCAGGGACACCGGCATCGCCAGACGTGTACCGATCGCCTTGGGCAGGATCTCCCCGAGCAGGATCACCAGCACGGTGAGGGCCACGGAGAACAGGGGCAGGGCGGGGCCGCTGATGCCATGGCGGGCGAACACGGCGCTGGCGAAACCGCCCACCATCAGGCTGCCGAAGATGTTGAACATGTTGTTGGCGATCACCAGCACCGCCAGGGTGCGGCCGAGGCGCTGGCGCAGGGCCTGCAGCCGCCGGGCCCCCGGCACGGGGCGGGGGCGACTCGCCAGTTCGTGCACCTTCACCGGGTTGACCGTGAGCAGAGCCGCCTCCACCCCCGAACACAGGAAGGACCCCAGCAACATCAGGATCACCGCCAGCAACAGAAGCAGGTAATCGTTCATCCGCGGGCGACGGGAACGGAAGAAAGCGGCACGCGCGGGTTCGGGGAGATCACGTGTATTTAATCGGCTGTGCCATCTTCTCGCTGTACATCCCTGCGCTTCGATGCCGCCGACCCCCCTGATCGACCCCGCCCTGCTGGCCCGCCGGCGCCAGCGGTTCCTGCAGAAGCTGGGCAGTGTGGCCGCGGTGATCCCCGGGGCGGCGTTGGTGACCCACCACGCCGACGTGGAGCATGGCTTCCGCCAGAACAGCGACTTCTGGTACCTCACCGGCTTCGATGAGCCCGGGGCCGTGGCCCTGTTCCTGCCCCACCGGCCCGACAACCCCTTCGTGCTGTTCGTGGAGGCGAAGGATCCCGGTGCCGAGGTGTGGAACGGCTTCCGCTGGGGTTGCGAGGGAGCCGTGACCAGCTTCGGCGCCGATCTGGCCCACCCCCGCGGCGAGCTGGCCGAACGGCTGCCGGAGTACCTCGACGGCGCCGAGGGGATCGCCTTCCGGGTGGGCCGCCATCCCCAGGTGGAGCCCCTGGTGCTCGCCGCCTGGGCACGCCAGCTGGATCGGTCCCCCCGCAGCGGCAAGGCCGCCCTCGGGCTCGTGGCCCCCTGCCCCCTGCTGCACGAGCTGCGGCTGCGCAAGGATCCGGAAGAGCTGACCCGGTTGCGGGAGGCCGCCCGCATCTCCGCCGAAGCCCACGAACTGGCCCGGCGGGTGGTGCGGCCTGGCCTCAGCGAACGGCAGGTGCAGGCCATGATCGAGCAGCACTTTCTTGAGCAGGGAGCGCGCGGGCCGGCCTATGGCTCGATCGTGGCCGGGGGCGACAACGCCTGCGTCCTCCACTACACCGCCAACGCCGATGTCCTGCGGGAGGGCGACCTGCTGCTGATCGATGCAGGCTGCAGCCTCGACGATTACTACAACGGCGACATCACCCGCACCTTCCCCGTCAGCGGGCGCTTCAGTGGCGAGCAGCGCGCCCTTTACGACCTGGTGCTGGCCGCCCAGGAGGCGGCCGTGGCGGCGGTGGCCCCCGGCCAGACCGCCGAGGGGGTGCACGACACCGCCGTGCGGGTGCTGGTGGAGGGGCTGGTGGAGCTGGGCCTGCTGAACGGCGCGGTGGATGGCCTGATCGAGCAGGGGGCCTACCGCCACCTGTACATGCACCGCACCGGCCACTGGCTGGGGCTCGATGTCCACGATGTGGGGGCCTACCGGCTGGGCGAACACCATGTGGCCCTCGAACCGGGCATGGTGCTCACCGTGGAGCCCGGCCTGTACGTGAGCGACCGGCTGGCGGTGCCCGAGGGCCAGCCCGCCATCGCCGATCGCTGGAAGGGCATCGGCATCCGCATCGAGGACGACGTGGCGGTGAGCGACCACGGCCATGAGGTGCTCTCGGCTGCCGCCCTCAAAGCGCCGGCGGCGATGGAGCGTTGAGCCGGCCCTGCGCTGCCGCTGTTCTCGACGGTGACGCGCTGCCCGGGCACGAGGGCGCCTGATCTGCCAGTGTCAAGCTCAGCGGCAGGCCGGTATGCGCGGGAGGCGAGGGCGACGGCTGGCGCTGCTGGTCGGGCTGGCGCTGGTGGTGCTGGGCCTGGTGCTGGCCCTCGCCCTCAGACCGGCAGGGTCCGGTAGCGGATCCCCGTCGGCTCCTCCGCTGGGGCAGGGCCAGCCGCTGAGGGATCGGGTCCGGCGGGTCGATCCCCAGGACCTGATCGCCCAGACCAAGGCGATCCCGGTGAAGACGGGCATGTATATCAAGAACCTGCATGGCCTCTCCCTGGCGGAGCGGATCTTCAAGGCCGAGGGGTATTACTGGCTGGAATGGCCGCAGCGCCTGCAGGATCTACTGGAGGAAACGAAAGTGTCTGCCGCGGATCTGGTGGAACTGTCGAACCTGGTCGATGAATACGATGCGGTCATCAAGCCCTATGGCGAAGTGACGCGGCTGCCTTCCGGGCGGTATCGCTATCAGGCGCGCTTTTCGGGGTCCTTCTACATCCCTTACCTCAGTTTCAAGGATTCCCCCTTCGATCGGATCGCCCTGCCGATCGTTCTGGAGATCGGCCCCGATGTGTTCGCGCTGCAGGATCAGCCGGTGGTGCTGGTGCCTGATCGCTCCTCAGGCGCCCTGCTCGGGGCCTACTCGGTGGTCGATGGGTTTCATCTGCACTCTGCTGAGCTGGTGCCGCTGCTGCATGCCTATGGCACCTCCTGGGGACTGGACAAGGGCGATCTCGACTACTCCACCCTCAGCGCCGTGGTGCATCTGGACAGCGATGCAGTCGCCAGCTTCATCACCTATGTGCTGCCGCTGCTGATCGTGCTGGCCATCGTGTTCGCCGCGCCGTCGCTGGAGGGGCGACTGGGGGATGTGCGGCTCGCCATCCCCACGACGGCCCTCCTCACCCTGATCTTTCTGCAGCAGGCCTACAAGGCGAGTCTGCCCGCCCTGAGCTATCTCACTTTCCTCGACTGGCTCTATGCCTATGCCTACCTGGTGACGATCGCGCTGTTCTTCCTGTTCCTGTGGGGCAGCAACGCCTGCGCCAACGCGCCTGAAGACCAGCTCGCCTCCGTGGTGGCCAGCCTCAACCGGATCGACCTGCGGTTCCAGGCGCTGGCACTGATCGGACTGGTGGTGGTGGGCCTGCTGGCCTGGGCGTTGTGAGGCTTGGGGGTGGTGTGCCGTGGCCTCACGGGAGCTGGCGGCCCCTGGGGGCCAAGGGCAGGTGCTCAGCCACACGGTCGGTGGAGGGAATCACCGCATCCGCCCCGGCGGCCAGCAGCTGGTCCTCGTAGCGGCAGCGCTCGGCTTCCCGGCCAGGTTGCTGCAGGTGGGGCGGGGCCACGGCCAGGCTGAGGAAGCGCTGGCTGGGCTGCTGCTGCCGGGCCCGCTGCACCGTGAGCACGTCGGCCACGGTGTCTCCCAGGTAGGCCACCGGCGGTGCCTCTGGGCCCAGGGGGCCGGCCAGGGCGAGGGCCAGGCGCAGCAGTCCCGTGGGATCGGGCTTGTCGGGGGCCTGGCCCATGGCGATCAGGGGCGGCGCCACCAGGCCCAGCCGCTGCTCCAGCACGAAGCGGGCGGAGGGAGGCTCGGCGCCGCTGACGAAGCCCCAGGCGATCCCCCGGTCGCTGAGGGCAGCGAAGAAGGTTCCATCCACCAGCAGGGGCTCACGGCCGATGAAGCCGCGCCAGAGGCCGGGATCCCCCTCCGGGTCGCCACCGAAGTAGTAGCCGCTGAACACCTGCACCAGGACATCCCAGGTGGGCAATGGGTGGCTGCCACGCCGGCGCAGCAGCTCCATGGAGGCCTGCCAGTCGTTGTTCCAGCAGCCTTCGGCCTTGAGGGCGTCGATCGAGGCCGGCTCCGGTGCCCAGCCACTGAAATGGCGCACGGTTTCGATGATGGCGCGCCGGTAGCTGCCGCCCACATCCCTGATCACGCCGTCGATATCGAAGAGGAGAACGGCGCGGGGGGCGGCGGGGGCGGCCAGGGGGTTGCTGCGAATCGGCTGGTAGGTTAGTCGTTTGCTAATACCCCTTGAGCGCCGAAACCGTGACAGCCCCTGAGAGTGCCGAGACCGCTGCCGTGAGCGCCGTCCCTACGGCCATCGCAGCCGACACCACCGAGGGTCGTCCGGTGCTGCGCGGCGGCAGTGCCGCCCTGGCCACCGCCACCATCGATGAAGATGGCGTGCCTTCGGGCTACACCCCCAAGGCCGACGAGGGCCGCTTCCTGGTGAAGATCCTCTGGCTGCCCGACAACGTCGCCCTGGCGGTGGACCAGATCGTCGGTGGCGGCCCCAGCCCCCTCACCGCCTACTTCTTCTGGCCCCGTGAAGACGCCTGGGAAACCCTCAAGGGCGAGCTCGAAGCCAAGAGCTGGATCACCGACAACGAGCGGGTGGAGATCCTCAACAAGGCCACCGAGGTGATCAACTACTGGCAGGAGGAAGGGCGCGGCAAATCCCTCGATGAGGCCAAGCTCAAGTTCCCCGACGTCACCTTCTGCGGGACCGCCTGAGTCCAGCGTTGCCTGGGCGGTTCAGCTGCCCAGGGCATCACGTTCGAACTGTTCGGCGGCCGCGGCGGTGTCCGGGCTGGCGAACAGGGCCTCGGCGATGGCCGGACTGATTGTGTGGTGGGCCAGACCGGCGGCAGCCAGGCGGGCCAGATCCCCCGGTTGCCGCAGGCTGGCCACCAGCAGGCGGGTGCTGGAGCCCACCCCGTCGAGGGCCCGCTGCATAGCGATCAGTTCGCCGTGGCCGTCACGGCCGAGATCGCCGATGCGTCCCAGGTAGGCGGCGATGCCATGGGCCCCGAGGGCGGCGGCCACCAGCACCTGCGCCACCTCGTAGCAGGCGGTGAAGGTGACGGGAACCCCTTCGGCGATCAGCTGACGCGCCACTTCAGCCCCTCCACTGGTGATCGGCACCTTGACGAACACCCGCTGGGGATCAAGGGCCGCCAGGGCGCGGCCGGTGGCCAGTTGCTGCTCGCCATCGGCGCCCCAGGTCTGCAGATGGAGTTCGCGGCAGCCCAGGGCCGCAGCCCGCTGGCCCAGCCGGGCCAGGTGGTCGAGGCTGCAGGGCTGGCCGGCCCGCCGCAGCAGGGTCGGGTTGGTGGTGACCCCCTGGAACAGGCCACTGGGCAGCCAGCGCTCCCACTCCAGGGGGTCGGCGCTATCGAGCAGCAGACGCAGAGCCATGGGGATCAGGGGGGAGTGGTGGCCGGGGAGAGGGCCCACTGCCGGCTGAGGGCCTCCAGCAGGGCCGGGCAGGCGCCGAGGGCCTGCAGGGGGCCGCGGGGTTGTGCCGCTGCCGGTTGGGCCGCGGCAGGCTTGTCCTCCGTTGGATCGGCAGCTGGCAGATCCGCCGCGATCAGGGCAGCCAGGGGATCCGTGGCGGCTGCAGCTTTGAGTTGGCCTGGATCCTGCCGGCCCTGGCGAAGGGCGACGAACAGGTCGCGGCGACGGCGCAGCTCCAGGGGAAGGGTGGCCGGCTGGCTGCAGAGGCGCTCCACCTCGGCCAGGGCGGCCCGCAGCCCGGGGGAGGTGGGCGCCGCCTGCGGCGGGGGCTGGGTTCGGGGCCAGATCAGGGCCAGCCAGCCCGCACCGGCGGTGGAC
>NZ_JAYGHY010000090.1:0-7400 GCF_034931305.1 Cyanobium gracile UHCC 0281 | reverse complement strand
CTCCAGGGCGGCGTTGCGCAGCGGCAGCCGAGCCCCCCCCGGCACGGCCGCCAGGCCCACCGGCGCGAAGCCAAGCGCCTCGGCCCGAACCCGCAGGGCCGCCGCCAGGTCGGTGAGGGAGGAGGGAGCGTTCAAGAGCTGCCGGTAGAGTCCCACGAATCCGACCCCCCCTGAGTGGCTGCCGTTTCCTCCTCCCGATTCAGCCCGCTGTTGCGCTGGATGGGCCTCACCCTGGTGGTGCTGCTCGTCCTCCAGCTGGTCGCCGTCCTCAGTCTCTGGGACTGGGAACAGGAGGCGTTCCGCCAGCTGGTGGTGGAGCGACTGATCAGCCAGGCCCCCATGGGCCTGATCGGTCTGCTGCTCATGTATCTCTCCTCCCGCCTGGAAGATCAGTCGGAGGGCCGCACGCCCGTCCTCTGGACGGTCTGCATCCTCAGTGGTCTGCTGGCCGTCCTGCTGACAGCGTCGTTGCCGATCACCTTCGGCGGTGACCAGCAGATGCAGCAGCAGAACGACCAGCAGATCGCCGCCAAGCGAGGCCAGCTCGAAATGGCCCGCCAGCAGAGCAAGGATCCCGCCCTGCTGCAGCAACTGATCAAGCAGGCCGAAGCCACCGGCCAGGTGCCCCCCGGTGCCACCGAGGCCCAGAAGACCCAGTCGGCCCGGGCCTTCATCGATCGCCAGCTCGACCAGCTCGAAACCCAGTTCAAGCAGACCGAGCAGACCGGCAAGGTCACCCTGAGCCAGCGCCGCTATGGCGGATCGCTTGGCGCGGTGGTGCTGATCATTGCCTTCACCATCCTTTGCCTCGGCAGTGTCCTGTAAGACCCCGTGGATCGTTACCGTTAGGGTTTCGCCCCTACGGACCCCTTCTTCCATTGGTCCCATCCAGTAGTCCCAGTTCCGATCAGCCCCTGGGCAACCGGCTGCAGCAGGATCTCAAGAACGATCTGATCGCCGGCCTGCTGGTGGTCATTCCGCTGGCCACCACGATCTGGCTCGCCACCACGGTGAGCCGCTTCGTGCTGGCGTTCCTCACCTCGATTCCCAAGCAGTTCAACCCGTTCAACACCCTCAACCCGCTCCTCCAGGACCTGATCAACCTGGGGGTGGGGCTGCTGGTGCCCCTGCTGGGCATCCTGTTGATCGGCCTGATGGCCCGAAACATCGTCGGCCGCTGGCTGCTGGAGTTTGGTGAGGGCACCCTGCTGCGCATCCCCTTGGCGGGCTCCGTCTACAAGACCCTCAAGCAGCTGCTGGAAACCTTCCTGCAGGGCAACTCCAGCCGCTTCCGGCGGGTGGTGCTGGTGGAGTACCCCCGCGAAGGCCTCTACGCCGTGGGCTTCGTCACCGGTGTGCTGGGCACCGCCATCCAGTCCGATTTCGGCGAGACGATGCTCAGTGTTTTCATTCCCACCGCCCCCAACCCCACCACCGGTTGGTATGCGGTGGTGCCGGAACGGCTGGTGAAGGATCTGGAGCTGAGCGTGGAGGATGCCTTCCGCACGATCATCTCCGCCGGCATCGTCAGCCCGGACGAGCGGGAACCCAACTCCAACCGCAGCTTTGCCAGCCTCCTGGCCCAGCTGCGTGCCCCCCAAACCTCCTGATGCAGAGTCGCACCCTTGCCCGTGAACTGGCCCTGCTGATGCTGGGTCAGGTGAGCGATCGCGGCAGTGGGGCCGAATCCCCCGCCGGCTCTTTTGATGTCCTGTTGCAACAGGCCGTCACCACCCTCAGCCAGCACGTGCGCGAGGCCCTCGACCGCTCCGCCGAGGATCTGCAGCAGGCCCAGCAACGGCTGCTCGACAGCGAGCTGCAGGACCAGGGCGAGAAACAGCTGCCCACGGTGCGGCGCCACCTGCAGGACGGCCTCACCCACGCCGAGCAGGCCCTCAATCGCCTTTCGGCCAGCCTGGAGCTGCCGCGTCTGCTGCTCCTGGCCGACCAGGACGCCGTGCGGCTCGACGCCATCGCCCGCAGCAAGGCGGTGCTGCGCGACCGGGAGGGCCTCGACCGCCGCATCGACGCGGTGATGGAAGGCTGGCGCCTCACCCGCCTGCCCCGGGTCGACCGCGACATCCTGCGGCTGGCGGTGGTGGACCTCGAGGACTTCGCCACGCCCGCCGCCGTGGCCTGCAACGAGGCGGTGGAGCTGGCCAACCGCTACAGCGACGACCAGGGGCGACGCATGATCAACGGTGTGCTGCGGCGCTTCACCGCCGCCCGGGTGTAGGCAGGAACGCGATGGTCTTCGATTGGTTCAAACGGGCCGTGGCCCAGCCCGCCCCGGAGCCCGAACCCGCACCGCTACCGGAGCCGGAGCCCGAAGCGATGGCGCCTGCTGCGTCCCCGGTAGAACCCGAACCCGCTGAGCCTGTGGCGGCTCCCACGCCGGCCCCAGCCGCTCCGGCGGGCTCCGCTGTCGACGAGGACGCCCTGGCCTGGGCGCGCCAGGCCTACGCCCGCCTCAAGGCCCAGCAGGAGGCGGCCAGTCCGCCCGTCGCTCCTGAGCCCGAACCGGCAGCGCCCGAGCCGGAGCCCCCCACCCCGGCCGCCATCGAGTCCGCCACATCGGCGCTTGAGCCCGCACCCGCCCCCCCTGCCGCCGCTCCGGTGGCGTCGGGCCTGTCCCTGCTCGAGCAGGCTGCCGCCCAGCGCCAGCAGCGCCTCCAGGAGATCACCGCCCCCGCCGAACCCGAGCCGGCCGTTGCCGCGGCCACGCCCCCTGCCGATGCCGCCGACCCCAGCCTCGGGGCCTTTGATGCCACCTTCACCTGGTCGGCCGAGGTGCTGGCGGCCCAGGGACGGCGCGTCGAGGACGTGTCCCTTGAGGAGATCGATTGGCTGGGCCGGTTGCGCCGCGGCCTTGAGAAGACCCGCAAGGGCTTCGTCACCCAGCTGCTGGAGAACCTCGGCGACGATCCCCTCACACCGGCGGTGCTCGACGATCTCGAGTCCACCCTGCTGCGCGCCGATGTGGGCGTGAAGGCCACCGACCAGGTGCTCGACGCCCTGCGCCGCCGCCTCAACGAGGAGGTGGTGGATCCGGCCGAAGGCCTGCGCTTCCTCAAGGAGCAGCTGCGCGGCCTGCTGGAGGCCCCCATTCACGCCGGTGACACCGCCGTGCTGGCCCCCCAGCGCGACAGGCTCAACGTCTGGCTGCTGGTCGGGGTGAATGGGGTCGGCAAGACCACCACCCTCGGCAAGCTGGCCAACCTGGCGGTACGCAGCGGCTACAGCTGCCTGATCGCCGCCGCCGACACCTTCCGGGCCGCGGCGGTGCAGCAGGTGAGCGTCTGGGGCGAGCGCAGCGGCGTGGCGGTGGTGGCCAACCCCAGCGCCAACGCCGATCCGGCGGCCGTCGTCTACGACGCCATCGGCGCCGCCCGTTCCAAGGGCACCGAGCTGGTGCTGGTGGACACGGCCGGCCGGCTGCAGACCAAGCACAACCTGATGGAGGAACTGGGCAAGGTGCGGCGCACCATCACCAAGCTGGCGCCGGAGGCGGTGGTGGAGTCGCTGCTGGTGCTCGATGCCAGCCAGGGCCAGAACGGCCTGCGCCAGGCCATGGCCTTCGCCAGTGCCGCCGGCCTTACCGGGGTGGTGCTCACCAAGCTGGACGGCAGCGCCCGCGGCGGCGTTGCCCTGGCGGTGGCCTCCGAGGCGGGGCTGCCGATCCGCTTCATCGGGGCCGGAGAGGGCATCCGCGACCTGCGGCCTTTCAACAGCTTCGAGTTCGTCGAGGCGCTGCTGGCCTCCTGAGTCCCGCCCGCCGCTGCTACCTTGCGTGTCCTTTGCGGCCGCTCGGTGAGCAGCCAGCCGCCCCCGCAGCCCCTCTCCACCTCCGCGCCGTCCCCGACTCCCGATCCGGGGCCGTCGCTCACGGCCTCGCTGCGCCAGCTGCTCGACAGCCTCGGCCGGGAGCAGCGCCGCAACCAGGAGCTGCTGGCGTCGCTGTCGTTCGCCCTGCGCAGCCACACCAACCTCAAGCGTTTCCTCGAACTGGTGCCCCTGGTGGCCTCGCGGCTGGTGGAGGCCGAAGGCAGCCTGTTGCTGGTGTTCCATGCCGATGGCCGGCTCTGGCGGGAGCAGCTCCAGGCCACCGCCGGCGAGCGCAGCGCCGAGGTGCTGCGCCAGCTGGCCGCCCTGCCCGATGGCCAGCTCCAGAACCAAGAGGGCGATGAGGCCGTCGCGGTGCTGCTCGATCCCCTGGTCCAGCGCCTGCTCGGCGCCCAGCAGGTGTTCGCCACCTCCGTGGTGGCCCGCAGCCGTCAGCGGGGCCGCCTGTACGTGTTCAGCGGCCGACGCGGTTACAGCTGGAGCGACGTGCGCCGCCGCCATCTGCAGCTGGTGGCCGACCTCACCGGCGTCGCGCTGGAGAACGAGGTGCTGCAGCAGGACCGGCGCCGCCATGAACGGCTCGACCGCCAGCTGAGCATCGGCGCCGAGGTCCAGTCCCAGCTGCTCCCCGACCACTGCCCCGTGATCGATGGTGTCGAGCTGGCGGCCCTGTGCCGTCCGGCCTTCCAGGTGGGCGGGGACTACTACGACTTCATCCCCACCCAGCCCCAGCTCACCGGCCACAGGCGCGAGCAGGCCCCCTGGGCGCTGGTGATGGGGGATGTGATGGGCAAGGGGGTGCCGGCCGGTCTGCTGATGACCCTGCTGCGGGGCATGCTGCGGGCCGAGGTGCTCAGCGGCCTGCCCCCCGACCGCATCCTCCACGACCTCAACCAGCTGGCCCAGGAGGACCTGGCCCACTCGCACCGTTTCGTCACCCTCTTCTATTCCGACTACGACCCCCGCACCCGCCTGCTCCGCTATGCCAACGCCGCCCACAACCCGCCGCTGGTCTGGCGGCGCCAGACGGGCCGCGTTGAGCGGCTCGACACCCCCGGCCTGCTGATCGGTCTTCAGAGCGAGGCGGAGTACGGCTGCGGCGAGCTGCAGCTGGAGCCGGGCGATGTGATCCTCTATTACACCGATGGCGTCACCGAAGCCAGCGGCTTCAGCGGCGAGCGCTTCGATGAGGAACGGCTGGTGAAGGCCTTCCAGGGCGCCTGCCGGGTGGCCCATGAGGCCCAGACGATCCTGGATCGGCTGTTCGAGCGCCTCGACCGTTTCGTCGGCAGCGACCGCCGCCTGGAGGACGATGCCTCGATGGTGGTGCTGAAGGTGCGGGACGGGGTGGTGCTGCCCTCCCTGCCCCCCACCTGAGACGAATGGCAAGCTGAAGGGCTGCCCGGAACCCCCTGATGGCCGCTGACCCCTCCCCCACCACCTGGAGCGATCGCTTCGAGCAGGGTCTGCATCCGGCGATCGAGCGGTTCAATGCCTCGATCGGTTTCGACATCGCCCTGCTCCAGGAGGATCTCGACGGCTCCATCGCCCATGCCCGCATGCTGGGCCGCTGCGGCGTGATCACCGCCCAGGAAGCCGAGCGCCTGATCGAGGGGCTCGAAGCCATCCGGGTCGAGGCGGCCGCCGGCAGCTTCACGCCGGGCCTCGAGGCGGAGGACGTGCATTTCGCCGTGGAACGGCGCCTGATCGAAATCCTCGGCTCCCTCGGCAAGAAGCTGCACACCGGCCGCAGCCGCAACGACCAGGTGGGCACCGACCTGCGCCTGTGGCTGCGGCGCCGCATCGATGCCATCGATGCCGCCCTGGTGCGCTTCGAGCGGGCCTTGCTGGCCCAGGCCGAGGCCCACCCCGACACCCTCATCCCCGGCTACACCCACCTGCAGCGGGCCCAGCCGGTCTGCCTGGCCCACCACCTGCTGGCCTACGTGGAGATGGCCGAACGCGACCGCCAGCGCCTGGCCGACGTGCGTCGCCGCGTCAACGTCTGCCCCCTCGGGGCGGCGGCCCTGGCGGGGACCTCGGTGCCGATCGACCGCCGCCAGACCGCCGCCGAGTTGGGCTTCGAGGCGATCTACGCCAACAGCCTCGATGCGGTGAGTGATCGCGACTTCACCGTCGAGACGATGGCGGCGCTGTCTCTGGTGATGGCCCATCTCAGCCGCCTGGCGGAGGAGGTGATCCTCTGGGCCAGCGAGGAGTTCGGCTTCGTGGGGCTCACCGACCGCTGCGCCACCGGCAGCAGCCTGATGCCCCAGAAGAAGAACCCCGATGTGCCGGAACTGGTGCGCGGCAAGAGCGGCCGCGTCTTCGGCCATCTGATGGGACTTCTGACGATGATCAAGGGTCTGCCCCTCGCCTACAACAAGGACTTTCAGGAAGACAAGGAAGCCCTGTTCGACGGGGTGCGCACCTGCCTCGATTGCCTCGAAGCGATGGCCGTGCTGTTCGAGGAGGGGCTCGCGTTCCGCCCTGCCCGGCTGGAGGCCGCCGTGGCTGCCGATTATTCCAACGCCACCGATGTGGCCGACTATCTGGTGGCCCGGGGCGTGCCCTTTCGGGAGGCTTATCAGCTGGTCGGAGGGCTGGTGAAGGCCTGCCTGGCGGAACAGCGGCTGCTGGCTGATCTGCCCCTGGAGCGCTGGCAGGAGCTGCATCCCTCCTTCGAGGCGGACATCCATGCCGTGATCGCGCCGCGGCAGGTGGTGGCGGCCCGGCGCAGCGAAGGTGGCACCGGTTTCGAGCGGGTGGCCGAGCAGCTGCGGCAGGCCAGGGAGCGGCTGGATTCGACCCCCTGAGGCGCGTCGCCATCCTGCCCTGGCCCCCCGGCGCTGGCTGGGCGGCCAGGCGTTGGAATCGCGCGTCTCCGTCTAACCTTGGCGGGTCTCAGGCGCCTGCGCGCGCCATCGGTTCCCCCTCATCGGTCAGTGAGTATTTTCGTCGGCAATCTTCCCTTCCGCGCTGAGCAGGAGGACGTGGCTGAGTTGTTCGCTCCCTTCGGAGCCGTGGTCAACTGCTCCCTGCCGCTGGAGCGTGACACCGGCCGCAAGCGCGGCTTTGCCTTCGTCGAGATGGCCGACGCTGAGACCGAGACCCGGGCAATTGATGCCCTCCAGGGTGCCGAGCTGATGGGCCGTCCCCTGCGCATCAACAAGGCCGAACCCCGCAGTGGCGGCGGCGGTGGTGGTGGCGGTGGCGCCCCGCGCCGGGGTGGCGGCGGCTACGGCGGTGGTGGTGGCGGCGGTTATGGCGGCGGCGGTGGCGGCTATGGCGGCGGTGGCGATCGGGGTTCCGGTGCCAAGGGTTGGGAAGACCGCAGCTACGGCGGCGGCGGTGCTGCGGGCGCTGGCGGTGCCGCCCCCGATCCCTTTGAAGCAGGTCGCTCCCGCCGGCGCCGCACCGGTGGCGGAGGTGGTGATTACGGCGGTGGCGGCGATTACGGCGGCGCCGAAGTCTGAGTCGGACGGGGCCCCGGGCTGATCCGCGTCACAGGCCCCGTTCCTCCAGCTGCCTGGCGGCGGCCTCCAGCACTTCGGCGC
>NZ_JAYGHY010000089.1:0-7727 GCF_034931305.1 Cyanobium gracile UHCC 0281 | reverse complement strand
ACCAGGGGGCGATCGCTCCAGGGTTCGGCCAGGGGCAGGCCGCTGCTGGCGTACCAGCGGAAGCCGGGGGGCAGGCCGAGTTCGGGGGGGGCGCCGGGCCGCAGGCTGCGCAGGCGCACCTGCTCGGCGGGCAGGGGCCAGTCGTCGAGGAGGGCTTCGCCGAGGGGATCCCGCTTGGCCAGGCCGAGGAGCAGGGCGTGGAGTTCGGCGGCGCTGGGCTGGTTGGCGAACCAGGCGGCGAACTCGGGATGGCCGGCGAGCAGGTCGCGGAAGGCGGCGGCGGGCAGGTGGAGGGCCTCCACCTCGGTGGTGGCGCGCAGGTGCTCGCAGGGGGCGCGGCGCAGCAGGCCGGCCCAGCCGGCGATGGTGCCGGGGCCGAGGCGTTCGATGGTGCGCAGACCGCGGCCGCTGGGGCTGGGGCCGAGGCTGCGCAGCTGGCCGCTGCAGATCAGCAGCAGGCCTTCGGGCAGCACGTCCGGGCGCAGCAGCGTCTGGCCGATGCGGAAGCGGCGGGGCTCCAGCAGGGGATCGATGGCTTCGAGGCGGGCGGCGGGAAGGCGCTCGAAGGGGGTGAAGTCGTTGAGCAGGCCGCTTACGGCGCCGGGGGAGGAGGTCATGGGGCCGGGTCCTCCTGCAGCAGGGCGAGCAAGGCGTCGAGGGGGGGCAGGGGCTGGCCCTCAAGGAGAAGCCGCACCCGCTGCTCGAGCCATTCGTCGAAGAGTTCGCCCATCATGCGCTCCCTGGTGGCTTCGTTCAACTCAGCGGGCAGGAACTGTTCGAGCCTCAGCACCACCCAGCTGTCGCCGGCCTGGAAGGGCTCGAACAGCTGGCCGGGGCGGCCGCGGCGCAGGCGGCTCACCAGGCTCTCGTGGCCGGCGGCCAGGGAGAGGGGGCCGATCTGGCCGCGGCAATGGCGCTCGGGGCCGGCGGAGTGGATGGGGGCGAGGCTGTCGAAATCGGCTTCGCCCTCTGCGATCTGGTGGTGCAGTTCGGCGGCGAGGTCTTCGTCGTCGACCCGCAGCAGGGAATAGACCACCTGGTCGAGCTCGGGCTTGCGCTGCAGGAAGCGCACCTCCACCTCATCGGCCCAGCGGCAGCGCACCAGGCGCTGCAGGCGCTGCTTCTGGGTGGCGAGGATGCGCAGGTCGTCGAAGGCGAGGTTGCGTTCCGCCAGCCAGGCGGGCACCTGGTCGTCGGCGGTGATGCCACGGCGTTCGAGGAAGGCCGCCATCAGGGCCTTCTCCTGGTCGGCGGGCAGGGGAATGGCGTGCACCAGCTGGTCGAGCAGCCAGGCCCGGGCCAGGGGGCGGGCCTGGCCCTGCTGGCGGATGAGGCGGTTGAGCTCGGAGAGGGCCAGCCAGGGGCGGCCGGGGGGCAGCTCCACCACGGCCGGCTCGTGCAGGCCGGAGAGGGTTTCGGGCAGGGTGTCGCGGGGGGTGGTCATGGGGCAGGCACCTGGTGGGGCAGCTGGAGGCGGGTGAGGGCGTCGGCCATCAGGGCCAGGCCGCGCTCGCGGCTCCAGGTGGCGCGGGCGTAGGCGAAGGCGGCGGCGCCCATGGCCCGCCAGGCGTCGTCGTCGTCGCTGAGCTGGAGCACGGCCTGGCACCAGTCGTCAGGGGTGCGGGCGATCAGCACCTCCTGGCCATGGCGCAGGCCGGTGGCCTCGGCGGCCAGGGGACTGAGCACCTGGGGGATGCCATGGGCGGCGGCGGCCACCACCTTGCCCTTGAGGCCGGCGCCGGAGCGCAGGGGCGCCAGGAAAACGCGGTGCTGGCCGTACACCGTGGCGGGATCGGCCACCCAGCCCGTGGCGATCACGCCCGGTTCGGCGCCCCAGCGGGCGGCCAGATCGGCGGTCAGGCCACTGCCATAGAGGTGCAGTTGCAGCTCGGGCCGCTGCTGGTGCAGCTCCGGCCACACCTGGCGCAGGAAGGCCTCGACGGCGTCGCGGTTGGGGGGGTGGCCGTAGCTGCCCAGGAAGGCGAGGCCGCTGCGGCCCTCGAGGGGGGCGGGCGTTTCGGGGCCGTGCACCACCCAGGGGCAGGGGGCGGTGGCGGCCTCGCCGAGGGTTTCGGCCTCGATCACGGCCCGTTCCACCTCCGAATAGCTGAAGGTGAGGTGCACCTGGCGCATCACCGCCAGTTCCTGGCGCTTCACCTCCTCCACCGCCTCCAGGGCACGGCGGGCCGCGTCGCCGTCGAGGCCTTCGGCCCGGGCGGCACGCAGCTGGCGCAGGTGGTGCAGATCGGCGTTGCAGAACAGCAGCCGGGCCTGGGGGGCGTAGCGCTGGATGAGGGGCAGGGCCTGGGTGGCCACGGTGTGGCGGGTGAGGTAGATGAGCTCGAATTCGCGGCCGCGCTCGCGCAGGAAGTCGTCGAGGGAGAGCACGAAGGGGGCGTGGATGAGCTCGACGCCGCGGCGCTGGAGATCTTCGGAGTAGCTGGCCAGCCAGGCGAGGTTGAGGGGCAGCAGGGTGAGCTTCCAGCCGAGGGCCTGGAGCAGCTCCATCTCCACCAGGGCGGCGTGGCTGCCGGCATCGCGGTCGGGCCGGGGGGTTTCCTGGTCGAGGAACAGGGCGCGGCCGAGGATGCCCCGGTCCTTGATGGCCTCGGCTTCGGCCAGGCTCGGTTCGGTGGGCCCTTCGAAAGCCTCGGCCCACTTGCGCTGGAACATCGGGCCGTGGATCGCCTGGAAGCGCTTGAGGCCGGAGCTGGCCTCCGTGTCGGTGCCGCAACTCACGCCTTCGTGGTGGATCACCCGGGCCAGGGGGGTGTAGCGCACGCTGTGGCCGGCCTGGCGCACCTTGAAGGCCAGGTCGGTGTCTTCGTAGTAGGCGGGGGAGAACTCGGGGCTGAAGCCACCGAGCCGGTTCCAGAGCTCGCGGCGGATGGCCAGGGCGGCGCCGCTGACGTAATCCACCTGGCGGGCGTAGGCGACGCGGGGGTCGTGGGGGTTGCCGCCGCGGCCGTAGTTCCAGGGTTCGCCGTTGCCCCAGACGATGCCTCCGGCCTCCTGGAGAGTGCCATCGGGGAGAAGCAACTGGGCCCCCACCAGGCCGGTGTCGGGCCAGCGCTCGAAGGGATCGAGCAGCTCCTCCAGCCAGGCGGCGCAGGGTTCGGTGTCGTTGTTGAGCAGCACCAGGACGCTGCCGCGGGCGGCGGCGGCGCCGCTGCAGCAGGCCTGGTTGAAGCCGCGGGCGAAGTCGTGGTGGACCAGGCGCACGCCGGGGGCATCTTCGGCAAGGGCGCCAGCGGTGCCGTCGGAGGAGCCGTCGTCGACCACCAGGATCTCGAAGGGGATGCGGGTGGGGGCATAGGCGATGGCGGCCAGGCAGCGCAAGGTGATGGCGTATTGGTTGTGTACCGGGATCACGATCGAGACCAGGGGCTCGGCCGAGAGGGAAAGCTGCAGGGGCTGGCGGGGCACGGGGCTGCCGTCGGGGCCGGGTTCGCTGTGGCCGGCGGGGGGTGGGGGCCCCTCGGTGCGGGGCAGGGGGTGCTCGAGCAGGCGTTGCAGGCGGGGCAGATCGGCCGGCAGGGGGGTGCCGTGGGCATCGGCCCAGGCGAGCCAGGTGCGCAGGCTGCGGTAGTGCTCGCGGGCGAGGGGGGAGAGCTCGTCGGGGAAGGGGGGACGGGCGTGCTGCTGCAGGGCCGCCCAGGGGGTGAGGTGGAAGGGGAGCAGCTCGAAGCGCTGATCGAGCACCTGGCCGGCGGCGGTTTCCAGCTGGAGGTGGTGGATGGCGCCGTCGGCGAGGGCGGCGGGGAGCAGCTGCTGGAAGGGCCAGGGCTCCTCGCTCAGGGGCTCGGGGGGGGCGATAGGCAGGGTGGCGGCGCCATCGAGGCGGAGCACCAGGGGCTCGGGGCCGCGGCCCCAGCCGTGGAGGAGGGGGGCCTGACAGGCGGTGAGGGCGCCTTCGCGGGCGGGGCCGTGCTGGCGCTGGTGGGCGATTTGCCCGTAGGTGTCGGCGTCGACCCGGAGGGGGCTGCCGGCCAGCTCGGGGCCGGCCTCACCGGCGGCGAACAGCCGCAGCACCAGCCCCTGGGAGAAGGGGGGCAGGGGCTGGGAGGCCCCCCACCAGAAGCGGAAACCGCAGGGCTGCTCGATGCCCAGGGGCAGAAGGTCGGGCCGGGCCTCGGCCGCCATCAGCTCGGCGACAACCAGCCGCTGGCCTGGTTGGAGCAGATCCTCCAGCACGAGCTGGAGGCGCAGGGGCGGGCCCTGGGGCTGCAGGGGCCAGGGGCAGGCCCAGCCGCTGAGGCCGCCGGACGGGCTCCAGCCTTCCAGCTGGCCCACCAGGCCGGGGCGGCGCCGGTCGGCCAGGAGGGAGCTGGATGGTTCCAGGGTGCCGGGCGGCTCGGCGAGCATCGCAGCCATGCTGGAATCGTTGGCCGAACCCTATTGCCCCCAAGCCGCTTTGTCTCGCTCAGGCAAGGACCCTGCCGATGCTGAGCCGGGCGTATGGGTGCCGCTGAGGCTCCTGCGGGAGCTGACGCTGCCCTTTGCGGCCCATCACCAGTTGCTCACGGCGCTGCGGGAGAAGCCCCGGGCGGAGGCCCCGGCGGATCCTTTGCTGGCGGAGCTGGCGGAGGCCAGCGCCGCGGCCCTGCGGGAGGCGATCGATCAGGGGAGGCTGGAGGCGGCCCTGGCGGCCCACGACCACCTGGTGGGCCATGTGGGCGAGCTGGCGGCGGCGCGGCCCGAGGTGGCCGCCGTGCTGTGGCAGCGCTACGGCGATCTGCTCGGACAGCTGACGGGCCAGGTGCACGAACGGCTGGTTCCCCGCAACGGCGAAACGGTTGATTTCAGTGTTGCCGAACGGGCTGGCGACGGGGCGCTCTGCCTGCGGATGGCGAGGATTCTGGAGCCGACGGCGGCGCAACCCTGGGAGGTGCCCAGCTGGCTGCCGGTGCTGGAGCAGCAGCTGGTGCAGCACGGGGCCCTGGCCTGGCAACAACGGATCGGTGTGGATCCGGCCGCGGCGGAGCCCTGCCTGGATCTGTTCCTGCGGCTGGCGCAACTGCTGGATCCGGTGCCGGCGTGGGTGGCGATGGGCTGCCGCGCCGCGATGGCCAAGGTGATCGAGGCGCTGCCGGCCCCCGGCGCCATGACCGAGCAGGAGCTGGGCCTGCTGGTGGCGCGGGTGGGCCGGCTGCCGGTGGCGGCGGCGCAGCGTGAGGCGTTCGAGGCTGCCCTGCTGCGGGCCCGCTTCAGCCTGGAACTGCTGCAGCAGGGCAAGCCGGCGGCGCAAGGGCTGGAGGTGCTGGAGGCGGAATGGCTGGAGGACGGGGAAGACCCGGGCGTGGAGGGGCCCCGGACCCCGTTGCGGCTGGTGGCGACCGCGGCGGCGGCCGGGCCGGAGGTTTTCTCCCTGGCGCCGTTTCTGGATGGGGATGGGGAGGGGGCGGCGGCCGCCCTGGAGGGGTTTCTGCCGCCGTGGGCGGCCAGGGAATGGCCGGCCTGCCACCCGATCGCCAGCCTGCTGGAGAGCCTGGACACCAGGGGGCTGCCGCTGGCGGAGGCGGCGCTGAGGGTGCTGCGGCGGGCGGCGCTGCTCTGGCAGGAGCGGCTGGGGCCGCAGATCGCCCCGTTGCCGCCGGTGGACTGGGCGGCCGGCGGGCTGGTGGTGGAGCTGGATCCGCTGGAGCTGGCGGTGCTGCGCCAGGCCGGAGGCGCTGGCGAGGCGGTGGACGACGCCCTGGCCGAGCTGCGGCGCCGCCACCATGACGCCGGCTTCTGGAGCGCGGCCGCGGCCGATCCGTTTCCGGCCCTGCCGGACACCCTGGAGGCGCTGCGCCGTTTCGAGCTGGAGGCCGGGTTTTACACCTCCACCCAGGCGCCGCGGGAAAGCCTGCGGCAGTGGGCCCAGCCGGCCCTGCAGGCCCTGCTGCAGGCCCAGGTGTGGAGCGCCCAGCCGGCCACGCAGGGGCTGTGGCTGCCGTGGGGGCTGGAGGGGATCGGGACCCTGCGGCAGGCCGCCAGCGGGGTGGGGCTGCTGGCGCAGCTGGAGGGTGAGGAGGTGGTGGTGGTGACGACGGAGGGAACCGAAGCGATCCGCCAGGCCCATCAATCGGGGCGGTTGTTTGCAGGCGGAGCGTTCGGCCTGCGCTGCCTGGCCGCGCCCCAGAGCCGCCATCCGCAGCGGCCGGCGGCGGGATTCGAGCACAGCCTGGAGGGGCTGGTGGCGGCGGTGGAGCAGTTGTACCGGGAGCGGCCGTTCACGGTGCTGCTGGCCGCCTGCGGGGCTTACCGGCTGCCGCTGGCCCAGGCCATGGCCAGCCGTTTCGGGTTGCTGGCGGTGGCGGTGGCGTCGCCGCTGGCAGGCTGGCTGGAAGGACAGCCTGAGCAGGGCCAGCTGTGATGGATGAACCGGCCAAGAGGGAAGCGGAGTGGCAGGCGGTGATCGCGGCCCACCCGCTGGAGAACCACGATCCGGCCGAATGGTTGCGCTATGGGGTGGCCCTGAGTCAGCTGATCGCCCCTTCGGATCAGCAGCGGCAGCAGCAGCAGCAGGCGGGACTGGCGTTTGCCCATGCCGAAGCCCTGGGGGCATCGAAGGAGGCGGTGGCCCTGGCCCAGCGGCAGGCGACGCTGCTGAGCCTGGCGGAGGGGCTGGAGCTGGCGGGGGCAGGGGCGGCGGCGGCGGCGCTGGGGCGGAAGGTGCCGGACGCGATCATCACGCCACACCCCGGATTTCCCTGAGGCGTTGGCCGGGGTGATGGTCCCCACAGGCCTGCAGGCGAATCGATCGACGCAGACGGTCGGACTTAAGCTAGCCAGATCATCTAGCCTAATTGGCCATGGCTGCCGTCTGGACCCTTCAGGACGCCAAGAACCGTTTCAGCGCCCTGGTTGAGGCGGCCTTGAAGGGTGAGCCCCAGAAGGTCACCCGTCGCGGCGTTTTCGTGAGTGTGGTGCTCTCCGCCGAGGAGTACGAGCGGTTGCGGCGACTGGATCAGGGCAGCGCGCCATCCCTGGGGGCGATGCTGTTGCAGATCCCGCAGGATGACGTCGGCTTCGAGCGTCTGCCACTGACGCCGAGGGAGTTTCCGTGTTCCTGATCGACACGATGGTGCTTTCGGAGCTGCGCAGGCGACAACGGGACCCCGGTGTGGTGGCCTGGATCGGTGAACAGCGTCACGAGGATTGCTTTCTGAGCGTGGTGAGCATCGGTGAGATCGAGCGCGGCCTTGCACGGCAGCGCGTTGTGGATGCCGCCTTTGCCAGGCAGCTGGCCCGCTGGCTTGATCAGCTGTTACGGAGCTACGGGGATCGGCTGCTGCCGGTGGATGTGGCCATTGCCAGGCGCTGGGGCCGACTCTCGGCCGAACTTGGCCATGACGGCAGCGACCTGTTGATCGCTGCCACGGCCCTGGAGCACGGGCTCACGGTGGTGACGCGCAACCTGCGGCACTTCACACCCACGGGTGTGCCGACGTTGAATCCCTGGAGTGAAGCGGGGTGACGCGTGGAACGGCTTCACCCCAGCCTCAGGTCTTCCAGCAGGAGCGCCAGCACTTCCCACTCGCTGTAGGGTCGCGACTCTTTGTGCGGCCGTCCGCGGCCCCGCCAGCTTCTGTGATGCCGATTCAGCCCACGCGCCCCCTGGCCTGACGCGGTGGCCAGCAAGCGCACCCTCAACGCCCGCAACCTGGAGGCCCTGGGGGCGGCGGCGCTGGCGGAGTTGCTGCTGGAGGTGTCGAGCGGCCAGGCGGTGATCCAGCGGCGGC
>NZ_JAYGHY010000088.1:0-8161 GCF_034931305.1 Cyanobium gracile UHCC 0281 | reverse complement strand
CCCTGGGGCGGCGCAGGCGCTCGCGGCTGGGCCGATCGCCGCCGCGGCCGCCGCCCCCCTGAGCGGCGAGGAGCATGCCGGGCTGATCCTGGTGGCCCTGGCCAGCCCCAGGCTCACGCCCCGCATCGGCCCCGCCGAACGGGTGCCCCCCGGGGAGCGGGTGTGGATCCGTCGCCAGGAGCTGCCGGCCGGATGGCCCGTGCAGCTGCAGGCCCCCGAGCTCGAGCCCTGGCTGCTGGCCGAAGCCCCAGGGGCGGGCCGATGAGGCTGGCACGCGGTCGGGACGCTTGGATCCTGCTGGGGTTGTGGCTGGCGGGCCTGCTCCTGGATGTGCTCTGGCTGCAGCGCCATGGCCAGCCGCCGGCCTGGGATCAGGGGGAACATCTCAGCCGCGCCCTGGGGGTCTGGCAGGTGCTCGGGGAGGCCGCACCCTTCGATCCCCTCTGGTGGCATCGGCTCTGGGCCGAGACCCCCACTTACCGGGGACCCTTCACCTATCTGGTGACCGCACCGGTGTTCAGCCTGCTGGGGCCTGGGTATGGCAGCGCCATCCTCTCCAACAGCCTGTTCCAGGCCCTGCTGCTGGGGAGCCTGTATGGCCTGGGCCGCCTGGCCCACAGCCGGGCCGCCGGCCTCTGGGCCGCCTTTCTCTGTGGCGTCGCCCCGGCCCTGCTCAACCAGCGCAGTGACTATCTGATCGATTTCAGTCTCACGGCCGTGCTCACGGCCACCTGGTGGCTGCTGACCGTGCGGGTGCTGGCCCGCCCCCACCGCCCCTGGCTCTGGAGTCTGGGCGGTGGCCTGGGCCTGGGCGCCGTCGTTCTGACACGCCCTACGGGCCTGGTGATGCTCTGGCTGCCCCTGCTGGCCCTGGCCTGGATGGCTCTGCTGGCCCCCATTCAGCCGGGCAGGCCAGCCCGCCTGAGCCGGCTGGCCCAGCTGCTGCTGGCCGCCGCCGCCGCCACGGTCGTGGCCTGGCCCTGGTGGAGCCAGAACTGGCTGACGATCCTCTCCACGGTCAACAAGGCCCGCCAGTGGGGCGTCCTGTACCAGGACGGGCTGGAGGCGAACACCCTGGCGGGCTGGCTGTTCTACCCCCGCCTGCTGCCCACCATGGCCGGGGCTGCCCTGGTGGCGGTGGTGGTGGCAGGGGGGGGCCTGAGCCTGCGGCGGCGACACGGCGCCCCTGCCACCGCCCTGCCCTGGCGGCGGCTCACCTGGTGGCTGAGCTTTCCGCTCGGGGCCCTGCTGCTGGCCACCCTGATGAGCACCAAGGACTTCCGCTTCGTGCTGCCCCTGGTTCCCCAGCTGTGTCTCGGTCTGGGGATCCTGCTGGGCTCGGCCACCGGTCGCTGGACGACCGGCTGGCGTCTGGCGGTGGTGGGGATCGGGATCTGGGGGGCCCTGGCCAGCCAGTTCGCCCTGGCGGCCAATCCCACCGGGTTTCCGCCGCGGCCTCCCATCGCCGGCCCCCCCTGGCCCCTGGAGGCGATCGTGGCCACGATCCGCCAGCGCAGTCCGCACCAGCTCTCCACCCTGGCGGTGCTGCCCGACAGCCAGGGCCTGAACGCCTTCAACCTCGACGCCGAAGGACGCCGCCAGGACTTCCGCGTCGCCGCCCGCCAGACCGTGGCCCCCGTCGACCAGCTCGGCGGGGACCTGGCCGGCTTCGACTGGTTCCTGCTCAAAGGGGGCGACCAGGGGGTGATGAGCGACGAGCGCCAGGCCGCCCTCGACGGGATGGTGCGCCGTTCGCCGGCGTTCCAGGCCGCCGGCCGCTGGCCCCTGCCCGACGGCAGCAGCGCCGAACTCTTCGAGCGGCGGCAGCTGAGCCTGGAGGTGACGCCAGTGGCCTGCGGGCCGGATCCCAGCCTCCAGCTGGATCTCAGCGTCGAGCCACCCGCTCCCCTGCGGCCGGGCAGCGAGGCGGTCCTGGTGAGCCGTCTGCGGGGGCCGGCGGCCCAGCTGCGGGATGGCCTGCTGCTGCTCGACTGGCGGCAGGAAACCGCCGGTGGTGGCCTGCCGAGCTGGCGCCACGACCGCGGCATCGGCCAGGGGATGCTGCGCGCCGGTTCTTCCGCCTGTCTGGAGGTCCGCGAACGCCTGGCCCTGGTGGTACCGGCCGGGCTGCCCGACGGGACCTACCAGTTGCGGGCCCGCGCCCTTGACCGCCAGGAACAGCCGCTGGCCCTGCGCAGTTCACCGCTCCCGCTGGCGGTGGCGGCCGATGGCGCCGGCGGAGGCCGTGGGGCACCCCCCAACCGCATCGACCAGCTGGTCGCGCTGGGGAGGCTGCTGCGTCGAGGGGAACTGGATCGCCTGTTCCAGCAGGTGGGACAGATCAACCAGCGCGATCCCCAGCAGATCTACCTGGCCCAGGCGGAGCGGCTGCTGCGGGCCCGGCTTCAGGCCCCTCCCCCCGACACCGGTGGCAGCGATCTGGAGGACCTCTATGGTCTGGCCCTGGCCCAGGCGCTGCAGCGGCACGCCGATGGGGCCGTCGACACCCTGCAGCGCATCGTGTCCCTCGAACCCACCAATCCCCATGCCCTGATGGCCCTCGGCTTCGTGCAGCTCTACCGCTTCCACCCCGGCCAGGCCCAGGTGGCGCTCGACGCCGCCGCCCGGCTCGACCCCGGCAACCGCACGCTGCGGACGCTGCGGGCCGTGGCCAGCGGCCTGCGGCTGGACGTGGCCGGCACCCTGGCCCTGCTGCGATGAACGGCATGCTTCAGCCCGAGGGACTGCAACGGTTCCACCGCCGCAACCGCGCCTATTACGAAGACCTGAACCGGCTGCACCAGGTGCTGGTCGCTCCGGGCCTGAGGGTTCTCGAGATCGGCTGCGGCCTGGGAGATCTGCTGGCCGCCACCCACCCCAGCCACGGGGTGGGCATCGAGCGCGACCCCGCCATCGCCGCCGCTGCACGGGAGGCCCATCCCAACCTGCGCATCCTTTGCGCCGAAGCGGCGGCCATCGACCCGGAGGCGATCGGGGAGAGCGAGCCGTTCGATGTGATTCTTCTCGCCAACACCCTCAACACCCTCGAGGACGTCCAGGGGGTGATCGAGCGGCTGGCGGCGTTCTGCCATGACCGCACGCGGCTGGTGGTGAGTTTCCACAACTGGCTGTGGCAGCCGCTGCTGAAGGCGGCAGAACGGCTGGGTCTACGCCAGCCCCAGCCCCCTGAGAGCTGGCTCACCCCCAGGGATGTGCAGAACCTGCTCGACCTGGCCGGCTGGGAGGTGCTCAAGCAGGGGCACCGCTGCCTGCTGCCACGACACCTCCCCCTGCTCAGCACCCTCGCCAACCGTTGGCTCAGCCAGCTGCCCGTGTTGGAACAGTTCGGGCTCACCCACTGGCTGGTGGCCCGTCCCGCCACCCCGGCCCAGCGCCGTCCCAGCGTCAGCGTGGTGATCCCGGCCCGCAACGAAGCCGGCAACATCGCCGCCGCCATCGACCGCATGCCCCTGCTGGGATCCGCCACCGAGGTGCTGTTCGTGGAAGGGCACTCCTCGGATGACACCTGGGCGGAGATCGAGCGGGTGTGCGCGGCCTACAGCGGCCCGTTGCAGCTGCGCGCCCTGCGCCAGAGCGGCCGCGGCAAGGCGGATGCTGTCTGGCTGGGCTTTGATCAGTCCGAAGGGGACGTGCTGATGATCCTGGATGCGGATCTCACCGTGCGTCCCGAAGACCTGCCCCGCTTCTACAAGGCCCTCGCCGAGGGCCGGGGGGAATTCGTCAACGGCTGCCGGTTGGTCTATCCGCGCACCAACGCAGCCATGCCACCGCTGAACACGGCCGCCAACCGTTTCTTCGCTGCGGCCTTCTCCTGGTTGCTGCGCCAACGGCTGAAGGACACCCTCTGCGGCACCAAGGTGATCTGGAAGGCGGACTATGAGCGCCTCAAGGCCGGGCGGGCCTACTTCGGCGACTTCGACCCCTTCGGCGATTTCGACCTGCTCTTCGGCGCTTCCAAGCTGAACCTCAAGATCGTGGAGGTGCCGGTGCGATACCAGGAGCGCAGTTACGGCAGCTCCAACATCGCCCACGTGAAGGAGGGCCTGATCCTGGCCCGGATGTGTCTCTACGCGGCCCAGAAGCTGCGCTTCACGCCATGAGCGCACCCGTGTGCGCCCCACCTCCGTGCCAACGGCGGCGCCGCCCTGGCTGCTGATGAAAAAGCGCTGGCTCCTGGGCCTGGTGGGAACGCTGGTTGTCTACCTGGGGCTCAGCTTCTGGTTCGGCTTCGCCAACGTGATGCGCTCGCTGGCGGCACTGCCCTGGTGGTGCTGGGTCGTGGTGGCGGCGCTGGTGGCCCTGGGCTATGTGCTCCTGTTCCAGCGCTGGCAGTTCTATCTGCGGCAGCTGGGGCATCCCCTGGCCTGGCGCCCCAGCGGCCGGATCTACACCGCCGGTCTCTCCCTGGTGGCCGCACCAGGCCGCAGCGGTGAGGCCCTGCGCGGGCTGTGGCTTCAGCGTCGCCACGCCATTCCGATGCAGGTGGGCGTGGGGGTGACCCTGGCGGAGCGGGTGACGGACCTGGCTGGAGCCCTGCTGCTGCTTGCCTGGGGGCTGGGAGGCCGGGTTCTGCCGGCCCTGCTGGCTGCCGGGGGAACCCTGGCCGTTGGCACCTGGCTGCTGACCCACCCGGCCGCTCTGCGCCGCCTGGAGGCGTTCCTCGACCGGCTGCCGGCCCACCGGCGCTGGCGCGGTCTGAGCCGGCTGCTGCGGGAAGCCCTCGGGGCCGTGAGCCGGCTGCGCCAGCTGCTGCAGCCCTGGCCCCTGCTTGTGGGAACCGCCCTGGCGGCACTGGTGTGGCTGATCGAAGCGTCGGCGCTGATGGGCCTGCTCCAGGTGCTGGGGGATCCCCTGGCCCTCACCCAGGCCGCCGTGATCCGCACAGCGATGGCCCTCGGGGGTGTCCTTTCCTTTCTGCCGGCGGGGGTCGGCACCGCGGAGGCCACGGCCATCGGCCTGGCGGTGGCCTTCGGTGTCGATCGATCGGCGGCGCTGGCCGTCATCCTGGTGCTGCGGGTGTGCACCGTGCTGTTGCCCACGGCGGTGGGCTTGCTGGTGCTGTCCCGCCTCAGAGACGGTGGCCCGGGAGACGGTGGCGACGGGGTGGGCGCCTGATCGAGGCCATCGGCTCCCGGGACTCCCTGGCCAGAGACAGCGCACCGGCCTCGCCCAGCGGCTACCTGGGGGTGGAGGAGCAGGTCTACCGGCTGTTCCCTGTGGTGGCCTGGCTGACTGGCTTCGCCCGCCCTGGTCGCCTTCGTTCAGCTGTATCCCAGCCAGCAGGCCGCCGCCTACTTCCTGATGCCAACGCGGCTCTGGGAGATGGGGGCCGGTCGCCTGCTGTTCTGCGCCGGCGGCGTCTGGCCGGCGGGGCTGCGGGGGCTTGGCCGCCTGCCGCACCGGTGATCCGCAAGGTGCTGACATCGTCGCCGAGAGGACCAAGCCCCCCATGAACGATGCCCCCGACATCATCATCTCCAGGTGAACCTGGGGACAAACGGTGTCGAGGGCTCTCGCCGGGTCCGCTCTGGCGCGGAACCGATGGATCAGGAGTCAGCAGCCGTGATCAGCCGGCATTCTCCGCGATCAGCAGACCCTGGATGGGACAACTTGGGGTCATGGACACCTCCTCCTGTGGGTTGGATGCCAGCCGGCGACGCCTTCGGGACGAATTGGAACGAACAGCGGGGAAACCCCGGGGCCGCATCCGAATCCGTCGCCACGCCACTGCTGACAGAACCCCGTAATCATAACGACATTTTGCACCTCCTTGCCCGTGAATCCGGCTGGAAGGTTCGGAGGACCAGCCGACAACCAGGCCGGAGAGCCTTCACGAGGAGGCCTGTGATACATCCGTACCGTTCTGGCATTGTGCGCCAACTGCCTCGCCAGTGGCGCAGAGCTTGAGAGAGGAATCGAAAGCTATCAATTCATAGCTTTGCTACATCGTTCAGGTAGGTTTCAGATCTCATGCCCCTACCTTGCCGCCCCATTGATAATGCAATCCGCCCTTGCGTCCATGGCCAATCAACTGGCCATGGTTGTCGTTTTCGTCCTCTTCAGTTTTGGTCTACTCACAGCAACAAGGCTGAGGACGAGGTTCAGACCCAGCGACGATGGCCAAGCAGGGAAGGACTTCGAGGAGCGCAATGACGGCCTTGACCTGTTGGCCGGCCTCATCGCTTTTGGCGTGGGCTGCAACGTGCTGCTGATCCTGCCGGCGCTGATGGAGCTGCTGAGCGGATCTGGCGGACGGCCGATCCTGATGCTCCATCGGTTCTGCAGCGGCCTCACCACGGCAACGGCGCTGTTGCTGGCGCTGCTCGGAGGCCTGGCCCTGCTGCAGAGCAGCCGCTGGCCTGGCCGAATGACTTTCCACGCCATTGCATCGCCACTGGCCTCACGCTTCGGGACCCTGGCCATCAGCCCGATCAATGGAGCAACCCTGCGCGTGTTGACCTTCGTGCCAGCCGTTTATCTTCTCTCCGCTCCCTATTTAGGATTGCAATATGATACCGGGCTTTATCATCTACCTTCCCTGCTTCATTTTCAGACCTTCGGCCCGGAGGTTGGCCTCGCCAATTTTCATTTCAGCTTCGGTTTTTTCAACCTGCAGCAGTTCGCCCAGGTTTCGCTGCAGAACCTGAGCCCTTCAAGATTCATTCTCGCTCCTTCACTTAACCTCATTTTCCTGGAAGCATTCATTCTCACAGTCGTTTCCAGCCTTTCAGCGATTCAACAGCCAGAGACACCAAATCGATCCAGACAGATAACAACGAGAGCTCTTCTATACCTTTGCACAGGGCTCATCTTTGGCATTCAGTCACTGAATTCGCTGGTGTCATTTGATGCGGACTTTGCCGTTTCAATGACAACATTGATGCTGATTTACGTCCTGTACTTCTGCTGTCCTGGCCAGCGCCGCGCCCAGGCTCTGGCCCTTTCCCTTTTTCTGCCGCTGCTGAAGCTTTCCGGGGCCTTGGGCCTCGCCCTGATTCTCCTACTGGAGTTTCTGCGTCAGGTCCCCGGACTCAAATTCAATCGCTGGCGAGGAGTCTTTGGTGTCGTCGGCCTCTGCCGGCGGGAACTCAAAACGAAGCAAGCCTTGGCAGGCGCATTCCTGCTGGCCTACGCCTCCATGGTGGCAACAAACCTGATCACATCCGGATATCTCGTCTTTCCAATTCCCTTCACCGGGCCGTGGGGAGACCATGCCGTTCCCTTGGCTTCAACCAAGTTCATCAGAAGTGCACTGGTCACAAACTATGCTCGATTTGACGATAATGTTTCACTTTCAGCGAGCCTCTATCCAAAACATCTTTCACTCTCAGATTGGCTGCCAAGATTCCTGTCTACATCCCGTGGGCAGCTGATGACATTCTGGATCATTGCTGCCATGGCACTCTTCCTGGTCCTGGCTGCCATGACAATTGCAAACAGGCGATTACTTCGCGAACGAAGGCTTCTACACCTCAGCCTTTGCCTCCTACCCATAACTTTTCTCGCCCTGCTAGTACTGCCTCCAAATCCACGATTTTTCCCCTGGATTGGCTCTCTGATTGGCTTTGAATTCACCGAGCTAGTGATACTCTATCCAGCACTATCCCTGCTGACGTCGGCGATACTGATGTCACTTCTGAGCGTCCGTTTACAGCGGTCTCTTCTCAAGTCAACCGGCCCTGAACCCTACTCCGATAGATCGGTTCCCAGCGATCGACTGTATGGATGGCACTCAAGGCAGGAATCACCAGCTGATTCCAAGGAAATCCCCATTCGCTCTCCGCGACAGGACAAGTGCTGGTCTATTCAACCTCCTTGCACTCCTTACATTCCATCCGCTGAGGGAAGATCCAAACTGACCACAAAGTGAAGATCACCAGGATGGGAGACCATGGCTTTGGTAAGCGGGCGGAAACCGACAGCAGCCAGGCGGACAAAAAAAGTGCCCTCCAAGGAGGGCACTAGAGTCAAACAGCAAAGGCAAACTAACCGGCCGATCAGAGGGCGTTGCCGCGGGGCAGAACCTCTTCAGGGAAGATGAAGTTTTCGTGCGGTTGGTCAGCGGGCGCCATCCAGGCACGCAGACCTTCGTTGAGCAGGATGTTCTTGGTATAGAACGTTTCGAATTCAGGATCCTCCG
>NZ_JAYGHY010000087.1:0-8308 GCF_034931305.1 Cyanobium gracile UHCC 0281 | reverse complement strand
GTTCCGGGGCGCTGTCCCGCTCCCGTCGGCGGGCGCCGAAATCGGCGGGTTGGGAGCGACCGGCGCCACCGGCGGAGTAGCGGCCAACAGTCCTCTCCAGGCGGTCGTCAATGGGATCGCGCTCCGGCCGGCCGGAGGAACGCTCTGCGCGGGGGTTGTCCCAGGAATCGGCTTCCTCCCGGCGGCTGGCGGCACGCTCCGGGATGGCGGCGCGACTGGGCCGGCGCGGCCGGTAGAAGTCGTCATCGGGTCCCTCTCTGGAGGGGATGCGGCGCCGCAGGGGCTCCGGCTCATCGAAGCGGTCCGGCTCGTCGTCGTAGCTGCGGCCACCGCCCAGGCCGCCCCGCGGCCGGAACGGCGCGGCGGGTTCCTCGTCGTCGAAGTAGGAGGAGCGGCGAGCCTGCTCCGTGGTCACCCCACGCAGGCGGACGCTCTCATAGGCGAAGAAAACAGTGGTGCCAGCGAGCAGAAACTGACCGAACTGCAGGATCGGGTCGAGGCGCCAGCCCTGAAAGAAGAGAATGCCGCCGCAGAGCAGGCCGATGGCGGCGAAGAAAACGTCGTAGTCCCGGGCCAGGGCCGGCTTGAAGCTCCTCATGAAGTAGAGGAAAGCTCCGCCGACCGCCAGGACGATGCCGACGATGCTGGCCCAGTTGAGGCTGGCGTTGACCACGGCGGTTCACCCGGGCGATGGGCAACACTCTAAGGACCGTACCCGCGACGTCAGCGGAAGCTCAGAGCCGCCGATCGAGCTGGTCGTTCTGACTGATCAGCACCAGGGCGATGGCGATGGGGATCACCACGATGACCGCGCCCCAGCCGAGGCTGCTGAGAAAGTTGGCGAGGGAAGGGGTCATGGCAGGCGTTCGCTCTGGACAACTCGGGGGATCCTAGGCAGTGGCGGCGGCTTCCTACCATCGACCTTCAGACGCTTAGAGCTTTGTGACGGCCCTGGCCCTTCCCGCACTGGCGCCCCTGCCCCTGCTGCACCTGGCCCTGGGGCTGGCCCTGGCGGGCTGGACCCTGTTGTTCCTGTTCCGGATCGTCCTCACCTGGTATCCGAGTGTGGACCTCACCAAGGGGGTGATGCAGCTGGTGGGGGCACCCACCGAGCCCCTGCTGGTCCTCACCCGTCGCCTGATCCAGCCCATCGGTGGGGTGGATGTGACGCCGGTGGTCTGGGTGGGGCTGATCAGCCTGCTGCGTGAGTTGCTGGTCGGTCAGCAGGGTCTGCTCACCCTGGCCCTGCTGCGCAGCCAGCTCACCGGTTGAGCATCTCCTCCTCGACGAACTTGGTCCAGACCTCACCGCGCTGGAACTCCTGGCGATCCAGCAGGGCGAGGTGGAATTCGATGGTGGTGGGGATCCCCGTGACGGCACATTCCGACAGGGCCCGTCGCATGCGGCGGATGGCGTGGTCGCGGTCGACCCCCCAGACGATCAGCTTGCCGATCAGGGAGTCGTAGAAGGGGGGGATTTCATAGCCCGTGTAGACGTGGCTGTCGATGCGCACCCCAGGGCCTCCGGGGGGAAGCCAGCCGGTGATCCTGCCCGGGGCGGGCCGGAAGTTGTGGCTGGGGTCCTCGGCGTTGATGCGGCACTCGATGGCATGGCCGCGCACCTGGATCTGGTCCTGGCGCACGGAGATCGGCTCGCCGCCGGCGATGCGCAGCTGCTCGGCGATCAGGTCGATGCCGGTCACCATCTCGGTGACGGGATGCTCCACCTGGATGCGGGTGTTCATCTCCATGAAGTAGAAGGCGCCGCTCTTGTCCACCAGGAACTCCACCGTGCCGGCGCCCTCGTAGTCGATGCTGCGGGCCGCCGCCACCGCCGCCTCGCCCATGCGGCGTCGCAGCTCCGGATCCAGGCCCGGGCTGGGGGCCTCCTCCAGCAGCTTCTGGTGGCGGCGCTGGATCGAGCAGTCCCTTTCGCCCAGGTGGACCACGTTGCCGTGGCGGTCGGCCAGCACCTGCACCTCCACGTGCCGGGGCCGGTCGATGAACTTCTCCATGTAGAGGCCAGGGTTGCCGAAGGCGGCCTCCGCCTCCCCCTGGGCAGCTCTGAACAGGCTGTCCAGCTGATCGGCGGCCGGCACCAGGCGCATGCCCCGACCACCACCACCGGCGGTGGCCTTGATCATCACGGGGTAGCCCATCGTCTCGGCGAGGGCGGCCGCCTGGCTGGGATCGTCCAGCAGCCCCTCGCTGCCGGGGATGGTGGGCACACCCACCTGTTGCATCGTGATCTTGGCCGTCGATTTGTCGCCCATGGCCAGGATCGCGGCCGGCGAGGGGCCCACGAAGATCAGGCCGTGGTCGAGGCACTTCTCGGCGAAGTCGGCGTTCTCCGCCAGGAAGCCGTAGCCGGGATGGATGGCGTCGGCGCCGCGGGAGGTGGCGGCCGCCAGGATGTTGGGAACGTTGAGGTAGCTGCGGCTGCTGGGGGCTTCCCCCACGCAGACCGCCTCATCGGCCAGCTGCACGTGCAGGGCGTTTTTATCCACGGTGCTGTAGACGGCCACAGTGGCGATGCCGAGCTCCCGGCAGCTGCGCAGGATGCGGAGGGCGATTTCGCCTCGGTTGGCGATCAGCAGTTTGCCGATGGGCATCCGTGCAGGTCCGGGCGATCAGGGCTGGCGGGGGTGCGGCCGTGCCGGGGCGGACTGTATCAGTGCTCACCGGCGCCCCCCGGCGGCGAGGGCCTTCGGGGCTGGGGGGAGCCCATGGGTATATTGCTCAACCGGTGCGGTGCTTCGGCCTGCGCCTGCCACGCGGATGTGGTGGAATTGGTAGACACGCACGTTTGAGGGGCGTGTGGCTTCGGCCTTGCGAGTTCAAGTCTCGCCATCCGCATTTTTCTTTTCCCGCTCCCGTCCCCCGGAACCTGCGGTTCTCTTGACCCAGCCGTCGCCGGTCTCCGCTCCAGCCGCAGGCAGCGCGATCGTGCTGGTCAGCAACGGTCCGGGGGAACTGAGCACCTGGGTGCGGCCCCTGGCGGAGCAGCTCCATGGCCTGGAGCCGCTGCGGCCCCGCGATCCCGCCGCCAGCTGCAGCCTGCGGCTGGTGCTCGTTCCCTGCCCCAACGCCACCGGCGCCGAGCAGCGGGTGGCCGAGGGCTGGGGCCTGTTCGAGCGGGTGCTGCCGGCCACCCGCTTCTGGTGGCTGCTGCTGCGGCCCCGCCGCCACGGCCCCTGGCCCGAGCGGGGGGTGGTGGTGTTCCTCGGTGGTGACCAGTTCTGGACCGTGCTGCTTTCGGCCCGGCTGGGCTACCGCCACCTCACCTATGCCGAATGGGTGGCCCGCTGGCCCCGCTGGAACGACCGCATCGCCGTGATGGGTCCCGCCGCCGCCGGCCGCCTGGCACCCCGCTGGCGCCAGCGGGCCACGGTGGTGGGGGACCTGATGGCGGATCTTTCGGCCCTGGCCCGCCAGGACGCCCCCCTGCCCGCCGGCGACTGGGTGGCCCTGCTGCCCGGCTCGAAGCGGGCCAAGTTGCTGGTGGGCGTGCCGTTCCTGCTCGAGACCGCCGACCGGCTGGCGGCCCTGCGGCCCGGCTGCCGTTTCCTGCTGCCGGTGGCACCCACCACCTCGGTGCGGGAGCTGCTGGCCTATGGCGGGCCGTCCAATCCCCTGAATCGGGGCCAGGGGGCCGGCGAGCCCCATCGCCAGGGCGATGAGCTGGTCACGGCGGCCGGCACCCGCATCCTGCTGCTGGAGCAGCATCCGGCCCATGCCGCCCTGAGCCAGTGCGCCCTGGCGCTCACGACGGTGGGCGCCAACACCGCCGAGCTGGGGGCCCTGGCGGTGCCGATGATCGTGCTGGTGCCCACCCAGCATCTGGCGGTGATGCAGGCCTGGGATGGCTGGCTGGGGCTGCTGGCCCGGTTGCCCCTGCTGCGGCGGCTGGTGGGGGTGGCCCTCACCGCCTGGCGCATGCGTCACCGGGGTTTCCTGGCCTGGCCCAACATCTCCGCCGGCCGTGCCGTGGTGCCGGAAAGGGTCGGGCCGATCGAACCGGCCCAGATCGCCGCCGAGGCGGCCGACTGGCTGGAGCATCCCGAGCGCCTCTCAGCCATGGCCGACGACCTGCGCAGCCTGCGGGGAGCGCCGGGGGCCGTCTCGGCTGTGGCGGCGATGGTGCGTGGCCTGCTGCCGCCACCGGAGCGCTCCGGGAGGCCCATACGATCTGGATAGGATTGGCTCAACCATTGCCCCACGCGGGGTTTGAGACCATGCCGTCGAGCGAATCCACCCCCCTCCAGAGCGTCAACGATCCCGACTGGCGGGCCCAGCTGACGCCCGAGCAATACCGGGTGGCCCGCGAGGGGGGCACGGAACGGGCCTTCACCGGTGCCTACTGGAACAACAAGGCCACCGGGATGTACCACTGCGTCTGCTGCGGCAGCGAGCTGTTCAGTTCCGCCACCAAGTTCGATTCCGGCACCGGCTGGCCCAGCTTCTGGGCGGGCGTCGGCGCCGGGGCGATCACCACCCAAACCGATCGCACCCACGGCATGGAGCGCACCGAGATCCGCTGCGCCAGCTGTGACGCCCACCTCGGCCATGTCTTCAACGACGGCCCTGCCCCCAGCGGCCAGCGCTACTGCGTCAATTCGGCGTCGCTGCGCTTCGCGGAAGGCTGAGGCCGCCCCCCGGCCGCTTCACCAGGGATCGTCGAGGATCTCCGGCTCCACATCCACCGGCTCCTTCGGCCGGGGAGCTGGGGCCTGGGGACGCTCTGCCCGCAGCGGCTCCCGTTCGCGCTCAGGCTCAGCAAAGTCCCGCCCAGGGGCTTCGACAGGGGCCCTGTAGGTCTCCGGCTCGAAGGAACGCTCGTCCCGATAGCGCTCCCGGTCGTAGCGCTCGTCTTCGTAGCGCTCATCTACATAGGGGTTGTCGTACCGGGCGGGGTTGCGTTCTCTGTCCTGCCCGTAGGGGTCGGCCGGTGCCGGCCGGGGTTCGGGGCGCTGACGCGGCTCGGGCAGGTCGTCGTCGAGGTAGCGGCGCTGGCGCAGGGGCTCCCGTTCGCGCCGTTCCTCCAGCTCCACGTACTCCAGTTCTTCGCTGGGCTGGAAGCTGCGGCTGGTGGCCGGCTGAATGCGGCGCTGCTCCTGGGCGGTGGGCTGGCCGGCGGGCAGCTGGTTCTCGGCGGGAACGGCCCCGGTGCGGAAGCGATCCCGCTCTTCCTGCTCCCAGCTGGCGCCGCCGATGCCCAGTTTTTCCAGCAGGCCTGTGCCCAGCTGCTTGAGCTTCTCCTCGGCTCCCTCGTAGACGATGATTCGGTCCGGGCCGCTGCTGACGACCTCCCCCACCGGCATCTCCCAGGTGCTGAGCACCCCTTCCCCCAGCAGGGGAACGCCGAGGGCCCCGATCACCAGGGTGGTGAGTTCGCCGGTTTCGATGTCGAAGCTGAAGCCGAGCACCCGGCCGAGCTGCTCCCCCGATTCGGTGATCACCTGGCAGTTGATGACCTTGCTGTACCGCTCGGGATTGAAGCCCTCGGCCAGAGAGTCGACCGAATCCACCAGGATCACGTCTCCCACCTGGCGGATGCGATCCAGCGGCATCCAGCGGGGCAGGCCCGGCAGGAAGCGGGTGAGGGGGTTGTCGCGCAGGCCCAGGGCCACCACCTCGCGCCGGTCGATGTCGACCACCACCTCACCGACGACGCCCAGCCGCCGGCCGGTGTCCCGGGTGATCACCTGGGTGCCCATCAGTTCGGAGCGCAACCAGAGGCGGTCGCTGCTGGCGGCGGGTTCGGTGGAGGGGGGAATCGGGGAGGTCAAATCCGGAGATCGGGGCTGGACGGCAGGGGGAACGGGAGCGACTTCACGGCCTGGAACAGCCTTGTCGGCCCATTGTGGCCCACGCGGTCGGCTCAGGCCGCCGGCGGCAAACCGACCACCTGGGTATGGGAGCCGCGGGCCTGGGTGACGCCGATGGTGCGGGTGGCCGCGGCGATCATCGGCCGGCGGTGGCTCACCACCATGAACTGGGCCTGGTGGGCCTGGGCGGCGATCAGGGCGGCCAGCCGCTCCACGTTCACCCCATCGAGGAAGCTGTCCACCTCGTCGAGGGCATAGAAGGGGGACGGGCGGAAGCGCTGCAGGGCGAACAGGAAGCTCAGGGCGGTCAGGGATTTCTCACCGCCCGACATCGAGGCCAGCCGCCGCACCGCCTTGCCCTTGGGGTGGGCCACCAGGGTCAGGCCGCCCTCAAGGGGCTGCTCGGGGTTCTCCAGCTGCAGGTGTCCCTCGCCGTCGGAAAGGCCGGCGAAGATCGTCTGGAAATGGCCGTCCACGGCCCGGAAGGCCTCCATGAAGGCCTCCTGGCGCAGGGTGGCCACCGTTTCGATCCGCAGCAGCAGTTCCTCCCGCTCCTTGCTGAGCACCTCCAGCCGCTCGTCCAGGTCGGCCAGCCGCTGCTCCAGCTGCTCCAGCTCCTCGAGGGCGAGCATGTTGACCGGCTCAAGGGCCTCCATGCGCTGCTGCAGCTGGCGCAGGCTCTGCTGCAGCGCCTCCAGGCCGCCCTCGCGCACCTCCTCGGACAGCTCGGGCCGGGGCTCGGGCAGCTCCCGTTCCATCTGGGCCAGCCGCAGGCCGTGGCTGCGCTGCTCCTCGGCCAGGGCCAGCCGCTCCTCCTGGCGCCGCTGCAGCTCCCACTGGCGCTGCTGCAGGGCCTGGCGCTGGCCGGCCAGATGGGCTTCGGCCCCGTCGCGGGCGCGGCGCCGTTCGCCGAAGCGGGTCTGCAGCTCGCTCTGTTGCCGCTCCAGCAGGGTGCGGCGCTCCTGCTCCGCCTGTTGCCGCTCCTTCCAGAGCTGGCGTTCCCCCACCAGGGCCTGCACCGCCTCCACCAGCCGCCGCTCCTCCCCGGCGAGGGCCTCCAGCTGGCTGCCCAGGCGTTCGGCCCCCAGGGCCCGCTCCCGTCGCTCCGCCTCCAGGCCATCCCGCTGGCGTCGGGCCTCCACCAGGGCCTGGTCGGCCCGTTCCAGCTCGCTCTGCAGCCCCTGCCAGCGGGCACTGTCGTCGTTGCCGCTGGCGGCGCGCTCGGCCTCCTCCAGCTCCGCCAGGGCCTGGCGCAGGGGGGGCAGGATCCGGTCGAGGACGTCCATCCTGCCGCGGTCGGCCCGGTGGGCCTCCTGGAGCTGCAGCAGCCGGCTGCTCACCTGGTCGCGCCGTTGCAGCCGCGGGGCCAGGGTGCGCTCGGCGGCGCTGCGTTCGGCCTGGAGGGCGGCCTGGCGCTGCTGCAGCTCCAGCAGGGCCGGCCTGGCCTCCTCCAGGCCGCGGCCCAGCTCCGCCTCGCGACGGCGGCAGGCCAGCAGGCTCTCCCCCAGCTCCAGCAGGCGCTGCCGCAGGGGCTCGGCCTCATCGCCTTCGCTGCTGCGGCCGAAGCCCAGCTGGCCGGAGCGCTGCTGCAGGCTGCCGCCGGTCATGGCGCCGCTCTTCTCCAGCAGTTCGCCCTCCAGGGTCACGGCGCGGCAGCGGCCCAGTTCCCGGCGGGCGTCGGCGAGGGTGGCGAACACCAGGGTGTCGCCGAAGACGTAGCGGAAGACATCGGCGTAGACGGGCTCGTGGCGGATCAGATCCACCGCCCGCCCCACCAGTCCGCCGGCCCCTGCGGCGCCAGGCTGGCCCCGCTGCAGGGCCGCCCCCCCCGAGCCGCCACCGCCGCCGCCCCGGATGCGGTTGAGGGGCAGGAAGGTGAGGCGGCCAGCGCGGCGGCTCTTGAGCAGTTCGATCGCCCGGGCGGCGATGCGGTCGTCCTCCACCACCACCTGGGCCAGGCGCCCCCCCGCCGCCACCTCCAGGGCCACCCGCAGGCGCTCCTCCACCTCGCCCAGCTGGGCCACCGAGCCGTGGATTCCCTCGAGGCCCGCCTCCAGCAGCAGGCGCAGGGCGCCGGTGCCGCGACTTTCCTGCAGGGTCTCGCGGCGGCTGTCGAGGCGGGCAATCTCCCGCTCGAGGCTGGTCTGCTCCTGCTCCAGCCGCGCCCGGGTGCGCTGCTGCAGGGCCAGGGCCTCGGCCAGTTCCTGGGCCTGCCGCTGGCGGTCCTCCAGGCCGGCCAGCAGGGCGCGTTCCTGCTCCGCCAGGGCCGCCAGGGCGGCGGCGGCCTCCGCATGGGCCGCGTCCTCCTGGAGTTCCTCACCGCCCAGCTCCTCGAGCCGCTCGCCCGCCTGCCGCAGCCGTTCCTCCAGCTGCTGGCGTTCGGCCAGCAGGGGGGCGAGCCGCTCCTGCAGCTCCTGGCGCCGGCGGCTGCGGACCTGCTGCCCCTCCAGCCAGCTGCCGGAGCGGCCGGCCACCTCCCCG
>NZ_JAYGHY010000086.1:0-8658 GCF_034931305.1 Cyanobium gracile UHCC 0281 | reverse complement strand
CCAGGGCGGCGGCCCGGCTGCGGGTCCGCAGGGCCTGCAACACCAACGTCTGCAGCCAGTCGGGCGCGGTGCTCCAGCCCAGGGCCACGCAGGTCTGGCGGTCCAGCAGGCCCAGCAGACCTCGCCGCAGGGCGGGGCGCAGGGGCGCGGGCCAGTCGGCCAGGAGCATGGCCAGGGTGGCCTCGGCGATGCGCTGGTTGGTGGCGGCCGGGGCGAAGGCCTCCCGCTCCACGCGTTCGTTCAGGGCCAGCAACGCCTCGAGGCTGTCCGGCAGCTCCGCGATCCCCATCCGCTCCCCCACCCCGCACCAGAAGCGGAACAGGTGTTCCTGCTCCAGGGGCGTCAGCGGCCGCCAGCCATAGCGGGCCAGCCAGCGGATCGGCTCGGCCACGAAGGTGGAGAGCACATAGAGGAAATCGTCGTTGCTGATCGCGTAGTGGCCATGGATGCGGTTCATACGCGCGATCACCGCGGCCCCGGCGGGACTGTCCAGGCCATGGCGCAGCAGTTCGGCCACCATCAGGCCCGTGTCGTCGTAGCGCTTGCGGGGCCGCTGCTCGAATTCGCCCGTGCGGGCCAGCAGACCGGAGATGGAGGGTACGCAGAAGGTCTTGAGCAGGGCCAGCTCCAGGGCCCGGGTGAGGTCCCAGGAGAACAGCTCCCCCGCCAGGCGATGGGCGGTGGCTTCGGCGGCCCGGAGGGTGGCGGAGGCGTCTGGTGGGTCGGTGGGGGAGCGCATCGGGTGGGGTCAGAAGCGGGAGCCGGGCTGCTGCAGGAACGCCGCTTCCTCGCTGGTGCTGGGTCGCCCGAGGGCCTGGTTGCGATGGGGAAAGCGACCGAAGCGGGCGATCACCGCATGGTGGCGGCGGGCGAATTCCGTGGTGCGGGCGTCGGTGTGGCGCTCGAACAGGGGCAGACCCAGCTCCTGCAGGGCCAGATCCTCGCTGTGCATCAGGGGCATCAGCCAGAACGGCCGCCGCTCCGGGGCCGGCTCCGCCGCGACCCAGCCGGCCTCCACGGCCCGCAGCGTCAGGGCAAGGGCCTGGCCATCGCCGGCGAAGGCGCGGGCCTGGTCACGCCAGATCTGACGCGGGAACTGGTCAAGCACCAGCAGCAGGGCGAGGGCGTCCGGGGCGCTCTCGCCCCAGGCCTCCAGACCGCCGGCCTGGGCCTGCTCGGTGAGCCCCGTGAACCGCTCCCGCACGGCCCTGTCGCCCTCAGCACCGGGTCTGAACCAGGCGGCGGCGGGGGTCTCCTCGAACCAGAAGCGCAGCACCTCCTCCGGGATCGGCATGGTTCAGGCGAGGAAGCGGTGCAGAACAAAGGGAAGCACCATCAGCGCCAGAGCCACCGCCACCAGTGCGGGAAGGTGGCTGACGCCGAAGGGGATCACCACCAGCATCACCCCGCAGCCCAGGGCCACCGCGTGGGCCTGCTTCCTGCCGTAGAGCATGTAACCCAGCCCGACCGACCCGATCACCAGCGTCAGCAGTTGGCGGAGGCTGGGATCGCTGCCCATGGATCCTGGCCCGGAGCGGCGGACGCCCCCATGCTGGGTTCCCATCGCCGTCCTGCCCAGCCATGACCCACCTGGTGGTGCTCCAGCACCTGGAGCGGGAAGGACCAGCCCGCTTCGCCGAAGAGGCCCTTCGCCGGGGTTGGGCGGTGACGGTGTGCCGGCCCGATCGGGGGGAGCCGATGCCCCGCCTCGGCCCCGACCAGGCCCTGCTGGTGCTCGGCGGACCGATGGGCGTCGCTGACATCGGCTCGCCGTCGTTCCCCTGGCTGGAAGGGGAGGTGGCCCTGCTGCGGGAGTGCCTGGCCTGCGAGCGCCCGGTGATCGGCCTGTGTCTGGGGGCCCAGCTGCTGGCCTTCGCCGCCGGGGGCCAAGTGGTGCCGCTGATGGCGGGTGAGCCCCCCGTGCGTGCCTACGAGGTGGGCTGGGGGCCGGTGGCCTGGAGCCGGACGCAGGAGCAGGAGCCGGTGCTCGCCGGCCTTGATGCCGCCCTGCCGGCGCTGCACTGGCATGGGGACCGGATCCAGCTGCCGGCCGCGGCCACCCTGCTGGGGTCCACGCCCCTCTGCGCCGAGCAGATGTTCCGCATCGGCCACCACGCCCATGGGCTTCAGTTCCACGTGGAGGTGACGGACGCCGCCCTGGAGGCCTGGCTCGATGAGGACGGCGACTATGTGCGAATGGCGCTCGGGCCCGACGGTGTCGAGCAGGTGCGGGCCGGCCAGGGGCGATGGGGGGAGGAGGGGGAGCGCCAGGGGCGCCGGCTGATCAACAACCTGCTGGATCGGGCCTGTGCCCTGCTGGGGGGATATCCCCTGATGTGAGGGCCAACCCGTCGGCCAGCCGACGGCGCCGCTGCTCCACCGCCCCATCCTCCAGCAGCCGCTCCGCCAGGGTCAGCCCCGCCTGGAGGCTCTCGCTGATCCCGGCACGCCAGAGCAGAAAGCCACTGTTCCAGATCAGCCCCGCCGCCAGGGGCCCCGCGGCGGCCAGGGCGTCCCGGGCCTGTCCCTGCCACTGGGCCACGCTCTCCAGCGGCACCTCCGGGGCCCCCAGGCCGTGGTCCCGGGCCCGCAGGATCAGCCGCTCAGAGTCTCCCCCCGCTCCCGCCTGCCGGTGGGAGGCGATCGCCACCCGGTTGGTGGGCAGCTCCACGCCCCCCTCCATCCCCTTCACCAGCAGCAGCTCGTCCTGGCCGGTGGCGGCCAGGGCCAGGCGGGCCAGCCGTTCGGTGGGGGCATGGACGAAGCCGCTGACCTGCAGGTGGGGGCCGTCGTGGCAGCTCCACAGCAGTTCGAGGGTGGCGATCGGCGGGCGCTTGCCGATCTGCTCCCGCACCGGCACCAGCCGCTCGGCGGCCGGGAAGTGTGCCGGCTGGTGCAGCAGGGCCAGCCCCTCCTGGGCGAAGCGGCGGTTCACCGCGCTCCAGGCCAGACCGCGCAGCTCGAGGCCGAGGGCGGCCAGGGCTTCGGCCGTTGTGAAGCCGTACTTCACCGGCATCGGGCCACCGCCCTGCAGCACCACTCCGACGCCGGCCGTCACCAGCAGCAGGGCCACCAGGGGCAGCAGCGGCGCGGAGCGGCTGCGGCCATCGAAGGGCACCCCGAAGCTGAGCACCCGGCGGGGCGTCGCCGCCAGCCTGGGTCCCCGACGCCGGTAGCTGTCCAACAGACCCGCCAGCTCCTGGGGTTCCGGACGCCGCAGGCGATGGGCGATCAGGAAGGCCCCGGCCTGGGCGTCGCTGCAGCGACCGTCGAGCAGCAGATCGAGGGCTTCGCCGGCCTCGGCACGGCTCAGGGCCCGGCCGCTGCGTTCGCCGCTGCCCAGGGCGGCGACCAGCTCGCGGCAGCGGCAGCGGTCGGCCCCCAGGACGTCGCCATGCTGCTGACGCCGCTGCGGCGTCCAGGCCTCACGGGAGCTCGACGTCGACATGCGCGGCGGCCTCCATAGGGTGATCCCTAGGCTGAGGGGTATGCGCCGGATCATCGCAAGCCCCCTCCTGCTGGTGGTGCATGGCCGTGCCGGTGGGGTGATCCCCTCCGAACTGCAGGACCTGGCCGGCCAGCTGCAAGAGGGCCGCGGGGCGCCCGTGGTTCTGGAGGCCCTCACCGCAGGGGAACCCCCGGCCCTGCCCGCCAGCAGCAGCGCGACCCCCCTGCTGCTGGTGCCCCTGTTTCTCCTGCCCGGCAGCCATGTGCGCCGCGACGTGCCACGGATTGCCGCGCGTTGCCGACGGCGCGGGCCGCTGCGGCGCCTGCCCTTCCTGGGCTCCTGGCGCGCCTGGCAGGGCGCCCTGGCCGACGAGCTGGCGGCCCTGAAGGTCCAGGCGGAGGAGGGGCCGTGGCTGCTGCATCACCCCCTGGAGGGGCCATTGGGGGCGGCATTCCTGGCCCACCTGGAGGCTGTCACCGGTGGCCGTTGCCGCGCCACTCCATACAGTGCCCCCAACCCTGCGGATGCTCCGCTGCCCCTGCCTGGCTCCGCCCTGCCCCTGGCCCTGGCGGCCAACCGGCTCACCGACGCCCTGCCGTCGCCGCTGGGCCTGCCGCTGCTGCAGCGGCCCCGGTTCCGGGCTGTGGTGGTGGAGGCGCTGATGGCCTTGCCATGACGGAGCCATGACGGACGAGACCCTGGCCCCCACGGCGATCGATGGCCCCGGCACGGTGTACCTGGTGGGGGCCGGCCCCGGCGATCCCGACCTGCTCACCCTGCGGGCCCACCGCTTGCTGCAGCAGTGCGACGCCCTCGTCTACGACGCCCTCGTGCCCACCGCCCTGCTGGATCTGGTGCCGGAGGGGTGTGAGCGCCATTTCGTCGGCAAGCGCCGCGGCCATCACTCGGTGCCCCAGCCCAGCACCAATGCCGTGCTGCGCGAACTGGCCGGCCGCCGGCGCCTGATCGTGCGCCTCAAGGGCGGCGATCCGTTCCTGTTCGGTCGTGGCGGTGAGGAGGCGGCGCACCTGGCCGCCCATGGCATCCCGGTGCAGGTGGTGCCCGGGGTCACGGCCGGCATCGCCGCACCCGCCTACGCCGGCATTCCCGTCACCCACCGGCGGGCGGGTTCGAGCGTCACCTTCGTGACCGGCCACGAGGAGATCGACAAGCGCCGTCCCGGCGTCGACTGGCGCGGCCTGGCCCGCAGCAGCGACGGCCTGGTGATCTACATGGGCCTGCACAACCTGCGCCACATCGTCGCGGAGCTGATCGCGGGGGGTCTGGCCCCCACCACACCCGCCGCCGTGATCCAGCAGGGCACCGTGCGGGGCCAGCGGCATCTGGTGGCCACGCTGGAGGTGCTGGCCGACCGGGTGGAGGCCGAGGCGTTCGCCTCGCCATCGATCGTGGTGGTGGGGGCGGTGGTGCAGGAGCGGGTGTCCTCCTGTGCGCCGTCGCCTGCCGATGTGGCGATGCCGATCCCCTTCTGAGGCTGCCGATGCTGACGCGGACGCCTGCCCCCCGGTCCCGTCGCCCAGCGGCTGCGGCGCTGCTGGCCGGCCCGTTTCTCTGTGGTGCCCTGGTGGCCGCGGTGGGCGGCCGAGAGGGTGGGGCCAGGGCCGCGGCCCCACCGCTTCTGGTCAGCGCGGCGGCCAGCCTCTCGGGCCCGCTCCAGAGCCTGGCGGTTCCCTTCGCCCGCGCCCGGGCCGTGGCGCCGCCCCAGTTCAACTTCGGCTCCTCCGGGCTGCTGCAGCAGCAGATCCAGCAGGGCGCGCCCGTTGATGTGTTCCTCTCCACCGGCGTCCGGCCGATGGACACCCTGGAGAAGGCGGGCCTGCTGCTGGCCGGCAGCCGCCGGGATCTTCTGAGCAACCGGCTGGTGCTGGTGGTGCCGGCCCGGGCGCCGCGTCGGCCCCTGGAGATCGCCGGCCTGGCCGGGCCCGGGGTGAGGCGCATCGCCATCGGTGATGGCACCGTGCCAGCTGGCGACTACGCCCGTCAGATGTTGGCCCATTACGGTCTCACCGCCGCCCTAGCCCCGAAGCTGGTGCCCCTGGGATCGGTGCGGGCCGTGGCCCGGGCGGTGGCCGCCGGCAACGTGGACGCCGGCTTCGTGTACCGCAGTGATGTGGTGCAGCTGGGGGGGCTGCGGGTGGTGGCCACCGCCCCGGAGGCCAGCCATGGTCCGATCCGTTACAGCGGCGCGGTGCTGCGCAGCAGCCGCCAGCCCCAGCTGGCCCTGGCCTACCTGCGCTCGCTCCGCACCACCGCCGCCCAGGCGCAGTTCCGCCGCGACGGCTTCGCCTCCCTGCCCGATCGGGCCCCCTGATGGAGGCCGCCCCGGGCCTGTCTCCCCTGGTGCTGTCCCTGCGCAGCGCCGCCCTGGCGGTGCTGCTGGTGACCCCGGCGGGGTTTCTCGCCGCCGACCGGGTGCGGCGCTGGCGGGGGGCGCGGCGTGCCACGGCCGATCTGCTGCTGCTGTCGCCCCTGGTGCTGCCGCCCACGGTGCTGGGTTTCGTGCTGCTGCAGCTGCTGGGCCGGTATGGACCCCTGGGGGAGCCGCTGGCTCGGCTGGGGCTGGAGCTGGTGTTCAGCTGGCCCGCCACGGTGCTGAGCGCGGCGATGGCGGCCTTTCCGCTGATGTACCGCACCCTGCTGGCGTCGCTGGAGCAGCTGGATCCCGGTCTGGAGGGGGTGGCCCGCAGCCTGGGGGCGGGGCCGTGGCGGGTGTGGCGGCGGATCACCCTGCCCCTGGTGCTGCCCGGGTTGGGGGCGGGCCTCAGCCTCGGCTACGCCCGGGCCCTGGGGGAGTTCGGCACCACCCTGATGCTGGCGGGCAACATCCCCGGCCGCACCCAGACCCTGCCCCTGGCGATCTACGCGGCCGTCGACGCGGGCGACCTGCCCCAGGCCTGGGTGTGGACCGCTCAGGTGCTGCTGCTGAACGGGCTCTGCCTGGCTTTGGTGCAGCTGTTTCTGCTCCGGGGCCGCCGGCCGGGGCTGGAGGGCGCCGCCGCGCCGGAGTCCCCGCCCGTGCCCCTCCCCCCAGCCGCGCCCGCCGCCGCCGCGCTGGTCCCCTTCGCCCTTCGCTTTGACCTCCACAAGCGCCACGGCGCGTTCCGCTTCGACCTGGCCCTCGACACCTCCTGCCGCCGGCTGGCGATCCTGGGGCCCTCCGGGGCCGGCAAGAGCCTGCTGCTGCGCCTCCTGGCCGGCCTGGAACGGCCGAGTGCAGGCCGGATCGAACTCAACGGCCGGGTGCTGTTCGATGCGGCGCGCGGCATCGATCTGCCGCCGGAGCGGCGCCGCATCGCCGTGATGCCCCAGCACGATGCCCTCTTCCCCCACCTGAGCGTGGCCGCCAATGTGGCTTTCGGGCTGGCCCACCTGCCAGCGGCCGAGCGCTACGCCCGGGTGGCCGCCCAGCTGGCGGCGGTGGGGCTGCAGGAGCAGGCGCGGAAGTATCCCGCCCAGCTCTCGGGGGGCCAGCAGCAGCGCACGGCCCTGGCCCGGGCCCTGGTGACCGAGCCCGATCTGCTGCTGCTGGATGAGCCCCTCTCCTCCCAGGACGCCCATCGCCGCCGCCGCCTGCAGCAGCTGATGGAGGAGCTGCTGGCCCGCTCCGGGGTCCCCACCCTGCTGGTGACCCACGACATGGACGAGGCCTACCGGCTGTGCGAGGAGCTGCTGGTGATCGACGGGGGGGCGCTGCTGCGCCACGGGCCCCGCTGGGAGGTGTTCGAGCGGCCCGGGGCGGTGGCGGTGGCGCGGCTCACGGGCTGCAAGAACATTTCGGCGGTGCAGCGGCTCGGGCCCACCCGGCTGCGGGCCGTGGCCTGGGGCCTGGAGCTGGTGACGCCCGAGCCCCTGGAGGCTTGGACCCACGTGGGGATGCGGGCCAATCACCTGGAACTGGGCACCGCCCCTGCCCCCGATGCGGTCCACCACTGGCCCTGCCGGGTGGTGCGGGTCAGCGAGGGTCCGCTGCACGTCACCGTTTTCGTGGTGCCGGCAGCCATGCCCGACGGCAATGGGGGCCGCGAGCCGATCCAGGTGGAGTTGCGCCGACGCCGCTGGCGCACCCTGGCCCAGGCCGCCGCCGCTGGCGACCTGCTGCTGTCCCTGCCCGCGGGCAGCCTGCTGATGCTGCGATGAGCGCCATGCTGGGGGCACCGCCCATCCGTATCCGCTCCGGCATGAGCCAGCCCGGCCTCTCCCACCTCAACGCCGCCGGTCAGGTGCACATGGTGGAGGTGGGCGACCGGCCCGCCAGCGATCGCCGCGCCGTGGCCGAGGGCCACATCACCATGGCGCCCGAGGTTCTGGCCCTGGTGCTGGAGGGTCGGGCGGCCAAGGGCGACGTGCTGGCGGTGGCCCGGGTGGCGGCGATCCAGGGCGCCAAGCGCACCTGGGAGCTGATTCCCCTGTGCCACCCGATCGCCCTGACGGGCCTGGAGGTGCTGATCGAGCCCAGCGCCGACGGCAGCGGCCTGCGGCTGCAGGCCAGCGCCCGCACCAACGGCGCCACCGGGGTGGAGATGGAGGCGCTGACGGCGGTGCAGGTGGGCCTGCTCACCCTCTACGACATGGTCAAGTCGGCCGATCCGGCGATGACCATCGGCCCGGTGCGGCTGCTGCGCAAGGAGGGGGGGCGCCGCGGCCTTTGGGTCCATCCCGCTGTTCAGGGCCCGGCCGGGGAATGCGATGGCTGAACCGTTTCCCCGCGAAGGCCTGCCCCTGGAAGAGGCGCGCTGCCGGGTGCTGGCGGCGATCACCCCGCTGCAGGGCACCGAGCGGCTGCCGCTGGGGCTGTGCCTGGGCCGGGTGAGTGCTGAGCCGGTGATGGCCGCCGAGGCCGTGCCGGGTTTCCGGGCCTCGATCATGGATGGCTACGCCATCGCCGATGCCGACGCTCCCAGCCATGGCCGCCGCTGGCGTCTGGTGGGCCGGTCGGCCCCCGGGGCCCCGTACGCGGCGGTGCTGGCCGCGGGAGAAGCGATTCGGATCCTCACCGGCGCGCCCCTGCCGGAGGGGGCGCGGCGAGTGCTGCCCCAGGAGCTGGTGCGCCCGGAGTCCGTTCGGGAGGCCGCCGCCGCCGACGATCTGCTGCTCACCGGCGAGGTGGGCCCCAACCCCTGGATCCGCGCCGCCGAGGAGGAGGCCGCCGCCGGCGATGAGCTGCTGCCGTCCGGCGTGCGCCTGGGGCC
>NZ_JAYGHY010000085.1:0-8882 GCF_034931305.1 Cyanobium gracile UHCC 0281 | reverse complement strand
GGGTGGGGATCATCAGCACACCGAACCAACCGACATACAGACGGTTGTTGGTGGAGGTGACCCACTCACAGAACTGGTTCCACACCGAAGCGCCGGAGCGCTGCTGGAGAGTGGCGGTCATGAGTGCAGAGAAGAGTGCCTTCAGGCAAAAGCGCGACTGCGCCAGCCTTGGGCGTAAGGAAGGGCGACGGATCGCCTGAAACGACTGTAACAGACTGTTGCGGCTTGTGAGCGGCGCCTTCATGAAGAAAAGCTGTGCCTCTTGCCTGGCCTGCCCCCCCTGCCGCTGCTAGGAGAAGCGTTGATCCGGTCATCTCGCCTCCCCGCCGATGGTCTCGCGTTCGTCGCTCTCTTCCCAGCCAGCGCGCACCGCCGGCTTTCGCCTGCGCCGGCTGTCGCCCGCCCTGCTGGTCCTGCCGTTGCTGCTGGCGGGTTGCCAGGGCTCACCCAATGCCGAGAGCCGCCGCATCGACCAGCTCGAGCTGAAGATCCAGCAGCTGGAGCAACGGCTGAACAAAGCCAACACGCGCCCTGACACCGCCGACCCGGCCGGCAAGCCCCCAGCCGGCTTCGTCAAATCGCTGACCCTGCGCACCGACACCGAGGACGACCGGCTGCGCATCTACTGGGCCGACGGCAGCAAGACCGACCTCCCCTGCACCAAGGAACAGACCACCCTCGTTTGCGGATGACCATGCCTTCCTCCCGTCTCCGGCCCCTGCTGGGCGCCCTGGCCCTGCTGCTGGCCTCCCCCCTGGCCGGCCCCGCCCCCGCCCGGGCCCAGATGAGCCAGGAACAGGCCTTCCAGCGCGGCCGCGCCGTCAACCTGGCCCGCATGCGGGGCGAGGTGATCAACGGCGGCCTGGGCGTCTACCGGCCCGCCATCTGCATGTACGAGCGCAGCGGCGGCAACTGTCTGGTGCGCTCCGACGCCGAGGGCCTGCTGTTCCGCTTCTACGGGGGCGTCCCCGGCTGGGCCCAGCTCGGCCAGCCGCCCACCGTGGAAACCGAGATTCTCATTTCTCCCGACGGTCGCAACGTCGTGAGCGTCCTCTACAACGGCCCGCCCCGATCACAGCCGGCTCCCGCCGGGCAGCCCCAGGCGCCTCAGCCCGGGGTCTGAAGGTTACGGGCCAGGCCCTGGAGCGCCTGGCCCCAGGCCGGCTCCACGGGCCAGGCTTCCCGGCGGGTGAGGCTGAGGGCGATGCCCTTCTCGCCGTAGGCCGCCTCGTTGATGAACACGGCCCGGACAGCCCCGTCCGCCTGATCGGCCTGGGGGTGGAAGGGGATCGTGACGCCCTCAGCAGTGAGGAAGAGGGGCTCGCCAGCGCCGATCGACCGCCAGTCGCGTCCCTGGCGTTGCGGGTGCACCACCGCCGCCGGGGATCCGTCGTCGTGGCGCGGCAGGTCGAGGCTGCCCAGGTGCCGGTGCACCTCCAGCCGCACCGGCTGGCGCAGGGCACCGCAGCGGGCCTCCGCCAGCACCTCCAGTGCCGCCTCCAGGGCCAGCTGGCTCTGCCGGCAGATGGTGGCCTGGATCACGCCCTGGGGCACCGGGCCCACCTCCACCACCAGCCCGCAGGGCCAGCGCTCCACCAGATAGCCCGTCTGGGCCTGATCCTGCTCATGCAGATAGATCGGCAGGCCCAGCCGCTGCTGCATCCCCGCCGCCAGCGCCAGATCGGCCGGCCGCCGGCCGTAGACGACCAGGCTGTTGCCCATGGCGGCGGTGGTGCTGTGCAGGTCGAGGGCCACCAGACAGGGGGCACGGCCTTCGGGCCCGTGGAGAGCCAGCAGCTCCCGCGCCCGCCGCAGTTCCCGGTCCCCCGGCTCGGGGGCGTCCAGCAGGGCCGGCACGAAACTGCGGTTGAGGTCCTGGTCCAGGTAGCGCCGGCCGGCGGCGTGGGCGGCGGGGTTGCCCAGCACCAGCTCCAGGCCGAGGCCACTGCTGCGCAGCAAGGCCGGGTGCCGCCGCCAGGCCTCCAGCAGCCAGGGCGCGTTGCGCTCGTTGCCGTGGGTGCCGCCCACCACCATCACCCGCCCCGCCACCATCGCCTGCTCGCTCACAGGGCCCCAGCCTGGCGCAGAGTCAGGGCTGGACTGCGCTGATTTCCATGGCCCCGCCCGCGACCCTGGTGCGCACCGCCCGGCAGCTCTGGCACTGCCAGTGGCGCCTGCTGATGGGTGGGCTCGGACCCGCCGACGACCAGGGTCGCTACCGCCGGCCAGCCGGTGCCTTCACCAGCCTGCCGCCGCTGCCGGAAGACGCCGGCGACCCCGGTGGCCACGTGCTGATCGTGGGCCGCAGCTGCCCCTGGGCCCACCGGGCCTGGCTCACCTGGACCCTGAGGGGTCTGGCCGCCACGATCGACACGGTGGTGGTGGTGCCCGATCCGGCCGCCGGCCGCTGGCGCTTCGAGACGCCCTTCGAGGGCTGCCAGACCCTGCTCGACCTCTATCGCCGCTGCGGCGCCGATCCCCGGGCCAGGGCCACCGTGCCGGCGCTCTACTCCCGGAGCCGGGGGCAGATCCTGGTGAGCGAGAGCGCCCGCCTGATCGAACTGCTCAATGCCTGGCCGGCGGCGGCCGGGGCGCCGGACCTGGCACCGCAGGAGGATGTCCCGGCGATCGCCACCTGGCGGGAGCGCCTGCAGAGTGATGTGAACGACGGCGTGTACCGCTGCGGCTTCGCCCGCAACCAGGCGGCCTACGACGAAGCCGAAGCGGCCCTGTTCGCTGCCCTGGAGGCGGTGGAGGCCGGCCTCACCGCCCATGGGGAGAGCGGCAGCGGCTGGCTCTGTGGCGGGACCCATCCCAGCCTGGCGGACGTGGTGCTGTTCCCCACCCTGATCCGGTTGGAGCTGGTCTATGCGCCGCTGTTCGGCTGCAGCCGCCGGCCCCTCTGGCAACTGCCCCGGCTATGGGACTGGCGGCGCCGCTTCCACGCCCTCAAGGGGGTGGCGCTCACCTGCTTCCCGACGGCCTGGCGCAGCGACTACTTCGGGGCCCTCTTCCCCCTGCATCCCTCCGGCATCGTCCCGGCGGGACCGGACCTGGCCACACTGGTGGGCAGCCCACCCCCTGCCGCCCCCGGCGCCCCCACCCGATGAGCAGCACCCTGGCCAGCCCGGATGGCACCGACCCCGTCTTTGAAGGGGTGTATGGCACCTTCACGATCACCGCCACCGACCGCCGCGACGTGCTGGGCTACCGCCTGGCCCTCACGGCCGTGGCCCTCGGCCAGCTGGCCCTGCTGGCCCAGTGGCGCCAGCTCGGCCCCGACCTGCTCTGGCCCTGGCTGCTGGTGATGGCGGCCGGCCTTGGCCTGGCCCTGCGCTGGATTCACATCTACCTGCGTCCCCTGCACCGGGCCCTGCAGCTGTTCTGGCTGGCCGGTTGCCTGGGCGGGCTGCTGCTGGCCCTGCGGGCCGGACCGGGCCAGATGCTCCCCGCCCTGGCGCAGCAACCTCTGTGGATCCTGGCGGTGGGGCCCTTCTTCGCCGCCCTGGCCGGCATCGGCTTCAAGGAGTTCTTCTGCTTTCAGCGGCCGGAGGCGATCGGCGTCACCCTGCTGCTGCCCCTGGCCCTGCTCGGCCGCCTGGCCGGTGTGCTGAGCCCGGCCACAACCGCCAGCCTGCTGGCTGCCGAAGCCCTGCTGCTGCTGGTGCTCTGCCTGCGAAAGTTCCCCATGCCGGCGGCGGCCGACGTGGGCGACAAGAGCGTCTTCGCCCATCTGGAGCAGCAGCGCCTGGGCCTGGACCAGAGCGGCGACACCCCATGAGCGCCATCAGCCTGGTGGGAGCCGCCAAGGACTTCGGCCTGCGCAGCCTGTTCTCCGATCTCGACCTGCACGTGGGCGAGCGGGACCGGCTGGGGCTGATCGGCCCCAACGGCGCCGGCAAGAGCACCCTGCTGCGGGTGCTGGCGGGCCTCGAACCGCTCGATCGGGGCGAGCGGCGCTGCCACGCCCGCACCCGGGTGGTGCTGCTCGACCAGGAGCCCCGCCTGGATCCCTCCCTGACCGTGCTGGAGCAGGTGTTCGCCGGGGACGGGGAAGCCATGGCCCTGCTGCGGGAGTACGCCGGCGTGAGCCACCAGCTGGCCAGTGGCGCGGAGGACGGCCCGCTGCTGGCCCGCCTCAGCGCCTTGCAGCACCGCATGGACGGCTGCCAGGCCTGGGACCTGGAGCGCCGCTGCCGGGAGGTGCTGGAACGCCTGGGCATCGACGCGGCCCATCAGGAGCGGACGATCGGCGAGCTCTCCGGCGGCAACCGGCGCCGCGTCGCCCTGGCGGCGGCCCTGGTGGCCGAACCGGAGGTGCTGCTGCTGGATGAACCCACCAACCACCTCGACGCCGAGGGGGTGGAGTGGCTGCAGAGCTATCTGGATCGCTTCGCCGGCGCCCTGGTGCTCGTCACCCACGACCGCTACCTGCTGGATCGGGTCACCCGCCGGATCGTGGCGGTGGAGCGGGGCGAGGCCCGGCCGTACGAGGGCAACTACGGCACCTACCTGGGCCTGAAGGCGGCCGAGGAGGAGGCCGAAGCTTCCACCGCCGCCAAGCTCAAGGGGACCCTGCGGCGGGAGCTGGCCTGGTTGCGCCAGGGCCCCAAGGCCCGCAGCACCAAGCAGAAGGCCCGGATGCAACGCATCGATGCCCTGCTGGAGGCACCCGCCCGCCAGGGGCGCACCAGCCTGGCGATGGCCGCCACCGCCCGACGCATCGGCAAACGGGCGATCACCGCCGAGGGGCTGGCGGTGGCCGTGGGCGACCGCACCCTGCTGCACGACTTCAGCTACGACTTCAGCCCCGAGGACCGGGTGGGGATCATCGGCCCCAACGGGGTCGGTAAATCCAGCCTGCTGGAGGTGATCGCCGGGCGACGCCCCCCAAGCGACGGCCTGCTGGAGCTGGGAGCCACGGTGAAGCTGGCCTACTTCGACCAGCACAGCGACGTGTTGCTGGCCAAAGACGGCAAACGCAAGGTGATCGAAGTGGTGCAGGAGGCCGCCAGCCGGGTGCAGGTGGACGGGGTGGAGCTGACGGCCTCCCAGCTGCTGGAGCGTTTCCTGTTTCCACCCGCCCAGCAGCACCAACCGGTGGCGAAGCTCTCCGGGGGCGAGCGCCGCCGCCTGCACCTCTGCCGGCTGCTGATCGAGGCGCCCAACGTGCTGCTGCTGGACGAGCCCACCAACGACCTCGACGTCCACACCCTGAGCGTGCTGGAGGAGTTCCTCGACGATTTTCGCGGCTGTGTGGTGGTGGTCTCCCACGACCGCTGGTTCCTGGATCGCACCGTCGATCGGCTGTTCCACTTCGAGGACGGCCGGCTGGAGCGCTTCGAGGGCAACTACAGCAGCTGGCTGGAGCGAGCGGCAGGAGCGCCGGCCACCGCCCCTGGGCCGGCCGCAGCCGGCCCGGAAACCGCCAAGCGCTCAGCCCCATCCGCCAAGGTCCTGGCGGACGCCCCCCGACGGCGCAGCTTCAAGGAATCCCGGGAGCTGGAGCGCCTCGAAACCGAGCTGCCCCAGCTCGAACAGCAACGCCGCGAGCTGGAGCAGCACCTGGCGGCCCCCAGTGGCCCTGATTACGCCCGCCTGGAGGAGCTGACCCATGAACTGGCGGCCCTGGTGGAGCGGATCCACGCGGCGGAGGAGCGTTGGCTGGTGCTGAGCGACCTGGCCGCCTGAGCGCCGCTACCGGGACGGTGGGTGTGCGGGAACCAACAGGAAAAGGCGGCGCCCCTGCCCCGACCGTATGGTGTCTGCGGTGAGTTCCGGCTCGTGAAGGCCGGTTTTTGCATGAAGACGATCGACGATCACATCGAGAAGGACAAGGTCGAGATCGAGTCGGCCAAGGCCGACGGCAATCTCGGCAAGGTGCGCCATCTCGAGGAGGAGCTCAAGGCCCTCAACGAGTACAAGGAGCACCACCCCGAAGACAGCCACGACCCCAGCCCCCTTGAGGTGTACTGCGACCTCAACCCCGAAGCGCCCGAGTGCCGCGTCTACGACGACTGATCCTCTGACCAGGCCCTGACCACGCCCCCCCGGGGCGGTTCAGGCGATGCCCAGCTGCTCCCAGACGGCGGCCCGCAGGGCATCGAGCCCCTGGGAGGCGGCAGCGGAGATGATCAGTGGGGGCTGGCCGGTGTGGGCGCCGATGACCGCCACCCGTTCCTCCAGCTCCTCGGCATCACACAGTTCCATCTTGTTGAGCACCACCAGGCGGGGACGGTCGCTGAGCCCGTTGCCGTAGGCAGCCAGCTCCTCCTCCACCACCAGCAGATCCCTGAGCACGTCCTCGCCGCCCGCATCCACCAGATGCAGCAAAAGGCGCGTGCGCTCGATGTGGCGCAGGAACTCATGGCCCAGGCCGGCGCCGCGGGCCGCCCCCGCGATCAGGCCGGGGATATCGGCGAAGACGGTGCCGTCACCGCTCGGCCGCCGCACCACCCCCAGGTTGGGCACCAGGGTGGTGAAGGGGTAGTCGGCGATCTTCGGCCGGGCGGCGGAAAGCACGGCGATCAAGGTGCTCTTGCCGGCATTGGGCAGACCGATGATCCCCACCTCGGCCAGCAGCTTGAGCTCCAGCTGCAGCTTCCATTCCTCGCCCTCCTTGCCCTCCGTGAACTTTTCCGGGGCCCGGTTGCGGTTGCTGAGGTAGTGGGCGTTGCCCAGGCCCCCCCGGCCACCGGCCGCCACCAGCAGCTCCTCGCCGGCGTTGGTGAGATCCCCCAGCAGGATGCCGGTGCGGCAGTCGCGCACCTCCGTGCCGCAGGGCACCCGGATCGTCAGGGTGGAGGCGCTGGCCCCGCTGGAGCGGTTCGGGCCGCCGCGGCGGCCGTCATCGGCGGCAAACAGGCGTCGGTACTTGAAATCCAGCAGGGTCTGGAGGTTGGAATCGGCCACGAGCAGCACGTCACCGCCGCGGCCCCCGTCACCACCGGAAGGACCACCGGCGGGCACATATTTCTCACGACGGAAGGCCACGATGCCGTCGCCGCCGCGGCCGGCGCGCACGGCGATGCGGGCCTGATCGATGAACTGCAAGGAAGGTTGTCGGCCGGGGCTCTGATGAGGAACAACCCTAGGATCCCCCGGTTGCAGCGCTGGTTTGGCCGAGGTCCGCTTCCAGAAGGTCGGCAAGACCTACCCGCCCCGTCGCGGCGGCAGCCCGGTGGAGGTGCTGCGCCAGCTCGACCTGCAGATCGAGGACGGTGAATTCCTGGTGCTGGTGGGGCCCTCGGGCTGCGGCAAGAGCACCCTGCTGCGGCTGCTGGCGGGCCTGGAGGCCACCACCTCCGGCGAGATCTACGTAGGGGAGCGGCCCGTGAGCCGGCTGCGGCCCGCCCAGCGGGATGTGGCGATGGTGTTCCAGAGCTACGCCCTCTACCCGCACCTGAGCGTCGCCGACAACATCGGTTTCGGCCTGCGGCGCAGCCGCCACCGCAGCCTGCCCCAGCAACTGCAGGACAGCCTGCACCGGGCCAGCCGCGGATGGCCGGCGGCCCTGCGGATCGATTCCGAGCGGGAGCGCCGCATCGAGGCGCGGATCGCTGAGGTGGCCGCCACCCTGGAACTGGAGCCCCTGCTGGCGCGCCGGCCCAAGGAGCTCTCCGGGGGGCAGAAGCAGCGGGTGGCCCTGGGCCGGGCCATCGCCCGCCAGCCGGCGGTGTTCCTGATGGATGAACCGCTCAGCAACCTCGACGCCAAGCTGCGCACCGGCACCCGCACCCAGATCGTGGAACTGCAGCGGCGCCTGGGCACCACCACCCTCTACGTCACCCACGACCAGGTGGAGGCGATGACCATGGGCCACCGCATCGCCGTGCTCAACGAAGGACGGCTGCAGCAGCTGGGCACGCCGATGCAGCTGTACCAGTGGCCCTCCAACCTGTTCGTGGCCCAGTTCATCGGCAGCCCGGCCATGAATCTGCTGCCGGTGGAGGTGGCCGGCTCCGCCCAGCTGCTGCTGGGGGGGCGACGCTTCCCGGTGGAGGGGCCGATGGCGGAGCTGCTGGGCGACTGGATCGGCCACCGGATCACCGGCGGCCTGCGGCCGGAACACCTGCGGCTGGCCCCCGCCACCAACCGCAACCTGGCGGCGGAGGTGAGCCACTGCGAGGCCCTCGGCAACGAACAGCTGGTCACCTGCCGGCTGCTGGAGGGCAGCCACCTGGTGCTGGTGCGCGCCACCCCCGACCAGAGCGTGACCGTGGGCCAGGCCGTCCATCTGGACGTCGACCCCACGGGCTGGCGCCTGTTCGACGGGCTCGGTGCCGCCCTGCTGCCGGCCGAGGCCAGCCCGCCGCCCCGGCAGGAACCCCAGCTGCCCGCCATCAGCCACTGAGCCCTACTTCACCCAGATGACGCTGCAGCCGGGTCCGCCATCCCCCTGCTCGGCATCGCTCACCCGCTCCACCCAGGCCAGGCCGGAGAGCCAGTCGCGCAGACCCCGCTTCAACTTGCCCGTGCCGATGCCGTGGATCACCCACACCGGCCCATTGGCCCCCCGCAGGCGCTCCTCCACCGCCGCCTCGGCCTCATGCACCCGCAGGCCGCGCACGTCCACCGTGTTCCCTTCGGTGCGCACCTCGGGGCCCCGGCTGCCCGGGGAGCGGCGGCTGCGGATGCGCACCTGGAGCGGTGGCTCCGGGGGGGCCGGCTTTTCGCCATGCAGCCCTTCGATCGCGGCCAGCGCCACCGTGAGCCGCAGCACGCCGCAGCGCACCGTGAGCTCGCTGCCCTCCTCCGAAATCGTCAGCACCTCGGCGGCCTTGCCCAGGGCCAGCAGCCGGATGCGGTCGCCCACCCGGGGCCGCCAGCCGCCGTGCTCGCGCCGCTCCGGCAGGGGCCGGTGCTGCTGCTCCAGCCGGCGC
>NZ_JAYGHY010000084.1:0-8921 GCF_034931305.1 Cyanobium gracile UHCC 0281 | reverse complement strand
CTCTCGAGCAGCACCAGGGCGATGGCCCCCATCAGCACCGCCCGCACCACCGAGGGCTGGGCCCCGGCCAGCAGCAGGAACAGGGCCATGGCCCCGCCGCCAAGGGCCAGCCGCGCCCAGCGGCCGAGGCCCCGGCCCATGGCCAGCACCGCCCCCAGCAGCACGCTGAGGTGGAATCCCGAGGCGGCCAGGGCATGGGAGAGGCCAGCGACACGGAAATCGGCCCGCAGCTCCGCCGGCAGGGGCACCACGGCACTGCCCAGCACCAAGGCCGCCAGCAGGCCGCCCCGCTCCGGCCCCGCCGCGGCCACGAATCGGGCGGCGATGCTGCGACGCAGATCGGCGATCGGGGTGGCGGGCCGGCGGAGCACCTCCAGCTGCTCCACCGTCAGGCGGGTCCAGCTGCCCTGGCGGGCCAGGCGCTCGGCGGGTCCGGCCAGCAGCGGATGGGGGGCCGGTCGGGGGCGGCGCAACTGTCCGCTCACCCGCACGTCCCAGCCCTCGCGCAGGGCTGGACAGGCGCGGAAGCTCAGCTCGCTGCGTCCTCCTGCCGTCTGCAGCAGCACCCGGCAGGGGCCGGCCTGGCCAGCAGGGGCGACCTCGGAAGCCGCGATCGCCGCCGGATCGCTCAAGAGATGTCCCGTCAGGATCGCCGGCTGGGGCCCATCCCCACCGGCGAGCAGCCGCAACGGATCCCCGGCGGCGGGCTGGAGCGGCCGCAACTGGGCCTGCACCAGCACCAGGAGCAGCAACAGCAGCGGCAGCAGGGGAGAACGGAGCATGCTCCAGGGTTCCCTGCGGCGGCGGTGGCGGCATTGGCGGTGGCCTCCCCCGGCGATCGTGTCCCCAAGCGGCGGTGCCGCCTGACAAGCCTGGAAAGACTTCTGTACAGCCTGTACAGGCTGGCGCACCACGCCAACGGCCAGGTGCCAGCGCCGAGGCGAAGCCCGCACCGTGCCGAAGACCAGCGACCGGAAAAGCTGATCAGCCGGTGGGCGCCAGCTGCCGCTGCTGCCATTTCAGAAACAGGGTGCAGACGATCACCGTGATCAACACATAGGCCAGGATGCCGGGAATCAGGCCCGGGATCCCTTGGCCGTAGATGAGGGCCAGCTGGGCCGCCAGCCCCGTGTTGCGCATCCCCGTCACCAGGGCCACGGTGCGGCGCTCCAGCGGATCCCGCCCGGCCAGGCCGTAGCCGATCGCCAGGCTGAGCGCACTGAGGACGGCCATCCCGGCCAGAGCCACCAGGTTCTGCTGCAGAAAGGGCACCAGTTCCCGGCCGCTGAGCAGCAGCAGGGCCACCATCATCCCCAGCAGCAGCAGGGTGGCCAGGGTGCCGAGCGCACGGCTGCAGCGCTGGGCCAGCTGCGGCTGCCACTGGCCCAGCAGCACGCCGGCGATCACCGGCAGCACCTGCACCTTCAGCACCTGCCCCGCCACCTCGGAAGGACGGATGCCCCATTCCGCCGCGTCCCAGCCCACCAGGCCGGCGCCGGCCCGGGACAGGATCTCCATCAGCGGGATGGTGACGATGGCCAGCAGCGCCGCGGCGATCTGCAGCCGCGCCGCCAGCTCGGCCGTGCCGCCACTGCTGCGCACCCGGAACAGGATCAGCGGGGCGCTGGGACAGGCCAGCATCAGGGCCATGGCCACCCAGGCAGGCCGTGACAGCACCCCCTGCATCGGCAGCAACACCAGCGCCAGTCCGGCCAGAGGCACCAGAACGCAGGTGCCGAGCAGCACCCGCCAGAGAAAACCGGGGCGATCCCTGAGCAGCAGGAACGGGTACTGCTTCAGCCCGAGCCCCAGGCTGAACATCAGGGTGACGATGGTGGCCGTGACCAGGACACCGGCGGCTTGGGGCATGGAGATCAACGGATGGGGGAACCCATGACCAGCAGTGCAAAAGCGAAGACACCGATGATCGTCAGGGAGATGGCCGTGAAGACGGTGATCGAGCGTTGGTCGACATAGACGAAGTCATCGCGGCGGATCAGCCTGAGGGTGCGCAGATGCTGACGGGTGGCCGCCGCCATCGCCACGATCCCGACGAGCACGAAGCCCATCGCCACCAGGCGCACACTCAGGCCGGCATGGGCGCTGCCATCAAAGCGGCTGCTGTTGATGGCACCGATGATCTTGTCGAGCCCGAAGCCGAAGCTGATCAGCGACAGGCAGGTGCGGATCCAGGCCATCATCGTGCGTTCAGCAGCGGCCCGATTGCGCTCCTTGGCGAGTTCGTTGGTGAGGTTGGCCATCAGGGGGAGGGGAGGTCGAAGGTGGAACTCTGCTGGCGCTGGGCCTCCTCGAATGTCTGTTCCGCCTCCACTTCCCGGCCCAGGAAGATGTTGAGGAAGGTTCTGATCACCGCGACCACCGCCAGCTTGATCAGGTTCTGGTTGGAAGGTGCCGTGGTGGTGGCAACGATATCGGCGGCCAGCTGAAACTCCAGCGCCATCGACAGCCAGCTGCCGAAGGTGAGGCGGACGCTGTTGAAGCGCCGTGCCTGGGGTTGGCGGCTGTGACGCAGGTGGAGCGTCTGGCGCAGGGTGACCACGAAACCGATCGCCACGCACACCAGCGAAACGCTCTCGAGCAAAAACCGAAGGCCAACGGCGAACAGCTCGAGCCACTCCGTGAAGGGGATGAAGGACATGGTTCAGCTCCTCACGATGCAGCGAAAGCCCATGTGGCAGGTGGAGGTGTCGATGCCCTGGGCCATGCGGGCGGCGGGCCGGTAGCGGCGGCAGTAGCTCGGAGCGCACAGGAAGGAGCCGCCCTTGACCACCTTGCGGGGGATGCTGCCGTGCTGGGAGGCGGTGTCGATGCTCTCCTGCCGCGAGGCACCGCGGGGGGATTCGATCGTGCAGCAGCCCCCCGCCTGCTTGTGGGCCTGCACGGTGGCGGCATGGCCGGCGTACCAGTCGTCGGTCCACTCCCAGACGTTGCCGATCATGTCGAGCAGGCCGTAGCCGTTGGGCGGGAAGCTGCCCACCGGCGAGGTGCGCTCCCATCCATCGAGCCGGCTGTTGTGGTGCGGGAAATCCCCCTGGAAGGTGTTGGCCATCGGCCGGCCGCCCGGATGGAGCTCCTCCCCCCAGGCGAACTCAGCCCCCTCCAGGCCGCCCCAGGCGGCCCGCTCCCATTCCGCCTCACTCGGCAACTGCTTGCCGGCCCAGGCGGCGTAGGCCAGGGCATCGGCGTGGGCCACGTGCACCACGGGATGGTGATCACGCTGCTTGATCGAACTGCCGGGCCCTTCCGGGTGGCGCCAGTTGGCCCCCGGCCGGTACTGCCACCAGCGGTAGGGATCCCCCGTGCCGATCGGGCCGGGCGGTGGCACGAACACGATCGAGGCCGGCGCCAGCCGCTCCGGCAGGGCATCGGGGTAGGCCGCCGGATCCGCCGGCCGCTCGGCCACGGTGGCGTGGCCCGTGGCCTTGACGAACTTGCGGAACTGGGCGTTGGTGACCGGAGCGCGGTCGATCCAGAAGCCCTCCAGCGCCACCCGGTGGGCCGGGGATTCTTCGGGGTAGTGGTGGTCGGAGCCCATCAGAAAGTCGCCAGGGGGAATCCAGACCATGTCCCGCGCCGGCGGGCGCCCCGGCCCGGAGCGGGCCGGGGCCGGGGAAGGCTTCAGATCCATGGCGACGCCTCGCAGCAGGTGGTGGATCAGTGACCGCCGCTGGCGGCGGAGGTCATCTTGTTCATCACCTCCTCGAGCGAGAAGCTGGCTGCCTTCTGGCGGGGCGGATAGTCCTGGAACGTGGCCAGGAACCGCCCCACGATCGTCTGGGCCGGCACCAGCGCAAAGGCGTGGTCGAGCATCCAGTCCCAGTAGGTGTTGGAGGTGATGTCGGCCCGCTCGTAGGGATCGGTGAGCAGGTTGAAGATCTTCGGCAGACGCAGGGCGATGAACGGTTCGGCCCAGATCTGCAGCGTTCCGGCGGCGCGCTGCTCCATGAACACGAACTTGAAGTTGTCGTAGCGCAGACCGGTGAGATCGCCGTCGTCGGAGAAGTAGAAGAACTCGATCCGTGGGCTCCTGTCGGCCTTGCCCGTCCAGTAGTCGAGCATGTTGTAGCCGTCGAGATGGATCTTGAAGGTCTTGCTTCCCACCTGATGGCCGGTAAGCAGCTTCTCCTTGATCTCCGGTTCGCCCGCAGCCGCCACCAGGGTGGGCAGCCAGTCGAGGTGGCTGACGATGCCGGTGAACAAGCTGCCAGGGGCGATCTTGCCGGGCCAGCGCACCATCGCGGGCACACGGTAGGCCCCTTCCCAGTTGGAGTTCTTCTCGTTGCGGAAGGGGGTCATGCCGGCATCGGGCCAGCTGTTCATGTGGGGGCCGTTGTCGGTGCTGTACATCACGATCGTGTCATCGGTGACACCCAGCTCATCGAGCAGATTGAGCATTTCGCCGATGCAGTTATCGTGATAGATCATCACGTCGTGGTATTCCGACTGCCACCGACCCGACTGGCCGATGTCCTGGGGCCGCGCGTGGGTGCGGAAGTGCATGTGGGTGGTATTGAACCACACGAAGAACGGTTCACCGGAGGCCACTGCATCGCGGATGAAGCGTTTGGCCTCGGTCATGAACTCCTCATCGCAATTCTGCATCCGCTTCTTGGTGAGCGGGCCTGTGTTCTCGATGCGCTGGGTGCCATCACCGTTGGCCCAGCAGTGCAGCACACCGCGGGGGCCGAAGTTCTTCTTGAAATCGGGGAAGTCTTCCGGTTTGGGATAATCACGCAGTTCGGGCTCCTCCTCCGCGTTCAGGTGGTAGAGGTTGCCGAAGAACTCATCGAAGCCGTGCATCGTCGGCAGATGCTCGTCGCGGTCGCCGAAGTGGTTCTTGCCGAACTGGCCGGTGCGGTAGCCGAGGGGCTGGAGCAACTCGGCGATGGTGGGGTCCTCGGCGCGGTAGCCAAGCTCGGCGCCGGGCAGCCCCACCTTGCTCAGGCCGGTGCGGAACACGCTCTGGCCGGAGATGAAGGCGGCGCGGCCGGCGGTGCAGCTCTGCTCGGCGTAGTAATGGATGAAGCGGCCGCCCTCGTTGGCGACCCGGTCGATGTTGGGGGTCCGGTACCCCATCAGGCCATCGCTGTAGCAGCTGAGGTTGCTCTGGCCGATGTCGTCGCCCCAGAGGATGAGGATGTTGGGCTGGCCGTTGGGCATGGCGGGGAACACCTGGCGGGTGAGGGAATGGGGTAAGAAGAAGGCTCAGGTCCCCAGTTGTCACGTGACGGACGCCACGCCTTCGGAGGACACGCCCCTAAAGGATGCACAGAGCGCAGCGATCCGAACACTCAAAAAGTGCGGATCCGCCGCTCCCGTCTCCCGTTCCATCCAGGACATCGCCCGCCTGGAAGGGGTGCTGAGTCCCCTGCTGCCGGTGCAGCTCACCCAGCTCGCCGGCGGCCGCCTGAGCAGCGAGCTGCTGGCCCTCGACCTGGAGGCGCTCCAGGTTGTGCGGCTGCGCTTCGATCGGCCGCTCCACGGGGGTGGGCCCAAACCCACCGGCCGCCAGCTGATCGCCCTCGACCTGGAGGAGAACCCCGGCCACCCCGTGATGCGCTCCCACGGGCTGGAGCTGCCGGCCACGGCGTTCTTCGGCCTGGCCGCCGCCGGCGAGATCCATCTCACCACCCCCGAGCGCTGCAGCCTGGCGTTGCTGAGCCTGGATCGGGAGCGGTTCCTGCAGTGGGCCCACGAACTGGGCGCACCGGGCCTGGAGGAATCGCTGGAGGGTGTCAACTGGCAGGCGATCGATCCGCTGCGCTTCCAGCGGGTGAGGGCCTGCCTGCGCCGGATCTTCCGTCTGGCCGAGCGGTCTCCGGCCCTGATGGGGGAGGCGGCGATCCGCCGCCGGCTGTGCGGGGATCTGGTGCCCCTGCTGGTGGAAGCCCTGGTGCATCGCACCGGTCACAGCGAGCGGCTGGCCCGGCCGCCGGCCCGGATCGAACTGGTGAAGGCCGCCCAGGCCTGGATGGCGGAGCATCCACACGAACCAATCAGCCTCGATGGGCTCTGCCGCCAGGTCGCGGCCGGTCGGCGCAGCCTGCTGCAGGGATTCCGGGAGCACCTGGGGATGGGCCCGATGGCCTACATCAAGATCCGTCGCCTGCACAGCGTGCGGCAGGCCCTGCTGGCGGCGGATCCACAGGCCACGAGGATCTGTGACCTGGCCGCTCAGTGGGGATTCATGAACGCAGGTCACTTCGCCCGCGATTACCACAGCCTGTTCGGCGAACATCCCCGAACCAGCCTCCGGGCCTGAACGTCCTGACCCCGACTTCCCTCCCCATGAACGAGAGAACGCCCCGCCTGGTCCCCGTCCTGGCCGGCCTGGCCCTGATGTGGCCGGCGGCGAGCCTGGCCGACCCGGCCCTGGGCCCCGCTCCGGAAGCCACTTGGGTCGGCCAGGAGCTGCGCCTGCCGCAACCGGCGGTGGCGGCCGCGCCGGAGACCGCTCAGGCGGAGCCGGCACCCGGGGAGACGGCCCCGGCCAGCCCGCCGCCCCCTCCCTGGAGCGGCACCGTCGAGCTGTACGGCTTCGCACCGCTGCGCACCATCGGTACCACCACGATCCGGGGCCTGGAGGCGGAGGTGGACCAGGACCTGGGGGAAATCCTCGACATCCTGCGGTTCGCCGCCTCCGCCCGCGGCAGCATCGAAAAGGACCGGGTGGGCCTGCAGGCGGACCTCTGGTACACCAGCCTTGGCGACTCGGCGGGGCGCCTGGTCGGCCCCCGGCAGCTGTTCACGACGACGGCCGACGTGGGCCAGACCCTGGGGATCTACGACGTCGCCCTCCGTTACCGGTTGGGCGAGCGGGAATCGGCCCTCGGCCGTCCCGGCGCCCTCACCGTGATCCCCTATGCCGGAGTGCGGCTCATCGACGGCCGCCTGAATCTGGCCGCCACCCTCGATGGCCCCTTCGGACGCACCCTGCTCGAGCCCACCCGCAACTTTCAGCGGACCTGGGTGCAGCCCCTGGTGGGCACCCAGGCCACCGTCTTCCTTTCCCCGCGCCTGCGGGCCTTCGCCCGCGGCGATATCGGCGGCTTCGGTCTGGGCGGCCAGCAGGACCTCAGCGGCAATGCCCAGCTGGGCCTGGGCTATGCGGTGGGCGACAACACCGATCTGAACCTGTCCTGGCGCTACATGGGCCTGAAATGGAACAACGGGGACCAGCAGGCCAACGGCTTTTCCGTCAACATGAACGGCATCGAAGTGGGGGTGAAGGTCTTCTTCGGCGGCGCGCCCAGAGGCTCAGCGGTGGCAGCGGCTCCGGACACGCTCCCCGCCGTGGCCCCCTGACCCAGACGCCCGGGGTGCCTCACAAGTTCGGCAGCTTGAGCATCAGCTCGCAGAGCTGCGGGCTGGGCAGCTCCTGACCCAGCAAGGGAGCCACCAGGGCGGCAAGGGGCCGCAGCCGGCACGGCCAGATGGCCCGCTCGGTGAGCCGGCCGGCCTGGAAGGCGCCGACCACCAGCACCCCCACCAGTAGGGTGCGTTTCACGCCGGCGGCACGCTCAGCAGGGGGAAGCCGAGAGCCCGGCGCTCCTCCAGCCAGGCTTCGGCCACCTGCCGGGCCAGATGGCGAATGCGGCCGATGGTGGCGGTGCGCTCGGTCACCGAGATGACGCCGCGGGCCTCGAGCAGGTTGAAGGTGTGGCTGCACTTGAGCACGTGGTCGAGGGCCGGAGCCGGCAGCCCGGCGGCCACCAGATCGGCGGCCTCCGCCTCATGCAGGGCGAACAGCTGCAGCAGGCGTTCGGGGTTGGAGGCCTCGAAGTTGTAGGTGCACTGCCCCTTCTCGAAGGGCAGCCAGATGTCGCCGTAGCTGCGCTCGCCGTTCCAGCGCAGGTCCCAGATGCTCTCCACGTCCTGGAGGTACATCGCCAGCCGCTCCAGCCCGTAGGTGATCTCGATCGACACCGGCCGGCAATCGAGGCCACCGCACTGCTGGAAATAGGTGAACTGGGTCACCTCCATGCCGTCGAGCCACACCTCCCAGCCCACGCCCCAGGCCCCGAGGGTGGGGGACTCCCAGTTGTCCTCCACGAAGCGGATGTCGTGGTCGGCGGCGTGGATGCCCAGCGTCTCCAGGGAGGCCAGATAGGTCTCCTGGATGGCATCCGGGGAGGGCTTGATCAGCACCTGGTACTGGAAGTAGTGCTGGGCCCGGTTGGGGTTGTCGCCATAGCGGCCATCAGTGGGACGCCGGCAGGGCTCGGGGTAGGCCACCGCCCAGGGCTCCGGGCCGATCGCCCGCAGCACCGTGTGGGGGCTCATGGTGCCGGCTCCCTTCTCGGTGTCGTAGGGCTGCAGGATCAGGCAGCCCTGGTCGGCCCAGAACCGGTTGAGGCTGGCGATGATGTCCTGGAAAAGCATGGCGGGCCGGTGGGTTCTGGCCAGGACGGCAGGAAGGGTGGCTCGATGCTGGCAGATCGGTGTTCCCGGATCGCTGCAGCCGACCCATCCGGCCGGTGCCTCAGGCCTGCAGTTCCAGCAGCCCCATCAGGCCGCCGGCCAGGGGCCGGTGCCGGGCCTCTGAGAATCCGGCGGCCCTGGCCAGCTCCTGCTGGATGGGGCCGGTGGGGAAGCGGGCCAGGCTTTCCTCCAGGTAGGCGTACTGCTCCGGCAGGCCCACGGCTCGGGCGGCCGGCACCACCAGACGGCGCAGGTAGAAGCGCTGGAAGGCCGCCGGGGCCGAGGCCGGATCGGGCCGGTTGAAATCCAGCACCACCGCCCGCCCGCCCGGCCGCAGCAGGCGTCGCAGCTCCACCAGGCCGGCGCCGGGATCGGCCAGGTTGCGCAGGCCATAGGCCATCACCGCTCCGTCGGCCCAGCCGTCGGCCAGGCCGGTGGCCAGGGCATCGCCCTGCTGCCACTGCAGGGGCAGCCAGGGC
>NZ_JAYGHY010000083.1:0-9004 GCF_034931305.1 Cyanobium gracile UHCC 0281 | reverse complement strand
GCCGCCACCCTGGGCCTGGCCGGCGCACCGCCGAGCGCCGCCCTTCCGGCCGACCTGTCGGCCACGGCCATCGGCATCGACCATGCCGCATTGCGGGGGCCCGGCAGCGGTGCCGTGCTGTTCACGGGATCCGGTCTGGCACTGCTGGAGACCGCCCCGGCCGCCGCCGCTGCGGCACCGGAGGCGGTGACGCTGCGCAGCCTGCGCGGCATCGGCATCCTCGGCAGCGACATCCAGAGCAACGGCGGCGATGCCACCGTGATGGCCATGGGGGGCTTTGCCGCACCTCCGGCCGTGGGCCTGCTGCCCTCGATGGATGCGGCGGGCATCGACCGCTCCACGGTGCTCACCGGCTCCGGCAACGATGTGGTGATGGGCCGCATTCTCACCGAGCAGGAGGCCGGGGTGGATGCGGATGGGAATGGGACGATCTCACCCAACACCTTCCTGGATGCCTCTGCCCTGACGGGAGGAGACGGAGGCTTTGATGGCATCCGCAACAGTCTCATCCACACCGGTTCCGGCAGCGATGGGGTGTTTGGCTCCGCCAGTGGCAGCCGGATCGACACCGGCACTGACAATGACGCCATCCTTCTGGAGAGGGCCCGCAGCTCCGTTCTGGACGGGGGCTTCGGCAATGACAGCGTCCAGGTGAGTCAGCTGGCCGTGGGCAACCGGCTCAACGGTGGTTTCGGCAACGACACGGTGGACGTGGCCGCCGGTGACGGCAACCTGCTGGACGGCGGTTTCGGCCAGGACCTGGTGCTGGGCGGCAGCGGCCAGAACACGTTTCTGCAGTCCAACGCCGGGGCGGCCCTGGATGCTGCCAGCCGCAGCGCCGCTCCCGGGGCGTCCTTCGCGGAGCGGCTCGCCGATCCCGCCTTCTGGGCGGGGCTGGGGACCCAGCAGAAACAGGACCTCTGGCAGAGCGGTGAGCTGCTCCAGGGCGGCCAGGTGCTGCGTGCCGACACGATGAGCAACTTCGATGCCAGCCGCGGCGACATTCTCGAACTGAGCAGTTCCCTTGGCTCGCTCACCCAGTCCCTCTGGGACACCCAGGGGGCCATCTTCGGCGTGCAGAACGGGCAGCTGGTGGTCCGTGACGGGCCGGCGAACAGTCAGCTGGGTGTCGTGGTCGGAACCCTGGCCGACATCCGCTCCCTCGGCATCGGATCTCCCTCGCTCGCCTACGCCACCGACACCCGCCAGCTGATGTTCGATGCCGATGGGAACTGGAAACACGGCAGCCAGAGCCTCGGGACCGTGAACATGTCCGATCCGTCCGTCCTCACCAAATCCAACATCCACTTCGGCAGCGGCAGCTGAGCGGAGGGTGCCCTGCCCGGTTCCGATCGTTCCCCGTGGCTTTGACCCATGCTTCCTGTTTCCCGGCTCCACCTCGATCTCCGCAGCGCCCTTGATGCCATGGCCCGCCGGCCGCTGCACGAGCTGCTCGACCAGCACGGGCTGCTCCAGGCGCTGGCCCGGGATCTGGCCCTGAAGGCCCTGCGGGAGGACGTCCGCTTCACGGAGGAGGAACGGCAGGCGGTGCTGAGCCGGGTCTGCGCCGGACTGCCCTGCCCCGCCCCCTCCAGCCTGGAGGGCGACTGGATCGCCACCCTGCCCGAGGACCTGCGGGACACGGTGCGGCAGCGTTGGGATCACCTCCGCCACCAGAAGGCGCTGGAGGATCGCTACGGCGAGCGGGTGGAGGCCCATTTCCTCGAACGCCGTGCAGATCTGGAGCAGGTGGTGTTCCGGCTCCTGCGGCTGCCCCAGCAGGGTCTCGCCGAGGAGCTCTATCTCCGGCTGGTCGATGACGGTGCCGGTTTCGGGGAGCTGGCCAGCCGCTATTCGATCGGGGACGAAAGCATCACGCGCGGCATCGTCGGCCCGATCGAACTGTCCCAGCTGAACCCCACCCTGCGCGGAGTGCTGGGCTCTCTGGCGGTGGGGGACATCCATCCCCCCTTCCTGCTGGAGCAGGCGATCCTGGTGGTGCGGCTCGAACATCGCCGACCTGCCAGCCTGAGCGAGGACCTGCGCCACCGCCTCCTCGAGGAACTGCTGCAACCGGACCTGCACTCCTGCATCGAAGCGGTCCTGGCGGAGCTGCGCCACTCCCTCGCCGCCGAGCAGGCCCCGCTGGCTGCGGTACCGGCTCCGGCGCTGGCTGTGGCGGGAGGCTGAGCCATGGCCACCACCACCCGCATCGAGGAGCTGCTGCGCTGCTTCCCATTCCTGGCCGACCAGCCGGAGGAGGCGCTGGAGCACCTCGCCTCCCAGGCCCAGCTGCAGCGTTTCCAGCAGGGCCAGCCCATCAGCCGGGTCGACCAGCCGCCGACCCGGCTCTATTTCCTACTGGAGGGAACGGCCCGGGCCGTCGTCTTCTCCAGCCGTCTGCCCCGGGGCGTGGCCACCCTGCAGCGGCTGCAACCGGGCACCGTGATGGGGTGGACCCTGGTCAGCTGCGGGCGCTGCTGGGAGACCCTGATCGCCTCCACCGATCTGGTGGTGGTGGCCCTTCCCCACGAGGCCCTGCAGCGGGAGATGGGGCGCCACCCGGCCCTGGCCGAGCGGGTCCGGAGCAGCGTCAATCCGTCGGAGCTGTTCGCGGTCCTCGATGCCCACCTGCAGGACTATCCCCGGGCCCTCTCCCAGGAGGTGGTGGAAGCGGCGACCCAGCTGGCGGATGGCAGCCTCGCCCTGACCTGGACGGCCGCGGACCCCGCCGCCCTCCCTCCTCTCCAGGGAGAGCGGTTGTGGCTGGTGGCGGGCGGCCCGCTGCCCCTCGGCCAGTCCCTCACCAGCGAAGAGCCCATCGAGGCCGGGGAACCCCTCCGGGTGCTGGGCCTCGATCGCCAGCGACTGGCCGCCATCCTGGAGCCACCCTCCTCAGAGGAGACCGGCCGTGCAGACAACGGCTGGCACGCCAGGCTGCTCACCCGCTGGGAGCAGCAGCGCCGGACCCTGGAGCCCGCCGGGATTGCCGCGGCGGAGCCCATCGACGTCAGCGTGGTGGTGGAACCGGCCGACGGGGAGCGGCGGGGACCCGACGCCTTCCCCTGGGTGAAGGGCATCGGGCCACTGGAGTCGCCGATCGCCGCCTTCCTGATGCTCAGCCAGCATCTCAACCTTCCCTTCCGCCGGGACATGATGCGCCGCGTGTTCGGCGACCAGGTGCAGCGGCACGGTGAATCCTCCCTGCCGCTGGCGGGTGCCGTAGCCGAATCGATGGGCCTGCAGACCCAGCTGCTGGCGATCCAGGCGGCGGCCCTGCCCCGGCTGACCCCCCCCCTGATGATCCGCTGGGGAGATGGTCTGGCGGTGATCTACCGCTGCAGTGCCAAGTCGCTGGTGCTGGGGATTCCGGCCGTCGGCAACCAGGAGCTCACCCTGGCCGAGTTCCGCGAGCAGTGGGGTGAGGCGGGGGATGTTCTGACGCTGAGGGTCAACGACCTGACGCCGCAGCGCCGCTTCGGCTTCCGCTGGTTCCTGCCGGCGCTGCGCCAGCACCGCACGGTGCTGATGGAGGTGCTGCTGGCCAGCTTCTTCGTGCAGCTCTTCGGTCTGGTCAATCCGCTGCTGATCCAGCAGGTGATCGACAAGGTGATCATCAACAACAGCCCCAGTGCCCTCGGGGTGCTCGGTGTGCTGCTGGTGGTCTTCGCCCTGTTCGAGGGTCTGCTCCTGTGTCTGCGCACCTTTCTGTTCGTGGACACCACGAACCGCATCGATCTGAGCCTGGGAACCCAGATCATCGATCATCTGCTTCGTCTTCCCCTCAGCTACTTCGACCGCCGGCCGGTGGGGGAAGTGAGCAGCCGCATCGCGGAACTGGAGAAGGTGCGCGGCTTCCTCACCGGAACCGCGCTGACCACCATCCTCGACGCCATCTTCTCGGTTCTGTACATCGGGGTGATGCTGATCTACAGCTGGCAGCTGACCCTGCTCACCCTCGCGGTGGTGCCGTTTCTGGTGCTGCTGGTGCTGGTGGTGTCACCGATCGTGCGTCTGCAGCTGCAGAACCGGGCCGTGGCCAACGCCCGCACGCAGAGCCACCTGGTGGAGGTGCTCAGCAGCATGATGACGGTCAAGGCGCAGAACATCGAACTGCGCAGTCGCTGGAAGTGGCAGGACCTCTACACCGATTACGTGGCGGATGGATTCGACAACACCCTGGTGGGCACCACGGCCAGCTCGATCAGCGGATTTCTCAACAAGCTCTCCGGGTTGATCGTCATCTGGGCCGGTGCCGGCATGGTGCTGTCCGGATCGCTGAGCCTGGGGGAACTGATCGCCTTCCGCATCATCGCGGGCTATGTCACCGGACCGCTGCTGCGGATGACCTCCATCTGGCAGTCCGTGCAGGAGACCGCCCTGTCCCTGGAGCGCCTCAGCGACGTGATCGACCATCCCCAGGAGGCCCCTGCCGACAACGCCACCCGGCTGATCATGCCCCCCATCCAGGGGGAGATCAGCTTCCGGTCCATCTCCTTCCGCTACAAGTCCTCTTCCCCGCTTCTGCTCAAGGGCCTGAACCTGGACATCCCCAGGGGCACCTTCGTGGCCATCGTGGGCACCAGCGGATCGGGCAAGAGCACCCTCACCAAGTTGCTGGCGCGTCTGTATGCCCCGGAGGAGGGGGTGGTGCTGGTCGACGGCATCGACATCGCCAAGGTGGAACTCCATTCCCTGCGCCGACAGCTCGGCATCGTTCCCCAGGACACGGTGCTGTTCGACGGTTCGGTGGAGGAGAACATCACCCTCACCAACCCGGAGGCCAGCACCGAGGAGGTGATCGAGGCCGCCCGCATCGCCGCCGCCCATGACTTCATCATGGAATTACCCGCCGGCTATTCCACCGAGGTGGGCGAACGGGGCAGCAGCCTCTCCGGCGGCCAGCGCCAGCGCATCGCCATCGCCCGCACGATCCTGCAGCGACCACGGCTGCTGATCATGGACGAGGCCACCTCCGCCCTCGACTACCAGACCGAGCGGGTGGTGAGTGAAAACCTGATGCAGGCCCTCCAGGGCTGCACGGTGCTGTTCATCACCCATCGGCTCTCGTCGATCGTGAAGGCCGACATGATCGTCTGCATGGGTCAGGGTGCCGTGCTCGAGGTGGGCACCCATGACGAGCTGATGGCGGCCCGTGGGCCCTACTACGCGCTCTTCCGCCAGCAGGGGCGCTCCTCCCCGAGCAGTTCCCCCGCCCCGCCGCCCCTGGCCGTGGCCGCTGGGCGTGGAGCGCATCCGGTCATCCCCCCAGGAGCGATCGAACCATGAGTCCTTCCAGCAACGGCAACGGCAATGGCCATGGCACAGCCCATGGCAACGGCAACGGCAACGGCAACGGCCACAGCCACAGCCACGGCCACGGCCACAGCAATAGCCACAGCCACGCAACATCCCAGGCCACCGGCAGCCAGGCCGCCCGCACGGCCACCCTGGCTCCCCCCGAGGAGGCCACCCTGCCCCTGGTGCGCCTCTCCCGCAGTCGCCGTCGCACCCATCTGCCCCGTTCCACCCGCGGCTGGAGCCGCGCCATCGTCTGGAGCCTGATCGGGCTGACCGGCTTCGGTGTGATCTACGGCTCCGTGGCCCGGATCGATTCCTCGATCAGCACCACGGGCAAGCTGCGTCCCATCGGCGGCACCCTCGCGGTGCTTCCCCCGTTCACCGCTCCGATCCAGCGGGTCCGGGTCCGGGACGGACAGACGGTGAAGACCGGCGACGTGCTGGTGGAATTCGACAGCCGCCAGGCCCGCCGCGAGCGCCGCGACCTGCTGGCCCAGGCCGATCTCTGGCGCAGGCAGGTGAACCAGGCCGCCCGGCAGCTGAACCTCCCTCCCCTGCCGGGGAGCAGCCGGGAGGAGCGGCAGGTGCTGGCCCTGGAGCGCAGGGACATCCAGCTGCGTCATCGGGTGGCCCTGCAGCGGCTGCGACGCAGCCAGGCCGGTGAGCGGGAACAGGCCGACGTGCTGGAGGCGTTGCGGTCCCGCTACGCCCTCAATGCCAACATCCGCGCCCGCATGGCCCAGCTGGCCCGGGAGGGCGCCATCTCCCATCTGGAGCTGGAGCGTCAGGACGAGCGCCAGATGGATCTGCTGAGCACCATCCGGCGCACCGAGCAGCAGATGGCCGCCGCCGGCAGCGGGGTGGTCGAGAGCTTGACCAACCAGGAACAGGTGGGCACCGAAAATGCCCGCCGGCTCTGGGACCGCTATGACGAGGCCCGCCAGCGTCTCCTGGAGACCACCACCCGGCTGGGTCAGTTGGAGGAGCGTCTCCGCCTCGGCCGGGTGGTGGCGCCCCGTCCGGGGAGGGTGTTCGACCTCCAGGCCCGGGCCGGAGAGCTCCCCACCCCGGGCCGTCCGCTGCTGAAGCTGGTGGGGCAGGAGGGACTGGAGGCGGAACTGGCGATCTCCAACCGGGACATCGCCTTCCTGCGGCCGGGAATGCCGGTGGACGTGCGGGTGACCTCGCTTCCGTTCACCGATTACGGCTCCCTCCAGGGCACCGTGGTGCGCGTGGGGGCGGATGCGCTGCCCCCTGATCAGCGCACGGGGCAGGAGTCCTTCCCCGCGATCGTGCGTCTCGATCGCACCAGCCTGGGTCGCCGGGGCCAGTCCTATCCCCTCCAGGCCGGCATGGCGGTGACGGGGATGGTGCAGCTGGGCTCGCGGCCGGTGCTGGCCCTGCTCAACGATCGGGTGGGAGGCTTCCTGGACGCCACCCGCACCATCCGCTGACCGCCAAGCCACCACCCACCCGCTGACGGCTAAGCCACCGCCATGGCCTCGCCACTGGCGGGGAGCCCGGCCGATTGCAGGCCCGGCAGCTGGGCGAGGGCGGTGACGCTCCTGTCGGATCCCAGCAGCACCAGCCGGCTGCCCAGCTCCCCGGTGGCGATCGCCAGCTGGTCGATCCCGGTGCTTCGGGCGTCCATGCCGGCGACCAGCTGATCGAGGGGAGCGATCGGCAGCAGCCGGGCCTGGCCGATCCCGTCGAGCCCTGACGGCGTCAGGTCGATCACGTTCCCCGCCGCCCCGGGTAGAACGCCCACCAGTCGCAAGGAGACCTGGTCGGTGAGACCGATGCCATCGGCCGTCGTGGACGGCCTGAGTTCCAGGTCGGCCAGCACCGGCAGGACGACCTTGCTGCCGGCCGCCATCGCGCGGATGGCCTCCAAGCCCGCCAGGACGAAACGATCGCGACCCTGACCGCCGCTGACCACCAGGTCGGCGGCCGCTGCGGTCCCGGCCGGCGGCCGGGCGGAAAGATCCAGCTCGAACGTGTCGTCTCCGTCCCCACCCTCGAGCCGCAGGGTGTCGGCAGCGGCGACCAGCCGGTCGTCTCCCGCCCCGCCCCGCACCGCCTCGAAGCCGCTGATGCCCCCCAGGATGCCGCTCGCCTCGCCCTGGCGGAGATCGACGCTCACCGACTCCTGCCAGGCGCCGTAGTCGAGCCCATCCACGCCGTTCCCCGCTTCCAGCACCCCGTCGAGCACCCCCCGGGCCCCCATCGACACCACCGCATCCCCGTCCCCGAGTGCGAGATTCTCCAGCCCACGGAAGTTCAGCGATCCGATGCTCCCTTCTCCGGGGCCATCCAGGCGGACCGGCAGGGGGTCGGCGCCACGGTCGTCCGGATGGAGTTCCTCGGACGTTTCGGCGTCGGCAACGTTCCTGAGGGTGTCGACCCCGTCGCCGCCGTCGACCGACCCGGACAGGGCCGCCGCCGGCAGCAGGATCAGATCATCCCCCGCCGCCGTGTCGAGCGTCACCGCCGCCCTTTCCCCGGATGCCAGCGTCAGGGTCAATCCGTCGTCGCCGTCCGCCAGTCGGATGGCATTGCTGGAATCCGGTGCCAGCGCCACGGTGGACGACGCTACGCTGCCGTTGACCAGCAGCTCGTTGGAACCGCTTCCCAGCGAAAGGCGCGAATCGATCACGGCACCCTCCACCGTCAGCTGGTCATCGCCATCCCCGAGCAGCACCTCCGACTGCATCAGGGCGATCCGCTGGAGTTCGCCCTCCCGTCCGTCCGGGCCCTCGAGCCGGACGCTGATGCTGACCAGATCGTCGCCGCCTCCCACATCCAGCAGGCTGTCGACCAGTCCAAGGGCGCGGGCCCGCAGCTGCAGGGAGGCATCGTCCTGCCCGGTCTGGGGGGAGGGGATGTCCAGGATCAGGCCAGGGCCTGACCCCTCCAGGTCCTGAAATCCGCTGGAGATGGTGACCCGGTCGTCCCCATCCCCCAGGAGGATGGAGCTGTTCTGCATCGCCTGGGACAGCAGATCGATCCCCAGCTGGCGGTGCTCCGGGGCCGTCGGGGCCCGGAGCTGGAAGCGGGCCAGGCTGCTGAGCTCCAGGGAACCGCCACCGCCGATGTCCTGGAGCTGGCTGTCCAGCATGCCGATGAGGGACTCCAGGATCTGCCCCCGGGCGGTGCCGCCGGCCAGCAGGGCGAGGTCGATGACGTCGGAGACCTGCAGGCGGATGTCGTTGGCCTCGGGGCCGAACAGCAGCCGCGCCTGATTCAGACCTGTGTTCCGGCTCTCCATCGTCAGATCGGCGTCGTTGAGCACCGAAAGGCTGAGCAGGTTGAGCCGCCGATCGGAGCTCACCTCCACCAGGGGGGTGGCGACGTTGCGCAGGTCGATCACCGCGTCGGTGATGGCCCCGAGTTCGTTCCGGAAGCTGGTGCTGGCTGCCCCCTCCACCGAGCGGCTGACGATCCCTTCGTTGCTGCGGAGCACCACCCTGAGCGAGGGGATCTCGGGCTCCGCTGCCATGGCCATGGTCGTGGTCGTGGTTGTGGTTGTGGCAGCGGCGGTCTCCCTGCCCGCGTCCATGTCCGTCACGGGGGGCGATGCCGTGGGGCGGGTGGCTTCGAGGCGGGCCGCAGCGACGGCCAGGGGCTGGGAAGAGGAGCCCGCGGCCAGGGAGCCGGCTGCGGCGGGTGGCAGCTCCTGGGAGGGGCTGGCGGGGGCACCGGC
>NZ_JAYGHY010000082.1:0-9420 GCF_034931305.1 Cyanobium gracile UHCC 0281 | reverse complement strand
GCGGCGGGCCCAGCCCCGCCAGCGGCCGCGCCCCAGCAGGAACACCGCCTGGGCCCCCAGGCAGGCCCCGGCGAACACCAGCGCGCTGCCCCAGAGCGGGCCGTAGAGCACCCCGGCCAGCATCGAGGCCCAGACCCCCGGCAGCAGAAGGGTCACCCACAGGGCATACAGGGGCACGAAGGCCATGGCCCCGACGGGGGAACGAAGCCAGAGCAACAGATGATCCGGCAGCCAGAGCGGGTCCATGGGGCCACCGTATCGACCCTGCCTAGGCTTGGGTCCCGCTGCCCCTGGCGCCATGGCTGACCCCTCGGAGCTGGCGCAGCAGGTCGCTCGGGGATCCCTGTTCCGCGGGCGCCACTGCGTCACAGGCAACGGCGAGCCCCTGGAGGCGGCCGTGGGCGGCACGGTGCTCCCGGCGGGCGGTGGCAGCACGGTGGGCTGGCAGCTGTGCCGCAGCCATCAGGAACTGGTCCAGTCGCTGCACGGCGGCAGCGCGCTGGGGATCGGCCTGGGCCCCCTGCAGCTGCTGCAGGCCAAACAGGCGTTCCGCGACTCCCTGAAGACCACCGCCTTCAGCCTCTCCCTGGTGGTCTGGGCCCGCCAGGTGGCCGCAGCGCTGGACGTGGGCCAGACCCACCTGCTGGACGGGTTCGCCGTGCCGGGCGGTCCCGCCGAGCTGGAGGCCTTCGTGGCCCTGCACGGGGATGGGTTCGTGGCGGCGGCGGAGGTGGGCGGCGAGTGCCACGGGGTGTTCACCTTCTATGCCCAGTCACGGGAGCAGGCCCGGCTGGTGGAGCGGGAGTTCGAGGCGGGACTGGGCCTCGGCGGTCTGGCCCTGACTCCTGCCCTGGTGGAGACCGTGACAACGGTTGCCCGCACGGCTGCGGTGAATGTGGGCTTCCGGATGCAGGTGATCGGCAGCCGGGCCCAGCCACCGGCCGAGGCCGCCTCCCTGATCCCCTTCGCCCGCGACTTCGCCGGGCTCCCCCTGGATCAGCCGGCCCTGATCGGCGTGCGGACCCGGGGCTACGAGAGCGTTCCCGCCATCGGCGCCGCCTTCCGGGCCGTGGCCACCAACCGGCAGCTGTTCAGCGGCGAGGGCCCAGGCGAGGGACTGCTCGAGCGCCGCGAACGGCTGGAGGGCCTGATTCACCAGATGGACTGGGTGGCGGACACCTACCGGCTCTATGCCGTGGCGGCGGACCCGAGCCTGGCCATCCGGCGCGCTGTTGCCACGGCTGACCTGGCGGCCCTCGACGCCTGCCGGTCCGCCTACGCCGCCGCCGCCACCGCTCCCCTGGAGGCGCCGCAGCTGCCGTCCCTGGCCGCGGGCAGCCCCGAGCTGAACGTGACCCTGGGCGAGGAGCTGCCGATGGGGGGCAACGGCGGTGCACCCTTCGCCTTCCCCGGGCGTGCTGGGGCCATTCGCCAGCGGCGGCATCTGGTGGAGGTGGCTCTGCGCACCGGCTCGCGGGTGGATCAGATCCAGCTGCGCTACGCCGGCGAGGGTGATCCGCTCGAGGCGGAAGTCCACGGCGGCGGTGGCGGCGGCGACCGGGGCCGCCTGGAGCTGGGGCAGGGCGTGGTGATCCGCCGCATCGAGGCCCTCAGCGGCACCCGGGTCGACCGGCTGTTCCTCACCAGCAGCGACGGCCAGCGGATCGGCGGTGGCGGTGAGGCCGGTGACCGCCTGATCGACTGGACCGTCCCCGCCGACAGCGCGGTGCTGGGGTTCAGCGGGCGCAGCGGCAGGGAACTCGATGGCCTGCGGGTCGTGGTGGCCCGCTTCGGGCCCCTGATCTGGCAGCCGCTGGAGGCGGTGGCCAAGGGGCCCTGACAGCAGATGGGATCAGATCAGCGGAACGGTCTGCTGGATCAGATTGATCTGGCCCCCCTCCGCCAGATAGCCGCTGCCGTTGATGTTGCCGCCACCGAGGCTGTGGGCCTGAACATTGGCCAGGAAGACACTGCCGGGGGCGGCTCCGTAGATCGTCGAGACATCGATGATCCCCGAGGACTCCCAGTTGCCCACCCCGTTGCTGCTGGGGTCGGTGACCACACCGGGCTGGCTCTGGCCGTAGGCGGTGGGGACCGCTGTGCGGTCGATCTGGGCCCAGCGCTCCGCGGGCGCCCCCGTGATCGGATCGATAGGGCCCGCTGGGGTTCAGCTTCCAGATCAAGGCTTCCTGGGTGCCGAAGTTGCCGTTGGCGATGTCGAGGCCACCGCCATTGGCCCGGTCCTCCTGCAGGTAGAGGGAGCCATCGGCGCTCCAGGTGAGGTTGTCGGGGTTGCGCAGGCCCGTGGTGGGGTCGGCGAGGCGATCGGCGTCGTAGATCACCCGCAGGCTGCTGGTACCGGTGCTGGCCAGGCGGCCATCGTCGCCGAAGGCCTCGGTGAAGCTCAGGGTGTAGACGTTGCCATACAGGTCGCCACTGGTGAAATCCTTCGTGCCCGTGGAGACGAAGGCCGCCTGCTGGCCGTTGAGGGGGTTGACCTCGCCATCCTCGATGCGGCTGAGCTGCAGGGCGCCGGCAGCGCGCCGTTGGCCTCCGCCAGGCCGTTGCGCTCCAGGAAGCCGCCGGCGGTCTTCTCGCCGACCCAGAGCCGCAGGGGAGCCTTGGCGTCATCGAGGAGCAGCACGGCGACGGCGTTGGCGCTGCCGGTGTCGATCGCGGTGGCCGATTCCCAGGTGCCCTTGCCGAAGGCCTTCACCTGATGGAGATCGCTGCTGGCCGTATCGAGGGCCTAGAAGGAACCGCCGCCACCGCCGAACACCTCCTCACCGGTGAGGAAGATGCGATCGGCGAAACCACGGCCGGCGCCGAAGCTGTTGGCCTCCACCAGGTTGGCGGAGCAGAAGCGATCAAAGCCGTTGATGTCGTCGCCGATCACCTTGTCGTAGGCCAGGCCGCCACTGACGATGCGCGACTGGAAGCCGTTGGAGGCCTTGTCGTCGGCATCGATATCGACGATGAAGCGGCTGATGCGGGAACCGGTGACCGAGGCGTTGAGGCCCTCGGCGGTGTAGGCGTAGCCCACGCTGGCACCGACCTCATGGTTCACCAGCAAGGTGTAGGTGCCATCGCCATTGGCGTCGGCACCCTGTCCATCGAAGATGCCCGGCGGCACGTAGACGCCGCTGCCCGGCGCGGTGCCGTTGGTGATCAGGCTGGTGATCTTGAGCTCGGGGCCGCCGGCCACGTCCTTGAGCATGGTGGACGTGAAGGTGCCGGCACCGGCCACCGGAGGCGCGGCGATCATGGCCGCCAGATCGATGAAATTCAGGGTGTTCGACACCTCGTTGGACACCACCAGAAGATCTCGCTTTGTGGGACTGTCCTTGGCGTCGATCAGCAGCAGGCCCTCGGGGGATACGTTGCCGGCCAGCACGGTGCTGGTGACGAAGCTGGCCTGGGCGGGCTGGGTGATGTCGAACACGGCCAGCAGGCTGCTGGTTCCCCGTTCGGCACTGACGATCGCGTAGGTGCGGCCGTTCAGCGTCTTGACCACCACCCCTTCGGGCTCGACGCCCTTGTCGTCGCTGCGGGTGTCGTCGTAGACGCCGGCGGCGATGGCGATGGTCTGCAGGGTGTTGCCGCTGTCCCAGACGAGGGCACCGGTGTTGGCCTCGAAGATGCTGACGCTGCGGCTGCCGAAGGCGGTGAAGGGGGCGGTGGTGTCTTCGCTGAGGGTCTTGAGGCGACCCAGGCGCCGGGTTTCATCGAGGTAGAAGCCCGGGGTTCCGGCGGTGCCGTACTCGCGGCCGTCGCCCTCGTTGGCGGTGATGAAATAGTCCTTGCCTTTGGTGCTGAAGGCGGCCACCCCATCCGGCATCCGCAGACCCGCCACGTTGTTGCCGAGGACGGGCTTGATCAGGGGCGTGCTGCCGGCGCCGTCCCGGTCGCTGATGTCAACGAACTGGGTGCTGAAGTCGACGCTGCCGAGGGCGAAGATCGTCTCGATCGTGTGGGTCTTGAGGTTGACCTTGGCGACGCCGTTGTTCTCCTGCAGGGTCACGTAGGCATAGTTTCCGAGGATCGAGACGTACTCGGGCTCGATGTCGGTGGCCTGGGTGGTTCCGGCTGGCCCGGAGATGCGGATCCCGGTGGGCAGGGTCAGCCCGGCAAAGCCCAGATCCGTATAGGTGAAGGTCTCCCTGCCTTGCTTGCCCTTGATGTCAATGATGCCGATGCTGCCGGGGCGATCACCAGCTTCTTGCCGTCGTCCGTGAAGGCGATGCCATCGGGGAGGTAGCCCACCTCCACGTCCTTCAACAGGGTGAGGGCACCGGATCTGGCGATCCGGTAGAAGCGCACCAGCCCCTTGCCCGCCGTGGTGCCGTAGTCGCTGGGGGAGAGGGCCACCACCACCAGGTCGCCGTGGGTGGCCACCGACTGGCTGACATAGGCCCCTCGGCACCCGCTGCGGTGCACCCGGTGCCGAGGGGTTGCTGGCATCGGTCACCTGCAGGGTGCTGCCACCGCCGGAGAAGAGGATGTACGACTTGCCGACCACGTTCACGTAGGCGGAGATCTCCGTCTGGAACTGCTCGTTTGGGGCGGTGCCGGGGGCGGGAGGCGTGGGCGAAAGGTCGATGCTGGCCAGCAGGGGATGGGCCGGTGCCGGGGGCTTGCCGCGCCCGCTACGGTCGTCATCCCGGCTACGGCCACCGTCGCGGCCGAAGCGATCTTCGAATCCAAACGAACCCGAGGCAAAGGAGCGGGGGGACGGGACGACATCTTCCAGGAAGGAGAAGATGGACTTGATCACTTTGGTGGCCGGCACGAAGAGTTGGGTAGGGTGAAAGCCATCACCCTCCGTCGACAGCGGCTGCGCTGTCGTTAACACTTCGCTAGTCCAGGGTTACGTCCATGGGCTTGAAGTCCAGACCACATCCCATGGGCCTGCAGGCAACCCTTCCCTGTCGCCTCAGGCAAAGACACGTCCAGGGTTCAAGGAACAGTTGGTGCTCTCCATGGTCCGGCCTCCGATCGATCAGGTCGTGTTCCGGCTGATCAAGTCCGAACGCGGCCGAGCGAAGGATGCCGAGCTGGCCTCGCGCCAGAAGCGCTTGCTCACGCCTGCGTTGCAGCGGATCGCCCGCGGATCGAAGCCATCCCCCACCTGGAAGAGCCACTGAGGGCGGATGAGCCTTGAGGAAGGCACTGAGTTCCCGGGTCTCGCACTGGTTGGAGCCGGAATGGAGGTCGGAGATGGCCAGGGCAGCGCCCGAAGCCGCCCCAGGACTCAGCACAGGTTGATGGGATGCGGGGTACTCTCGCCATTCCTTCAACCTGGGCAAAGCTGCCAACCGGACATCCTCCAACCGATACAAAACGTAGCCCGACCAAAGCCACGTGGCTTGACAGATCGAACCGAAGGTAAGACACTATTAAGTGTGAATCGGAGTGCTTGTGACCTATATTCTGTCTGATTTCTTCCCTGGAGCCACAGAGCAAGAGTACAGAGATGAGATCGCCGCAGTTCATCCCAGTGAGGGCTTACCTGAAGGGCAACTGCATCATTTTGCCGGTCAATCTGATGACGGCGTTCTGATTGTCACGATCTGGGATTCCAAGGAGTCTGCAGACCGATTCCTGGCCGAAGTTCTGATGCCGCGTGTTGCTTCCGCATCCAATGGCCTTCGCGGTGAGCGCCAGCATCGTGGCGCCGTTGGTTTCCAGCTTTAGCGGGCCCCATCATCTGCAAAGGCTCCGAGGCCGCAGAACAGCACCGTGCCCGGCAGGATCGCCACCAGCCCGATGGAGTCGTCGCGCAGGCTCACCTCACTGAGGCCATCGCTCAGGTTCAGCAAGCTGAAGGGGAAGGCCGGCGACAGGCGCGTCAGCACCACCACCTGAGGCCCTCGCGGCTCACCGCCTGCTCGATCGACAGGAGCTTCGGGGATCCTGCCAGCCGCCTGCGCGCCCCATCCCGCAGCCAGTGCCGCCCCAGCAGAAACACCACGATCACCCCCAGGCCCCTGAGCGGCGACCGCAGCGCTGGCCACAGCTGATCCAGCAGGGTGGATCCATCCATCGCCGAGCTATAGCGATGGGCGGGACCACGGCAGCGCCCTATAACCAGCTGAGGCGAGGAGCCATCGCGCCATGACCATGCCCAAGCCCACCAGTCGCCGGGGCGGCGGCGGACCCTGGGCGCTGATCGCAGCCCTGCTGGCCCTGGTGGTGCTGGCCGGGCTGGGCAGTCGCCTGTGGCAGAAGCGCGAACGGAAACAGGCTGAGGCCCAGCGGGCCGTGCCGCTGCTGCCGCGGCAGGTGTCCGCCCTGGGCCGGATCGAGCCCCTGGGCGGCATCAGCAAGGTGTCGGTGCCCAGTTCCCTGACCAACGACCGGGTGCGCGACATCCTGGTGAAGGAGGGCCAGGAGGTGCGCAAGGGTCAGCCCCTGGCGGTGCTCGAAAGCATCGACACGCTCGCGAGCAGCGTGCAGAAATCCGAGGCGGCGATACGGGTGGCCCAGAGCAAGCTGGCTGCCCAGGACAGCGTCATCGCCCGTTACAAGGCCGACCTGGGCCAGGCCAGCGCCGAGGCACGGCGGGCCGAGCAGCTGTTCACCGACGGGGCCACCACGGCCAACCGGGTGGAGAAACTGCAGGCCGACGAAAACAGTGCCAAGGCCCAGCTGGCCGAGGCGATCACCACCAAAGGCACCCTGGCCGCGGAGCTGCGGGAGAGCCGGGCGTCGCTGGAGAAGGACAAGGTCGAGCGGGCCAAGGCCACGGTGCTGGCCCCCTTCTCCGGCACCGTGTTCAAGGTGCATGCCCACCCGGGCGACAAGGTCGGTGAAGACGGCCTGCTGGAGATGGGCGACAGCAGCCGCATGGGCGTGATCGCCGAGGTGTATCAGAGCGATCGCCCACTGATTGCCCTGGGCCAGACGGTCAGCCTCAGCGCCGACGGCTTCAAGGGGCGCAGCGTGCAGGGGACGGTGGTGGAGATCGCCCGCGAAGTCAGCCGCCAGACCGTGTTCAGCGGCCAGGCCGGCGAGAATCTGGACCGGCGGGTGCTGGAGGTGAAGATCGGCCTGACCCCGGAGGAGTCGGCGGTGGCCAGCCACCTCAACTACCTGCAGGTGAACGTGCTGTTCGCCCCACTGAACGCCGCCCAGAAGGCCAGCCAGGAGGCCGCCCGGGAGCGGGTCCTGGGTCGCCAGAAGCCATGAACCCGCTGACCGCCCTGCGCCGCACGCCCCTGGCCTGGCGGCAGACCAGCCATCGACCGATGCGGCTGCTCGCCGCCATCGCCGGGGTGAGTTTCGCCAACGTGCTGGTGTTCTTCCAGCTGGGGCTGGCCAGCGGGCTCTATGCCAGCCAGAAGCGCCCCCTGGAGAGGCTCAACGGCGAGCTGGTGATGGTGAGCCGGCGCTACACCAACCTGGGCGAACCGCTCAACCTGCCCCGCAGCCGCCTGATCCAGGCCCTGGGGGTGCAGGGAGTGAAGGCGGTGACGCCCCTCTACATCGGCAAGACCGACTGGCTCAACCGCGACAGCCGCGAGAAAAAGCAGGCGCTGATCTTCGGGCTATCGCCGGAGAATCCGGCCCTGCGCATCCCCGAGGTGACGGCCGATCCGGGCCAACTGCTACGGCCCGATGGCCTCTTTTTCGACACCCTCTCCAAGAAGGCGGCGGGTCCCGTGGGCCAGGTGGTGGCCCGGGACGGTTACTACGACACCGAGCTGCGCGGCAAGCGGGCCGTGGTGAATGGGTTGTTCACGATGGGGCTCACCTTTGCCGCCGACATCAACCTGCTCACCTCCGCCAGCAATTTCAAGACCTGGTTCCCCGATCAGACCAGTGACGACATCCAGCTCGGTGTGATCCAGCTGGAAGCGGGCGTCAGCCCGCTGCAGGTGCAAGCCACCTTGAACAGCTTTCTCGATCCGTCGGTGAAGGTGCTCACCCTCAAGGAGCTGGAGGACGTGGAGGTGAACCACTGGCGCAACAACACCTCCTTCGGGCTGATCTTCAACCTTGGGGTGCTGGTGGGCCTGGTGGTCGGCGCGATCATCGTGTATCAGATCCTCTATTCCGACGTCAGTGACCATCTGCCGGAGTACGCCACGATGAAGGCAATGGGCTACAGCAATGGCTTCGTCGTTGGCATCATCGTGCAGGAATCGCTGCTGCTGGCCGCCCTGGCCTTCCTGCCCAGCCTGCTGCTGTCCATGGGCCTGTATGCGCTGCTGGCCCGCTCCACCTCGCTGCTGATCGCGATGACCCTCCAGCGGGCTCTGGCGGTGTTCAGCCTGACCCTGGTGATCGCGGCCGGTTCGGGCTGGCTGGCCACCGGCAAGCTGCGGCGGCTCGATCCCGCCGACATCTTCTGATGACGCTGCTGGACGCTGCAGCCGGGCGCGAGCGGCCCATCGAGCTCCAGCATCTCGACCACTGGTTCGGCGAGGGGGAGACCGCCAAGCAGGTGCTCATCGACATCAACCTGACGGTGCACGCCGGCGAGATCCTCATCCTTACGGGGCCCTCCGGCTCCGGAAAGACCACCCTGCTGACCATGCTCGGCGGCCTGCGGGCCGCCCAGAGCGGCAGCCTCAAGGTGCTGGGGGAGGAGCTGCTCCATGCCGACAACGACGCCCTCACCCGGCTGCGGCGCCAGGCGGGCTTCATCTTCCAGGCCCACAATCTGCTGCCTTACCTGACGGCCCAGGAGAACGTGCGCTTCGGCCTGGAGGTTTCGCCCACCTGGCTGGGTCGGGGCAGGGCAGCGATGGATGACTGCGCCGCCAGCATGCTCGGCCAGGTGGGGCTGGCGGAGCGGCAGCACTACTACCCAGAGAAGCTGTCCGGCGGCCAGAAGCAGCGGGTGGCGATCGCCCGGGCCCTGGCCCCCAGCCCCCGATTGCTGCTGGCCGATGAACCCACCGCCGCCCTGGACAAGACCACCGGCCGCGACGTGGTCGACCTGTTCCGCCAGCTGGCGGACGACAACGGCGCCGCGATCGTGATGGTCACCCACGACAACAAGATCCTCGACATCGCCGATCGGATCGTCACCCTCGAGGGTGGCCAGCTGGTCGCGGGGTGAGCCGCACAGGTCGGGACGACTCGCCCCATGGTGCGGCCTGCTGAAGCCCTCTGACGGCCAAGGCCTTAGGGGGACTTCCCACGCCCTGCGCTGCGATGGCTTCGTGGCGGTAGCGGAGGTGGGCGGGGAGGGGTCAGAGCCCCGGTAGGTTGGCGAGCGCCGCAGGGCCGCGCCGATGGAGATCAGCCTGCTGGGCACCGGCCTGCTGGGGGCAGCGATCGGCGAGCGGCTGCTGGGCAGCGGGTACCGGCTCACGGTGTGGAACCGCCACGCGGATCGCTGCGCGCCGCTGCAGGCCCTGGGCGCGACGGTGGCCGCCACACCGGCCGAGGCCGTGGCCGCCACGGAAGTGG
>NZ_JAYGHY010000081.1:0-9502 GCF_034931305.1 Cyanobium gracile UHCC 0281 | reverse complement strand
GGCCTGGATGGTGGCGGCCCTGGCCCTGCCCACCCCGGGCACGAGGCGGCTTTTGCAGCGGCCCGGCGCCGGCCAGCGGGCCAGCATCACCAGCTGGGGTGGTCCAGTCCCCCGACCCCGCGGCGGCCTCAACCCTCGCGCGGCAGCTCGGCGGGGCGGACGGTGAGGTTCTGCCTGGAGCCGTTGCGCAGCACCGTGATCGTCAGCGGATCGCCCACCTTGCCCCGGTCGACGCCCAGCTGCACCTCCGAGGCGTTGCGGACCGCCTTGTCGCCCACCTTCTCGATCAGGTCGCAGGGCTTGAGCCCGCCCCGGGCTGCCGGGCTGTTGGCCATCACCTCGACCACCACCACGCCGTTCACCTCCGGCAGGCGGCACTCGCTGGTGGTGGCGTTGATCTCCTTGGCCAGCTGGGGGGTGAGCGCCTGGAGGCGCACGCCGATGTAGGGGTGGCTGGCATAGCCGCGCTCGAGGATCTGGGCGGCGATCTGCCGGGCGGTGTTGATCGGGATCGCGAAGCTCAGGCCGGCGCCAGGGGCCTGGCGAATGGCGGTGTTGATGCCGATCACCTGGCCGCGGTCGTTGATCAGCGGCCCGCCGCTGTTGCCGGGGTTCACGGCCGCGTCCGTCTGGATGTAAGGCACGCGCTGGCCCTCACCCACGGCGTTGGTGCGCTGGATGGCGCTGATGATCCCGGCCGTCACCGTGTTGTCGAGGCCGAGGGGGTTGCCGATGGCGATCGCCCATTCCCCCGGCCGCACCTTGTTGGAATCGCCCAGGGTGGCGACCGGCAGCTTGGAGGCCACCACCTTGACCACCGCCACGTCGGTCAGGGGATCGGCCCCCAGCACCTTGCCGGTGAAGCTGCGGCCGTCGGGCAGGGTCACGCTCACCTCGCTGGCCCCCTCGACCACGTGGGCGTTGGTGAGCAGCACGCCGTCAGAGCGGGTGATGAAGCCCGAGCCCTGGCCCTGCTGCTGCTGGATGGCTGGACCCCGGCCGAAGATCCCCCCCAGGGGGTTCACGGTCCGCTTGACCGTGTCGATGCGCACCACGGCCGGTCCAGCTTTCTCGACCGCATCGACGATCACGGAACTGCTGGGCTGCAGCGTCGGCGCCGGTGCCGCATCGCTGATGCGGGGCTGCTCGGGCTTGGGCAGGCCCGGCAGGCCCGGGAGGGCCAGGCGGGTGCCGGTGCAGGAGGTCAGCAGGCCTGCCGTGGCCGCCAGGAGGCTGAGGCGTGACAGGAAACGGGGCTGAACCATCGGGGGCGGACGGGCGTCGCTGAAGGATTCATTAAAGACGAACCTCCGGGCCCGGGATGCCTATATTCGGCCATCGCGTCGTGGGCTCCTGGTGCAGCAGGGTGATCAGCTGTGGCACAGGGTGAGCCAGGATCTTCAGGGCAGGCTCAGCAAACCGACCTACGAGACCTGGATCCGTCAGGCCCGTTGCCGGGATTTCGCCGACGGCCTCTTGCGCCTCGAAGCCCCCAACAGCTTCGCCTGCGGCTGGCTGCGCAAGAACTACCTGGTGATGATCGCCGCGGTGGCCAGCGAGCACGCCGGACGGCAGGTGCGGGTCGAAGTGGAGGTGGCCCTGGATGCCGACCCCCTGGGCGCGTTGCCGGACGTCCTCGCTGAGAACGGCGACACGCTGCCGCAGCCTCTGGTGGAGGCCCCCCTGCGCGTGGCGGCAGGCCCGGCCGGTGGTGCGGGGGGTGGCACCCGGACGGTGCCGGCTCCCCTGCGCCTCGGGGCGGGCCTGAACACCCGCTACGTGTTCAACCGCTTCGTGGTGGGGGCCAACAGCCGCATGGCCCATGCCGCCTCCCTGGCGGTGGCCGAGGCCCCTGGCCGGGAGTTCAATCCGTTGTTCATCTGCGGTGGTGTGGGCCTGGGCAAGACCCACCTGATGCAGGCCATCGGCCACTACCGGCTGGAGATCGATCCGGACGCCCGCGTGTTCTATGTCTCCACCGAGACCTTCACCAATGACCTGATCCAGGCGATTCGCAAGGACGGCATGCAGGCCTTCCGCGATCGCTACCGGGCGGCCGATCTGATCCTGGTCGACGACATCCAGTTCATCGAGGGCAAGGAATACACCCAGGAGGAGTTCTTCCACACCTTCAACGCCCTGCATGAGGCCGGCCGCCAGATCGTGATCGCCAGTGATCGCCCCCCCAGCCAGATTCCCAAGCTTCAGGAGCGGCTGATTTCCCGCTTCTCGATGGGCCTGATCGCCGACATCCAGATCCCCGACCTGGAGACCCGGATGGCGATCCTGCACAAGAAGGCCGAGGCGGAACAGGTGTCCCTGCCCCGGGAACTGATCCAGTACATCGCCGGGCGTTTCACCTCCAACATCCGTGAACTGGAGGGGGCCCTCACCCGGGCGGTGGCCTTCGCCTCGATCACCGGTCTGCCGATGACGGTGGAATCGCTGGCGCCGATGCTCGATCCGATCGGCAATGAGGTGGCGGTCACTCCCCAGCAGGTGCTGGAGAAGGTGTCCGAAGTGTTCGAAGTGCGCATCGATGAGATGCTCAGCCCCAGCCGCAAACGGGCCGTCAGTCAGTCTCGCCAGGTGGGGATGTACTTGATGCGGCAGAACACCAACCTGTCGCTGCCGCGCATCGGCGAAGCCTTTGGCGGCAAGGATCATTCCACCGTGATGTATGCGGTGGAGCAGGTGGAGAAGAAGCTCAGCAGCGATCCCGCCCTGGCCCGTCGCGTGCAGCAGGTGCGGGATCTGCTCCAGATCGCCTGCCGCCAGCGACGCTGAACGTCAGCCGGCGCCGGTGAGGGGCTGGGCTGGATCCAGCCCTTCCACCTCGCCGTGGAACACCCGGCTGGCGATGATGTCGTCGGCTTCGATCGTCATCAGGTCGGTCTTGGTGAGGGCCCGGCCCATGCCGCTGAACAGCCGGTTGGCCTGGCGCATGCGGGCCCGGTCGATGGCGTTGCGGATCGAGCGGGCATTGGCGAAGAAGGGCAGCTGCATGCGGCGTTGGATGTACTCGGCGAAGGCCGCGCCCGCCTCCGGGCTGAACCGGTAGTTCTCCGCCGCCAGGATCAGCTGGGCGATCGCCAGGAGTTCGCTGGCGGAGTAGTCGGGAAAGTCGATGTGGTTGGCCACCCGCGAGGAAAGGCCCGGGTTGCTCTGGTAGAAGATGTCCATCCGCTCCTTGTAGCCGGCGAAAATCACCACCAGATCGTTGCGGTTGTTCTCCATCACCTGCAACAGAATCTCAATCGCCTCGGCGCCGTAGTCCCGCTCGTTCTCAGGCCTGTAGAGGTAATAGGCCTCGTCGATGAACAGCACGCCTCCCATCGCCTTTTTGAGCATCTCTCTGGTTTTTGGGGCGGTGTGGCCGATGTACTGACCCACCAGATCGTCGCGGGTGGCCGTCACCACGTGCCCCTTGCGCACGTAGCCGAGGCCGTGCAGGATCTTCGACATGCGTTCCGCCACGGTCGTCTTGCCGGTGCCGGGCCGGCCGGTGAACGACATGTGCAGGCTGGGTGGCGCCGTGTCGAGACCCACCTGGGTGCGGGCCCGGTTGATCACCAGCAGGGCGGCGATCTCCCGGATCCGGGCCTTCACCGGGCGCAGGCCGATCAGTTCCCGGTCGAGCTGGTCGAGACCCTCCTTGATGCCGGCGGCGTCATAGGCCGCCCGCAGGTCCACCAGCGTCGCTTCCTGGGAGTCGGCCGCCCCAGCGGCGTCGGCAGCGTCGTCACTAGAGGAGCCCATCGATGGCCTTGGCGAAGATTTCCTCCGGTTCGCCGATGGGGTCCTCGTCGGCTTCGGCGCGCAGCGTCAGGTTCACATAGGTGCGCCCGAAGCTGATGTCGGGGAAGCGGCCCTCCTGCTCCGAGAGGCCGTTCAGGCGCTCCAGAAAGGTGCGGGTGCGTTCGTAGTCGTCGAACTCGATGCGGCGCTCAAGCCGATCGGGTCGGGGCCGCCGGGTCCAGGGCTGATCCATGAACCCGACCCTAGATCAGCCGGGATCGTCGAGACAGTCGGTGCGGGCCACGCAGAGGCGGGCGGCCCAGGCGGCGGCGTAGGCCCGGTTGGCCGCCTGCTGCGCCGGGACATCGCTGTCGAGCGGATGGGGGAAGGTGCCGGCGATGGCGGCGTTGGTGACGCAGAACATCGCCTTCTGGAACGTCATGCAGATCTTCACCCGCACGTCCCCGGCCCCGCGGATGCCGGCCAGGTAGGTCCGGTGCAGGCGGTCGGGCAGGTGGCGGTACATGTCCTGCATCAGCAGGCTGGGCGGGATGCCCGAGCCCATGGTGGGCAGCGGGTCGGCGTAGAGGGCGCCATACATGAACTGGGCCTGGTCGGGGGAGATCTGCTGGGCCTGGGCGTTGAAGGACACGGTGCCCAGGAACGGGGTGCCGCGGAGGAACACCGCTTCGACGTAGGGCACGGCCACATCCACCAGGAAGGTGAGGCCCGCCTCGGGGGGGAGCACCCAGAAGCTGGTGCCGGCGATCTCCACGGCGTAGGTGATCGGTGCCCCGGCTGCCGCCACCAGGCCCTCCTTGATGAACGTGACCACTGCGGCGATCGAGTCCACCCGCCCGTCCCGCTCGGCCCGGGCCAGATCGAGGAACAGATCACTCATCACCCGCCAGAACTGGCCCAGGGCATGGGTGGTGGCCGCCGAGCGGATCAGTTCGCTCAGGAACTGGGGGAACAGGGGGTTGAGGGCCGCCAGCAGGGGGTCGCGGCGGGTCTTGTGGGCGACGATGGCGGCGCAGTTGGCCGCAAAGGCCTCGCTGTCGAGGTAGGCATCGAGGCCACCGGTGCCGTGCCAGAGCATCGCCTTCTGGCAGTACTCCGCATATTCGAAATTGATCCGGTCGTGCAGCAGATGGCGCCAGATCTTCGCCGGGCTGTGGTCACCGTCGAGGAAGCGGAACACCGGGAAGGGATTGAGGAACTGCTTCTCGGCCTGGTAAATCAGATTGATGCTGTAGGCATCCAGCACCTCCCCGTAGCTCTCCAGCACGTCCACCACCTGACTCAGGTGATCGGGGGACTCGGCCAGCAGGGTGCGTCCGGCCAGCAGGGTTTCCACCAGGTCGTCGCTGGAGGGAAACCCGCCGCTGAACGTGAGGGGCGGCTTGGGGGAACGGGGGATCGGTCTCATGACAGCAGCCCTCCGCCCTGGATCGCCGCCACCAGAGCCGGCAACTGGGCCATGGCGGTGGTGGCCTGTTCGCTCAGCTTGCCCAGCCCCCAGGGCAGCACCCCCAGGCCGACCACACCGCTGGCCAGGGCCAGGGCAGGCAGGGTTTCGCGCAGGGCCACCGCCGGCAGGCGCACGTCGAGGCGGGAGTCGGCCACCGGATCGCCGCTGGCTGGGGTCACCGCCAGCCGGCCGAAGAAGGCCCGGTTCACCAGCAGCAGGAAGTACACCGCCGTGAGCCCGGAGCCCACCATGCACAGCAGGGTGGCCACCGGGAAGGCGGCGAGGCTGCCGCGGAACACCAGGAATTCGGAGATGAAGCCCGCCATGCCGGGCATGCCGGCGCTGGCCATCACCCCCAGGATCATCAGCGTTCCGGTGAAGGGCAGGCCCCGCTCGGGGTTGAGCAGGCCGCGCAGAACCTCCAGGTCCCGCGTGCGGGTCTTGCGGTAGACCACGCCGACCAGCAGGAACAGCAGGGCGGAGATCAGGCCGTGGCTGACCATCTGGAAGACGGCCCCCAGCAGGCTGACGGGGGTGGCGGCGGCCGCCGCCAACAGGATGTAGCCCATATGGCCCACGGAGCTGTAGGCCACCATCCGCTTCATGTCCCGCTGGGCGATGGCCGCCAGCGAGCCGTACAGCACCGACACCGCCGCCCAGCCCGCCAGCCAGGGAGCGAGCAACGCCCAGGCCTCCGGGAACATCCCCAGGCAGAAGCGCAGCAGGCCGTAGGTGCCCAGTTTCAGCAGCACACCAGCCAGCAGCACCGACACCGGCGTGGAGGCCTCGGTGTGGGCATCGGGGAGCCAGGTGTGGAAGGGCACCAGCGGGATCTTGATAGCGAAGCCGATCAGCAGGGCCCCCAGCAGCGTCAGCTGGGTGCCCATGCCCAGCTGGGCCGTGGTCACCGGGTGGATGGCGAAATCGGCCTGGCCGGTGAACAGCGAGAGGCCGAGAAAGGCTCCCAGGATCAGGAAGCCCGAGATGGCTGTGAAGATGAGGAACTTTGTGGCGGCATAGCCCCGGTTGGCGCCGCCCCAGATGGAGATCAGCAGCCAGAGGGGAATCAGCTCCAGCTCATAGAAGAGGAAGAACAGCAGCAGATTTTCTGACAGGAAGGCCCCGTTCACCGCGCCGCTGATCCCCAGCAGCAGGGCGAAGTAGAGGCGGGGACGCTGGCTGAGATCGCGGGTGCAGATCGCCGACACCAGGGTGAGGGCGGCGTTGACCAGCACCAGCGGCATGGCCAGGCCATCGACACCCAGCCGGTAATCGAGGCCGATGCTGTCGACCCAGGCGAAGGACTCCTGCAACTGCAGGCCCGGATCGCTGACATCGAAGGCCAGCAGCACCCGCAGGCTCCAGAGCAGCTGCAGGACCAGCAGGCCGAGGGCCGCGCGGCGGATGCGCTCGGTGGCCAGCTCGCCGGGCCAGCACAGCAGGCCGAGGGCGCCGGCGAAGGGAATCAGCAGCAGGGCGCTCAGCATGGTTCCGGTTCAGCTCCCCAGCCAGGCGAGGCTGCTGACCAACAGCACGATCGCCGCCACCACGGTGAAGACGTAGGTCTGCAGCCGGCCGCTCACCCCCAGCTTCAGGCTTTCGGCCGAGGCCATTGAGACGTCGGCGATGCGGTTGACCAGCCCGTTCACCACCAGCTGGTCGAAGCCGTTGGTGATCCGGGCCAGGCCGGCCACGAAGGCCACGATCGTGGCCCGGTAGATGCGGTCGGTGTAGAAGTCGAAGGCGAGCAGGTCCTGCAGGACCCGCAGGGGCTGGCGCACGGAGCGGGACCAGAAGGTGTCCAGCGGGACCAGGCTGCCGGCCAGCAGCCCGCCCAGGCCGCTGCCCACCAGCGCCAGGGCCGTGACGCTCGAGAAGGCCCCGATGCCGGGGACCCGGTCGATGCGAATCATCACCAGGGGGGTCACCAGCACCAGCACCGCGACGGTCACCATCGGCAGGGCCATCAGCCAGTTCACCTCCGGCGCCCGGCGGGTCTTGGGGTGGGGGGACCCCAGGAACACCTGGCGATAGACCCTGGTGAAGTTGAGGGCCGTCAGGCCGTTGGTGAGCAGCACCACGGCGGCGAAGAACGGAGCCCTGGAGCTCAGCCCCTCCACCATCAGGCCGAAGCTCCAGAAACAGCCCAGGGGCAGCAGGCCGGTGAGGCCGGCCGCCCCCACCAGGAATCCGGTGGTGGTGGCGGGCATCCGGGAGCCAAGGCCGCCCAGCTCGGTGAGGTCCTGGCAGTTGGTGGTGGCGATGACGCTGCCCACGCTCATGAACAGCACGGCCTTGGCCAGGGCATGGGAGAAGAGCAGCAACAGGGCGATGAAGGGCTGCTGCAGGGCGATGGCCACGAACACCAGTCCCAGATAGGAGGTGGTGGAGTAAGAACAGGCCCGCTTCAGGTCGACCTGGGAGATGGCCACCAGGGCACCGCCCAGCGCACTGATGGTGCCCACCGCCAGCAGCACATCGATCGCCACCGGCGAGATCAACAGCAGGGGCATCACCTTCAGCAGCACTACGGCACCACAGGTGACCACCACGGAGTTGCGCAGGATCGAAGCCGGGTTGGGACCCTCCATGGCCTCATCCAGCCAGAGGTGCATCGGGAACTGGGCACACTTGCCCATCGGTCCGGCGATCAGCCCCAGGCCCAGAAGGGTGGCCCCCAGGGCCGGCAGGGTCTGGTGGGCCGACCAGGCGTAGAGGTCGTTGAACTCCAGCGATCCGGCCCAGGCCGACAGGGTGACGACACCCATCAGCAGCAGCACATCCCCCACCCGCTTGGTGAGGAAGGCATCGCGGGCGGCGGTCACCACCAGGGGCTGGGCGTACCAGAAGCCCACCAGCAGATAGGTGGACAAGGTGAGCATCTCCAGCAGGAAATAACTCATGAACAGGTTGCTGCTCAGCACCACCCCGGCCATCGCCCCTTCAAAGAACCCCACCAGGGCGTAGAAGCGCGCCAGGGACCATTCCTTGTCGAGATAGCCGAGGGCGAACACCTGCCCCACCAGGCTCATGAACGTCACCAGCTCCAGGGCCGCCAGGTTGGTGAGGGAGAGATCGAAACCGATGCGAAGGTCCAGGTCGGCGGCCGCGAACCAGGCGATGTCGAGATGCTGGGGGCCGAGGGCCAGCACGGCGCGCAGCACGAGGCTGCCGTGCAGCACCGCCAGCAGGGTGACCAGCAGGTTGAGGTAGGCGGCCGGACGCGGACCGTTGCGTTTGATCCAGCCCGTCGCCCATGGCAGCGACAGCACCATGCCGCTGAATCCGTAGAGGGGGATCAGCCAGCTGAGCTGGATCGACAGGGGAAGGGTGTCCGGCAATGGAAGGGACGTCAGAAGGTGGCCCTTTGCAGGGACCTGGACTGGGCGTTGCCCAGGCTGTCCAGCCAGGCCGCCAGCACCTCCCCATGCTGCTGTTCTTCGTCCCTCAGGGTTCGGAAGAAGGCCTCATTGTTGTGATCGCCGATCAGCAGACAGAAGCGTGTGGCTTCGGCGTAGTGCTGGATCAGATCCTGTTCGAGGTCGGCATCGAGGCGCAGCAGACCGACCAGATCGGCGGCATGGCCCACCGGCCGCAGCTGGGACGCGGCCGGTGCCACCCCCAGCTGGAGCATGCGCTGCACCAGCCGTTCGGCATGCCGCAGTTCCTCCACCGTTTCCTGGCGGAAGCGTTCGGCGGCCTCGAGCTCGCCCCAGAGCTCCACAAGGGAGGCCTGGGTCATGTACTGCTGCACAGCGGACAGTTCCAGGCTCAACGCGCGGCCCAGGTAGCCGAGGACGCGCGGATGGGCGGCGTCCATGGGGATCAGCCCCTGCGGCCGACGCCGGAAGCCGCCAGGGCAGGCTCCACTTCGCTGTGGGGACGGGCAATGATGTGGGCGGCCACCAGGCCGTCGCCCACCCGCTCGCAGGCGTCGGCTCCCGCCCTGACGGCCGCGTTCACGGCACCGGTTTCACCACGCACCATCACGGTGACGTAGCCGCCGCCGACGAACTCGCGGGCGATCAGGGTGACTTCGGCGGCTTTGGTCATGGCGTCCGCTGCCTCGATCGCCGGCACCAGGCCACGGGTTTCGATCAGACCGAGGGCGATGCCGTGGATGGTGGAGGCCATGGAGGGGGTACGGGGAGTGGTGGGGGTCGTGGGGGGGGTGCCGGCGCCACCGCTGCCGCGGCGGCTGGGGCTGGAGGCGCTGGAGCGGGCGGTGGTGGCGGGAGTCCGCCGCGGCTGGCGGGCCGGTGCGGCAGCGCGGGCTGCCCGGGGGGCCTTGGT
>NZ_JAYGHY010000080.1:0-10092 GCF_034931305.1 Cyanobium gracile UHCC 0281 | reverse complement strand
TGGCCGAGGTGCGCGGCCAGGCCCATGGCCGGCGGGCCCTGGAGATCGCCGCGGCCGGCGGTCATCACCTGCTGCTGGTGGGAGCCCCGGGCAGCGGCAAGACGATGCTGGCCCGGCGGCTGCCGGCACTGCTGCCGCCCCTGGGGCAGCAGGAGGCCCTGGAGGTCACCCAGCTCCATTCCCTGGCCGGTCTGCTGGGGGAGGGGGCGGGCCTGCGGCGTCAGCGCCCCTTCCGCAGCCCCCACCACGGCTGTTCTGCCGCCGCCTTGGTCGGTGGCGGCGCCCTGCCCCGACCGGGGGAGCTGAGCCTGGCCCACCACGGCGTGCTGTTTCTTGATGAGCTGGCGGAGTTCCGCCGCGAGGTGCTCGACCAGCTGCGCCAGCCCCTGGAGGAGGGGGAGCTGTGGATCAGCCGGGCCCAGCAGCGCTGCCGCTTCCCCTGTCGGGTGCTCCTGGTGGCCGCCACCAACCCCTGCCCCTGTGGCTGGTACGGCGACCCCAGCCAGAGCTGCCGCTGTGGCGAAGCCCAACGGCGCCGCCACTGGGGACGGCTCTCAGGTCCGCTGCTCGACCGGATCGACCTGCAAGTGGTGATGCGGCGCCCGGAGGCGCACCATCTGGGCGGGGCCTACCGGGAGGGAGCGCAGCGGCCCCCTGCCGGAGAAGCCAGCGCGGTGGTGGCCCAGCGGGTGGCGGTGGCCCGGCTGCACATGGGCCAGCGCAATCCGGCAGGGGCGGCCAACGGCCAGCTGGAGGGTCCGGCCCTGGCCGCGATCGTGAACCCGGAGCCGGACGCCCTGGCGCTGTGGGAGCGGGCCATCAGCCAGCGGCGCCTGTCTGCCAGGGGGGCGGAGCGGGTGCTGCGGGTGGCCCGCACGATCGCCGATCTGGCCAGTGCCGAGCGGGTGTCAGGGGCGGCCATCGCCGAAGCCCTCAGCTACCGCTCCTTCGACCAGGTGGCCTGAGCCAACACTGGAATCAGCGGCGGCGGCGCCGGGTTGCCTCGCCACTGAAGGGCTGGACACCGATCGCCGGCGGACGGTGCTGGGCTTCTTCTCCCGGGTTGCCCCAGGCGTGGTTGATGGTCTCGGCCAACCAATGGCTGAACCGCTGAAGAAGGGAGGCAGACCTTGGCTGGCCTGCCATGGAGGCAATCGGATGGACCATGGACCCTGGGGCGATGGCCCCTTCAGCCTGGCCACGGATGGGGGGCCAGGCAACAGGTAGAAGCACCTGAAGGGACGCAGCCTGAACGCGGCTCAGCGGCGACGGCGGCGCTGCTGAGCCTTGCGCTTGTACTTCTCGGTGGGGGTTTCGTGGTGGCGCAGCCGCTTCAGATCGGCAAAGATGCCCGCCTTGGACACCTGGCGCTTGAAGCGGCGCAGGGCCGATTCGATGCCTTCGTTTTCGCCGACGGTGACCTGGGTCATGAAGTACTGCTGAGACGTGCGCAGCGTTGCACCCTAGCAAGTGGGGTTACGGCCCACCGCCTCAGAGCTTGGTAGCTGGGGGAACCGCCGGCGGGGCCAGGGGCTGCTGGACTGACGACGGCGCCGCCTCCTTGACGGGGACCGCTGCGGTGGGGGGCTGGGCGGCCTCCACCGTGGTGGGCTGGGGCTGGGCGGCAGTCGCCGCGGTCCCCGGCCAGCTGTCGGCATAGACGTAGAGGTGGCCGAGGTTGCGGCCGCCGAACTGGCGCCGCATCAGCCGCCAACCAGGCTCCAGCTGCAGCTTCAGGAAGCCGGGGGCGCTGCCCCGGGTGCGGGCCACCACCATCTCCGGGCCGGCTCCAGCCTTGGTGGGGAAGGCCAGCAGCAGCATGTCGCCGCCGCTGCGGGTCACCATCAGCCGGTAGGAGGAGGCCAGATCCTGCCCCCCCACCCTCACCGAATAGCCGTTGGCATCGATGTAGCGGCTACAGATGCCGGTGAAATCGAAGGTGGCCAGCAGGGGATTCACCGGAGCCGGCGTGCCCTCCCCCACCTCGAAGCAGGGACGCACGGGCTTGAGCTGCTCGTAGATGTTGAGCTGGGACTTTTCGCCCTTGCTGCCGATGGGGGCAGCCACCATCAGGAAGTTCTGCTGGTCCACCTCGGCGGCGGCGAACAGGGCGGAGGCGCGGACAGGGGCTGGGGAGGTGATGGCCAGGCTGGTCGCCACCAGCGTCAGGGCCGCCAGGCCTGCGCGGGGGAACACGGAAAGGGTCACGGCGTTGATCGAAGCGGCCTGAATCGTATGAACGGTAACCAGCGGAAACCAGCCCATAGGCCCAATCGGACGGCCGGTTGTCGGGCCGGCCGAGGGATCGCAGCGGGGGCGCAGCGCACTGGGGGGCTCAGGCGGGCTTGTTGATGCGGATCGCCACCAGCAGGGCCAGCACGGTGCCCGGCAGGCTGCCGGCCAGGATCCAGCGGGTGGCCTGGACGCCAAGGTCAGGGTCGCCGTAGGAGAGCTCGAAGATCGATCCGGTGGCAGCGATGCCAAGCAGGCAGGCCAGGCCCAGGAAGACGCCGGCCAGGGGTTTCATCGGCATGGGAATCAGCGGATCGACTGGACGTCGGAACGGTGGAAGCCATGCTGCTGGAGGCCGTCGTTGAGGCTGAGCTCGTCGGTGACCCGATCGACGAACAGCACGCCGTTGAGATGGTCCATCTCATGCTGGATGCAGCGGGCCAGCAGGCCATCGGCCTTGAGGCGGCGGGGGCGGCCCGTCTCGTCGCGGTAGGTCACTTCCACCACCGACGGGCGCACCACATCCAGATAGACGCCGGGGATGCTCAGACAGCCCTCCTCATAGGTGTTGAAGGAGGCGCCGGCGGCGGTGATCTCGGGGTTGATCAGCACCAACGGTGGGGTGGCCGCCTCCTCCAGGTCCAGATCGATCACCAGCAACTGGCGGTGCACACCCACCTGGGGGGCCGCCAGACCAATCCCCTTGGCGGTGTACATGCTGCGCAGCATGTCGCGGGCCAGGTCGCGGATGGAGGCATCCACCTTGCTGATGCGCCGGGCCGGGGCCCGGAGTTCCTTGGAGCCCAGTGTGTGGATCTCGAGGGGGGGACGTTCCACCGGCACCTTCGGCACCAACACGGAGTTGCCACCCTGCTCGGCGGACCGTGCCATCTGGGCGAAGCTGCGGGCCAAAACGTCACCTGAAACGATGGGTCAATTCTAGAAGCAGCCTGCGGGGGACTCGGGTGGGTGAGCCGTCGTGGCAGGAATCGGACCCCCTGCCCGCCGCACTGGCGGTGGGTCGGGCCCCCGGCGTCGCCGAACCGCGGCTGGACGGGGGGCGCCTGTTCTGGCTGGAGCAGCGCCCCAGCGAGCGGGGGCGCACCACCCTGATGGCGCGGCGCCCAGGCGCAGCGGCCGTGGAGCTCACAGCGGGGTCCTGGAACGTGCGCAGCCGTGTGCATGAGTACGGCGGCGGCGCCTATGCGGTGGCAGGCGACCAACTGGTGTTCGTCGACGACGGTGACCGCTGCCTCTGGCAGCTCAGCCTGGCCGGCGGCGGCGACCCCACGGCGACCTCAGTGCCCCGGCGGCTCACGGCCCCATCCGACCCGGAGCGGCCACGGGCCTTCGCCGATGGCCTGATCGACCAGCCGCGCCAGCGCTGGATCGGCGTGATGGAGCAGGACGGCCTCGACCGGCTGGTGGCCGTGCCCCTGGCGGGGGGCGAACCGGAGCTACTGCACCAGCCGGCGGACTTCTGCGGCTACGCCGTGCTGGCGCCAGGCGGCGGCCACCTGGCCTGGGTGACCTGGCAGCAGCCGTTCATGCCCTGGGAGCGCAGCCAGCTCTGGCTCGCCGCCATCGACGCGGCCGGGCAGCTGCGCCAGGCCCGACCCATCGCCGGCTCGGGGCCTGGGGATCCCCTGGGGATCTCGGTGTTCCAGCCCCTCTGGCTCGACGACGGTTCGCTGGTTGTGGCCAACGACCGCAGCGGCTGGTGGAGCCTGGAACGGCTGGCGGATGTGGCCGCCCTGGGGGCCGACACCCAGCCCCGCTGGCAGCCGCTGTGTCCGATGGAAGCGGAGTTCGGCGGTCCGCAGTGGGTGTACGGCCTGCGCACCCTGGCCTGGGACGGCACCCGGCTGCTGGCGGCGGTTTGCCGCCAGGGCTGCTGGGAGCTGGGCCGGCTGGGGGTCGACGGCGGCCGCTTTGAGCCGATCCCCCTGCCCTTCAGTGAGCTGGCGTCCCTGACGGCGGAGGCGGGCCGGCTGGTGGCGGTGGCCGGGGCGCCGGGGATCGGCCAGGGGCTGCTGGAGCTGGACACGGCCAGCGGCACCTGGCAGCACACACCCGCCGCGCCGCTGCCCCTGGAGGCCGAGGCGATCAGCCGGCCGGAACCCTTCTGGTTCGACGGTCATGGCGGAGCGCCCACCCATGCCTGGTACTACCCGCCCCGGGGCGGCAGCCGCGCCGAGGCCCCCCTGCTGGTGAAGGGGCACAGCGGCCCCACCGCCATGGCCGGCACGGGGCTGAACCTGGCCATCCAGTTCTGGACCAGCCGCGGCTGGGGCGTGGTGGATGTGAACTACGGCGGCTCCACCGGCTTCGGGCGCGCCTACCGGCAGCGGCTCGACGGCCAGTGGGGCGTGGTGGACGTGGCCGACTGCGCCGCCGCCGCCCGGGCCCTGGTGGTGGCGGGCAAGGCCGACCCGGACCGGGTGGCCTTCGAAGGCGGCAGCGCCGGCGGCTTCACCGTGCTGGCGGCCCTCTGCTTCACCGACGTGTTCAAAGCCGGCGCCTGCCGCTACCCCGTGGCCGATCCGGAGGCCCTGCTCGGGGTGGATCACCGCTTCGAGGCCCGCTACACCGAAACCCTGATCGGCCCCTGGCCGGAGGCCCAGTCCGTCTACGAAGCCCGTTCGCCGCTGCGGCATGCGCAGCAGATCACGGTGCCGGTGGTGTTCTTCCATGGCCTGGACGACCGGGTGGTGCCGGCGCGTCAGAGTGAGCAGATGGTGGAAGCCCTGCGCCGAGGCGGACTGGAGACGGAACTGCACCTGTTCGCCGGAGAGGGCCACGGCTTCCGCGACAGCGGCGTGCGCACCACGGTGCTCGAAGCCACCGAAGCCTTCTTCCGCCGCCAGTTCCGCCTGTGATCGCCGCGCTGGTGCCGGGAGTGGTGGAAGGCGTCGAGTGGCTGGCCCTGGCCCTGGCCGCCCTCACCGTGCTGCTGCTGATCGGCACCGGCCTCGGCGGACTGCTGGGCATGAAGCGCTGGGGCCTGCCGGAGGCCCTGCTGGCGGGCAGCCTGGGGTTGGTGGTGGCCCCGGCCGGGCTGGTGCCCCTGCTGCCCCAGCGGGTGATCGACCTCTGGGACCAGCTGCCCCTGCCCCTGCTGACGCTGGTGTTCGCCACCCTGCTGCTGGGCAAGCCGCTGCCGAAGCTGGGGGGCCTGTGGCGCCCCCTCTCGGCCCAGGTGCTGCTGGCGCTCACCCTGGCCTTCGGCCAGTTCCTGGTGGGGGGACTGGCGGTGCTGCTGGTGCTGCAGCCCTGGCTGGGGGTGAGCCCGGTGATGGCCTGCCTGATCGAGGTGGCCTACGAGGGCGGCCACGGCTCGGCCGCGGCCATGGGGCCCACCTACGAGCGGCTGGGGCTGGAGGGTGCCCAGGCCCTGGGGCTGGCGATGGCCACCGTGGGGCTGCTGGTGTCGACGGTGGTGGGCGGCCTGCTGGTGGTGCTGGGGCGGGCCAGGGGCTGGCTGAAGTTCCCCGAGGCCCTGCTGATCGAGGAAGCGGTGGCGCTCCTGGAAGAGGAGACGCCGCCGCTGCAGGAGGTGCCGATGGATCTGCCCCTGGAGGCCGGCACGGTGGAGGTGCCGGCGCTGTGGCGGCGGCTCGCCGACTGGGCCGTGAACCTGGCCCTGGCGGGGGTGGCGGTGTTGTTCGGCTGCGGGGCGCTGGCGGCGCTGCGCTTCGTCGCCGACGCCAGCGGCGGGGTGTTCGCCCTGGTGATCGACGCTCTGCCCGTGTTCCCCCTGGCCCTGGTGGGGTCGCTGCTGGTGCGCCTGATCCTGGAGAAGAGCGGCCAGACCCAGTGGGTCTCGACCGCCATCCAGGGCCAGACCGGCACCATCTCGGCCGATCTGCTGATCACCGCCGCCACCGCCTGCCTGGACCTGAGCCTGCTGGCCCACGACTGGATCCCCCTGACGGTGCTGGCCATGGCGGGCCTGCTGTGGAACCTGGGGGTGATCCTGCTGCTGGCCCCGCGGATCCTGCCGCCCGACTGGTTTGAGCGGGCGATCATCGAATTCGGCCAGGCCACGGGGGTGGCGGCCAGCGGCTTGCTGCTGCTGCGCATGGCCGACCCGGGCGACCGCAGCCAGGCGGTGACGGCGTTCTCGATCAAGCAGCTGCTGCTCCAGCCCCTGCTCGCGGGGGGCGTGATCACCGTGGTGGCGCCCCTGGTGGTGGACGGCTGGGGCCTGCCGGCCTGGACCGGCCTCTGCTTGGGCCTGGTGGTGCTCTGGGGCGGGCTAGGGCTGTGGCTGGCGGCGCGGGAGAAGGGAGCGACCTGAGCCTCGAGGTGCAGCCATCCCTGAATCACTGAGATGATTCGCTGCGGATCTCCACCTTGACCAGCCCAAAGCAAAGATGTTGCGTTCACCGTCCTACCGCTCGGAGATCGACGGTCTGCGCGCCCTCGCCGTCATCGCCGTGATCATCAATCACTTCAATGGCAGCCTGCTGCCAAGCGGCTATCTAGGTGTCGATATCTTCTTTGTCATTTCCGGCTATGTCATCACCGCCTCGTTAAGCAACCGCACCAGCACGGGGCTGGCAGACCTTGTAGGGGGATTTTACATCCGCCGCATCAAACGACTGATTCCTGTTCTGGTGGTTTTCGTTCTGGTCACCAGCCTTTTCGTCTGCTTGTTCGACCCCTATCCGGCCCTGTCTCTCAACACTGGCATCGCCTCATTGTTCGGCCTTTCCAATCTCTATCTGTGGCTTCAGGCCACCGACTACTTTGGAGCAGCCACCCAGCTCAATGCCTTTACCCATACCTGGTCACTTGGCGTCGAAGAACAGTTTTATCTGATCTTCCCAGGGATCGGCTGGCTGACTGGCTGGGCAGGGAAATCACCCTCTGGCCGCAGGAATCTGATCGTAGGGATGGCTGTGCTCAGTGCCCTTTCCCTGGTTTCCTTCATCGTGCTGTACACCCGGCAGCAGGCTGCGGCTTACTTCCTGATGCCTCCAAGATTCTGGGAGATCGGCGCCGGATGCCTGATCTTTCTCTGTCAGTCGCCGCCTGGACAAGGGCTTCCGACGCCTCGAATGGCGCCGATCCTGCTCACCGCCGCTCTCATCGGGACCCTCTTCTTGCCGTTGGCCAACGGACGGGCGGCGACGATCCTGATGGTCCTGCTGACGGCGGCCTGGATCATCCAGTTGCGTACGGACTCGCCCACCAGACGGGGCTTCTCCCAGCCAACGCTGGTCTGGATCGGCCTGATTTCCTACTCTCTTTATCTCTGGCACTGGGCCGTGCTGGTGATCAGTCGCCAGACGATCGGCATTCACTGGTGGTCGTTCCCTTTCCAGGCCGCGATCATGGTGCTGCTGGCGGCGGCGTCCTATCGCTGGGTGGAGACACCCTTCCGGCGCAAGGCATGGTCCAGGACAGAACAACGCACCGTCCCCTATGGCCTCAGCGCTGTCCTTGGGGCAGCGCTTCTGCTGATGCCGCTGAGTCGCTGGCAATGGAGTCGATTTCTGTTCACTGGCACAAAGGATGCCGGGGAGGATCGCATCGCGCGCCATCTCAAGCCAGCGGTGACACCACTCACGGCTGCCGAGAAACAACGCCAAGCCAATTGCACATTCTCCACCCAACTCCTTTCCAAGCAGACATTGCTCGACACCTCCAGGAGGTTGTGCCTGGCCAACGCAGACCAAGCCGGTCCGCTGATCGCTTTGGTCGGCGACAGCCATGCCGAAGCCGCCTTTCCCATTGCCGACGCCCTCGCCAAGGAAGGCCGCAGTGTCTTCTTCATGGCGCGGCTGGGTTGTGTCTTCCCAGGCCAGGGCGAGGCGAATCAAGGCTGCTACGGCCAGACGCAGGAAACTGCCGCTTTCCTGATCGATAACATTCGCAAGCATGGCGGCGGCGTTGTGATCGTCGATTCCTTCCTGCAGGGGCACTTCGGATACGAGGGCCACATGCGCCATCAGTTCCAGGCCCACCCCTCAGGGGATCGCCGGAGCGTGGAAAAGAATCTCGCCGATTACGAAAAAGCCCTGGACCAATTGGCCACCAACCTCAGGACGGTGAATGGCAAGCTCGTGATCATCGGTCCAAAACCGGACCATGAATACTATGCCGCCCGGCGCGAAGCCGTCTCTGCACGATGCAACCGTCAGTGGTTTACACCCTTTGAAGGCACACAATGCCGGGGTGACCAATTCGGCACGGACAAAAGCGCCATCTTGGAGCGAACAGGAGCAATTGCCGATGTCCTGAAGTCTGTCAGCAGCCGTCAAGACAATGTCTACGTCTATGATCCGCTGCCCTGGTTATGCCGGGATGGCAAGACTTGTCAGATCTTTCTTGGTGATCAATCGCTCTATCTGGACTCCAATCACTTCAGCAAGCTGGGGGCTCTTCACCTGCTGGTGGATCTCAGGCGGTTCCTGCAGGCCAAGGCGCTGCTTCCAGCCGTTCTGGCCACTCCCGCGCGACCATGAGCCCAGGTGGGTAGGAAGGACCCACCAGCCGTTAAGGACGCTCATCGGTCCGTCGCGCCGAAAGGCGCCCCTAGCGCACCATCGCCGCCACGTTGCCGCCATCGACGGTGAGCACAGCGCCGGTGGTGCGCTCCATGCGGGCCAGGGCCACGAAGGCGTCGGCCACATCACTGGCGCGCACCTCGGCGCCCAGCAGGTTGCCGGCCATGTAGAGCTCCTCGCTGAGGCCGCGGGCGGCGGAGCGCTCCTTGATCATGGTGTCGTCGAGCAGGCCGGAGCGGATGCGGTCGGCGTTGATGGCGTTCACCCGCACGCCCGCCTCGCCTTCCTCGAGGGCGTACTGGCGCACCAGGGCCAGCAGGGCCGCTTTGCTGATGCCGTAGGCGCCGAAGTTGGGGCCGGGGTTGAGGGCCTGCTTGCTGACGTTGAACAGCAGCTGGCCGCCCAGGCCCTGGGCGCGGAACACGGCCAGCGCCGCCTGGGCCACGCTCTGGTGGGCGAAGAAGTTGAGCTCGAAGCTGGCCCTCAGGTCGGCGTCGGCCAGGGTGGCCATCGGGCCGGTCCAGGCGGCGCCGGCATTGCTCACCACGATGTCGAGCCCGCCGAAGTGGGCCGCCACCGCCGCGATGGCGGCCTGCACTGCCGCCGGGTCGGTGACGTCACAGGCCACGGCCAGGGCCCGTTTGCCGCAGGCGGCGGCCACCGCTTCGGCGGCCTCCTGCTCCAGATCGAGCACCGCCACCTCGGCCCCGGCGACGGCGAAGGCCCGGGCGGTCGCCGCCCCGATGGCACCCGCCGCTCCGGTGACCAGCACCACCTGGCGGGCCAGGGGCTTCTCGGCCGCCTTGCCGAGCTTGGCCTGCTCCAGGCTCCAGTACTCCATGGCGAAGGTGTCGGCCTCGTTGACGGGCGCGAAGCGGCCGATGGCCTCGGCCGCCAGCAGGGTCTGGGCCCAGGCCTCGGCGATGTCGGCCACGGTGGCCGCCTCGGCGGCCGACTTGCCGATCCCCACCAGCCCCAGGCCAGGAATCGCCGCCACCCGCGGCAGGGGATCGAGCGCTTTCTTGGCGCCTCCTGCCGCGGCGTTCTGGCGCTGGAAGTAGGCGCGGTAGTCGGCCCCGTAGGCCTCCAGGGCCTGCTCGAGGGAGCGGCCCCAGGCGGCCAGGGCCGGGCCGTCGCCACCGGGCGGCAGCGGCGGCAGCACCAGGGGCCGGGCCTTGGTGCGGATCACGTGGTCAGGGGTGGCGACGCCGCGGCCGGCCCAGTCCGGGAGCCGGTCGTCGTCGCTGACGGCGCGGGCCAGGGGGGTGTCGCGCAGCGCCAGGATCCAGTGAGGGCGAACGCCGGCGGCTTCGGCGGCCCGGCCCAGGGCGCCCCGCAGCACCGG
>NZ_JAYGHY010000079.1:0-10269 GCF_034931305.1 Cyanobium gracile UHCC 0281 | reverse complement strand
AAGACCGCACAGCGCACTGGGAGGCAAAACTCCCCATGAGGTCTACACTGAGACCAAACCCTGTTCCTCCCGCCCGGAGTTAACGATGTCAGGGACCGAATCTGTCCAATAAAAGCCATCCACCTCAGGTGCGCCAGCTGCATCAGGCTGATCTGGCGGCGGGCTGGGGCCGGGTGGTGATGCCCTACGCCCTGGCGAGGAAATACCCGAAGGCGGATCGGGAGTGGGCCTGGCAGTGGGTGTTTCCCCAACAAAACCGCTGGCGAGACCGGGCCTCAGGAACCCAGGGCCGCCACCACCTCGATCCGAGCGTGGTGCAGAAGGCCGTGAAGCGGGCTGTGGCCGAGGCGGGACTCACGAAGGCGGCCAGTTGCCATACCTTCCGGCACTCCTTTGCGACCCACCTGCTGGAACGGGGCCAGGACATCCGAACGATCCAGGAACTCCTGGGACATCAGGACGTGAACACCACCATGATCTACACCCATGTGCCGAACCGTGGGCCGCTTGGTGTATGCAGTCCAGCAGACATGATGTAGCCATGGCTACATGTGTTTATCGGACCCGTGAACCACGGCCAAAGACTTGGCCTTCTAACTAAGATCGCTGTGTAGGAGAGGATTCTCGTCCCATGGCTGATTGGCAACAGCTGTGGTTCACGGAAAGGGAGCAGAGGAAGGCCCGTGGTTCACGGTACCGTCCAATAAAGAGTTCGAAGGATTGAGGAGAGAGAGCCCGTGATTGAGATCGTTATGCTGGGGCTCCTGACACTTGAAATTTACTACAAACATCGTCGACCAACGTCAGATGCAATCAGTTTCTACCGCTGGTAAATCATGCTGACCCTAGTTGTCGCGTAGGGGACATAGCAAGAGGTTCCATGATGCCCGTGACCTCTGTGAGATGGCAGTTGAGAATCTTCCTGTTTGGCAGTTGCAGCGACAACACGTCACGTTATTGTGCGGGTTCATATCCGCGGCAGTCAACACCCATGGATTGCATCAATTCAAGCATTTGAGTGGGTTCATATTTCATCCAGGCGTGCAAGCCAAGCGGTGGATAGCCGCCATTATAAAGCTTGCATGCGTACGTGCCGGTTTCCCAGCCAAACCTTACGCAGACATTTGGAGGAGCCACTCGGAAATCAGGCAACAGTGATGGTACAAGTTGAGTGAAAAAAATATCCCATCCTGTATTGTAGAGGCGATAAGCTCCTCGAAGTAAGCCACCAGGATAGGCTGCGATAAGTCCCCTTCTTACCTTCAGGCGATCGCGCTCAACGAGCCCGTAGGATAAATCTCCTAAAACGTGTCGCCATGAGTGCCAACGAAGCCAAGATGAAGTCACCCGTCGCATCGCCTCAAGGTTGGTGAGAGATAGCCCACCGTTTGCACCTTGGCAAAGGGCAACCCCGGCTAGAGCATCTGCGTCCTGTCGCGTCCATGGGGATCCAATGAAGTCGTATGGTTCTTCTGTCCATTGATCAAGTTCATCCTTCAGAAGGACGGCGTCAGGCTCATGAAGCAGCATGTGGCTATAGCCATCGAGAAGATGATGGTTATAGATCAATGGTGATATCAGCATGCGGTTGTAGGCTCTTATGCTTTGCATCCACTCAGGTGAGACTTTAAGATCGCAGGCATTTGGTAACAACTGTTTATAGGCTTGCGTCTCGATCGTCCCCGGTGAAACAATAATGACGGGGCGCTGGGACATCAACCTGCCAAGGTGACGTAGGCCAATCCGTTCGTTTGGAGTAGGGTGAGATCGATGTACGGGAACAACTGTAATGGTCCTATTCACCAAGTTGTGCAGACTTGCTGAATTGGGGATCATTTTCGCTCTTCACTCCTGATGCGGATACACAATTATATCTCTGTCATGGCAAAAACGCAATGCCATTGTGCGGTACGTGTCACCAATAGACATTGTAGTTCATGTGGTGGTTTTCGTTTATTGCCTGTGGGTAAGCGACACTTCGAACATGCCCCTCGAGTGGACAGGCCACCGCTAGATCCTTGCTGGCGCGGCCACAGGCTCCTTGCCTGCCACTCAGGGGCAGCGTTCGAAGGATGTGGCGTTTTTGCTGGGAACCAGCAAGGCAGCGTTGCGCGGCCGTAGCCAGAGGGCTACAGTCGGTGGGTGGTTGAAGTCCGCCAGACAGAGCGGTTCGTCCGATGGCTTGCGGGTCTGCGTGATCTGAGAGCCCGGGCGATGGTTCTGGCCAGGATCGAGCGTCTCATCGGCGGCAATCCTGGCGACGTCAAGCCCGTTGGGGCCGGTGTGTCGGAGTTGCGGATCAACTACGGCCCTGGATACAGGGTCTACTACCTGCAGAGAGGAACCGATTTGATCATCCTTTTAGCCGGCGGAGACAAGAGCTCACAAGCCAAGGACATTGATGAGGCCCTTCTTTTGGCAGGCAACCTGACGGAGGAGATCTGATGAAAGCCACGACCACCCCCTACGACGTTGCCGAGCATCTCCGAACACAAGATGAGATGGCGGCCTACCTGGAAGCCTGCATCGAGGAGGCGGATGGAGATGCTGCGTTCATTGCCAAGGCCCTGGGCGACATTGCAAGGGCCCAGGGGATGACCCAGGTGGCCAGAGACTCAGGACTTTCGAGGGAGAGTCTTTACAAGGCCTTGTCTGGAGAGCGCAGTCCCAGCTTTGACACAATCCTGAGGGTGGTCGCGGCCCTGGGCCTGAAGTTGAGCGCGAGTGTGAGAAGTGAAGCGGAGGTGACTTGAGCTTTGTAGATGAGGCATAGGTCCGCAAACGCTGCATGTTGAGATGCGACACCTTCGAACAAGCCCCTGGAGTGGACAGGCCACCACAAGTTGACTTCTGATACCAGATACTCTTTGCCTGCCACTCAGGGGCAGCGTTAGGCGTATCTCCAAGCCGAGGTTCTTACCTCCAACTGCCATTTCGGGGTAATCTGAGATCCACCTTACTTTGATTTTGACAATGAAGCTCGGATACACCATTCTGTACGTCGCCGATGTCGCTTCATCCCTGCGTTTCTACGAGCGTGCATTTGGGTTTAAGCAACGCTTCCTCCATGAATCGGGAACATATGGAGAACTTGAGACTGGAGAAACAACGCTTTTATTTGCTGCACACGAACTTGGCATTGTTAATTTCCCAGGTGGCCATATTCGTGCAAATGAATCAACAGCACCCCTGGGGATGGAAATCGGTTTGGTGACTCTTGACGTCGCTTCTGCTCATGCTCATGCATTGAAGGAAGGCGCCACTGAATTGAGCGCGCCAGTCACAAAACCATGGGGGCAGATCGTCTCGTATGTTCAAGCGCCGGATGGTTGTCTGATTGAACTGTGTACGCCAGTCGGCGAGTAAAAGCAACGCTTAACATCAAGATCCAGCGGCCGGGGCCTAGATTGCCTAGTGAATGCATTGGCTTCTACCCGCTTCTGATCTGGATCGTTATCCTCCACACAAGCAACTGCCGTGGTTCTCCTCAACTTCGCCTACGGCTCTAACATGCTCTCCGCACGGTTGCGCCAGCGCGTTCCTGGGGCTCAGCTGATTGGCACTGCTACGTTGCGTGGCCACGCGCTCCGGTGGCACAAAGTCGCGAAGGATGGATCAGGCAAGTGCGACATCGTCCTTGCAGAGCCAGGGTCAGCCGTCCATGGCGTTCTCTACGAGATTCCGGCCCATGAGAAGCAGCATCTTGACCGTGCAGAAGGACTTGGTATCGGTTACGCAGAGAAGGAAATCCTGGTCGAGTGCAGGACGGCAATCATCATGGCAACGGCCTATGTCGCGACCAAGGTCGATGAAAGAATCTCGCCATTCACCTGGTACAGGGCTCTGGTGGTCGCCGGCGCTGTTGAGCACGGTCTGCCGATCGCGTACGTCGATGGGCTGCGCGCCATCGACGCCAAGCTGGATGTCGACGCGCAGAGACACGCGCAACACATGGCACTCGCAGCCCATCGCTGACCCAGGCGTTGTCCAGAGCGTCCCTAGCCTTGCAATGCACCTGACTCGCCTCTGTAGGAGTATGCACCCAGTGAATAGCCTTGGCTTACATGCCTGCGTGCAGGTGATTGCTGCCGGTTAGCATGACCACATGCCAACGGTGCAATGAGCACATATTCACCAAGACTTTCTTTGGCTGGAATCCACGTGGAGGCGACCACGACGGATGCTCTGGAGAGTTACCATTACCCCCTCGCAGAGGTTGCCACATGTAGAGCGTTGAGCAACTGTTTGCATCTGCTTGGGTCATTCGTAGCGACTGCCGAAAGCGACAAATCGATGTGAATCTGTTTTAACTTGCGAGGGTTGGTGGGGACGCTAGATTTGCTGTGATTGTCCTCGGTCTGAACCGCTATCAGACCCTCCTTCTCCAAGTGCCATGTCCAGCGCGGCCTCGCATGACAAGATTCAGCGGCTCAGGCGAGCCAGTATCTTCGCCTCCACTCCCGACAACGGGCTGGCCGCTGTGGCTGAGGCAGTGGAAGAAGTGCAGCTTGCCCCCAACCAGCAGCTGTTCGCCAAGGGCGATCGCGGCACCTCGATGTACGTGATTGTTACAGGCCTGGTGCGGGTACACATCGGCGACCAGACCATCGTTGAACTTTCGGACGGTGAGATCGTGGGCGAGCTGGCCGCTCTCGACCCGCAACCCCGCTCAGCCTCGGTGAGCGCGGTCGATCCGACGACTCTCTATCAGATTGAGCAATCGACCTTACAGAGCCTGATGGCCGATCACCCCGAGATCGTGCAGGGGATCATCAAGGCGCTGGCCCACCGATTGCGTGTCACCACAGCTCCCTACGGATTCAGCCTCTGAATCTCCTACAGGCCATGTTTACTGTGTAGCGATGGCCTGGACTCATTGGCCGAGAATATATTTCGCCAGACCTTGGCGTATGGGAATGCAATCCAAGGGCCATCACCCTCGGGACCCACAGCCCTGGCGGTCGATCCGCTTCCTGAAGGAGACGCGCCTGCGCAAGGAGGCCCGCATCGCCCTGCGGTACCTGCCCGCTGATTGCCGGGGACTCTGAGGGATACGATCATCCCTGGACTGGATCTCCATCTGTTGGGGCGAGGTTGGGTGAACGAACCACCCCTGACGGTGCGCAGAGCGAAGGACACGGACCTGATGGTGCTGGCCCGCTTCGGCTTCGCCCTCGGTCAGCTGCATGTCGGCTTTGATGGGGAGCGCTTCGCCGTGCCGCCGGGGGGCGAGGGCGCCTATGCGGCGTTCTTCCAAGCGGAGCTCCAGCGTCCTGAGGTCGTGCTGCTGATCGCCGAGGCCGGCTCCCAACCCGTGGGTTATGCATTCGTGCGGATGGAGCCGATGAGCCTGGTGGAGCTGCGCCGTGCCGGAGCCTGGCTTCACGACCTCTACGTCGATCCCCAGGCCAGGAGCGGTGGGATCGGCCGCCGGCTCCTCGAGGCGGCCAAGGAGGCGGCGCTCGACCTGGGCTCCAGCAGCCTGATGCTCAGCGCGTCGACGCACAATGCCGCCGCCCGGCAACTGTTCGAGCGCGCCGGCCTGCGCCCCACCATGGTCGAGATGCGGATCGAACTGGGGGCGTGAAACGGGAGCTCCCCCTCGAGGACGACGCCGAGATCGAATGGCTGGTCCACGATTTCGAAGCCCTTTCCCTTCTCCGTGCCAACTGGACGCACCGCGCCCATCTCGCTGTCGGCGTTCACTACGTTCGCCACCGCGGCCTGGATGGCGCCCTGCAGCAGATGCGGGAGCGGATCCAGGCGTACAACCTGGCCTGCGGCGACCCTGACGGTTATAGCGAGACGCTCACAACCACCTACCTCCAAAGCATTGCGGCCGACATCAGCAGCGACGGCCTCGCTGTGACCATGGCCGAACAGGTCGCTCGGCTGGAGAAGCGATGGCCTTCTGGGCGAACTCTGCCGCCACGGCCAGCGAGCACGGGCTGATCGTCCGGCGGCCGGCCTAGGGCCCCCCGATCAAGGGGACCAGCTGCTGCACCGCATCGCCCGGCTTCAGCGCCAGCAACGTGCCCGAGCCGCCGCAGTCTTCCGGTGCCAGCTGGTCGGCCTTCAGCCGCAGGCTGCGGCCCTCGCCGCCCTCCAGGGTCACGCCGATCACGCCGGCCTCGCCCGACTGCAGGTCCACCAGAGCGTCGTCGCGCTCCAGGAAGCGCAGGCCGATCTGACCCATGGCGCCCCGCTGGCAGGGCCGCAGGCTCTCGAGCTGCAGCCGTTTCACCTGGCCGTGGCGGCTGGCCAGCAGCACATCGCCGCCTGCAGCGGCCCGCGCCGCCCCCACCACCCGTTCGCCGGGCAGCAGGCGCAGCAGCATCGGGCCCTGGGCGGTGCGGCCCAGCACCGGCAGGTTGGCGTCGTTGATCGCCAGCCGCAGCACCCGCCCGGTGCTGGTGGCCACCACCAGATCCTCCACCTCCAGGCAGGGCACCACCCGTTGCAGCGCCACCCCCTCCTTGAGCTTCAGCACGGTGGCGGGCCGGCCCGACAGCTCCAGGAAATCCTCGATCGGCAGCCGCTTGAAACGCCCATCGGTGCTCAGCAAACCCAGGCTGCCGCTGGCCGGCTGCGGCACCGGCAGCACCTGCACCACCTGCTCCCCGTGCAGGCTGTCCGGCAGGAAGCGCTCCAGCTTGCCGGGGTGCTGGCCGGCGAATTCCCAGCGCAGCAGCGCCACCTTGCCGCCGGCACTGAAGGCCAGCAGGGCCGGCTGCTCCGCCACCGGCAGGATCAGCCGCGCCGGCGGCGGTAGTTCCCCCAGCTCGGCTGCCTGGTCCAGATGCAGCCGGCCCAGCATCTGGGGCGTCACGATCCTCACCGCGCCGTCGGTCTGGATCAGCAGGCGGCCATCACCGGCCAGGGCCTCATAGGCCTGTTGCCGCTGCAGTTCGGTGTTGGGCCGCACCGCTGCGGCCCGCTGGGCCACCAGGGCGTCGCCGCCCTCCACCAGGCGGGTGCGGCGCGGCGTCGCGTAGCGCTTCCTCAGCCCCTTGAGCTCGCTCACCATCGTGTCGAGCAGGGTGTCGCGGTCGTCGCGCAGGTGCCGCAGCCGGGTGCGCTCCTGCTCCAGCTCCGCCGCCTCCTTGCGCAGCCCCTCCTGCTCCAGTCCCGTCAGTCGCCGCAGCGGCATGGCCAGCACCGCATCGGCCTGCCGCTCGCTCAGGTCCAGGTGCACCTGCAGGCTGGCCCGGGCCGTGGCGGCATCCCGTGCCTCGCTGATCATTGCGATCACCCGCTGGAGGTCATCGAGGGCTCTGATCAACCCCTGCACCACCTCCAGCCGGTCTTCACAGCGCTTGAGCGCATGGTTGGTGCGCCGCAGGATCGTCAGCTCCCGGTACTCCAGGAACCGCAGCAGCAGCTGGCGCAGGTTCAGCTGCTGGGGCTGGCCGTTCACCAGTGTCAGCAGGATGGCGCCGAAGTTGCTCTGCAGGGCCGTGCGGCGCTGCAGCTCCTCCAGCACCTTCTGCGGTTCGGCATCGCGCCGCAGTTCGATCACCACCCGCATCCCTTCGCGGTCGCTCTCGTCGCGGATGTCGGCGATGCCACCGATCTTGCCGTCGTTCACCTGCTCGGCCAGCTTCTCGATCCAGCCCGCCTTGCTCAGCTGGTACGGCAGTTCGGTCACCACCACGGCACCACGGCGGTGGCGCCCCTTGCCGGGCTGCACTTCCTCGATGTGGGCCACGCCCCGCATCGGGATGCTGCCCCGCCCCGTGGCGTAGGTGTCGCGCACGCCGCTGCCCAGCAGCACCTCGCCGCCGGTGGGGAAGTCCGGGCCCGGCACCATCGCCAGCAGCTTCTCCTCCGCCAGGTCGGGCTTGCGGATCAGGGCGATCAGGGCATCGACCACCTCGCCCAGGTTGTGGGGGGGAATGCTGGTGGCCATGCCCACGGCGATGCCGGTGCAGCCGTTGAGCAGCAGGAAGGGCAGCTGGGCCGGCAGCACCGTCGGCTCCTGCTGGGAGCCATCGAAGTTGGAGGCGAAATCGACCGTGTCGCTGCCGATCTCATCGAGCATCGCCTCATTGGCGATCGGCGCCAGCCGGGTTTCCGTGTACCGCATCGCGGCTGGCGGGTCGTCGTCCACCGAGCCGAAGTTGCCGTGGCCATCCAGCAGCGGGTGGCGGCTGGCGAAGGTCTGCACCAGTCGCACCAGGGCGTCGTAAACCGCCTGGTCACCGTGGGGGTGGTACTTGCCCAGCACGTCGCCCACGACCCGGGCGCACTTGCGGTACGGCCGGTCCGGGGTCAGCCCCAGCTCGTGCATCGCGAACAGGATGCGGCGCTGCACCGGCTTGAGCCCGTCGCGCACGTCCGGCAGGGCCCGTCCCACGATCACGCTCATCGCGTACTCGAGGTAGGAGCGCTGCATCTCCTGATGCAGGGCGATCGGTTGGACGCGCTCGTCCGGCATCCGGTCCTGGGGGTCTGCGGCTCAGGGCGCTCAGCCTACAGATGGTGCCCGTGGCGACCAGCTCAGGAGTCGTCGCTGCTGCCGCCGTTGCCGTCACCAGCGGTGGCATTGGCCTGGGCCCGCTCGACCGCGGCCTTCAGCTCAGGCAGGGCCAGCAGCTGGGCAGTCACCGCCCGCAGCCGCGGTCCCCACAGCTGCTCCTTCTGGAAGTTGTCCTTCACGTAGTTGGGCTCCTCCGCCAGGGCGGTTTCGGCCAGCTTCAGGGCCTGGGCCCGCTCCGCCGGTCCGCGCTCAAACAGGGCCGCCGCCAGGGCCAGGGAGGTTTCGGCGATGTCCGGCTTGATCTTCAACACCCGCTGCCAGCGGCCGATGGCGTCGGCGGTGCGGCCGCTCTCGAACAGCACCAGGCCCTGGTTGTTGATCGCTTCCCAGAAGTCCTTGCGCAGCCCGGAGGCCCGTTCGAACGAGCCCAGGGCCTCCTGGGTGTTGCCCAGCAGGATCTGGGCATTGCCCAGATCGAAATAGGCACCGGCGTTCTTGCTGTCCAGTTCCAGCCCCTTGCGCAGCAGGCCGATGGCGTCCTGGGGCTTGCCGTTGCGCAGGGCCAGGGAGCCCTCGGCGAACCAGATGCCGGCGTTGTTCGGATCCAGCTGCTTGGCCCGGGCCAGGGCCACCACCGCCTTCTCCATCTGGTTGCTGCGCAGCTCCGCCTCCGCCAGCAGCACCCAGCCGCGGGGGTCGTCCGGCAGCAGCCGCACGGTCAGCTCCGCCAGCCGGGCGGCATCTTCGGCCTGGCCGAGGCGCAGCAGCCGTGCTGCCGCCTGGGCGATGCCCAGCCCAGCCCCCTCCAGTTCCTTGTCCTGGGGCAGGTACACAAACGGCACCAGCGCCTTGGCCGGTGCGGGGAGCACCGTCAGTGGCAAGGCCAGGCAAAGGGAGGAAAACAGTCGCCAGAACCGCCGGCCCACGGAAGCACCCCGAATCGCCCCAGCCTAGGGAGCCGTCCCCCGTTGTCCCCCACCGCCCGCCAGCGCCGCCCGGATGTTGCGCCGCCACATCGCCGGCCGGATCCGCCGCAGGGCCGAGGCCCGCAGCCGCTCGTCCCAGTCGGCGTCGCTCCAGCCCAGGGCTTCCTCGCCGCGCAGATCCAGCAGCCACGGGCGCGGCTGCACGTCCGCTTCAGTGGCGATGGGCAGGGCCTGGTGGTTCCAGGGGCAGACCTCCTGGCAGATGTCGCAGCCGGCCACCCAGCCTTCCAGCCGCCCGGCGATCGGCGCCGGCAGGGTTTCGGCGCGGTTCTCGATCGTGTGATAGGCCAGGCAGCGGCGGGCATCCACCACGAAGGGCTCGTCGATGGCGCCGGTGGGGCAGGCGTCGATGCAGGCGGTGCAGGCGCCGCACAGGGGTTCGGCCGGGCGGTCGGGCGGCAGGTTGAGGCTGGTGAGCAGGTGGCCCAGCAGCATCCAGGAGCCCCGGCGGCGATCGATCAGGTTGCCGTTCTTGCCGATCCAGCCCAGGCCCGCCTCCTCCGCCCAGGCCTTGTCGAGCAGGGGGGCGCTGTCGACGCAGGCCCGCCAGCGGCTGCCCGGTGCGGCCTCCTCCAGCCAGCGCCCCAGCTGCCGCAGGCGCCCATCGATCACCCGGTGGTAGTCGCGTCCCCAGCCGTAGCGGGCCACCCGCAGGCTGCCCGGTGCCTGCTCCTGGGCCACGTGGTAGTTCCAGCCCACGGCGAGCACGCTGCGCACCCCCGGCAGCAGCGCCTCGATCCGCTGGCGGCGCGGGTCGTTCATCCAGCCCATCCCCGCCTGGTGGCCCGCCGCCAGCCAGCGCTC
>NZ_JAYGHY010000078.1:0-10391 GCF_034931305.1 Cyanobium gracile UHCC 0281 | reverse complement strand
CACCAGCAGACCGGAGGTGAAGCGCCCCAGGCGGTGCACCGGCCGCGGCAGGCCGGCGGGGTCGTCGCCGTGGCGGCGCTCCAGCAGCCGCAGCACGGTGTGCTCCAGGAAACCGCCCGCCGGCAGCACGGGCAGGCCGCTGGGCTTGTCGATCACCAGCAGATCGCCGTCGTCGTGGATCACGCCCCAGTGGGCCGGGACGGCGGGCTCCTGCCAGGGGGGACGCCGCCAGAGCAACCGGTCGCCACCGGCAAGGGCCACCTCGGCCCGCAGCGTCTCACCGTTGCGGCTGATCTCGCCGGCCGCCAGGCGCCGTTCCCATTCCGCCGGGCTGGAGTGGCCATAGCGCTCCGCGTAGAAGGCCACCACCCCCAGGCCGGTTCCGGAGGAGGGAAGGCGGTTGCGGTAGGCCCAGCCGTCGTTGGGCTCGGACGGCAGCCAGCCGGGCGGCAGGCTCAGCGGTGGGGACGGGGGGACGTCAATCCACCAGGCCATGCTCGAGGGCGAAGCGCACCAGCTCGGTGCGGCTGGCGGTGCCGGTCTTGATGAACAGCCGGCTCACGTACTTCTCGACGTTTCGGATCGAGGTTTCCAGCCGCCGGGCGATCTCCTTGTTCATCATTCCCTCCGCCACCAACTGCAGGACACTGGCCTCACGGGGGGTGAAGTCGAGCTTGACGTCGGAGACGGGCTTCCTGGCACTGCCAGCCGCGCTGCTGGCGCCCCCACCCCCCAGCATCGAGCGGATCTCCGTGATCTGGCGGGCCATGGCGCCGATGTCGGCATCGGCGAAGCGGGCCGCCTCCGCCAGCAGCCGCTCCTGACGGCGCACCACGTTCCGCACCCGCGCCACCAGTTCGTCCGGGTCGAACGGCTTGGGGATGTAGTCGTCGGCGCCGGCCTGGAAGCCGGCGATGCGGTCGGCCGTCATGCCCTTGGCCGTGAGGAAGATCACCGGCGTGCCCCCGAGCCGCTCGTCGGCCCGCAACCGCTTCAGCAGCCCATAGCCGTCGCAGCGGGGCATCATCACGTCGGTGATCACCACATCGGGCATCTGGGCCTGGGCCGCCGTCCAACCTTCCTCGCCGTCATTGGCGGTGGTGACGGCGAAGCCCTCATCCTCCAGGTAGGCCTTGACCGCCGTGCGCAGCCCGGGCTCATCGTCCACCAGCAGCAGCCGCACCGGTGTGCTGGTGGCGGCCTCAGGCGTCTCCTCCACCCCGGACGGCTCGGAGATGGGGCCGGCGGCGGCGGAAGGATCTTGGCTCATGGGGGAAATCTATCGACCGGGACCAAGCACCACCTGTTGCCGTTCGGGCAATCGGCCGCTGTAGCCGAGCTGGCGGGCCACCGGCCCGAGGCTGGCGGGGTCCTTGCCGGCCTGCTCGGGCACGCAGACAGCCCACCACATGAGGTGGTCGAGGCGGTTGGCGGGGGTGATCACCCCGCCGGGATTGAGCTCGCGGATGACCAGGCGGCGCGCGCTGCCGGTGATCCTCAGGGGGCTGGTGGGGCTGCAGCCGATCTTGTCGGTGGCGACGGTGACCCGGTCGTCGAGCTCCTCCCACACCTGCACCCGCCACATCCCCGGCTGGGTGGGTTCGCTCACCTGGCCGTAGATGCCCACCACCTCCCGGCCCCGATGGGTCACCCGGTCCAGCAGCACCTTGAAGCCCTTGGGGCGGCTTTCGGCATTGCTGCGGGAGTCGTCCTGGGCGGCGGCTGGCCGGCTCAGGACCAGGCTGGAGGCCACCGTCACAAGGGCCCCCGTCACGAAGGCCGCCGCCAGGGTGAACGCCGCCAGCGAGGCCATGGGCAGGGCAGGCCCCAGCCGCAGCGGGCAGGCACCGAAGGAACGGAAACGGTTCAGCATGGCCCCATGCTGACCTACCTCGACCACCACGCGAGCACCCCGTGTGATCCGGCGGTGCTGGCGGCCATGGCGCCCTGGTGGACGCAGAACGCCGCCAATCCCTCCAGCCGCCTGTACCGGCCGGCCCTGGAAGCGGGCGCGGCGGTGGACATCGCCCGCCAGCGGGTGGCCGAGGCTCTGGGCGTGGACAGCGACGCGGTGATCTTCACCAGCGGCGCCACCGAAGCCAACAACCTGGCCCTGCGCGGGGTGGCCGAGGCGGCCCTGGAGCGGGGGGAGCCCCGCCGCCGCCTGGTGACCCTGGCCAGCGAGCATCGGGCCGTGCTGGAGCCGATGGCCTGGCTGGAGCGCCACGGCTTTCCGCTCACCGTGCTGCCGGTGGAGTCCGATGGCCGGCTCGATCCCGAGCGGCTGGCGCAGGCCCTGGGACCCGACACCCTGCTGCTGTCGGTGATGGCGGCCAACAACGAGATCGGCGTGCTCCAGCCCCTGGCCGACATCGGCGCCCTCTGCCGCCAGCGGGGGGTGCTGTTCCACTGCGACGCCGCCCAGGCGGTGGGGCACATCCCCCTGGCCATGGCCGACCTCGGCATCGACCTGCTCAGCCTCAGCGGCCACAAGCTCTACGGCCCCAAGGGGGTCGGCGCCCTGCTGCGGCGGCCGGGGCTGCCCCTGGCCCCGCAGCAGCTCGGTGGCGGCCAGGAGGGCGGGTTGCGGGGCGGCACCCTGCCAGTGCCCCTGATCGTCGGCCTCGGTGCCGCCGTGGCCGGGGCCCTGGCCGACCGCCAGGAGCGGGCCGAACGCCTCGGCGCCCTGCGCGATCGCCTCTGGAAGGAGCTGGAGGCCCTCGGCGGTGTGCGCCGCAACGGCCAGCCGCTCCACACCCTGCCCCACAGCCTCAGTGTCACGGTGGAGGGTGTGGACGGCACACGGCTGCACCGACAGCTGCGCCGCGTGCTGGCGGTGAGTAGCGGGTCGGCCTGCAGCCAGGGCAGCCCCTCCCACGTGCTGGCGGCCCTCGGCCTCGACCGCCGCGCCGCTGGCGCCACGGTCCGCTTCGGGCTGGGACGGGGGACCACAGCGGCGGACGTCGATGTCGCCGTGGCCGCCATGGGCGATGCGGTGGCGGAGTTGCGAGTGCCCCTCTAACTTTCGGGGTCTATGGCCTCGACCTGATGCACGCATCCGTCGGGCGGCACGGTCCCCGGCTCGACTTCGGTGATGCCCTCCAGGAGGGCTGGCGGGCTTTCAGCCGCAGCCCGGGGCCCTTCGTGGGCTTTCCCCTGGTGGTGGTCGCCCTCCAGTTCCTGATCCAGCCCCTGCAGAGCCAGATCAGCAACGGCGGCGTGGCCTCCAGCGATCCCCTCGACTGGATCCTCTACCTGATCGGGCTGACGGCGAACCTGCTGCTCAACCTCTGGTGTGCCATCGGACTGGTGCGCGGCGCCGGCAGCGCCATCCAGGGCGGCCACCCCTCCCTGGGGCAGTTGATGCGCTGGGACGGCGAGGTGTTCGGGCGGCTGCTGCGGGCCTGGCTGCTGCTGGCGGCGGTGGTGCTCGTTCCCCTGATCGGCCTGCTGCTGCTGGTGGGCGGCCCCCTGGCACTGCTCGGCTTCTATGCCGACCAGCTGGTGCCGTTCAGCCGCACCCTGGTGGAGGTGCTGGGCCTTAGCCTGGCGGTGGTGTTCGCCCTGCTCCTGGGTGTGTTGCTGCTGGGCGTGATCTATCTGGCGATCAACCAGAGCTTCCTCACCCAGATCGTGCTGTTCGAGCGGGCCGGCTCCCGCACCGCCCTGCAGCGGGGGCGGTCCCTGGTGGACCCGAGCTGGCTCATGGTGCTGCTGCTGATGCTGATCGCGGGCCTGCTGATGCTGCTGGGCCTGCTGGCCTGCCTGGTGGGGGCCTTCGTGGCCTGGCCTTTGGTGGTCTGCATCGCCACGGCGGCCTACCGGCAGCTGGTGCTGGCCAGCGGCGACGCCGACCCCCTGCCGCCCCACCCCAGCCCCTGAGAGCGATTCAGCCGGCGAGGGGAGTGGCGAAGGGGCCAGCCGTCAGCAGCACGAACCCCAGCAGCCCCACCAGGGCCAGCAGCAGCTGGGCCACGCGACTCACCAGCATCCCGGCCACCACCGCCAGGCCCACCAGCAGGGAACGGCGCAACCGCCCCAGGCCCGGCGGGCCCAGGGACGGCGGGGCGGTGAGCAGCTCGCCGAGGCTGGCCCCAAGCAGCGGCCCCACCAGGGCGCCGAGCAGGGGCCCACCCACCGGCAGGGCCGGCAGCAGCCCCAGCAGGCCCACCACCAGGCCAAGGCCGGCGCCGACATAACTCCAGCGGGTGGCCTGCAACCGGGCCGGACCGAGCAGCAGGCCCAGCGCCTCGGCCCCCCAGCCCAGGGCGAGCAACACCACGGCCAGCAGCAGGGCCGGCCAGCCGGCGGCCCAGCCCACGGCCCAGCACCACAGCAAGGCCCCCAGGGGCAGCAGGGTGAGGCCTGGCGCCACCGGCAGCACGGTGCCGGGGATGGCGAGGGCCTGGATCAGCAGGGCGATCCACCAGAGGACATCGACACGATCGAGGCTCGGCAGGCTGGCCGGGGTCATGGCAAACGGCTCAGGCCACGCGGCGGGCCACCCTCAGCTTGGCGGAGCGGCTGCGGGGATTGGCCTCCTCCTCCTCCTCACTGGCCACCAAGGGTTTGCGGGTGAGCCGCTCCAGGCGCGGATCGGTGAGGAAGGCCGTCTTGACACGCCGGTCCTCCAGGGAGTGGAAGCTGATCACCGCCAGCAGCCCCCCCGGCACCAGCCAGCCGGGGGCCTCCGCCAGCAGCCGATCGAGAGCCCCCAGCTCGTCGTTGACGGCGATCCGCAGGGCCTGGAAGGTGCGGGTGGCGGGGTGGATCCGGCCGTGACGCGCCTTGGGGGGAAAGCAACCGGCCACGGCATAGGCCAGGTCAGCGGTGGTGCGGCCGCTGCCGGCCCAGGGGCGCTCGGCCACCAGGCGCCGGGCGATGCGGCGCGACAGCCGTTCCTCGCCATAGGTATGGATCAGGTCCGCCAGGGCCGATTCCTCCAGCCGATCAACCAGTTCGGCGGCGGTTTCGCCGGCGTCCGGATCCATGCGCATGTCCAGGGGGCCAGGGGCGCGGAAGCTGAAGCCCCGGGTGGGTTCATCCAGCTGGGGACTGCTGACCCCCAGATCGGCCAGCACCCCCACCAGGGGGGCGGGCGGGGTGAAGTCGGCGAAGTTGGCGGCCTGAATGGTCACGCGATCGCCGAAGGGGGCGAGCCGATCGGCGGCGGCGGCCCGGGCCGCGGGGTCCCGGTCGAGGCCGATCAGGCGCAGCTGGGGATGGGCCGCCAGCAGCAGGCCGCTGTGACCGCCGCCGCCGAGGGTGCAATCCAGCAGCAAGGCCTGGCCGTCGCCGGCAGGTAGCCCAGACAACCCGGAGAAGGCCTCCAGCACCGGATCGGCCAGAACCGGGAGATGGGCGAACGTAACGGCCATCCGACCTTCCTAAGATCCCGGCACTCCGTTCCTCGCCAAGGGCATGACCCAGCTCGAGACCCGCACCGAGCCGATGGTGGTCAACTTCGGCCCCCACCACCCGTCGATGCACGGGGTGCTGCGGCTGGTGGTGACCCTCGACGGCGAGGACGTGATCGACTGCGAGCCGGTGATCGGCTATCTCCACCGCGGCATGGAGAAGATCGCCGAGAACCGCACCAACGTGATGTTCGTGCCCTACGTGAGCCGCTGGGACTACGCGGCGGGCATGTTCAACGAAGCGATCACGGTGAATGCGCCCGAGAAGCTGGCCGACGTGCCCGTTCCGAAACGGGCCAGCTACATCCGCGTGCTGATGCTGGAACTCAACCGCATCGCCAACCACCTGCTCTGGCTTGGCCCCTTCCTCGCCGACGTCGGAGCCCAGACGCCCTTCTTCTACATCTTCCGGGAGCGGGAGATGATCTATGACCTCTGGGAAGCGGCCACCGGCCAGCGTCTGATCAACAACAACTACTTCCGCATCGGTGGGGTGGCGGTGGACCTGCCCTACGGCTGGCTGGAGAAGTGCGCCGATTTCTGCGATTGGTTCGGCCCCAAGATCGATGAGTACGAGAAACTGATCACCAACAACCCCATCTTCCGTAAGCGGATCGAAGGGCTCGGGGTGATCGGCAAGGAGCAGGCGATCAACTGGAGTCTCTCCGGGCCCATGCTGCGGGCCTCCGGCGTGCCATGGGACCTGCGCAAGGTCGACCACTACGAGTGCTACGACGACTTCGAATGGTCGGTGGCCTGGGAAAAAGAGGGTGACTGCTACGCCCGCTACCGGGTGCGGATCGAGGAGATGCGCCAGTCCCTGAAGATCCTGCGCCAGGCCATCACCATGATCCCCGGCGGCCCCACCGAAAACCTGGAGGCGCGTCGCATGGCCGAGGGCAAGAAGAGTGAGTGGTACGGCTTCGACTACCAGTACGTCGCCAAGAAGGTGGCCCCCACCTTCAAGATTCCCGACGGTGAGCTCTATTGCCGGGTGGAATCGGGCAAGGGTGAACTGGGCGTCTTCATCATGGGCAACAACGATGTCACCCCCTGGCGCTGGAAGATCCGCGCCGCCGATTTCAACAACCTTCAGATCCTGCCCCACATCCTCAAGGGGGCCAAGGTGGCCGACATCATGGCCATCCTGGGCTCGATCGACGTGATCATGGGATCGGTGGATCGGTGAGCACGGCCGGCCGGCGCTGGATCCGCCGGCTCGAACGCTGCGGCCCGCTCCTGCCGCTGGGGGTCACCGGCCTGCTGGTGCTCAAAGGGCTGCATCCGGGCCTGCCCGGCTTCAGTTGCCCCCTGAGAGCCCTCACCGGCATCCCCTGCCCCACCTGCTATCTCACCCGGGCCACAGCAGCGAGCCTGGTGGGGCGCTTCGGCGACGCCGTGGCCCTGCACGCCTTTGGACCGGTGCTGGCCGCCGGCCTGCTGATCTGGTCGCTGCAGGCGCTGGGGACCGGCCGGCTGGTGCCCCGCTTCCTGCGGGGCCGTCACCTGGTGGGCCTGGGCCTGTTGCTGCTGCTCTACTGGGCCGGACGGATGGGCCTGACCTACGGCATCGGCCTGCAGGCCTTTCCGCTCTCCTGATCCAGCGGGGCCGCAGCCGACCGAACCCGCAACCGCCACGGTGACTCAGGGGGCCGACCTACGCTGGCCCTGGGATGGACCTACCCCGTTGCTCACCGGTCCACACCAGGAATTCTTTGCCCTTTTCGTCTAGCCCTGCAGCACCCGTTGGTGCTCAGCTTCTGATCGCCCAGCCCGACTACGCCAAACGCCTCCGCCCCCTGCTGCCCGACGCGGCCTTCACGCCCGACCGGGGGACGCTTCCTGTCCTCGGCCTGAATGGGGCGATCCTTGTGCTGGGCTGGGCGATGGCCCGCCAGCTTCAGGTCAGCCACTGGCAGGGTCTGCTTCTCTTTTTGCCCTTCGCCCTGGTGATGGGCAACGCCGTGGTGGTGATGCTCTTCGGCACCCACGACATGATGCACAGCAAGGCGATCCGTCAGCCCCAGCTGCGCCAGGTGATTCAGCTGCTCGGCCTCGCTCTGCTGTGGATGCCCCCGACGCTGTGGAAGGCCGTGCACAACAGGGAACATCACGGCAAGACCAATTCCGAGCAGGATCCCGACCGCAACTACAACGCCAGCCAGCCAGCGAGCTGGGGAAAATCGATCCAGAATCTGTTTGTACCATCGGTTGAAGTGAACCCCTTCTGGCTGTCTGTGGGGATGACTTCGGCCTGGGGTGTGCATGCCTTCCGAAACATCACGTCGGTGCTGCTGTTCAACAACGGATCCACGCGCTACCCGGTGTTCTCCTTTCAGGTGAGCCGCAGGGAACGGCGCCAGATTGGTATCGAACTGGCTGTCATCGTGCTGATCCACCTTTGCATCATTGGCTTCATCGGCCTACGGCCCGTGCCCCTTCTGCTGGGCTACTTCCTGCCCATCTGGATCGGCTACAGCGTGGTGATTGCCTACATTTATACCAATCACATGGCCTGCCGCGCCACCGACACCAACGATCCGCTCATCAACAGCATTTCGCTGAAGATGCCAGCCATTCTCGACACGCTTCACTTCAATTTTTCCTATCACACTGAACACCATATTTTTCCTGGGATGAACCCGGAGTACTACCCCCAGGTACGGGCTTTGCTCCAGGAGCACTACCCGGAACGCTTCAATCTGCTGAGCGCCCGCCAGGCCTGGCAACTGCTGAGGCAGACCCCCCGGCATTACCTGGATGCCAACACCTTTGCCAGCAGCTGTGGGACCATCATCCAGCCCTGTCCCCTCAGCTGAGCACCCCCTGGTGATAGGCGGCGTTCTGGATGTAGAAGGTGGCCACCGGCACCGCCACCAGGGAGCCCAGGCCGCAGGTGAAGATCGTCACCACCAGCACCAGCAGCCAGGCGATCAGCTGGATCCCAGCGAAGGTGCGGCCCTTGGCTGAGCCGTAGACGGCCTGGAACGAAGAGGAAAAGGCGTCGAGGATGGGGCCGTCGGTGAGAAACACCTTATTGACGTAGACGGGCATCACCAGGGTGACGGCGATGCCGGGCAGGATGCAGAACACAAAACCGATCGCGGCCACGACCGTGAACAGCACCCCCGCCAGGAGATAGCGGACGGGCCGGTGCAGCAGCACCCGCAAGGCAGGCTCGGTGCCGATGATCTCGCCGCTGGCGTAGTACATCGCCGGCACGGCCACGAACAGCACCCCCACCAGGTTGGAGAGGATCGTGAAGGGCAGCTGCACCAGATTGCCGAGCACCGCCGCCACACTGGAGGCGGCCTCACCGCCGGCGCCGCTGCTGGTCAGACCGACGCCCAGGGCCGTGAGCGCCAGGGAGGCCACGAAGCCGATGACGGACAGGACGATCGTGGCCACCCAGATCAGCAGGATCGTGGGGATGTGGGCCAGAAAAGCAGCCCAGGCCTTGGAGATGGTGGGCGGCTCGTAGGCGATCGCGGCGGCCAAGGGAGACATCACGTACTGCGCGGAACCTAGGGGCGTTCCGGGATGCCAGCAACGGATCCGGGATGCCGGCAGCGGCAAAGGGGCGCCAGCATGGGGCATCGGGCACGCGTCGCCATGGAGGTTGATGTCCCCATCCGACCCACCAAGCACGCCGGCGGACTGGCTGCTGCTCTGCCGCACGGTGCGCTTCGGGGACACCGACGCCGCCGGGGTGATGCATTTCCACCAGCTGCTGCGCTGGTGCCACGTGGCCTACGAGGAAAGCCTGGAACGGTTCGGCGTGGCGTCCGGCGCCCTCTTCCCCGGGCCTGGCCGCACACCGTCCGTGGCGCTGCCGATCGTGCATGTGAGTGCCGACTACCGGCGGCCTCTGGCCTGCGGGGATCCTCTGGCCATCGCGCTGCGGCCCCTGCAGCGCGATGGTGGCAGCTTCGAGATCCGCTACCGCTTCCTGCACGACGGCCAGGAGGCGGCCACCGGCCTGACCCGGCACGTGGCCATTGACGCGGCCAGCCGGCAGCGGACGGATCTGCCCAGCAGCCTCGTGCTCTGGCTTGAGGCCAGCCGGGCGGACGGCTAGCGGCGGTTCAGCAGGGCCCAGGCCAGGGCGGCCAACTGCAGGGGCAGCAGCGCCCCGAACAGGGCCAGGGGGTGCAGGCCATCGTGCGGTGTGACCCCCAGGGCGATGAAACTGACCAGCCCACCTCCCACCAGCAGGGCGAGGCCCAGCCGTGGCGGGCGGGGCGCTGGCATCAGAACCACTCCCGGGTGGCGTCGATGTACTGGGCCTGGAATTCCTCCGTCGACTTGGTGAGGTAGATGACACCTTCGATCACCCCGATGATCCCCATCACTGACGCGCCGAAGCCACAGGTGAGCACCGTGACCAGCAACATGATCAGCCCGGCCTTGCTATAGCCCAGAACGAATTTATGGATGCCCAGCGATCCCAGGAAGATGGCCAGCAGCCCTGCCGCCAGCTTCTTGTTGCTGGTCTCGACCTGTTGGCTGTCGGTCATCGGTGCGGGTGCCGTTCAGAAGGCTTCTAGCGAGTCCAGCCACCGCTGCCAACGTCCCCGTTCCCATTTGCCCGCGGCGGTGGGGGCCAGCGACGGGCAGAGATGCCAATGCCGCGGCCGCTCGGCGGGGGGCCAAGCGGCCGTGAGGGCCTGCAGCGCCCCCAGGAGTTCCGCCCCTTCGCCCGCCTGACGGGGCCGCACCAGGGCCACCAGGTGCTCGCCCCATTCCGGATCAGGCCGGGCCAGCAGCAGCAGGGCCTCCAAGCCCGCTCCTGCGCGGGCCGCCTGCTCCTGCAGCCGTTCCTCCAGCCGCTCCGGGAAGACCGTCTCGCCGCCGCTGTGCAGAGCCCCATCCAGGCGGCCCAGCACCTCCAGCCCCTCGGCGCCGAGCCGCCCGGCATCGCCGCTGCGCCACCAGCCGCCTGGCTGCAGCGGCAGGGGCTGAAGCCGGCCCGCC
>NZ_JAYGHY010000077.1:0-10472 GCF_034931305.1 Cyanobium gracile UHCC 0281 | reverse complement strand
CGCTGGCGGGGCGGGGCGACGGCACGGGCGTAGTCCAGGGGCTGGTCGCCGTCGCTGAACAGATGGAAGCTGAGGGGAGCCTCCCGGGGCACAAAACGGGCCGCCCGCGGCACCACCAGCGGCAGACGCTGCAACCGCAGGGCACTGCGCTGCCATACCAGCCACCAGCCACCGAGCCCCAGTCCGAACACCACCAGCACCAGGGCCAGCAGCACCGCCAGGAATGGGCGGGCCTTCATCGGTTCTCAGCAGGATGGGACCATCCTGACGCCACCCCCCCTCCGACGCCCGCCATGGACGAGACGACCCCCCCGGGGACCCCCCGGACGCTCACCGCCGCAGACCTGCAACGACGCCTCGAGGCCGGCGAGCCGCTCCGGATCGTCGACGTGCGCGAGGAAGGAGAACTGGCCCTGGCCAGATTGCCGCTGGAGGTTCTGCATCTGCCCCTGAGCCGCCACCGGGAGTGGCTGCCGCAACTGGAGACCCTGCTCGACCGGCAGCAGCCGGTGGTGGTGCTCTGCCATGCCGGCATCCGCAGCTGGGACTTCGGCTGCTGGCTGATCCAGGAACAGGGCTATGGGGAGGTCTGGAACCTGAAAGGGGGCATCGACGCCTGGAGCCGGGAGGTGGATCCCCAGGTTCCCCGTTACTGAGCCCACCTGCCGAGGCTGGGAAGGGTCCACACCTACCTAGGATTAAGAATCTGTTTTCTTTGCTGTTTCCCCCCCGTCCTTGGACACGCTGCCGCGCCGACAACAGGAGGTCCTGAGGGCCACGGTGCGGCACTACGTGGACACCGTCGAGCCGGTCGGCAGCCACACGCTGGTGCGCCGTTTCGGCCTGCCCGCCAGCCCCGCCACCGTGCGGACGGCCATGGGGGCTCTGGAACAGCGCGGCCTGCTGACCCAGCCGCACACCTCCGCCGGCCGGATCCCCAGCCAGCGGGGTTACCGGCTCTACGTCGATCAGCTGCTGCCGGCCCCGGGGGCCGCCGCCCTGCAACTGGAGCGGGAACTGGCCGGCATCAGCCTGCAGTGGGCCGCCCTCGATGACCTGCTGCTGCACCTGGCCCGTCGCCTGGCCGACCTCACCGGCCTGCTCAGCCTGATCACCCGGCCCCAGCGCCCCAGTCCCCTGCTGCAGGCGGTGCGGCTGGTGCCGAGCGGCGACCGCCTCCTGGTCTTCCTCGTCCAGGGTCCGGACTTCAGCACCAGCCTGAACCTGCGCCTCGGCGCCGACCTGGAGGAGGAGCTGCCGATTTTGGAGCGGTGGAGCAACCAGCAGCTCCGTGCCGGCGGCGACGGCCGCATCCCCTGGGAGCGACTGCCGGCCGAACTGCGCCGCAGCGGCGGCCTGCTGCGCCAGGCCCTCGACAGCCACAGCCGCATCCGCAGCGAGGAGCTCGACGCCGTGGTGGCGGCCGGCCTGGGGGGTCTGCTGGCCCAGCCGGAATTCAGTCACAGTTCCAGCCTGCTGCCGGTGGTGCAGCTGGTGGAGCATGGCCCCCGCACCCTGCTGGGGCCCACCGGAGACCCCGCCACCATCGCCAGCGAAGCGATCTGGATCGGCACGGAACACCCCCACGCGGCCCTCGGCCAGTGCTCGGTGGTCCAGGCCACCTACCGCACGGGCCACGGCGGCCGCGGCCAGGTGGCGCTAGTGGGGCCGATGCGCATGGCCTACGCCACCGCCCGTGCAGCGGTTCAGTCGGTGGCCTCCATCCTGGAGAGGCTGCTCAGCTGATGACCTATTGCCTCGGTTTTCTGCTCCAGAGCGGCCTGGTGTTCGCCTCCGACTCCCGCACCAACGCAGGCGTGGATTACATCTCCAGCTACAGCAAGATGCATGTGCTGGCGCCGGCTCCGGATCGGCTGTTCGTGCTGATGGCAGCCGGCAACCTGGGCACCACCCAGGCCGTGCTCAACCGCATCCGCCGCGACATCGAGAACCACGGAGCCGGTCCCAGTCCCCAGTGGAGCCGCCAGGACGACCCCCCGGCCGGACCGAGCATGCTCACCGCCCGTTATCTGTTCGAGGTGGCCGATTACATCGGCCGCCTCAATGTGATGGTCCAGAAGGAGTTCAATCCCAACCTGCGCCAGGCGGGTGCCAGCGGCGAGGCCAGCTTCATCCTGGGCGGCCAGATCGCCGGCCAGCCCCACGGGCTCTACATGGTGTATCCCCAGGGCAACGCGATCATGGCCACCGCCGACACCCCCTTCCTGCAGATCGGCGAAACCAAGTACGGCAAGCCTCCCCTCGATTACATCGGCCGACCGGACCTCTCCCTGGAGGACGCGGCGCGCCTCTGCCTGGTGTCGGAGATCGTCACCCGGCGCTCCAATCTCACTGTGGGGCCACCCTTCGAGATCGCCTTGGTGCGCCGCGACGAATTCAAGGTGGGCCGCCACCTCAAACTCGAAAAGGAGGCTCCGGAAATCCAGCACACCATGGATGTGTGGGCCCGCCACATGCAGGAGGGCCTCAACAAGCTTCCCCGTTTTGCGTGGGAGCAGGATCCACTCTGAGTCCAGGCTGAGTCCAGAGCCTGGCGAGCGGGGCGGCCAACCTATCCGGCCAGGCCGTCGCCCAGCTTCTCCGCCACCGTGTTGACGTCCTTGTCGCCGCGGCCGGAGAGATTCAGCACCACTTCGGTGCCGGGGGCGAGGGTGGGGCAGAGGGATTCCAGCCAGGCGAAGGCGTGGGCCGTCTCCAGGGCCGGGATGATCCCCTCCAGTTCGCTCACCCGTTGCAGGGCTTCGAGGGCCTGGGCGTCGGTGACGGCGGCGTACTCCGCCCGGCCGATGCCCTTGAGATAGCTGTGCTCCGGCCCCACGCCCGGGTAATCAAGGCCGGCGCTGATCGAATGGGCCTCCTGCACCTGGCCTTCGTCGTCCTGCAGCAGCAGGCTCATGGCGCCGTGCAGCACCCCCACCCGGCCTTCGGTGATCGTGGCGGCATGGCGACCGGTGGCCACTCCCTCGCCGGCCGCCTCCACACCGATCAGGCGCACGTCGGCGTCCTCAACAAAGGGATGGAACAGACCCATGGCGTTGGAGCCGCCACCCACACAGGCAATCAGCACATCCGGCAGACGGCCGAAGGCTTCCAGGCACTGGGCCCTGGCTTCCTGGCCGATCACGGCATGGAAATCCCTCACCAGCATCGGGTAGGGGTGTGGACCGGCCACCGAACCGAGGATGTAGTGGGTGGTCTCGACGTTGGTGACCCAGTCGCGGATGGCTTCGCTGGTGGCGTCCTTGAGGGTGGCGGTGCCGGCGGTGACGGGCTGGACGGTGGCCCCCAGCAACCGCATCCGGAACACGTTCAGGGCTTGGCGGCGCATGTCTTCGGCGCCCATGTAGATGACGCACTCCAGCCCGAAGCGGGCACAGACCGTGGCCGTGGCCACGCCGTGCTGGCCGGCGCCGGTTTCGGCGATGATCCGCTGCTTGCCCATCCGCAACGCCAGCAGGGCCTGGCCCAGGGCATTGTTGATCTTGTGGGCGCCGGTGTGGTTGAGGTCCTCGCGCTTCAGCCACAGGCGCGGCCCCCCCTCAGGACGGCGGTAATGGGCCGTGAGTCGCTCGGCCTCGTACAGCGGCGTGGGTCGCCCCACGTAATGGCGCAGCAGGTGGTCCAGCCGGGCGGTGAAGGCGGGATCAGCCCAGGCCTCGGCGGCGGCGGCCTCCAGCTCCGCCAGGGCGGGCATCAGAGTTTCGGGCACGTACTGACCGCCGAAGGGGCCGAAACGGCCCAGGCCATCCGGGCGGACCGACGGCTGCAACTCGGCCGGATCAACGCGGCGGGTAGGGACGGTGCTGGTCACCGGCGGTGCTGAAGGGGATGATTCAGAGTAGGGAGGCACCACCCGGCACGGCTGGGACGGACCTGGGGATTCCGTTGTGCCACCGCAGAATCAAGGGCGGCAGCGGGTGCCGGCCCGGCTCCCAACGAACGCCAGACATGCTTCCCCACCACTACCTCTCGTCCTTGACACTGGCGGAACGGCTGTACCGCCAGCAGCCCGAAGTAGCAGGCCAGATTTATTCAGCGCAAGTGCTTCAGTTCCTCCGGGACGGTGTGATCATCTTTCCTCAGGTGATGGACCCTGCTCTGCTCGATCGGGTGGACGCCGACCTGGACGACCTGCCGCGCCTGGCCCAGACTTCCCTGCTGTACGGCATGATCGGCATTGATGGCAAGGCGAATCACTACGAGGCGAGGGTTCTGCGCAATCTTCCGAAGTTGGGTATCACAGATTTGCGCCAGGCAGGCCCCGGGCTCAAGCTCAATGACCTGCATCGCTACTTCGATGCTGCCCGCGACCTCGCCTTCTCAGAGCCCATCATCCGTTTTCTCGACGAGCTCTTCGGATCGGCACCGGCCCTGATTCAATCGCTCACCTTCTGGAAAAGCAGCGAACAATCGTTGCACCAGGACTTCTCCTACGTGCACCATCACAACCGGCTGGGCCATCTGGCCGCAGCCTGGATTCCCCTGGAAGACATCAGCGATCAGGCCGGGCCGCTTGTGTATTACAAGGGTTCCCACCTCCTGGCGGAGCATCAGTTCTACGACTGGAACCAGGGCGGAATTCTGGCCAGCCGCAACACCGACCCCCAGACAGCAGCGGGGTACGGGCCTTATCTGAGCGCCTTGATCAACCAGCAGGGTTGGACACCGAGCATCTACCTGCCCAGGCGTGGCGACCTGCTGATCTGGCACGGGGCACTGATTCACGGCGGCACCGCCATGGCCGATCCTTCGCGCACCCGCCGCTCCTACGTCTGCCATTACACCGCCGCCGCGAATCACAAGGCCATGGCCCGCCATCGCGTCGGGGAGGGCTACGACTTCTCCGAACCGCCGTCTCTGCCTGAAACGATGCGCTCCAGATCCTTACCTTCGCGGTTGGTGTCCGCCGCCGGCCGGCGCATGACGCAGCTCTTCAGGGGGGTCCGCACCCATGCCTAAGGGCGGTTGGACGGAGTTCAGTGGCTCGGAGAGCCTGCAGCGGCCGCCGGCCCCTGGTGTCCCTGGTGTGGCCAGGGCCCAGCAGCGGGTGCGGGTGCAGCGCACCAAGGCGGGCAAGGGCGGCAAGCTGGTCACGGCGGTCACGGGGCTGGACATGCCTGACGCCGAAGCCCGCGCCCTGCTGCAGCGGCTCAAGACCCGCGCCGGCACCGGCGGCACCCTCAAAGACGGGGTGATCGAACTCCAGGGCGACCAGGTGGCCCTCACCCTGGCCGAGCTCGCAGCCCAAGGGTTTCGACCGAAGCAGGCGGGGGGGTAGGGGAGAATGCGGCCCGAAGCCGCCGTCCCGTTCCGTGTCCGAGATGACCTCGCCGTCCAAGGCCACCAACATCGTCTGGCACCACTCCACCGTGACCCGCGCCGCCCGGGCCCACCAGCGGGGCCACCGCAGCGCGATCCTCTGGTTCACGGGACTCTCGGGAGCAGGGAAGAGCACCCTGGCCAATGCGGTCAATTCGGCCCTGTTCGAGCAGGGGCTGGCCTGTTACGTGCTCGATGGCGACAACGTGCGCCATGGGCTGTGCAGCGATCTGGGCTTCTCCGACGCTGATCGCGAAGAGAACATCCGCCGCATCGGTGAGGTGGCCAAGCTGTTCCTCGATGCCGGCGTGGTAGTGCTCACCGCCTTCGTCTCCCCCTTCCGCGCCGACCGCCAGCGGGCCCGAGCGTTGGTGGAGGCGGGCGATTTCCTCGAGATCCACTGCGCCGCGGGCCTGGAGGTCTGCGAGCAACGGGATACCAAAGGCCTCTACGCCAAGGCCCGGGCCGGGGAGATCAAGGAGTTCACCGGCATCTCCAGCCCCTACGAAGCCCCCGAGGCCCCCGAGTTGCTGGTGGCCACGGGTGAACAGAGCCTCGACGACTCGGTGGCCCAGGTGATGGCCGAACTGGAGCGGCGCGGCATCATTCCGGCGCCGGCGGAACCCTGAGCGGTTCGAAGCGAAGCCGCAGGGCCCAGGCATCGAGGAAGGTCTTGGCGCAGCTGGCCACCGGCACCGCCAGCAGCAGACCGAGCAGCTCGCCCAGCCCCAGCAGCCCCCCCAGCCGGGCCCCGATCGGCAGGCTGATCAGCAACCAGGCCGGTTGCAGCCCCACGATCGAGCCCATCAGCCGCGGCTGGATCACCTGATCCACCACCTGACCCACACTGATCGCCACGGCCAGCACCTCCAGGCCGGTGCGTGGATCCTGGAGGGCCAGCAGCACGCTCACCACCACGATGGTGAGGGCACTGGCATAGGGAATGAGGGTGGTGAAGCCGATCGCCACGGCGAACAGCACCCCGTAGGGAATCCCGAGCAGGGTGAACACCAGGCTCTGGGCAGCGCTCAGGATCAGGGCCAGCACCACCTGGCCGGCGAAGTAACCCCGGAAGGTGCGATCGAGGGTGCTGAGCACCAGGGCGCGGGTGCCGGCAGGCAGCCACTCGACCAGCCCCCTGGCGATGCCCTCGCCCCCCAGCAGCAGGAAGACCGCCAGCACCAGCACGATCACCGTGTTGACGGTGATGCTCACAGTGGCCCCCAGGATCCCCAGCACCTGCTGGCTCAGCTGGGAGGCGAGCTTGCTGGTTCGGGTGATCAGATCACTGCTGAGCCCACCGAAGTCGGTGGGCAGCCCCCGCTCGGTGGCCCAGCTCTGCAGCTGCCCCAGCAGGGTTTCCCCCTGCGCCAGCCAGCTGGGCAGGGCCAGCACCAGGTCTCCAAGCTGCTCCACCAGCCGGGGCACCAGCACCAGGGCCGCCAGCACCACCACCGAGAGGCTCAGCCCCAGGACCAGCAGCAGAGCCAGCGCCCGTGGCAGACCCCGCTGGATCAGCCAGCGGCTGGGAATGTCCAGCAGGAAGGCCAGCAGGGCGGCCGTCAGGAACAGGGCCGGAAACGGCGCCAGGGGCACAAGCAATTGGCGCAGCACCCACAGGTTGAGGACCAGCAGGGGCAGGGCCAGGGAGACCCGCAGCCATGGGGGCAGCACCAGCCGCTCAAGCATCAGCGGGAGCCGGGCCGGGCCCCGGTGGATCGACGATCGCCGACCAGCTTGGCCTGTCGAGCCGACGAGGACCAGCGATTCATGCCTGGCCCATCGCCTCCAGGTAAGCGGCGCTGCCCAGGGCCTGCAGGCGCGCATCCTTGGCCACCACCTGATCATGCAGGTCACGGCGGTAGGCCTCCAGGGCCTGCGCGAGCACCGGATCGGCGATGGCCAGGATCGAGGCCGCCAGCAAGCCGGCGTTGAGGCCGCCGCCGATCGCCACCGTGGCCACAGGGATCCCTGGCGGCATCTGCACGATGGAGTGCAGGGAATCCACCCCGGAGAGGGCCTGGCTGCGCACCGGCACGCCGATCACCGGCAGCAGACAGAAGGCGGCCACCATGCCGGGCAGGTGGGCGGCGCCGCCCGCCCCGGCGATGATCACCCGCAAGCCTCTGGTGCCGGCCGCCTCGGCGAAGGCCGCCATCTCCCGTGGGGTGCGATGGGCCGAGAGCACGCGCACCTCGCTGGCCACCCCCAGCTGCTCCAGGATCCGCACCGCCGGCTCCAGCGTCGGCAGGTCGGAATCGCTGCCCATCACGACCGCGACCCGGGGCGCTGGGGCGGACGCGGACGTTGGGGCAGCGGGATCCATGGGGCAGAGGCGGCGAGGATGGCATTGTCCCCTCCCATGGCTGCCTGGATGCGCTGGCTGAGCAACCTGCGACTGGCGGGCGACGACCTGGCCTGCGGCGAAGCAGAGACGCGCTGGAGAGTTGGTGTCGACAGCGATGGGCTGATCGCCCGGGTGCGGCCGACGCCTCCGGGGAGCCGGGCCGCCGGCGAGGACTGGGGTGGCGACTGGCTGTCCATGGGGGGGGTCGACCTGCAGATCAATGGCGGCCTGGGCCTGGCCTTCCCCGAACTGACGTCCAGCGATCTACCCCGCCTGCAGGCCTTGCTGGAGCTGCTCTGGCGCGATGGGGTGAACGCCATCTGCCCCACCCTGGTGACCTGCGACCCGGAGGCCCTGCGCCAGAGCCTGACGGTGCTGGCCGAGGCCCGCTGCCGTCATCGACCCAGGCGTTGCCGGTTGCTGGGCGCCCATCTGGAGGGGCCGTTCCTCGCCCCGGAGCGGCGCGGCGCCCACCCGGCCCAGCACCTGCAGGCCCCCAGCCGGGCCGCCCTCGACGCCCTGATCGCCGGCTTCGCTGGGGGAGCCGAAGCCGATGTCGCCCTGGTGACCCTGGCCCCGGAGCTGGAAGGTGCCGCCGAGGTGATCGACCAGCTGCGGGCCGCCGGCGTGGTGGTGAGCCTGGGCCACAGCGGCGCCGATGCGGAGCAGGCAGGCCAGGCCTTCGGACAGGGCGTGGGGATGCTCACCCACAGTTTCAATGCCATGGCCGGACTGCACCACCGCGCCCCGGGGCCCGTCGGCGCGGCCCTGCGCCAGGGGGAAGTGGCCCTGGGGCTGATCGCCGACGGCGTCCACGTGGAGCCGACCATGGCGGTGCTGCTGCAGCGGCTGGCGCCCCGCCAGTTGGTGATCGTCAGCGACGCCCTGGCCCCCTACGGTCTTGCCGACGGCACCCATCGCTGGGACGAGCGGCGGCTGTTGGTGCAGGACGGCAGCTGCCGGTTGGAGGACGGCACCCTGGCCGGGGTGACCCTGCCGTTGCTGGAGGGGGTGAGGCGGCTGGCCGGCTGGAGCGGCCTGCTGCCGGCCTCGATCGCCGCCGCCACCCTCGCCCCCCGGCGCCTGCTGGGGGAGCGGCGGCCGCTGGAGCAGCTGCTGCTGGGACGGCCCCTGGGGGACACCCTGCGCTGGAGCACGGCGGAGGACGGCAGCCTGCGCTGGCGGCGTCCGAACACGGCGGCGGGCGGGCGCGAAACCGTGGCCCAGGCCCCAACTCCCTAGGATCCGGCCCACCCGAACGGCCTTGTGCCCCATGCCCCCGGAACTGCAACCCCCCGCGCCTGCCGAGGCACAGGCTGAGACGCAGGCCGAGAAGGCCGAGGTGCAGGCCTATTTCGAAAGCACCGGCTTCGAGCGCTGGAACCGCATCTACAGCGACAGCGAAGAGGTGAACCGGGTCCAGCGCAACATCCGCATCGGCCATCAGAAGACGGTGGACGCGGTGCTGGCCTGGCTGCAGCAGCAGGGCGACCTCTCGAGTCGCAGCTTCTGCGATGCCGGCTGTGGCGTCGGCAGCCTCAGCCTGCCGCTGGCGGCCCTCGGGGCCGGCTCGATCGCCGCCAGCGACCTCTCGGCGGCGATGGTGGCCGAGGCCAGCCGCCGTGCCACCGAGGCCGGCCTGGCCTCCGGGCGGCTGAGCTTCACCGCCTCCGACCTGGAGAGTCTCCAGGGTCGCTACGACACGGTGATCTGCCTGGACGTCTTCATCCACTACCCCCAGGCGGCCGCCGAAGCGATGGTGAAACACCTGGCGGCCATGGCCGAACGCCAGCTGATCGTCAGCTTCGCCCCCTACACGCCGCTGCTGGCAGTGCTCAAGCAGATCGGCCAGCTGTTCCCCGGACCGAGCAAGACCACCCGCGCCTACACCCTGCGGGAAGACGGCATCGTGGCGGCGGCCGCCAGCGCCGGCTTCCGCCCCGTCCACCGCAGCCTCAACCAGGCCCCCTTCTACTTCTCGCGGCTGATCGCCTTCGAGCGCGACCCGGCCTGACGCGCGTCCGGCGGCAGTCGCTGCCCGCACGGCACTCTGTCCTCTCGCCCCTGAGGGGATCTCTGGAGCGGCCCATGGCCCGGTGGGCGCCGCAGATCGTGGTGCAGGGGCATCGCTCAAAGGGAGTCCTGATTCTGTACAGCCTGTACAGGCTCTGAACGCAAGCCTCGAACAGCCATGCACGGGCCACGCAGGTCTGAGGTCCGGCCTTCCAGCGGCACAGCAGGGCGTCGATCAGCCCAGGCCTGCCGCCGGTGGGGCCTGCAGCTCCAGAACCGATCCTTCGGGGCGGTGCAGCTGCAACCGGCGGGCCTGGAGCCGGTAGCCGCCCTCGCCCGGCAAGCCCCCGGGGCGGGCCCACCCGCCAGGCTGATACAGGGGATCTCCCCGCAGCGGCGCTCCGAGAGCGGCGCAGTGGATGCGGATCTGGTGGGGCCGTCCGGAGGCGATCGCCACCTCGACCAGATCGGCCTCGCTGCCCCGCTCCAGCAGGGTGAGCCGGCTGCGGGCCGCCAGGGCGCCCGGATCACCGGCCGCGGCCGCACACCAGATCTCCCCGAGTGGCGGGTGGGGCCGCCGGCCGATCGGTGTGGTGATCGCCAGGCTGTCCCCGGCCGCCAGGGCCAGCCGGCCCGGCACCAGCAGGGCCCGGTAGAGCTTGCGGCAGGGCGAGGCCCCGCCGCCGGCGCCACTGGCCAGTGAGCCCGTGCTCTCCCGCAGCTGGGCGCTCAGCCAGGCGCGGGTGGTCGGCCGGCGGGCGCACACCAGCAG
>NZ_JAYGHY010000076.1:0-10558 GCF_034931305.1 Cyanobium gracile UHCC 0281 | reverse complement strand
GCTCCAGGCGAGCGCCCAGGCCGGAGGCGATGCAGGCCTCCGCCGCCGCCACCGCCAGACCGCCATCGGAAAGGTCGTGGGCGGAGCGCACCAGACCCGCGGCAATGGACTGGCGCAGGAAGGCCTGCACCCGCAGCTCCAGCGCCAGGTCCGTCAGCGGCGGGCGACCCGTGAGCCGGCCGTGCACCACCTCCAGGTAGCTGCTGCCCCCCAGCCCCAGGCGCCCGTCGCCGCTCTCCTGGAGCGGCACCCCCAGCAGCCAGATGGCATCGCCGGCCTGGCGCCAGGCCAGCCCCGTGACATGGCTCAGGTCGTGCACCAGACCCACCATGCCCACCACCGGGGTGGGGTGGATCGGCTGCATGCGGCCGTCCGGCAGGCGGGTCTCGTTGTACAGCGAGACGTTGCCACCGGTCACCGGCGTGGCCAGGGCGCTGCAGGCCGCCGACAGGCCCCGGCAGGCCATCGCCAGCTGCCAGTAGCCGGTGGCGGTGTCGGGCGAAGGGAAGTTGAGGTTGTCGGTGACGGCCAGGGGCTCGGCGCCGGTGCAGGAGAGATTGCGGGCCGCCTCCGCCACCGCCGCCATGGCGCCCCGTTCCGGATCCAGGGCCACCCAGCGGTTGGGGCAGTCCACCGTCGCCGCCACACCACGGGTCGCCGCCTGCATTGCCCCTTCTCCTTGCTGGGGCCGCAGCCGGATCACCGCCGCATCGGCGCCACCGGGCAGCACCACGGTGTTGGCCTGCACCTGGTGGTCGTACTGGCGGTACACCCATCGTTTGCTGGCGATGGTGGGGTCATCCAGCAGGCGCAGCAGCGCCGCCCCCCAGCCCAGCGGTCCATCGGCCAGGGACAGGCCGCCAGCCTCCGAGGCCGGCGGCAGCTCGGCTTCGCTCCAGCCCCAGTGGGCCTGGATCTCGGCCGGGGGTTCGGCCAGCAGCTCGTGGTGGTTGATCGGCGTGTCGTCCGCCAGGGCACTGGCGGGCACCTCGGCCGCCACCGCACCGTGCTGCAGCACCCGCACCACGTTCTCCTGCAGCACCCGGCCCACCACCGCCGCCTGCAGCCCCCAGCGGCGGAAGCGGGCCATCAGGGGCTCCTCCCGGCCGGCCGCCACCACGAACAGCATCCGCTCCTGGGATTCGCTCAGCAGGAACTCGTAGGCGCTCATGCCGCTCTCCCGCGCGGGTACCCGGTCGAGGTCGAGCTCGATGCCCAGGCCCCCCTTGGCGGCCATCTCCGAACAGCTGCAGGTCAGGCCGGCGGCGCCCATGTCCTGGGCCGCCACCACATCACCGCTCTGGAACGCCTCCAGGCAGGCCTCGATCAGCCCCTTCTCCAGGAACGGATCGCCCACCTGCACGGCGGGCCGGTCGTCGAGGGAGGCCTCGGTGAGCTCGGCGGACGCGAAGCTGGCGCCGCCCATGCCGTCGCGGCCGGTGGTGCTGCCGACGTAGACCACCGGATTACCCACACCCACCGCCCCGGAGCAGACGATGTCCTCGGTCTCCATCAGGCCCAGGGCCATCGCATTCACCAGTGGGTTGCCGCCGTAGCTGGGGTCGAAGGCCACCTCCCCCCCCACCGTCGGCACGCCGACACAGTTGCCGTAGTGGGCGATGCCGGCCACCACCCCCTCCATCAGGCCCACGTTGCGCTCGTCCTCCAGCGGCCCGAAGCGCAGGGCGTTGAGCAGGGCGATCGGGCGCGCCCCCATGGTGAAGATGTCCCGCAGGATGCCCCCCACCCCGGTGGCCGCCCCCTGGAAGGGCTCCACCGCTGATGGGTGGTTGTGGCTCTCGATCTTGAAGGCCAGCCGCTGCCCCTCGCCCAGGTCCACCACCCCAGCGTTCTCGCCGGGTCCCACCAGGATGCGGGGCCCGCTGGTGGGGAACTGGCCCAGCAGGGGGCGGGAGTTGCGATAGCAGCAGTGCTCCGACCACATCACCCCGAACATGCCCAGCTCGGCCCGGTTGGGGGGCCGACCGAGGCGACGCACGATCTCGTCGTAATCGCCCTGGCTCAGGCCCTCCTTGCGCAGGGCCTCGGGCACCGAAAAGGACGGGGTCGAGGCAGGAACCACCGGGGGGCGCGGCAACGGCCCTCCAGTATCAGATCCAGGGGTCGTCGGCGTGGTGGGGCTCCCGACCCCGGTAGCGGTCGCGGCGGGGCGCCGGCTCTTGCGGCGGCGGCTCCGGTGTCGGCTCCGGTTCCTCCTCCTCGGGCCAATCCTCAAGCGGGTCGGGCTCGGCGCGGTCGTTGGCGTAGCGCTCGTCCGGATAGGGGTCGCGGTCGTAGCGGTCGCGGGGGTCGGGCTCAGGGTCCCGCTCGCGTTGAGGCCAGGGGATCTCCTCGCGGAAGGCCTCCGGCCAGGGGGGCTCCTCCAGCCAGCCCTCCAGCCGCTCCTCAACGCGGCCTCCCACCTCCTGCACCTGCTCCTTCCAGCGGCGCGAGCGGCGCAGCAGCTGCTGGCGCACGCTGGCCCGGGCCACCGGCAGGTCATCAAGGCCCCGCAGGGCGGTGAACACCCGGCCGGGCTGTTGGTCAACGATCCGATCGGGGCTCAGGCGCCAGCGGCTACTGCCGGGCAGCCGCGGGTCGCTGCGGGCCACCAGGTAGTGCAGGATACGGCCGCTGCGCAGATCAACGGCGGCATCAGCCACCAATCCCAGGGGCACGTCATCGGCACCGGTGAGGGCGGCATCGATCAGGGTGGGCAGCCGCTCCAGGGTGGCCGCGTCCGTCTCCGCGGGCTCTCCCTTGACGAACACCTCCTGCTCCCCCAGCCCCCGCAGCTGGTCGAGCCGCCAGACGAGTCGCCGCTGGGCGAAGGCCGATGGCCGGCTGGCCCAGCCCAACAGCCGGTGCACCGGCGGATGCATCCAGGCCAGAACGCCCGAGCCACGCTCAAGGCCCTGATCGCAACGCACCTGCCGCAGCAGCAGATCGCTCAGCAGCAGCTGCTCGGGAAGACTCACGCGCTCAGCTGGTGCGGATCTGGACCGGCATCACCAGGTAGGTGAAGGCCTCGTCGGCCCCCACCGGCGCCAGCACGGCCGGGGTGGTGGCGGCATTGCACTGCAGCACCACCTGGTCGGAGCCCATGGCCTTGAGGCCATCGAGCAGGTAGCGGACGTTGAAGGCGATCTCGATCGCCTCCCCCTCGATCGTGGCCGCCAGAGACTCCGAACCGCTGCCCACGTCCTGGGCGTCGGCCCGGATCGTGGCCGTGCCGGCGGCGGGGTCGGCGCTGATCTTGACCACGTTGTTGTGCTGGTCGGCCAGCACCGCCACCCGCTCCAGGGCGGCGATGAAGGCGCGGCGGTCGAGCACCAGGCGGCGCTGGAACGACGGGGGAATCAGCTGGCGGTAGTTGGGGTAGGTGCCATCGAGGCTGCGACTGGTGAGCACCTGGTCGGCGGAGAGCACCACCACCTGGCCCCGTTCGCAGAACAGGCTGAGGGGCTCCTGGGAGCCGCGGCCCGAGAGGATCCGCTCCAGCTCCCGCAGCGAGCGGGCCGGCACCGTGACGGCGAAATCCGCGCCATCGGCGGTGGAGGCCTCCGCCTCGGGGCTGGCGGCGGCCTCCACCGCATGGGAGAGGCGCTGCACAGCCAGCCGGTGGCCATCGGTGGCGGCGCACTCCAGGCCTTCGCCATCGAGGCGCAGGTGCACGCCGGTCAGCAGTTGCTTGTTCTCATCCGGGCTGCTAGCGAACAGGGTGGCCCGCAGCCCCTTCACCAGGGCTTCGGCGTGGAAGCGGATCGGGGTGCCGCTCTGGGCCAAAGGGAGGTCCGGGTAGTCGTCGGCGGGCATCCCCCGCATCCGGTAGCTGCCCGAGAGGTTGGTGAGCTCCAGCTGCTCCTCGCCTTCCGGGCAGCTGAGGCTGATGGGGCTGTCGGTGGCGAGCCGGGCCACGATCTCGCCGAACATCTTCGCCGGCAGGGTGATGGCCCCGCTGGTCTCAACGGCGGCGGGCAGGCTCGTCTGGATGCCGAGGCTGAGATCGAAGCCCGTGAGGCTGAGGCGGCCGGTGCCCGCATCAGCGGTGAGCAACACGTTGGCCAGCACCGGATGGGTGGGCCGCGTCGCCACCGCCCGGCTGACCAGCTGGAGGCTGGCGTTGAGTTCAGCCTGGGAGCAGACCAGCTTCATGGCGGGTGCCGGCGACGGCAGAACGGCGTTCTCGAGGCACCACGGTTTCACAGGGCGCGGCAAAGCGCAACGGGTGGTCTCCCGACTGTTCAAAGGATCAATCAAGGTTGGAAGAGAAGACAAACAGCCCGTCGTCGTAGGGGCGGGGGAAAACGGGTAAACGGGCTGTCTTCCCCTGGCCTCACTGGCGTTTGCCTGGCGCAGGACTGGGGAATGGGCCCAACAAGTGAACCGTTATGAGGTGTTTTCCCCAGAATCCCGGGCTTGGGGACGACGTCCACTGTCCAAGGGGAGTTCCCCTCCCCGGACTCTCCAGCTCGGATGGGGAGAAACTCCCAGGATTTCCCCAGACGGTTGCTCCAGCGGCAGGCAGCGATCGGTGGGGCGCGCCGGCGAATTCAGTGGGCCGGCTTCTGGGTGGCCAGCAGTCGCAGGCAGGGGCCTTGGCACCAATGAAAATCAATGGTCTCGACCCTGAGATCCAGCACTTGCAGGTTTTTTTGAAGGACCAGAGCCTCAAGGGAGCGCGGCGTGTAGAGATTGATGTGTTCGTGGGCTTTGAGACGCCGTTGGTTGCTGATTACTTTCTCAATCAAATCTGTACCATTGAACTCAATCGGAACTTCTAAATAAAGGACGCCGCCTTGGTTTAGATGGGCTAAAGGAGCTTCGAGGAATTGAAGTGGGTCGTAGACATGCTCAAGAACGTGCATGATCTGAATATAGTCAAATTTTACAGCTTCATCCATGGAATTGAGCTTGGTGACGCCGTCAACGGCATCCCAACTGGAAATATCGTAAACATAACGCTTTGCATTGAGGAAGACATCGGGCAATATCATGCCGTCGGAACCCCCCCAATCTAGAATCGATGCAAACGAATCTAACTGTAGTGAGTGGTCCTGAAGAGACTGAACCAGATATGGATTGAGAGATCTAAGGCGACAGGCAGCCTCATCGGGGCCGCCAATAAACTGACCAACGGATTTGATGTAACCGGGATGGAATCTTTCCCAATCTTGCTGGTAAGTTTCCAACCTGTAGTCGTGATACATGGTTGCCAGTTGAGAATCAGTCAGCTGGTGAAAGACTGAAAAAAACTCACATGATTCGCAGATCATGGAATCGGTTGTATTCCAAGCTGAAACTTCAGCATCTATGCAATGCTTTGCTACAAAGGAGAGAAATCCAAACAGCAGACGATCGAGGATCCTCATCTTCTTTCCAGCCCTCAGGCGCGTGCTCGTGACGCGAGCCTTCGTCTGTAAGCCGTAGACGCGATAGGAAAAGAAGGGGTCTAGATCACAACCACTTTTGATAACAGTGACATGCGAGGAACCGCAATTACGACAGACTTTCTCAAGCATCCGTCATTCTCGTTGCGGTAGAGGTGGTTGTGAGTGCGTCCATGATGTCGACTCAGAAGCCCATCACCTTGGCCACGGTCTCGGTTTCGGGGGCGATGCCCGTGTGGAAGGTGGCGTCGTTGTTCTCGATCGCCGTCGTCGGGTCCTTGAGGCCGTTGCCGGTGAGGACGCACACCACCGTGGCGCCGGCCGGCACCTCCTCCCTTCGCTTCAGCAGGCCCGCCACCGAGGCGGCGCTGGCGGGCTCACAGAAGATGCCCTCTCCCTGGCCCAGCAGCTTGTAGGCGTCGATGATCTCGGCGTCGGTGACCGCCATGAAATCGCCGTTGCTCTCCTTGCGTACGTTGAGGGCGTTCTCTTTGTTCACCGGATTGCCGATGCGGATCGCCGTGGCGATGGTGTCCGGCTGCTCCACGGTGTGTCCCAGCACCATCGGCGCCGCACCGGCGGCCTGGAAGCCCATCATTCGCGGCAGCACCGTGCTGTGGCCCGCCTGGCGGTACTCCTTGAAGCCCATCCAGTAGGCGCTGATGTTGCCGGCGTTGCCCACGGGGATGCACAGCCAGTCGGGGGCCTCGCCGAGGGCATCGATCACCTCGAAGGCGGCCGTCTTCTGCCCCTGCAGCCGGTAGGGGTTGAGCGAGTTCACCAGGGTCACCGGGTAGCGGTCGGCCACGTCCCGCACGATCGCCAGGGCCCGGTCGAAGTTGCCCTGCACCGCCAGTACTTCGGCGCCGTACAGCAGGGCCTGGGCCAGCTTGCCCTGGGCCACGTAGCCATCGGGGATCAACACGAAGGCCCGCATGCCGCCCCGGCGCGCATAGGCCGCCGCCGCCGCCGAGGTGTTGCCGGTGCTGGCGCAGATCACCGCCTCCGAGCCCGCCTCCTTCGCCTTGCTGATGGCCATCGTCATGCCCCGGTCCTTGAACGAGCCGGTGGGGTTGAGGCCGTCGTACTTGAGGAACACCTTCACGCCCCGGCCGACCCGTTCGGCGATCACCGGCGCCGGAATCAGGGGGGTGGCCCCCTCCCTAAGGGTCACCACCGGCGTGGCGTCACTGACGGGCAACCAGGAGCGGTAGGCCTCGATCAGCCCTGGCCAGTCCTGCATGGTGGGCTGCCGGCCCAGGCGTCGCAGGGCTCGTAGCAGGGGCACGGGGGACAGCGGCGTGGCTGACGACAATGTAGGTCTCCGGTCTGGGGCGTCAGGGAGCGGGGGCGGCCGGCGCCGGCGTGGCAGGTGCCGGGGCCGCCTGGGCGTCGCTGCCCCGCAGGCCGTCAAGGGGGGATTCGGAGAAGAAGCGCACCAGCTCGCTGATCGAGGAGGCCTTGGAGATCACGCCCATCAGGGCCGGAATGCTCACCTCCAGCTCCCGGGTCGGGTAGGCCCGCAGGAAGCTGATGGCCGAGAGCGACCCCTTGCCCTCGTAGGTTCCCAGCACCATGGCGGCGCGCAGGGCGGGAACGCCGGCCTCCGGGGCCCTCAGGGGGAACAGGATCCGGGCCAGGCGGGCCAGGATCGCCTCACCGATGCGGGTGTTGAGCAGACGGCTCATCAGCACGATCGGCAGCTGCACCGATTCGTTCAGCAGCTTGCTGACGTCCTTGGGGTTCTGCCGGCCAAGGCGCAGCACGTCGGCCAGCAGGCCCCGGGCCTCGCCGGTGGTGGCCAGATGCTCCAGATCCGCCACGGGAATCGAGCGGCGGAACGCACCGCTGGTGAACACCAGGTTCTCGGTGGCGAAGGCCGCGGGAGTCGACCAGCACAGCCCCAGGCCCAGGACAGCGGCCACAAGCCTTCGCCGCTTGTTCACAAATGTCTCCCTTGTCATTGGACTGACTCTACGGATCTCAGGCGCCGGAGACGCCGGCGGCCTGGCGCACCGCCGGTGTCACCAGCACATCCCGCAGCAGGTGCACCACGCCCCGCTCGGCCAGCCCCTTGGCCACCTGCAGCCCCATGCGGCGCAGATCCGGCTCCCCCAGCACCCGCGGCAGGCGCTTCAGCAACAAAGACGGCTCAAAGCCCGGCAGGTCGCGCAGGATCGCCAGCAGCTCCTGGATCGGTTCGAGATCCAGCAGCGGTGTTGACGCCGGGGCGGGGGGCAGGGCCCGCAGCCCCGGTGGCAGGAAGCGGCTCGGCAGCCGTCGGCCGAGCCGCAGGGTGGTGTTCCAGGCCAGGGCATCCATCTGCAGCACCAGCGCATCGACAAGCTGCTGGCGCAGCAGACCGCCGGTGGGGGAGAAGAGGAAATCGAGCACCTGGTCGAGCAGACCCTCCAGGTCGAGCTGCTCCTGGAGCGAGGCGCTGGCCACCAGGCTCTCCAGCCGCTGCCAGCGGAATTCATCGCCGTCGTAGAGCATCTCCCGCAGGCTGCGGCGCAGCTCCGGGTCGGGATCCTCCATCAGCCGGCGGGCGAAGTAGGGGTAGGCGGCACCGAGGATCTTGAAGTCCGGGTCGACACTCAGGGCGATGCCTTCGAGGGTCACCAGCGAGCGGATGATCAGGGCGTAGTAGGGGGGAACCTGGAAGGGGAAGCGGTACATCACCCCGGAGAGGTCGTCGGTGACCGCCTTGAAATCCATGCGGCTGACACCCATCTCCAGGGCCTGACCGAAGACCGTCTCGAAGGCCGGCACGATCGGTTCGAGATCCACCGCCTCGCCCAGGAAACCGAGCTGCACGAAGTCCTTCGAGAGCGCTCCGAAATTGCGGTTCACCAGGTGCACCACCGCCTGGATCAGGCCGGTGCGCGCCTCCCGCGACACCTCGCTCATCATGCCGAAATCCAGGTAGGCGAGGCGCCCGTCCGGAAGGGCCAGCAGGTTGCCGGGGTGGGGATCGGCGTGGAAAAAGCCATGTTCCAGCAGCTGCTGCAGGCTGCAGTTCACCCCCACCTCCACCATGTGGTCGGGGTCAACTCCCAGGGCGCGCACCGCGTCGAGATTGGTGAGCTTGACGCCGTCGATCCATTCCATCGTCAGCACCCGGCGGCTGGTGGCCTGGCGATAGATGGCGGGGACGGCGATGCGGGGGTTGTGGCTGTGCAGGCGGGCGAAGGTTTCGGCGTTGCTGGCCTCGTTGATGTAGTCCATCTCCTCGAAGACCCGCTTGCCGAGTTCATCGATCAGCCCCACCAGATCGCTCTTGATCAGCCCCACATTCCGGTTCAGCCAGGCGGCGATGTTGCGGACGATGTAGAGGTCGAGGGTGATCTGCTCCCGCAACCCCGGCCGCTGCACCTTCACCGCCACCCGTTCGCCGCTCATCAGCACCCCCCGGTGCACCTGCCCGAGGGAGGCGGCGGAAATCGGTTCCTTCTCCAGCGACGCGAAGATCGTGTCCACAGGCGCCTGCAGGTCCTCCTCGATGCAGGCCATGGCCAGGGCACTGTCGAAGCCCGGCAGCTGGTCCTGCAGCTGGGCCAGCTCCTCCAGCAGCACCGGCGGAACGATGTCCGGACGGGTGGAGAGGGCCTGGCCGGCCTTGATGAAGGCGGGGCCGAGAGCCACCAGCAGTTCGGCGCACTCCCGGGCCCGTTGCCGCGCCCGTCCGGGGTTGGCCAGCTGGCCGGTGACCTTGTCGACGCCCACCCCGAGCAGATAGAGGCCGATCGGTACGAGCGTCTGCCAGACCCGCCGCACCAGGCGCATCGGGTGGCCGGCGTAGATGCGGGTGATGGCGGCCGGGTCGTAACTGAGCAGGCCGGCTGCCTCCAGGAAGTCACCCATCTCGATGCCCATCTCGACGGTGGCGGTCAGGCGCTCGGGGGTCGCGGCGGGGGCTGGGGGGGAGGAAACCATGGCGGGGAGGCACCGCCGTGGCGCCGGCAGGCGAAACCCCCTTCTAAACGAAAGTCACAGCCGCTACGGTCGGGCCACGTACCGATCGCTCGCCGGAGGCCTGGGTGCTCACGGGTCTGCGCCTCGAGAACATCGCCCTGATCGAGCGGCTGGAGCTGCTGTTTTCGGCCGGGTTCACCGTGCTCACCGGCGAGACCGGCGCCGGCAAGTCGATCCTGCTGGATGCCCTCGATGCCCTGCTCGGCGGCGCCCAGGGCAGCCAGGGGGCTCGCCTGCTGCGGCGCGGCGCCGAGCGGGGCCGCATCGAGGCCAGCTTCAGCCTCTCTCCCCCGGTGCGCGACTGGCTGGAGCGCCAGGAGCTGGACGCCGAGGAGGGTGAGCTGCTGCTCAGCCGCGACTGGCGCCTGCAGGAGGGCCGGCTCACCAGCCGCCACCGGCTCAACGGCGTGGTGGTGGGCCGCGGCCAGGTGCTGGAGCTGCGGCCCCTGCTGCTCGATCTCACCGTCCAGGGCCAGACCCAGCAGCTGGGCCGCCCCGGCCAGCAGCGCCGCTGGCTGGATCGCTTCGCCGGGGAGGGCCTGGCCCCGGCCCTCGAGGCCACCCGTTCCGCCTGGCAGCGCTGGAAAGGGGAGGCGGATGCCCTGGAGCAGGCCCGCACCGATCGGGAGCGCTTCGCCCTGGAACGGGACCGCCAGGAGCAGCTGCTGGCGGAACTGGAGGCCGCGGCGCTTGAGGATCCCGCTGAGCGCCAGCGGCTCCAGGGGGAGCAGGACCGGCTGGCCCACGCGGTGCGACTGCAGGAAGGGGTGATGGCCCTGATCGGCCGGCTGGTGGAGGGGGCCGAGGCGGCCCCGTCGGTGCTCGACCACCTGGCGGCCTGCGACCAGGAGCTGCAGACCATGGCCGCCCTCGACGCCAGCGTCGTGGCCCTGCACGGGGCCTGCGCCGACGCCCTGGCCGGGCTGCAGGATCTGGCCCGGGATCTGGATCGCTACGGCTCCCTGCTCGAGAGCGACCCGGAGAGCCTGGCCCAGCTACAGGAGCGGATGGCCCTGCTCAAGGCCCTGGAGCGTCGTCACGGCCAGACCCTGCCCGACCTGATCGCCCGGCGCGACAGCCTGCGCCAGCAGCTGGCCCAGGCGGATGCCGCGGCCGCCCTGGCGGGCCTGGAGGTGGCTGAAGCCGCCGCCCGCCAGGAGCGCGATCGGGCCAATGCCGCGCTCAGCCGCGCC
>NZ_JAYGHY010000075.1:0-10747 GCF_034931305.1 Cyanobium gracile UHCC 0281 | reverse complement strand
CTGAGCCGCCCGCGCAGATCGCGGAGGCCGCTGCGGGCCAGCAGCGCCCGCTCGAGCCGGTCGCCCGCCTGACGCGGCTCGGCGGGGGGAGGACCGCCGATCAGGCCGATGGCCCCGGCCGACAGGCCCAGCTCCTGCTGCAGTCGCTCGAGCAGGGTCAGCCAGTGCTCCAGGGGCCAGAGCTTGGCGGCGCGCTCACCGTTCACGGCGATCAACACCGGCGGCAGCCCCGGCGGTGCGGGCTCCCTGGGGAGCTCCACCCGTTCGAAGTCGGTGTCCACCCAGGCGACGCGGCAGTGCAGTTCGCGGATGCTGTTGCTGCCGATCCAGCCGTCGTAGCGCTCCACCAGGGCGGGACTGGCCCAGTGGGGATCGAGGGCCAGGGCCTGGAGGGGATGATCGCCGGGCGGGACCGGCGCCGCTCCCACCACGAAACGGGGCGCCAGGGCCTGGACCCAGGCGGGGGTGTGGGGGGCGTGGCCGTCGGCGTTGATCACCAGATCCACCCCCTCGCTGTCGCCGTCGCCCTCTCCGTCGCCCCGGTCCGCCAGGGACTGGCGCCATTGCCGCAGGGCCGCCAGGGCCGCCGGGCCCTGCTCCCCCAACGGCAGGCTGGCGTCGATCCAGGGATTGCGTTCCTCGAACTCCCGGGTGCGCTGGCTGCCCACGTAGGTGATCCGGGCGGCCGGGTACTTGTGGCGCAGGCCCCGCAGCAGCGGCTGCAGCACCACGTAGTTGCCCAGCTTGGGGGCCCCGATCACCACGATCTGCGGCCGTGGCCCGAGCGGTTCGTCGAGGAAGCGGCGCATCAGGAGCCCCCGAGCGTCATGGCCTGGGGCGGCCGCGGCCGACGACGTAGCCCACCACCAGCCCCGCCACCCCGCCGGCGAGGGCGCCCTGCAGCTGCCACATCTGCTTGCGGAACCGCCAGGGCATGGCACCGATCTGCAGGCCCACCACCAGGGTGACCGCCAGCACCACGAGCAGGCCGCCGCCGATGGGCCAGCCGGGGTCGGGGCGCAGGGGCTGGCTCATGAGCGCACCGCCTCGCTGAGGGCTCCGGCTTCGCTGGCTTCGGAGACGGGTTCGAGCACCCACTGGCTGAGCCAGCGCCGCATCCAGGTGCCGGGATGGGGATTCTCCCGTCGGCGCCGGCTGTGCAGCCAGAGGCAGTTGAGCAGGTAGGTGGTGCGGTTGCAGGCCGCGAGCCTGGGGTCGCTGGCGATGGTGGCGCTGGCGGTGGGATTGGCGAGCTGCTGCAGAGACTGGAGAGCTTCGGGGCTGATCCATTCGATGGCGTCGCAGCCGCGGAGGCGCTCGGCGTAGTCGAGGTCTTCGCAGTAGGCGGGATGGAAGTTGGCATCGAAAAGACCCACCCGATTCCAGGCGGCCGGGGTGATGGCGAAGGCGGAAAACTCCTGGGGCGCCGGCAGCAGCGGCAGGAACTGGGGCTGGGCGGGATCGATCCGCGCGATCACCTGGGCGAGGATCCCCGGGGCGAACACGACGTCGTTGTTGGCCAGGAGTGCGAAGGGCGCCTCGGGGAAGGCGCTGAGGATGGCGTTCCAGCTGGTGGCCACCCCCTGGTTGGCGAAGGGGCGCGCCACCCGCACCTGGCCGATGCCGGCTGGCGGCTGCCGCTCCAGCTGGGCCAGCAGCCGGCCGAGGGCTGCCGTGTCGGCGAGGCCGGAGCCGACGCTGTTGTCAACGATGGCGAGGGTGTCGACGGGGTGATCGAGGCTGTCGAGGAGCCGCTGCAGCAGATCGGGGCGATTGAGGATGGGAATCCCCAGCAGGGGAATCGAGGCGCTGGTGGTGGTGCGGGGCGTGATGCCGTCGAGCCGGTTCCAGAAGTCGTCGACCGGGGTGGAATCACCGCTGAGGGCGGCGTACTGGGCCAGGGACCCCCAGAGGTCGGGGTTGGTGAGCTGGTGGCGGCTGGGGGCCGCCGGCAGGGAGGCGAAATAGGCCTGGACCCAGAGAAAAAGGAGGGACTTTGCCGCAGCAAGATCCCTCCTCTCCATGCACGTGATGTAGTTACGGGCGAACCGCTCCTGATCCAAGGTGGCCACGGATGGCAGGGGTCATCAACCGAAGGTGATGGAATCACCCGCGCTGGAGATGAAGGACGACTGGTCGATGTCGTAGGAGTACTCTTCGCCACCGATGATCAGCAGGTCGCCATCGCCGGCGCCGAAGATCTGGGTGCCGTTGCCGATGTCCGCCTTGGCGTTGAAGTACACCTGATCGATGTCGAAGTCGTTGCCGAGGTCGACCCAGGTGTTCTGGACCTTGCCGGAGAAGTCGAGCACGTCGGCGCCGCGGCCGAGGAGGAAGGTGCCGTCGTTGACCTTGCCACCGAAGATCAGGGTGTCGTCTCCAGCACCCGAGCTGATCTTGACGGAGTTGGCGTTGTCGAGAATCGTGTAGCTGTCAGCGCCGGTGCCGGAGGTGAAGGTGGTGTCCTTGACGGCGCCGGTGATGGCGGTGTTGTTGCCGTTGCCGAGGGAAATGGTGCTCTTGGAAATGTCGGAGGCGATCAGGGTGTCGTCGCCGGCTCCGGTGCTGATGAAGGCGTTCTTGGCATCACCGGTGTAAGTGACGGCGTTGTCGTCGGCGTTGCCAATGTAGGAAGTGTCCTTGGAGGCGCCGCCGAAGGTGGTTCGTGTGTCTCCGGCCGACGGCTCCTTGACGCCGACGTCGTTGATGTTGCGGCCGCTGTTCGGGAAAATCCTGGTGTTGAGGGTGTCACCAACCAAGGTGGAGGCAACCTTGGCGCCAGACGTCGTCGTCTGGGTAATGGTTTCGCCTGGATCCGGGACGAAGAGCGAAAGTGTATCGGAGGATGCCATTGGGGCGGCAGGCGCTTACAAGTTGCAATCAAGGTACACGTGACTGTTGCCGGTCTATGTATTGCCCGCGTCATTTTCTTTCGGTTCCAGTTGCGTCCTCACTCAGCGGTTCAGTTCCCTTAATTAGCCGATCGAGACTCACATCCGATTCCCAGGCTTTGTTCCGGCCATGCAGTCCTTGCGGCGGTCTGCTCGCTGGGCCAGGATCCCTGTCATGACGGCCTATTCCAGCGATCCAGACTTTGAGCAGGTGCTTGAGGAGGCACGCCAGGCGGAATTGCTGCACGAGTGGAGTGAAGCCGCCTGCATTTATCAGGATTTGATCACTCACTACCCCATCAATGCAGCCGTTGTGATGCGGGCCGCCAATGCCCTGTGGTTGTCGGATCAGCCGGAAGAGGCCCTGGAGCACTACCGGCGGGCGTCGCTGCTGCTGCCGGACCGTCCGGGCCCGTTGATGGGCCTCGGCAACAGCCTGCGGGATCTGAACCGGTTTGAGGCGGCGGATCGGGCGTTCCGGAACTGCCGGGAACGGGGGGATGGCCCCGAACTGGCCTGCAACCATGCCTCGCTGCTGATCGGGCTGGAGGCCTACGAGGAGGCCTTCGCCCTGGCCGAACGTCGCTTCGAGCTCCCCGGCCGCAACCCCGGCCCCGCGGGCGGTGTGGCGGCCGCCGTGGCTCAGGCCCCGCTGCTGAGGGTGCGCAGCGAGCAGGGTCTGGGCGATGGCCTGCAGTACCTGCGCTGGATCCCGCCGCTTCAGGAGCAGGCCCGGGGGCGGGGTCAGTCGGTGGTGCTGGAGGTGGAAACGTCTTTGGTGGCCCTGCTGCGGGAGGGTCTGGCCTGGCTGGAGAACCCGCCGCAGGTGCGGGCCCGGCCGGAGGAGGACGGGCCCGGGGAGCCCGGGGAGCCCGGGGGCGGGGTGGTGGTGAGCCTGCTGTCGCTGCCGGCGGCCCTGGGGGGCGCCCCCTGCCCGCAGCCGCCGGGGCCGGAGGGCCGGGGCGCTTACCTGCGGGGTCTGGCGCCGATCGAACCGGAGGAGCGCTACGGGCGGCCGCCGCGGATCGGGCTCACCTGGGCCAGTGGCCGCAAGTTGGCCGATGGGTTCACCCGGCGGGAGTACCGCAAGCGGACCCTGCCCGCCGCCGCCCTGGTGCGGCTGGTGGAAGGGCTGGTGGCCCAGGGGTGTGAGCCGGTGCTGCTGCAGCAGGGGGAGGACCGGCAGCTGGCGGAGCCTGTGGCGCACCTGTTCGCCGGGGCGATCGAGGCGGCGGGGGATTTCCTGGCCACGGCGCGGGTGGTGGCCGGCACGGATCTGGTGCTCACGGTGGACACCGCCATGGCCCATCTGGCCGGCGCCATGGGCCATCCGGCCTGGGTGCTGCTGCCCTTCAGCGCCGATCCCCGCTGGCTCAGGGAGCGGGACGACAGCCCCTGGTACCCGAGCCTGCGGCTGTTCCGTCAGGGGGTGGAGCGGGACTGGATCCCGGTGGTGGACGCCGTGCTGCAGGAGCTGAAGCCCTGGCGGCGGCGACGCTGACGCCGCTCAGCGCAGCAGCTGCAGGCTGCGGATCAGGGCTTCGAAGGCCTCGGCGGCCCGGTTGACTTCGTAGCGGGCGGCAATGGTGGCGCGGCCGGCCTCGGCCATGGCGGCGAAGGCGGGTGGGTCGGCCAGCACGGCCAGGAGCCATTCGGCCAGGCGATCGGGGTCGTTGAACGGCACCAGCAGGCCGTTGTGGCCGTGGTGGATCAGCTCGTTCACCGGGGGGTTGTCCGAGCCCACCACCAGGGCGCCGCAGGCCATCGCCTCCAGCACGCTCCAGGAGAGGGCGTAGGGATAGGAGAGGTAGACGTGGGCCGCACTGACGCGGAACAGGGCCAGCAGCTGCCGGTGCGGCAGGGGCGGCAGGAAATGGAGGCGGTCGAGGGGAAGCCGGTGGCCGAGCAGGGCCAGCAGCTCGCCCTTGTGGCCCTCGGGATGGGAGGAGGGGGCGCCATAGCCGCTGTCGGTGCCGCCGACGATCACCACCCGGGCGTCGGGCCGGGCGCTGAGCACGGCGGGCAGGGCCCGCAGGAGACTGCGGAAGCCGCGCAGGGGCTCGAGGTTGCGGCTGGCGAAGGTGATCACCGGATCGCCCTTGTGCAGGGTGGGCCCGCCCTCCAGCTGAATGGTGGTGGCCCCGGTGGTGGCGGGCGGTGGCGGCAGGGCGATGCCTTCGTGCAGCACGTGGAAGCGGCCGCGCAGGTGGGGGGGAAAGGTGTCGCGGGCAAAGAGGGTGGGCACGACGCAGGCGTCGGCATCGGCGATCGCCGCCAGCCCCATCAGGTTGCCGCGGCGCCACTGGGCCCGCAGGGCGGGGGAGGGTTCGCCCAGGTCGGCATCGAAGCCGTAGCCCAGCAGCGGCGGGGCGGCATAGAGCTCGGGGTAGGCGATCAGCACCGCCTCGGGCCAGATGTCGCGCAGGTAGAGCAGCTCTCCCCAGCCGCTGTGGGCGAGCACGGCATCGGGAACGTAACCCTGCTCGCGCAGCTGCAGGCAGCGCTCCTGAACGCGAATCGCTCGGCGCAGGTTGGCCTCCAGCACCGGATCGGTCAGGCCGTCTGGAAGGGTGGGGGGACGCCAGTCGTAGTGGAGACGCTGACCGCGGGGCGTGGCCCCCAGGCCGAGCAGGCGATGGCCGCGGCGTTCGAGGGCGGGGGTCAGGTCACGAAACTGGCCGGGATGGTTCTGATGGATCAGCAACAGTTCCATCTGACAACGCTATTACAATCCCGCTGCCTATCCCGATCTGCGTGATGTCGCTCTGGAGCCGTCTGTTCGGACGCCGGGACACGGTGAGCTGGGGTGAGAGGAAGGTGGAAAAAGATGGTGTCTCTCTCGACACTCTGGTGAGTGATCCGGGCACCACCCCGTTGGAGATGGCTCGCCGTCCCCAGATCACGCCCTGGTCGACGGCACGGCTGGGAACGATCTTCATGGATTTCGCCCACGAAGCCACCCCCACGCGGGTGGCGGAGGCGCGGCTGGCGCGCCAGTGCCTGTCCCAGTTCTGGCTGAGTGCGCCGATCGATGCCCTGGAGCTTCTGTATGGCTCAGCGGTCGGCACCTGCTATCGCCAGATGATCAGCACTGAACTGGCCTCCCAGCCGTTGCTGCGGGATGAAGAAGCCTGGAAGGACTATCTCAGTCAGCGACTGTTCAGTGGCTTCGAGCGGCCGGAAATGGCCAACATCCTGCTGGCGGTGCTGCCCTATTTCGGCCGGGGCAAGATGAAGGTGCGCAACTGCGAACAGAACGTTCCGGCCTGGTTGCTGCAGGACTACGCCAGCCTGTTCGAGCCGGAGATCCTGCCGCGGATCCGCCAGCCCAGCCCCCTGGAGCGCAAGGCCCTGGCGCCGGCGGGCCACCGGGCGGAGCGGGTCGTGGCGCCACAGGCTGCGGTGGGGGCCGCGGGGACGGAGGCGGAGCCGCCACTGCCGCAGCTGTCGGGGTACACCGGCGCCAAGGCCCTGCAGCTCACCGCCAGCGAGGACTTCCTCACCCGCCTCAACGGCCTGGTGAATCTGTTCGAGATCGATCCCGACGACGGGGCGATCCTCAAGGAACTGGCGGGCTACCGCCGCCAGCTGGGCCAGATCTGGCTGGACACCCCCGATGAGCAGTTGCAGCCCCTGTTCGGCAGCACCTTCGGTGAGCTGTACCGCAAGTTCCTGCGCAGCGGCTATGCCGCCACGCCCCTGTCGGAGGAGGACCGGCAGCTGCGGGCCCAGCTGGCCCACTATGTGCGCAACATGACCCGGCCGAAGGCCACCCAGGTGGTGCTGGCGGTGCTGCCCTTCTTCCCTCCGGGCAAGATCGGTTTCGCTGGAGGGGAGCAGTTCATGCCCCAGTGGCTGCTGGGGGCCCTGCCCAGCCTCTACGTGAAGAGCTGAGCGCTGGCGGGGTGCTGCGGGGTGCTGCTCACTCGTGGAATTCCTTCCACAGCAGCCAGTAGGTGAGGTAGCCGAGCAGGGGCAGGAGCACCATGGGGGTCAGGGCCAGCAGGGCCACCACCGGCGGCATGGTGAGCAGCAGCCAGAGCACGATCAGGCCGTAGGCGAGGAAGGCCAGGGCGATGGCCAGGCCCCGGTGGCGGAGCCGCTCCCCCCAGCGCAGGCGCCAGGCCTTGAAGCGCCGGCGGCGGCGTTGCTTGGCCGGCACGAAGCGCCACCAGTCGCCCTGGGGTCTGTCGCTCAATTCGACCGCAGGCGCTGCAGGTTGCGGCGCTGATCCTCGAACAGGCCGGTCAGCAGGCTGATGACGCGACGCTCGCGCAGCTTGATGTCGGCGGTGAGGGCCATGCCGGCCTGGAGGGGCACGCTGCTCTTGTTGGGCAGGGGGATGGTCTGGCGCTGGAGGTGGAGGATGACCGGGAAGTGCAGGCCTTCGGCCTGGGTGCCGAGCACCTTGGCCTGCTCTTCGGGGGTGAGGGCATCGGAGCCGATGCGCTCCACCTTCGCCGGCACATAGCCGAAGTCGTTGGCGGGGAAGGTCTCGATGGAGAGGTCGGCGGACTGGCCCACCTGGACGAAGCCGATGGCCTTGTTGGGAAGGTAGACCTTGGCGCGCAGGGAGTCCTGGGGCACCACCTTGAGCAGGGGGGTGGTTTCGTTGATGGTCACCACGCTGCCGGCGCTGGGCCCGATGTCGAACACCAGGCCGTCGGTGGGGGCGGTGAGCACGCCGTACTGGATCTGGAGGCGGGCCTGGCGGATCTGGGCGTCGAGGTCGCTGATCTGGCGCAGGTTGGCCTCGATGCTGGTGCGCAGTTCGACGTCGGTGCCGGAGCCGGTGTTGATGAGCTGGGAGCGCAGCCGGGCGATCTCCCGCTCCTCCTCGGCCACGCTGGTGCGCAGGTCCTGCATCTTGTTGCGGGCTTCGAGCAGCTGCACCTCGCTGACGGCACCGTCGCTGACGAGGGACTGGAAGCGGCGTTCGATGTCGGTGTAGATGCGCAGAGAATCGCGGTAGCCGGCCAGGCGGGTGGTGCTCTTGGCCAGCTCCTCGCGGGCGGCATCGAGGCGGCTGTTGAGCTCGCGGGCGCGATCGCGCAGCTGGCTCTGCTGGTTGGGGGTGAGGCCTGCGGTGGCGGCGTCTTCGCCGAGGGTGGCGCGGGCGACGCGGTTTTCGTTGATCAGGCGCTCGCGGATGCTTTCGGCGGCGGCCAGCTTGCTGCGGGGCTCACGCAGATCAAAGCGGACCAGGGGCTGGCCTTTGGTCACCGCCTGGCCCTCCTTGACCAGCACCTCCTCGACCACGCCGGGAACGGGGGAGTCGATGTCCTTGACGGTGCTGGAGGGTTCGAGCTTGCCGGGCACGGCGATGGTTTCGGCGATCGGTGCGGTGACGCTCCAGAGGCCGAGGGCGGCCACGCCACCGACGCCGGCCCAGAGCAGCAGGCTGGAGCTGCGGCGGCTCTTGCGCAGCACCACGGTTTCGCGGAACGACCACTCCCGGGTGGTCTCGGCGCCGGTGGTGGCGACGGCGCCGCCGAACGGGTGGGCGGGCGAAGCTTCGGTGGTGGGTTCGGCGGTGTCCGTGGCGGGGGGGGGGCTGGGCGGCAGGGAAGGGTTGCCGACCAGATCGACGCGGACGGGGATGACCGGAGGCTGGCGGCGGGAGCGGGGCGAGCGCAGCCAGCCGACGCAGCCTTCGAGCAGGGCCACGAGCCGGGAGCTGGAATCGCTGGAGCGGGGCGGGGTGGCCATCAGCTGAGACCCTCCTGGTTCTGGCTGCGGTAGAGGGCGTAGTACCAGCCTCGCAGCTGCATCAGCTGGCGGTGGTTGCCCTGTTCCATCACGGCGCCTTTGTCCATCAGCACGATCAGGTCGGCGGGCTGGACGGTGGAGAGGCGGTGGGTGATGAAGAAGACGGTGCGGCCGCGGAAGGCCTCGAAGAGGTTGATGCAGACCTGGCGCTCGGTGGTGGCATCGAGGGCGCTGGTGGCTTCATCGAGGATCAGCATGCGGGGGTTCTGAAGCACGGCCCGGGCCAGGGCGAGGCGCTGGCGCTGGCCGCCGGAGAGGCCGGCGCCCCGTTCGCCGACGCTGGAGTTGTAGCCCTGGGGCATCTGCATGATGAAGTCGTGGGCGCAGGCGATGCGGGCGGCGCGGATCATCTCGGCGGCGGTGGCATCGGGCTTCACCATCAGCAGGTTTTCGCGGATCGTGCCGTCGAAGAGCAGCGAATCCTGGGGCACCACACCGATCTGGCGGCGCAGGGAATAGAGCTCCACCTTGCCGATGTCGAGGCCATCGATCAGCACACTGCCGCGCTCGGGGGGATAGAAGCGGGAGAGCAGCTTGAGCAGGGTGGACTTGCCGCTGCCGGAGCCGCCCACCAGGCCCACGAAGGAGCCGGCGGCGATCTCCAGATCCACCCCTTCGAGCACCAGGGGGCCCTGGTCGCGGAAGCGGAAGGCCACATCCACGAACTGCACCCGGCCCTGGAGGGGGGGCAGCGGGATGTTGCTGGCCTGCTCGGCGGTCTGCTCGGTGTCGCGGTCGACCACGTCGGCCACCATGCGCAGGGCCTGGGTGTTGAACTGGAAGTCCTGCCAGGTGCTCACCAGCTGCACCAGGGGCTGGTTGATGTAGCCCGAGAGGATGCGGAAGGCGAACAGGGCGCCGATGTTGAGCTGGCCCTGGATGATCAGCCAGATGCCGACGGCGATCACCACCAGCTGGCCCACGTTGCTCAGAAACGTGGAGAGGTTGCTGATCGCTTCGCGGGTCACCTTGAGCTTGAAGTCTTCGCCGATGTAGGCGGCGTAGCGGTTCTGGAATTCCCAGCGGGTCTTGAGTTCGGCGTTCTGGGATTTGATCGTCTGGATGCCGGTGATGGCTTCGGTGAGGAAGCTGGAGGCGTGCACGGCCTGGGCCATGGTGCGGTTGATCTGGCTGCGCACCAGGGGATTGCTGACCAGGCCCACGGCGGCGATCAGGGGCAGGGTGGCCAGGGTGACCAGGGTGAGGATGGGGCTGATGGCGAACAGGATCGCCAGATAGAGGATGGAGAAGGCGAAGTCGACCAGGGTGGGCAGGGTCTTGCCGAGCAGGAAATCGCGCAGGCGATCGAGCTGGGAGAAGTAGAAGGTGATCCGGCCCACGGGGCGGGAATCGAAAAAGCCCTGGGGCAGACGCACCAGCTGGTCGAGGATCGTGGCCTTGGCGTCCTGGTCGATCCGGTTGGCCAGGTCGGTGAACAGGAAGCTGCGCAGGGTTCGGAACACGGCCTCCAGCAGGCTGGCCAGCAGCATCACGCTGGCGATGCCCACCAGGGCGCCGATGCTGCGGCTGGCCAGCACGCTCTGAATCAGCACCAGCAGGCCAAGCGGGAAGACCAGCCGCAGAACGTTGATCACCACCGAGGCCACCAGCACCTCGATCAGTTCGCGGCGGTGCTGGCGCAGGAAGGGGAAGTACCAGCTCCAGTCGAAGCGGGCCTGCTTGGCATCGGGCTTGCGATCGAAGAGCAGCAGCTCCACCATCCCCCCCTCGTGGGTGACGAGCTCCTGGGCCGGCACCAGCAGGGCGCCGAGCTCGGCCTCCAGCAGGCGGGCGCGGCCGTCGGGCTCGACGCCGTCGAGCAGGCCGAAGTGGCCGTTCTGGAACAGCAGGGCCGGGGCGGGCACCCGCCCCAGGCGGCTGGCGGGCACGCGGGTGAGCACCACCCGCAGGCCGAGGGTGTCCATGATCTGGCCGATGTTGACCAGGTTGAGCCGGTCCTGGCGCTGCAGGATGGCGTCCACCTGGTCGGCGAGGGCGTCGCGGTTGAGCGGCAGGCCGAAGAAGTCGGCCAGGGCCTGGCAGAGGGCGATCGGCACGGCGCGGCTGCCGCTGGCACGGCCGAGGGC
>NZ_JAYGHY010000074.1:0-10748 GCF_034931305.1 Cyanobium gracile UHCC 0281 | reverse complement strand
ACATGGAACACAGCGGCCTGGGGATCGAGGGTGTCAAAGCCCAATGCGCCTTCGCCCGCGCCGCGGGAATCGTGCCCATGGTCCGCCTGCCGCGCCCCGATCCCGGCCTGGCGCCGCCTCTGCTGGATGCCGGGGCGCTGGGAATCATGATGCCGCTGGTGGAAAGCGCGGCCCAGGCCCGCGCGCTGGTCGATGCCTGCCGCTACCGGCCGGAGGGACGCCGCGGCCTGGCCTTCGGCCTGGCCGCCACCCCCTGCACCACCCCGGTGCTGGCGGTGCTGCTGGCCTGGATGGCCCAGAGCGGCCAGCCCCTCGTCGGCATGCTGCTGCTTTGCAGCTTCGGTGCCGGCCAGGTGATGCCCCTGCTGCTGGCAGGCACCATGGCCGCCTCCTTGCCCGGGCTGCTGCAGCTGCGCCGGCTGGGCCAGTGGGTGCCACCGATCAGTGGCGTGGTGCTGCTCGCCAGTGGCGGCCTCACCCTGCTGTCGGTGCTGCCATGACCAGCACCACCGCCGCCCCCTGGCGCCCCCTGCAGCGCCTGGCCGGCTGGATCTCCGATCTGCGCCTGGCCATCGCCCTGCTGCTGGTCATCGCCCTGGCCAGCGGTATCGGCACGGCCATCCCCCAGAAGGAGGAGGCGGCCTTCTACCACCAGCTGTACGACCCCAAACCCTGGCTGGGCCTGCTGGGCGGAGATGGGGTGCTGCGGCTGCAGCTGGATCACGTCTATTCCAGCGGCTGGTTCCTGGGCCTGCTGGCCTGGCTGGGCCTGTCCCTGATCCTGTGCAGCTGGCGGCGCCAGTGGCCCGCCCTGCAGGCGTCCCTGCGCTGGATCGACTACCGCAGTCCCCGGCAGCTCAGCAAGCTGAGCGTGGCCGAAACCCTCGTGACCGCCGAGCCCGTTGCCGGCCTGGAGCGGCTGGAGGCCGATCTGCGCGATTCGGGCTGGCAGATCCGCCGCCAGGACGACCGCCTGGCGGCCCGCCGCGGCGTGCTTGGCCGGGTGGGCCCGTTGCTCGTCCATGCCGGCATGGTGGTGCTGATGGTGGGGGCGGCCTGGGGCGCCCTGGGCGGCCAGCGCCTGGAGCGCTTCCTGGCCCCGGGCCGGGAGCTGGAACTGCTCGACAGCCGCGGCAGCACCCAGGTGACCCTGGCCCTCGACGATTTCCGCATCCAGCGGGATCCGGCCGGCCGGCCGGAGCAGTTCTCCTCCAGCCTGCGGCTGATCCCCCCCACCGACACGGCCCCTCCCACCGAAGCGGCGATCAGCGTCAACCATCCCCTGCGCTACCGGGGCATGACCCTGTATCAGGCGGACTGGTCCCTGGCGACGATCAGCCTGCAGCTGGGGCGCAGCCCTGTGCTGGAGCTGCCCCTGCAGAGCTTCCCCCAGCTCGGCGATCAACTCTGGGGGCTGGTGCTGCCCACCCGCCCCGATGGCTCTGAGCCTGTGCTGCTGAGCCTCACCAGCGAGCAGGGGCCGGTGCAGGTGTTCGGCCCCGACGGCGAGGCCCTGGCGCAGCTGGTGCCCGGTGGGGAGGCCCAGGAGGTGAAGGGTCTGCCGATCCGGGTGGCGAGCGTGCTGCCGGCCAGCGGCATCCTGCTCAAGCGCGATCCCGGCGTGCCCCTCGTCTACAGCGGCTTCGCCATCGCCCTGCTGGGCGGCGGCCTCAGCCTGGTGGCCACCCGCCAGCTCTGGGCGATCGCCGATGGGGCCGGCGGCAGGCTGCACGTGGCGGGCCTCTGCAACCGCAACCTCACCGCCTTCGCCTCAGAGCTGCCGGCCCTGCTGCAGCGGCTCGAACCCCAGCCCTGACTCAGCAGGGCTGGCGCACGCCGTGGCTGACCCGCACCACGGTGTGGACGTTGCCGCGGGGGTTGAAATCGGCCTCCAGCTGCATCCAGGCCGGATCGCAGGCGGCCACCAGGTCGTCGAGGATCCGGTTGGCCGCCTCCTCGTGGGAGATGGCGCGGTTGCGGTAGCTGTTGACGTAGAGCTTGAGCGCCTTGAGTTCCAGCACCCGGGGCCCCGGCTGGTAAAGGAGCCGCAGGACGGCGAAATCGGGATAGCCGGAGAACGGGCAGGTGCAGGTGAACTCCGGCAGTTCGATCGCCACTTCATAGGCCCGGCCCACCCGCGGATTGGGGAAACAGATCAGCTGGGCCTCGGCGATGGCCCGCTCGCCGTAGGGGGGCGTCACGGTCTCAGGCGGGGCCGCCGGCGATGGTGTGGCCATGGTCGGTGGAGCGAAGGGGTCGGATTTCGACCGTACTGGACGTGTCGGACAGCCCGCTCCGCCGGTCAGCGGCCCGGAGTTCACGTAGCAACCGTTACGACGACCCCGGCAAGGCTCGGCGGTAATGGAGCCGTCCCCTGCCCAGGGGGGGACTCTGAGAGACTCCAACCGTCGCCTTCCTGACCGCAGCACAGCCATGAAGAAAATCGAGGCCATCATCCGCCCCTTCAAACTCGAGGACGTGAAGATCGCCCTTGTCAATGCAGGCATCGTTGGCATGACCGTCAGCGAGGTTCGCGGTTTCGGTCGGCAGAAAGGGCAGGTGGAGCGCTATCGCGGTTCCGAATTCACGGTCGAATTCCTGCAGAAACTCAAGCTCGAAATCGTCGTCGACGATGAACGGGTGGCCACGGTGGTCCAGGCGGTGCAGGATGCGGCCCGCACCGGTGAGATCGGCGACGGCAAGATCTTCATCAGCACCGTCGATTCCGTGATCCGGATCCGCACCGGCGACCTCGACAGCGGCGCCATCTGAGCCGCCGCATCGGCGCCAGCCAGGCCGCTGCCCCCAGCCGCGGCCTGGCTTTCTCAGGCAAGGGTGTCTGTCACCAGGGCCGCAATTCGCTCGGACCACGCCTCCAGGGCCCCATCCTGATCGGCGGCATGGCCTGGCGGAACCAGCCACAGCAGGTATTCGTGGTTGCCCGCCGGCCCGGTGAGGGGTGAGGCCACCAGTCCCGCCGGATGCCACGCCAGCTCCCGGGCTGCCGCGATCACGGTGGCGATGGCATCGGCATGGGCCGCCGGATCCCGCACCACGCCACCCTTTCCCACCCGCTGGCGGCCCACCTCAAACTGGGGCTTCACCAGCAACAGCGCTTCGCCGTTCGGCAGCAGCAGGGCCCGCAGGGCCGGCAGCACCCGGGTGAGCGAGATGAACGACACGTCGGCCACGGCCAGGTCGGGCCAGGGGTCCGCTTCGCCGTAGAGGGCCTCCGGGGTGAGGTGGCGCAGGTTGGTGCGCTCCCGCAGCACCACCCGTTCATCGGTGCGCAGGCTCCAGGCCGTCTGGCCGTAGCCCACATCGATCCCGTACACCCGCAGGGCCCCGTGCTGCAGCAGGCAATCGCTGAAGCCGCCGGTGGAGATGCCCCCATCGAGGCACACCCGGCCGCTCACCCGGATCGGCAGGGCCGAAAGGGCCCCCTCCAGCTTCTCCCCCCCCCGGGAGACGAACCGGGGCGGCTGCTCCACCTCCAGCACCAGGGTCTCGGGCACCTCAGTGCCCGGCTTGTCGAGCACCTCACCGCCACCACGCACCCGGCCCGCCCGGATCAACTGCTGGGCCTGATGGCGGCTGGCGACCAGACCCAGATCCACCAGGCGGCGATCGAGCCGTTCCTTACGGGCCATGCTGCGTTTCGGCCATGGGTGCTGCCGCTCCACCGGCATGTTGTCATCGAACAGCGATCTAAACCGAACAAAAACCGATGACCGGAGGGTTCGGCTCCGAACAGTCGCAGGATGGCGCCACGGTTCCCTTCGATTCCTCCCATGGCTGCCCACAGATCCATGGCTGCCCCCGGATCCAATGTGGTGGAGTTGCTCCACCCTGGAAGCTTCGTGAGGCTGCGGGATCATCCGGAGGATCTGCCCCCCTTCCAGCTGATCCGCCGCCGCGGCACCCGCTGCTGGGTGCGCCAGCAGGCCTGGGGGTCGATGGTCCACCTGGAGCTGCCCTACCGGCGCCTCACCGCCGCCGCCTGAGCCGGTGGGGGCGGCTCGATAGGTTGGTGGATCCTTCGCCACCGCCCGGCCCTTGATCGAGCGTTACACCCTCCCGGAGATGGGCGACCTCTGGAGCGAGGAAGCCAAGTTCCGCAGCTGGCTCGAGGTGGAGATCGCCGCCTGCCAGGCCAACGCCGAGCTGGGCCGGGTGCCGGCCGAGGCGATGGCCGCCATCCGCGAGAAGGCGGCCTTCGAGGTGCCCCGCATCCTGGAGATCGAGGCGGAGGTGCGCCACGACGTCATCGCCTTCCTCACCAACGTCAACGAGCACGTCGGTGATGCGGGCCGCTACATCCATGTCGGCATGACCAGCTCCGACGTGCTGGACACCGGGCTGGCCCTGCAGCTCAAGGCCTCGGTGGCGGTGCTGCGCACCGAGCTCGAGGCCCTCGCCGGCGCCCTGCGGCAGCTGGCCAGGGCCCACAAGGACACGGTGATGATCGGCCGCTCCCACGCCATCCACGGCGAGCCGATCACCTTCGGCTTCAAGGTGGCCGGCTGGCTGGCGGAAACCGAGCGCAACCGCGAGCGGCTGGAGCGGCTGGCCACGGTGGTGGCCGTCGGGCAGATCAGCGGCGCCATGGGCACCTACGCCAACACCGATCCGCAGGTGGAGGCGATCACCTGCCGGCTGCTGGGCCTTGTGCCCGACACCGCCAGCACCCAGGTGATCGGCCGCGACCGCCATGCGGAGTACGTCCAGACCCTGGCCCTGGTGGGCACCTCCCTGGAGCGCTTCTCCACCGAGATCCGCAACCTGCAGCGCTCCGACGTGCTGGAGGTGGAGGAGAACTTCGCCAAGGGCCAGAAGGGCAGCTCGGCCATGCCCCACAAGCGCAACCCGATCCGCAGCGAACGCATCAGCGGCCTGGCCCGGGTGCTGCGCAGCTACACCGTGGCGGCCCTGGAGAACGTGGCCCTCTGGCATGAGCGCGACATCAGCCACAGTTCGGTGGAGCGGATGATGCTGCCCGACTGCTCGGTCACCCTGCACTTCATGCTGCGGGAGATGACGGCCGTGGTGGAAGGCCTGGGGGTGTATCCGGACAACATGGCCCGCAACATGAATGTGTATGGCGGCGTCGTCTTCAGCCAGCGGGTGCTGCTGGCGCTGGTGGAGGCGGGGCTGAGCCGCGAGGAGGCCTACCGGATCGTGCAGCGCCACGCCCACGCCGCCTGGAACAGCGAAGGGGGCGACTTCCGCGCCAACCTGGCGGCCGATCCGGTGGTGACCAGCCACCTGGGCGCCGAGCAACTGGCCGACTGCTTCTCCACCGACCTGCACCGGGCGAATCTGGATGTGATCTGGGAGCGGCTGGGGATCTGAGGGGGCCGGCCGCCCTCTAACCGGCTGGCGGCCGCTCTGTCGCCGGATCCAGCTTGCCGTTGCCAGCGGCCAGCAGATCCTCGATCTCGCAGACCGGGAAGCGGTTGATGCTCTTGAGCGCCAGGCGTGAGTTGCGGCGCAGCTGCTCGCTGATCGCCTCGCAGTACGGCACCTGGGCGAGCAGGTCGACGGTCCGGCGCAGGATCCGCACCACGTCCCCCTCATCGAGGGAGGTGTTGGCGATCACGTCGTTCCAGCTGGCGCCCCGGGCCCAGGCGTGGACCAGGCCGGTGAGCTCCGGCTCCCACCACACCGGCACCACCACCGAGGCCCGCTCCTGCTGGCGCTGCAGCTCGCGCCGCAGGCCGCGCAGGTCGTGGAGGGCCTCCTCGGAGGCCGGTGGCGGCGGGTAGCCGCACCAGAGATCGGGCCGGTTCACTTCGGTGGAGATGGCCTCCAGCACCGCCGCCAGTTCGGCCGGATCCAGGCCATCGAGGTGGCCGCTCATCAGCGCCAGCCCCAGCCAGAGTTCGTTGTCGCCCCGCAGGGCGGCCACGGTGCGGCCCACCTCCGTGGGCTCCAGCCCCTCCTCGCCATCGAGGGCGCCGAAGAAGCGCAGGATGTCGATCAACGAGAGAAAGGTGTCCCAGTGGCGGTTGGCCCGGTGGTGCAGCAGCCGCTGCCGTTCGCCGATCTCCTCCTCCAGCTCCTCCATGCGGCGGCGGTGCTTCTTGAGGTGCTTGCGGTCGCCCCAGCGGTGGGCGGGGTGGGCCTCCAGCTCCTGCTCCAGCTGCTGCACCAGCTGGCCCTGCTGCTGCACCTCCCCGGCCAGGTCGTAGCGGGGGGTGTGCATGTCGTGGCGGCGGGCCATCGAGGACACCGCCAGGGCCAGGCCGCCGCTGGCGTTGTCGCCGTGGCGCAGCTCATTGGCGTGGTGCAGCTCCGGCGGCTCCAGCTGATTCACCTGCAGGCAGCTGAGCTCGGCGTGCAGGGTCACCACCGCATGGCAGGGCAGCAGGATCCAGACGTTCTCGTCGGTAAGGCAGAGCAGCAGCGGGAACTGGCCGGAGCCAGGCACCTTGGCCACGATCACCGCCGGGGTGACCCGGCTGCGCAGGGCCGGCGCCTTGACGCTCACCAGGGTGCCCTCACTGGCGAACTGCAGCGCCAGGGTGAGTTCGTGGGCCAGCGTTTCCTCGGCCTGCTGCTGCAGGATCCGGTGCAGGCGGCGCTCCTCCCGCAGGCGGCCGCGCACCTTCTCGTAATCCTCGAAGTCGTCCCAGGGCACCTCGCCGCCACTCGATTCCAGGCTGGCCAGCTGGGCCATCAGCTCGGCGATCCTGGATTCGTCCTCGGCCAGATCCAGCCCCGCCAGGTAGCGGCCGAAGCTGCGCTCCACCAGCTCCCTGGCCTTGGCCAGGTCGTAGCGCTGCAGCAGGTTGAGCACCATGCCGTAGCTGGGGGTGAACTGGCTCACCAGGGGATCGGCCGGGCTGGTGGCCAGGGCGCCGGCCTCCCGCACCCCTTCGAAACGGCTCTGGACCGTGACCACGTAGCCCTGCGTATCCAGGCCGCGGCGGCCGGCGCGACCCGCCATCTGCAGGAACTCGCTGCCCATCAGGGGCCGGTGGCCACGTTCGGTGCGCTTGGAGAGGGCCGAGATCACCGTGGTGCGGGCCGGCATGTTGATGCCCGCGGCCAAGGTCTCGGTGGCGAACACCACCTTGATCAGCCCCTGCTGGAACAGCTCCTCGATCAGTTCCTTCCAGGCCGGCAGCACGCCGGCGTGGTGGGCGGCGATGCCCCGCAGCAGGGCATCGGCATGGCCGCCCTCCCGCACCGCCTCGGGGGTCACCGCCATGAAGGCCTCCAGCCGCTGGCGGATCCGCGCCTGCTCTTCGGCGTTGACGAGGCACACCTTGGCCAGGTCACGCACGGAGCGGTCGCAGTTGCGGCGGCTGAAGATGAAATAAATGGCCGGCAGCATCTCGCGCTCCGCCATCTGGGCCACGACGAAGCCGATCGGCGGCGCCTCCGGCTGGGGCGGCCGCGGTTCCTTCGGTCCCTTGCGGCGGGTGTTTTTTGGAGGGCGCCAGACCTTGCAATTGGGGTGCAGGCCGGTGCCCTCGTCGTTGAGCAGCGGATGCAAGCCCTTGGCGCTGCAGAAACTGAAGGCCAACGGGACGGGGCGGAAGTCGCTGTGGATCAGCCGGGTGGGGCCATGCACGCGCTCGATCCAGTCGGTGAGCTGGCCGGCATTGGCCACCGTGGCCGAGAGGGCCACCAGCTGCACCCGCGACGGGCAGTGGATGATCGACTCCTCCCAGACGGTGCCGCGCTGGGTGTCGTTCATGTAGTGGCACTCATCGAGCACCACCGCCTCCACATCGGCGAGGGGATCGTCGTCGGCGTGGTCGATCTCCGCATAGAGCATGTTGCGGAATATCTCGGTGGTCATCACCACCACCTGGGCCTCCCGATTCAGGCTCAGATCACCCGTGAGCAGGCCCACCTTCTCGTGGCCGAACTGGTGGCGGAAATCGCGCAGCTTCTGGTTGGAGAGCGCCTTCAGGGGTGTGGTGTAAAAAACCTTCTGGCCATGGGCCAGGGCCCGGTGGATGGCGTACTCGCCCACCAGGGTCTTGCCGGAGCCGGTGGGGGCACTCACCACCACCGAGTGGCCCTGGTTGAGGGAATCGATCGCCTCCAGCTGGAAATCATCCAGGGGGAAGGGGAACAGCTCCTCCACCGGGGGGACGGCCTTGTTCGAGGCCGTGCTGCCGATCGGGTCGCTGTCGATCACGCCGTCGCTGGGCCCGTCGACGCGGGTGGAGCTGCCAACGTCGGGGCTCTCGAGCATCGTGGAATCCTATGGGCTGGAGGCGACCTGCCGCCCTCTTAGGGTTTTGCCACCCGTGTTCGGGTTCATCCCTTGGATGCCGACGGCCTGAGGCCCCCCTGGCGGCAGCGGCTCCATGACGGGCTGGCCGCCCTGCAGCAGCAACGGCGGCGGCGGCTGCGCAGTTTCCGCCCCACCGATGGCATCGCCCTGCAGGAGGAGACCGGGGAGGCCGGGGCGGCCCCAGGCGCTGGCTTGCCGCTGCTGGATCTGGCCAGCAACGACTACCTGGGGCTGAGCCGCCACCCGGCCGTGATCGCCGCGGCCCGGGCGGAACTCGAACGCAGTGGCCTGGGGGCCGGCGCTTCGCGGCTGGTCACCGGCACCCGTCCGGTGCATCTGCAGCTGGAGGCCGCCTTGGCCGCCTGGCTGGGCCGGGAGCGGGTGCTGCTGTTCCCCAGTGGCTTCCAGGCCAACCTGGCGGCGGTCACGGCCCTGGCCGATCGTCAGGCCCTGGTCTGCGCCGACCGCCACGTGCATCACTCGCTTCTGGCAGGGGTGCGCGCCAGCGGGGCGCGGCTGGTGCGCTTCGCCCACAACGACCTGGGGAATCTGGAGCAGCGGCTGGCCCAGGCCCGCTCCAGCCAACCCGACCAGACCCGGCTGGTGCTCAGCGAGAGCCTGTTCAGCATGGAGGGCACCAGTCCGAACGTGCCGGCCCTGGCGGCGCTGTGCCGGCGCCACGGGGCGCTGCTGCTGCTCGATGAGGCCCATGCCCTGGGGGTGCTGGGCCCAGGCGGCCGCGGCCTGGCCCATGGCCTGGAGGGGGTGCATCTGGTGAGTGGCACCTTCGGCAAGGCCTTCGGCAGCGGTGGCGCCTTCCTCGCCGGCGACGCCCTGCTGGGTGACTGGCTGCTGCAGGCCAGCGGCGCCTTCCGCTACACCACGGCCCTGGCGCCGCCCCTGGCGGCCGGGGCCCTGGCGGCCTTGCGGCAGATCGAGGCCCAGCCCGGGATCACCACGAAACTGCTGGCGCGGGCACACCACTGGCGGCAGGCGCTGGCGGCGGCGGGCTGGCCGCGGCCTGCCGGCCACGGGCCGGTGCTGCCGTTGCTGGTGGGGGACGACGGAGCCGCCCTCGCCCTTCAGGAGTGCCTCGAGGCCGCCGGCCTGCTGGCGGTGGCGATCCGGCCCCCCACGGTGCCGGCCGGGACGGCTCGGCTGCGGCTGGTGCTGCGCCAGGATCTCCCCTGCGGAACCCTTCCCCGCCTGATCGAAGCCCTCGGCCCGGCCCCATCCCCCCTCACCCCTTGATGGCCTCCAGCGCCCCCGCCGACCTCCAGGTGATTGCCATGCACGGCTGGGCCGGCGACGGCGCCAACTGGACCCCCTGGCGGGAGGTGTGCGGCCCCCTGGGCTGGCGCTGGTCGTGCGGCGAGAGGGGCTATGGCTCCCGCACCCCGTTCAGCCCCGCCTGGGAGGGAGCCGGGAGGAGGGTGGTGATCGGTCATTCGATGGGTCCCCACCTGCTGGATCCCGCGGTGCTCGCCGGCGCCAACGCCGTCGTGCTGCTGGCCGGCTTCGGCCGTTTCGTGCCGCCGGGGGCGGAAGGCCGCCGGGTGCGCGCCGCCCTGGCTGCGATGGCCGCGCAGCTGGCCGAGGGCCCCAGCGACGCCGAAACGGCCCTCCGGACCCAGACCCTGCTGCGACGCTTTCTGGTCGAGGCGGCCAGCCCCGATCCCGCCGAGCTGCTGCCGCCTGGGCCCGCCGACCAGCCGGTGGGGGCGGAGGGCCGGGAGCGGCTGCGCCACGACCTGGCCCTGCTGGAGCGCAGCGAAGGCCTACCGGCGGGCTTCCCCACGGACGCCCGGGTGCTGATCGTGGAGGCCGAAGCCGACCACATCGTCGGGCCACAGGCCCGCGCCCTGCTGCGGCAGGCGCTGCCCCAGGCTGACGTGGTGAGCCTGCCGGGGGCCGGACACTGCCTGCTGCGCAGCCCGGTGATGGCGCCGGTGCTGGAGTGGTTGCAGGGTCTGGGTGCAGCATGACCAGCCTGCTGTCCTCCACCGACACAAGGGCCGGCCTCAGTGGCCTGGTGCGCCATCGTTTCGGGCGCGGGGCGGCGGGCTATGAGGCCCAGGCTTTGGTTCAGCGGGCCGTGGCCTGCCGGCTGGGCCGTCTCTGCCGCGATCTGCCCCTGCCCGCCGGCCCCCGCGCCGATCTGGGGGCCGGCAGCGGCCTGCTGTCACGGGCGCTGCCGGCCCATGGGCTGCTGCAGCTCGACCTCTGCCCCGAACTGCTGCAGCGCAACCCCCAGCAGCCCCAGCTGCTGTGGGATCTCAACGACGGGCTGCCCTCGGTCTTGCATGGGGCAGCCCTGCTGGCCTCCGGCTTCGCGCTGCAGTGGCTTGACGACCCGGCCGGCCAGCTCGGTCGCTGGTGCCGCGCCCTGGCCCCGGGCGGCTGGCTGGTTCTGGCGGTGCCCACCGCCGGCAGCTTCCCCCAGTGGCACCGCGCCGCCGCCGCCGCCGGGGTGCCCTGCACGGCCCTGGAACTG
>NZ_JAYGHY010000073.1:0-11333 GCF_034931305.1 Cyanobium gracile UHCC 0281 | reverse complement strand
CGCTGCGCAGCTTGCGGATGATCTGCTCGGGGTTGTGGCGTTTGCGTTTCATGGGGCTTGTCCTGGCCAAGTCTGGCCGGTAGGGAAGCTCTCATAAGGGCTGGATCAGTTTTTGGGGTCCACGTCACCCGCGCGACCAGCTGGAACAGCAGATCAAAGACGGGTTTCCCTTCCTGCCGGCCGGCTGCAGCCTGCAGCTCGATCGGGTGTCGAGCGAGCGGGTGCTTGCCAATTTGCGCGAGTCGCTGCCCACGCGCCGGCCCCAGCTGCTCGCCGAAGCTCGCCGCCTCGGGCGCTGTTCGCTGGCGGCGTTGCCGGAGGGGCTGGGGATGGAGTTGGCGGAGTTTTACAAGGTGGCGGGCTCCTGGGCGTTGCTGCAGCGGGAGTTGGGGTGGTTGGCGGCGGGGGGCGGCCAGCGGCGATGAGGAGCGGTTGGGGCGGGGAGTGGGGCGCCTCCTCCACCTGGACGACACCGACCGTCTTTCGTTCCTGCTGCAGGACCTCGCCAGTCGCCAGCCACCCCAGTCGCAGAACCTGAGCGAAACGGACCGCCGGCGTTGGCGCATGCTGCTGCTCCAGCTCTGGGGAACGTCGCCTGTTCGGCTTGGTCTGCAAGACGCGCTGGATCGCCTCTGGGCCTGTCCAGCCTTTATCGATGAGCTGCGCAACCTGTTCGCACTCCTGTTGGAGCGCACCGACCACCTCGCCCCTCCCCTGGTGTGGGATCAGCCCGTGCCCCTGGCCCTCCATGCCCGTTTCAGCCGCGCCGAGATCTACGCCGCCTTTGGGCTGATCACCGATACGCAGCAAACCACCGGCCAGTCGGGGGTGTTGTTCGATCGGGCCACCCAGTGCGACGTGTTCTTCATCACCCTCAAGAAGAGTGAGCGCCTGTTCTCCCCCACCACCCGCTACAACGACTACGCCATCTCCCCGTGGGAGTTCCACTGGGAGAGCCAGAGCCTCACCCGGGAAGCGTCCGCCACCGGGCAGAGATACATCCACCACCGAGAGCGAGGCAGCCGGGTGATGCTGTTCGTGCGGGAGGAGAACAGGCGCGGCGGGGTGAAGGGGGCAGTTCAACTGTCTTCCGGAAGCGTCCTCAGCCATCCAGAAAGCCGCTGCCTCAGCTGTTTGGTGATGCCAACAGCACGGGCAGCGTCGTCAGCATGGGCCTCCATCCCCGGGTAGCGAAACATCACGCCTCCCTGGGTGATCCTGGTCAGATCAGAAGGATCAGCTTCCCAATCCGGCATCAAGATCCCGAGTTGCCTGGAGAGTTCCCGAAGATCATGGATTTTCTGCACAGACTCCCCATGGGCAATCAGGGCTGCCTTGAAATATTTCTCCAGGCACTGCTGAGCATGAAAAACCACGGCATCTTCATGCCCTGGCTGCTGATGCAACAACTCCATGGCCCGCCAATCACCCTCGGCTTTGCTCATCCACTCATCAACGACAGGATTGCGCTCAGCCATACAGCACCACACCGTGGTCGAGTGCTTCACGGATGAAAGGGTCTCCCCAGCGGTAGCGCCTGGGTATGTCCTCGGGACGCCAAAGCAGCATGTCCAGAGGGAACTCGGGTTGGCAGACGTTGCGGATTTCCAGGATCTTTTCCAGCGCTCTTCCCTCGAAGGGCATCACCACCAACACATCGGCATCCGATTCCAGACCGGCTGTTCCTCGTGCCATCGAGCCGAACAGAATCACCTGCTCCGGAGCGAACGCCTCCACCAGGCGATCGGTAAAGGCCTTGAGAGCCTCTTGAGTGACGAACGGGGCCAGGGCCATGGCTCCATCATCGCCGGCCCTGCCAGGGTCATGACCTTCGGCCAGGCCCACCGCAGCTTCCGCTTCGACCTGCGCTACCGCGCCCTGCTCGGTGGCACCCGCGACCAGCTGGAACAGCAGATCAACGAAGGGGTTCCCTTCCTGCCGGCCGGCTGCAGCTTGCAGCTCGATCGGGTGTCGAGCGAACGCAGCTGGCGCATGCTGATGGCCCTCCTCCGGCTCAGGGCCTCGGCCGACCTCCGCGCCGAACTGGTGGAGCTGTTCGCGCTGCTGATCGAGCGCACCGACCACCTGGTGACGCCGCTCGACTGGGTCCGCGCCGATCCGCCCCCCATGCCCCTCCAACTCCACGGCCGCTACTCCCGCGCCGAGGTGTTCGCCGCCTTTGGGTTGCTGAACGAGGCCCGCCCTTTCCCCGGCCGCGAGGGGGTGTTCTGCGATAACGCCACCCAGTGCGACGTCTTCTTCATCACCCTGAAGAAGTCGGAGCGCCTGTTCTCCCCCACCACCCGCTACAACGATGTCGCCATCTCCCCGTGGGAGTTCCACTGGGAGAGCAAGAGCCTCACCCGGGAAGCGTCCGCCACCGGGCAGAGATACATCCACCACGTTGAGCGTGGCAGTCGGGTGACGCTGCCGTTTCTTTGCCTCGGTTTTGCCGAGTACGTGAGCCACGAGGGTGAACGGCCGATGGCGATTCGCTGGCGGCTGGAGCGGGAGATCCCGGCGGCCTACCTGCCTGGCTGTTCCTCGCCATCTCTGGCATTGGCGGCTTGAGGGGGAGAAAACGCCAAGTCAGAAGGCACCTGGCCAACCCCTGCCTGCTGGCCGTCACCAGGCCTCCAGCTGCAGATCGGCCACATGGGCAAAGGCCTGATCCGCCGTCACCAGGGCGCAACCTTCGCTGAGGGCATGGCTGGCGATCAGCAGATCCATCGCCGCCAACGGCATCCCGTTGCGTTCGAGATCGGCCCGCAGCCGGCCATACACCCTGGCGCAGGCTTCCGACCAGGGCAGGATCTCCAGGGTCTTGAGGGTGTTCTCCACCAGCGCCTGCAACCGCGACGTTGGCGGCAGCTTCTCCAGGCCGTAACGGATCTCCGCCACCACGATCGACGACAGGCAACAGCGTTGCTCACACACCCAGGTATCCAGCCGGGGCGACAGGCCTTTCAGAAAGGCGTTCACGGCGTTGGTGTCGAGCATCAGCCTCCCCTTTGCCGCAGCCATCAGGGGAACTCCACCGGCTCCGCAGGGCGCGTGTCGCGCAACCCGTCGAACAACGCTTCCAGCTCGGCCTGGAACCCAGGCTCCTGCAGCAGGTCATCCCTTTGATCCAGCAGGGCGCGGGCCGATGGCCGCACCGGTGTGAGCACCACAGCGCCACTCTCGGGATCGCGATGCACCTCCACCTCCGTGCCCTCGAAGCGGAACTCGGCCGGCAGCCGCACCGCCTGGCTGCGGCCGTTGCGGAACAGCTTGGCGCGCATGGCACCCCCACACGTGATCGATACCGAGTCTAGACCAGGCCTGTGCTCCCATGCCGCCCCCTCAACGGCGAGGGCGTTGCTGGTGGCCGCGAGGCCCTGTGGTGGATCGAAGCCTGAGACCGCTCAGAGCGAACGGCATCCGCTCAGGACGAACAGCTGTAGTGGGACACCCCTCCGGCGTTGAAGAATTCCCTGGGCTTCAGGCGGTCATACGTCGCCGCCAGCTCCGGAGCCAGCGCGTCGTAGGGATGGCGGAACACCTCCTGCAGCTCCCCCACCAGGCCGTAGTCACCCTGCGCCGCCTGTTCATAGGCCGGGGCGATCAGCCATTCGCGCCAGGTGACCGCGGGATTCACGCGCTTCATCGCGGCGGCTGTCTCGCGGAGGTCGCCGCTGCTCGTCACCTGATGCCGCCAGCGTTGCAGCCAGCTCGTCCATTGGGCATCGAGCTCCTCTGAGCAGGGCACGTAGAAGCTCTCCTGCAGGGCCGAAACCTGCTCGGGGATATCCGACAGCCTGCGGAAGAAGATCGTGTAGTCGGCCTTGGAGGCCACCATCAGCTGCAGCAGGTCCTGCACCAGCTCGGCGTCGTAGTGGATCAGGCCGAGCTTGCTGGCCCACATAGCGTCGAGCTCCTGGCCCATCGCATCAGCGAAGCCGTCGTGGATCTCATCCAGCCGTTCCAGGGCCGCCGTGTTGCCCTCGAGCAGGGGCCGGAGAGCGGTCCAAAACATCTGGAAGTTGGCTCTAGCGGCCACCGGTTGGTTGAAGAAGGAGAAATGCTGGCCGCCGCCGGTCCAGGGCTGGAATCGGGGATCGAACAGTTCGCAGAAGCCGAAGGGGCCGTAGTCGAGGGTGTAGCCGCCGGCGGCGCAGTTGTCGCTGTTGAAATTGCCCTGGCAGTAGCCCACCCGCATCCAGTTCGCCACCAGAGCCGTCAGGCGTCCGCGGAACAACCCCGCCAGCTCCAACACCTGCTCGCTGAAATCCAGACCCGGATCGATCTCCTGGCGGTAGTTGCGCTCGATCAGGTGCTGAACGATCATCCGCAGCTCGTTGCGCGCCTCCGGATGGGCACCGCTGCGGACGCGGCGGGCGAACAGCTCCAGCTGGCCCACCCGCAGAAAAGAAGGGGCCACCCGGGTGGTGATCGCCGCGGGGTTGTCCACCAGGATGTCGGGGTCGAACGAGCGGGAGTTCGCCGAATACCAGGGCCGGCGCACGGTTTCCAATCGCGACACATAGAGCGTCAGCGAGCGTGAGGTGGGAACCCCCAGGGCGTGCATGAATTCCTGCGCCAGAAACTCGCGCACGCTGGAGCGCAGCACAGCGCGACCATCGGCCCCGCGGCAGTAGGGCGTAGGGCCGCCGCCCTTGAGCTGCATCTCCCAGCGCCGGCCGTTGAACACGCCTTCGAACACGGAAATGGCCCGGCCATCGCCATAGCCGTTGCCGGTGCCGAACGGGCACTGCTGGATGTATTCGCTGCCGTAGATCGAGAGCGCATAACCGGTGGCCCAGCCATAGGGCCGCATCGGCTCCTGAGCCGCCGTGATGTCGCCGGAGAACAGGCGGCGGAAGTGGTCGTCATGGGCCAGCCCATCGCCCAGGCCCAGCTCATCGAAGAGGGTGCGGCTGTGCGCCACCAGCTCCGGCGCCGGCAGAGGGGTTGGCGTCACCGGCACGTAATGACCGGAGAACACCTGGCGGGGCCGGTGATCCTGGCCGTCGACGCTGGCCTGGGGATCCGGCCGCAGGGAATCCAGCAGCGAATAGTCGGCCCGCTGGGCAAAGTCCGCGAAGGTTTTCGTCAGCACGGTGGTGGGCGCTGCTGTCGGCACGGGTCTCTCGGGTGTGGCGCGGCCTGGGCAGGGCCCTGACGCTGGGGTCACCATCCTGGCGGGGCTCTCGCCATCAGTGGCGACGTTGCGGCCATCACGCTGGTTGTGCGTTTGCGGGTGCGTTCGAGGCTGAACGCGACGTGGGCGGATTAGCTTTGAACCATGGACTTCCAAGGGCGGATCACCATCAATCCAGCCGTGCGCTTCGGCAAGCCCTGCGTTCGCGGCACCAGACTCACGGTGGGTGATGTGCTCGGCTTTCTTGCCAGCGGCATGAGTGAAGCGGAACTGCTGGAGGACTTCCCGCAGCTCGGCCATGACGACGTGCTGGCTTGCCTGGCCTATGCAGCAGATCGGGAACGCCTACTCCTCAGCCTGACCACGGCGGCGTGAGCATCCATCTGCTTCTGGATGAGAACCTTTCCGAGCGTCTCCTGCCTCTGCTCTCCGGTGGGTTCCCAGGCTCAAGGCATGTGCGGCTTCTTGGGCTGGGTGGGGCCGACGATCTGGCGATCTGGGATCGGGCTCGCCTTGACGGCGACCTATTGGTGACCAAGGACGAGGATTTTCTGCGGATCAGCATGAGCCGCGGTTTCCCGCCCAAGGTGATCTGCCTAGCCATCGGTAACGCGAGCAACGCAGCAACGGCTGGGCTGCTGCTTGATCACATCGATGCCATCGAGGCTTTCTCGTCCCATCCGGAGGCAGGTTTTCTGGTGCTCAGCCCGGGCCCCTAGCCCCCATGGGAATGTCCCGGTTCGCCACCCGCTGCAGGCTGGGAAGGCTGTTGCTTGCCCGTCTCCGCATCAGCGGCCCATCACCAACCCCGCATACCGTCGCGCCGCGCTGCGGTGATCAGCGTCGGCTCGCAGGGCGATGAAGCCGTCCGGCCGCACCGCCAACAATGTGAGGGTCCCCAGACCCAGGCTGGGCGCCTGCTCCAGCCGCAGGGACACCACGGCTTCCACCAGCGCCGGCGGCACCGTGCCGGCGGCCCTGTCGGCCTCGAGCTCGGCCTCCAGGCCGGCGAGGGCGTCCGGGGGCGCCTCGGGGCCAGCCAGCAGCAGCAGCGTGTGGCCGCGCCGGTGGGTAAGCCGGTGCAGCAGGGACGCGCCGGCCTCGGGCGGCAGCGCGATCGTGGTGGGCAGGCGCTGACCGGCCCCGAAGCCGAAGGGCTGGCCCTCGCCACCGCCGATGATCGCCGAGCCGGCGTAGCTCACGTTCATCTCGGTTTCCGCCACCACCTCCTGCTGGCGGGCCACCGGATTGGCCAGCATGGCGGCGATCGCCCGGTCGCGGGCGGCGCGCTCAGCGGGCTCCTGCAGCCCGTGGGCCTGCTCGGTGGCATCGCCGGAGCGGCAGATCTGCTGGGCCACCGGACGCCGCTCCTGCTCGTAGCTGTCCAGCAGGGCGGGGTCGGCGGCCGCGTGGTGGACCAGGGCCAGCTTCCAGGCCAGGTTGGCGGCATCGTGCAGCCCGCCGTTCATGCCGTGCCCCTCGGCGGGGGAGCACACGTGGGCGGCATCGCCGGCCAGGAACACCGGCCCGGCGCGGAAGGCGCTGGCCACCCGGCTGTGGCAGTGGAAGCGGCTGGGGTTCTCCACGGCGCTGAAGCGGGCCTGCGGCAGGTAGCGCTGCAGCACGGTGGTGGCCTCCGCCACCAGATCGCCCTCCTCGCCGGCGGGCCGCAGGTACACCCGCCAGCGCTCTTCGGGCAGGGCCGTGAGGATCAGGGGTGAGGCGTCCAGATACGCCGCGTTGACCTCATGGCTGTCGGCCCAGCCCTCCACTGCGGCATCGAACACGGCCCAGGGGCGGCTGATGCCATGGCCCTCGAAGGCGAGGCCGCTCAGTTCGCGGGTGGTGCTGCGCAGGCCGTCGCAGCCCACCACCCAGCGGGCCTGCACGGGCTGCTCCCGCTCGCCACTGGCCACCGTGGCGGTCACCCCCTCGCCATGGGGCGCCAGAGCCACCAGCCGGCAGGAGCGGTGCACCGTGCCCCCCTCCCGCTCGAGATGGTCGGTGAGGATGGTTTCGGTCACCTCTTCGGAAAGGCCGAGATTGAAGCCGTAGCGGCTGCCGCAGCCGGCCAGATCCAGTTCCCCCAGCCGTTGGCCATCGGCGTGGATCAGGATCCTTCGCTGCCGGCAGCCGGCCTCGAGAAACCGATCCACCAGCCCCAGCGCCTCGAAGATCTCCAACGAGAGCGGGTGGATCACCGTGGCCCGGTCCCAGTGCAGGGCTTCGGCCCGGGCATCGATCAACAGGTTGGGAACGCCGCGGCGCTGCAGCTCTCCCGCCAGCAGCAGGCCGGTGGGACCCGCTCCCACCACGAGCACGCAGGTCTGGCTGGGAAGGGACGAAAGCATGGCGCCCAGGCGGATTGAGCTGGCGCGGGCCAGCGCGGGGCACACTAAATGCACCCCGGGGCTCGGTCCTGGCCAACCCATTCCGCTCCCTGGCCACCGCCACGACCGCCGCCCTGGCCGGGGGCCTGGCCCTCAGCGCGGCAGCGGTGCAGGCGGCCCCCAACGGCACCTGGCTGTCGCAGCCCCAGATCTGGTACTACGCCTCCCGGGGGTCGCTGAACGGGGTGATGGCCGAGATCCGGAGCAGCGACTTCAAGGTGGTGTTCCTCGATGTCCGCAAGGTCTCGGAGGCGATGCAGAGGGAGGCGGCCCAGGCGGCGCGGCGCCAGGGGCTGATGCCGGTGGTGTGGGTGCAGTCCCCCCAGTACCGGGCGCTGGGGATCAGCGATCTGGTGCACGAAGCCCGCCACGGCGACGCGATCCAGGTGGACGACCACTTCTTCGCCAACTACTCCCTGGAGGACTTCTACCTGCTGCGTCGGCTGTACCCCAAACCGATCTTCTGCAGCATCCAGCCGTTCCAGGCCAGCCTGCTGCCCACGGCGGGCTGCAACCAGCTCGATGTGCAGTGCTACAGCGCCCCGCAGTTCCAGCAGTGCCTCAAGCTGGCCGACCGGCTCGGCGCCGTGGTGAGTCTCTCCAGCGAGAACACTCTCAAGTACCGGAGCCAGCTGGGCAACCGATCCTTCAACACCTTTCTCTGGCAGGGGCTCTGACGGGCGGGGCTTCCTCCGGTGCCAGGTAGGTGCCGATCGCGCGGAAGATGTCATCCGCTGAATTGCAGTACGCACCGCTTGGGTCGAAGGCCTCTTCGTCGAAGGTGACCGCCACCGCCACCGCGATCTTCCGCGACGGCAGATAGGCCATCACCCCGGCCTGCCCGGAGAACAGCGGGTTCTGCAGGAGCCAGGGGCCCGAAAGGACGATCCCGATCCCGTAGGTGTAGAAGTCGGTGAGGGTGGCGCAGGTCGCACAGCCCTCGATCGGCTTGCCGAAGCCCCGAAGTGTCGGAGCGATCTGCAACCGGTGGGTCTCCGGCGCCAACAGCCGTCCCGACCCGATCGCCTCGGCGGACGTCGCCATGTCGTGGATGGTGGTGTATTGGACCGCCCCGCGGGCGAGCGTCCACGACGGGTTCCAGTAGGTCGACTCCTCGTAGAAGCGGGTCCCTGCGGCGATGCCGAGGGCCTGACGCCGTTCCGACGAGAAGGCGTGCAGCACCGGCGGCGTGATCACGGGCGTGCCGCCGGGGTCCCGCGTGTTGCGGAGCTTCAGAGGACCGAAGATCCGCTCCTGCATCAGCACGGGCATCGTCTGGCCCGTGATTCTCTCCAGCGCCAGGCCGAGGAGAACGTAGTTCGTGTGGGCGTAGTTCCAGTTCGTGCCGGGCTTGTACCAGAGCGTCTGGAGGTTCGCGTAGGCGAGCAGATCCGGCACCGCAAACGGACGGAACGGGTTCTCGAGCAGTGCCTGGACGAACGCGTCGTTACCGATCACATAGTCGCGGTAGCCGGAGGTCATCTGGGCCAGCTGGCCGAGCGTGACCCGATCCGCATTCGGGATGTCCGGTAGCCACGTCGAAAGTTTGTCGTCGAGACGCACCTTGTTCTCGTCGACCAGTTGCAACAGCAGCGTCGCCACGTAGGAGATGGCGACCGCACCGTTGCGGAAATGCATGTCCTCCGTGGCGGGCACGCCCGTCATCGACGCGCCCATCGCCTCAGTGACCACCTCCTTGCCGTCGATCGTGACGCGCACAATCACCGCCCGCAGGTGATCAACAGCCATACGGTTCCGAACGATCCGCAGGATGGCGGCCGCCTGGGGCGACTCCGCCGCCGGTGCCTCGCTGGCGTCCATGGCACGGACGGGGTCCGCTGCGCTCAGGCAGGAGGCGAGCACGACGCCCAGGGCACGCCGCGCCCGTCGGTCGCACCCGCGACGATCCATACCCGCCCGTGAAGGACGCCGCAACGGTACTCGGCTTTGCGGGTCCCCACCCCGGAGCCATTCCTGTCCTGGCCCTGATCGCCAGACGCCATGCCCAGCCTTCGTGGCCTGAGGCGATCGTCCGCCCTGCTGCTGGCCTTCCAGCGCCGCCGCTACCGGATCGGCTGTTGGGCCAGGCCTCCGGCGGGAGGCGCGGGCAGAAGCGGGGTGGGATCCACCGCCACCAGGCCCTGCGGTTGCCGTTGGCGCAGCTCCAGGTGCAGATGGGGGGTACTGGCGTTGCCGCTCTGGCCCACCTGGCCCAGGGATTGTCCGGCGCCCACGCTCTCGCCCGGCTCCACCGAGGCCCTCAGCAGGTGGGCGTAGAGGCTCGACCAGCCGGCGCCGTGGTCGATCAGCACCGTGAGGCCGTAGCCATCGATCACGGCCACCCGCTGCACCCGGCCCGCCAGCACCGCCAGCACCGCGGTCCCCTCGTCCGCGATCAGATCCAGCCCGGTGTGCATCCGCCAGGCGCCCCGCGCCCTCGAATACCGCCAGCCCCAGGGATCCTGCTCAGAGGCCCCAACGGCCATGGGGTAGTGGAGTGGCGCTGGAAGGCTCAGCCCGACATCGCCGGGCCCGGGCGGTGGCGTCTGGAGAGCCAGATCCCCCACGGCCACGACCCCGGGAACCAGCGCGGGCCGCTCGGGCCTGATGGGCTCCGGCAAGGGCGTTGGCGTTGGCGTTGCGGTGGGCGTTGTGGCGGGGATGGGGGAGGGGATGGGCGGGGCCGGCGGCAGCAGGGCGGCAGGGAAGGGCTCGGCTTCAGCCCCCGCCCCACTGGCCGAATCGGGGATCAGCGGCTCGCTCAGCGGCAGCGCGGCACTCGGTGCCGCACCAACCGGAACGCCCAGCAGGGCGAGCAGCAGCACCGGTAGCCAGCGGGGGCGTGCGGGGGCCATCGAACCAGCCAGGGGCAGCTGCGTTGTACCGCCTCCCGGGGGCCGATGCCCGCAGGCGAGCGGTCAGGGGATCTGCGCCTCCAGAAAGGCGATCACCTCCTCGCACCAGCGGATCCATTCCTGTTCGTAGAGGAGGCCGCGACGCAGGGTGAGATAGCGGTACTGCTCCTGCAGCGGCAGCGCCTCGAGAGCCTGCATCTGAGCTTCCTTCTCCTGGTAGGAGGCCAGCTGCCGGCCATGGATGGCGCGGCGGCGCCGCACCTCCTCCAGCAGCGGCGCTGGCGACCCGTAGGGGCCACCCAGCACCTTCACCAGCAGGTCTTCCCGGATCGGGGTCGGCGCGGAGGGCTCCGCCGACCAGCGCACCAGCTCCTGCCGACCCGCGTCGGTGATGGCATACACCTTGCGATCGGGCTTCCCCAGCTGCGGCACCACCTCGCCGTGAACCCAGCCGTCCTGCTCCATCCTGGCCAGCTCCCGGTAGATCTGCTGCTGGCTGGCCTTCCAGTAGCAGGCCACGGTTTCCTCGAACTGCTTGCTGATGTCGTAGCCGCTGGCGGGCTTCTCGCTCAGCACCGTGAGGATCGTGTGGGCCAGGGCCATGGGCGTGGGGCGGGCGAGGCGGCGGCGCCGTCCATCCTCCTGCGCCTGCGCCTCCGCAGGAATGAAGCGCGAGAAGCAGGGCCGAGCAGGCGCGGTTGACTTACCAAACTTGTTGTGCATACACTCTGGCACATACTCAACAAGTTGGGCTTCTGGCTGATCTTCGGATCGCCACCGCAGCTCGCTGGTCCCGCCGTCGCCTCGCCCCCATGGCTTCCCTCTCCCCCGTGCTGCCGCGCCATGGCGTCCCCGGGCTGCGGCGCGCCCTGCAGCTCCTGCCCTCCGGCCGCCTCCGCTGGCTGCTGCCCCTCGGCGCCGCCGCGGGCCTCGCCCTGGCCGTCA
>NZ_JAYGHY010000072.1:0-12065 GCF_034931305.1 Cyanobium gracile UHCC 0281 | reverse complement strand
CGCCAGGGCCGCAGCGACCGGCGGGGGTCGGCCAGGCTGCGGCGCAGGTTCTCCGCCAGCACCGGAGCCACCCGCACCGCCCACACCCCCGAGGGGGGCCGGGGATCGGCGGCGATCAGGCCGCAGTCGCCGCTGGCGAACAGGCCCGGCTGGTCGAGTACCTCGAGGCTTGGATGGGTGAGCACCCGGCCGCTCTCGGGGTCCACCGGCAGGCCGGCGACCGCCAGCCAGGCGGGGGCGCGGCTGCCGGTGCAGGCCAGATCGGCCGGGGCCATGGATGGGGCATGGCGCTGGATCGGGATGCCGGCCTGGGCCAGCAGCCGTTCGCCGGCCCGGTTCGCCGCGGCCGAGCCCAGATGCAGGGCTTCGCCCCGCAGCTGCAGCCGGCAGACCAGGCCCCGAGCCCGGAAGGCCAGGGCCAGCTCCACGGCGGCGGCACCGCCTCCCCGGATTACCAGTGGCTCGCCGGCGCTGCACTGATCCGCCCAGGCCAGGAAGGGCTCCAGCGGCTTGACCGCCACCGCCTGCCCCGGCGTGGCGGTCACCGCGCCCACATCGAGGCTGAGCCGGTCGAAGCGCAGGGGTGGCCGCCCGGCCAGGTGCAGCTCCCGGGTGGCCCGATCCAGCCCGGTGATCTCCGCCTGCACAAACGAGACCCCGGCCAGGCCGCAGAGGCGGCGCAGGTCGATGGCGGCGGCGTCGCGGGGTTCCAGCCCGGCCACCACCGCCGGCAACAGGCCCGAATAGAGGGCGGTGCCATGGCGGCTCACCAGGCTGATGCGGGTGCCCGGCGGCCGGGATCGGGGGCGCATCAGCCAGCGCCGCAGCACCAGCACGTGGCTGTGGCCGCCCCCCGCCAGGACCAGCTGGTGACGCTCGGCGGCGGAGCTCATGGGCCCTTCACCGGGGTGGCCCGCCCCTGGAACGCCGCGATCGCGGTGGGCAGGGTGGGGAAGAACATCCGGGCCCCGATCTGCTCCACCAGACCGGCCCGCTCCAGCTGGGCATAGAGGTCCTGCTTGACCCGCACCAGGCCGAACGTGATCCCCCGGGCGCTCAGCTCCCGGTGCAGTTCCTCGAGCACGTCGGCCGCCGTGATGTCGATCTCCACGATGGCTTCGGCGTTGAGCACGAACCAGGCCACAGGCTGGGGCTCGCTGGCGACCGTCTCCAGCACCCGTTGGCGGAAATGCTCCGCATTGGCGAAGCAGAGGGGGGCATCGAAGCGGAACAGCACCAGGCCGGGAATGGTGCGGGCTCCCTCCCAGTCGCGCACGTCGTGCAGGCCCGCCAGGCGGGGCACGATCCCCATCACCGCGTCATGGGGGCGCACCAGCCGGGCGAACAGGTCGATCACCGACAGCCCCACCGCCAGCCCCACGCCGATGAGCAGATCGGTGAGCAGCACCCCCACCAGGGTGATCAGGGCCAGCCGGAATTCACTGGGGCGAAAACGCTGCAGCCGCAGGAATTCCGGAATGTCGATCAGCCTCAGGGCGGCATAGATCACGATCGCCCCCAGGGCCGCCGTGGGGAACAGGGCCAACACCGGCCGCAGCCACAGCAGCACCGCCAGCACCACGGCCATGGCCACCAGGGAGAACAGCTGGGAGCGGCTGCCGAGGGAATCGCCGATGGCGGTGCGGCTGCCACTGCTGCTCACCGGAAAGCCCTGCATCAGGCCATTGCCCAGGTTCAGGGTCCCCAGGGCCAGCAGTTCCTGGTTGGCATCGATGCGGTAGCCGCCCCTGGCGGAGAAAGCCCGGGCCGTGAGCACGTTGTCGGAGTAACCCACCAGGGCAATGCCCACCGACGCCGTCAGCAGATAGCGGAGCTGATCCGGTGAGACCCAGGGCGGCAGTGTCGGCCGGGGCAGCCCGGCCGGGATGGCGCCGATGACGGCCACGCCCCGCTGATCCAGGTGCCCCACCGCCACCACCGCCATGGCCAGCAGCACCGCCAGCAGGGGTGCCGGGGCCCGGGGGAAGCGGCGCTGCACCAGCAGCAGGAACAGCAGCACCCCCAGGGCCAGCAGCAGGGTGGGCCCATGGATCTCCCCCAGCCGGCCGAACAGTTCCACCAACCGGCCGGGGAGCGCGTCGGCGTTCAGCGTCACGCCACTGATCCGGCCCAGCTGGCCACTGATCATGATCAGGGCCACGCCGCCCAGGTAGCCCACCAGGATGGGCTTCGACAGCAGATCCGCCAGGAAACCGAGCCGGGCCCAGGCGCCGACGCAGCAGACCAGCCCCACCAGCAGGGCCAGCAGGCTGCAGAAGCCGGCATAGGCGACCGGATCACCCGCCACCATCGGCCCGATGGCGGCGGCGGTCATCACCGCCGTGGTGGATTCGGGCCCCACCGAGAGCTGGGGTGAAGACCCCAGCACGGCATAGAGCAGCAGGGGCGGCAGGATCGCCCACAGGCCCGCCACCGGCGCCAGCCCCGCCACTTCGGCGTAAGCCATGCACTGGGGCACCAGATAGGCGGCCACGGTGACACCCGCCAGCAGATCCGGCCGCAACCAGCTCCGCCGGTAGCCCAGCAGCTGCGCCAGCCCCGGCATCACCCTGGCCAGGCCCTGGCGAAGCTCCATCACCCGGCCTCGGCAACGATCACTTGTTGCGCGGCGGCAGCACTTCGGAGGAGCACATGTCCTTGTCCTCCTCCGTGCCCTTCATGCCGGCAAGCACTCCTTCCAGGTCGTTCTTGGTGGAGGGATCGCCACTGATGACGCTCAGCTGATCCTTGGCCAGCTTGGCGCGGGTGGCGACGGTGATGTAACCGCCCCTCTCCAGATTGCAGAGCGCACTCATGTAACCCGAGCCGACGCCCACCAGCACCATGAACTCTTCCCGCGGGCTGAGTTCCTCCGCCTTCGGCTGGGAGTTGGCGAAGGCGGGCGTGGCCACCAGCAGCCCCAGGAGCAGAACGGCGAAACGATGGGACATGGCCGCTGCCAGGCTGATTCGGTCACGGTAGGGGCACCCCGGGAACCCAGAACCCCAGCCGTTGGGCATGGGCACGGTTGGTGAAGCCGATCGGGGGCGACAGGCGACGGCTTGGATACGGTGACGGTGGTTCACTCCACTGCCGGGGAAGGTCCATGCGCTTCAGGATCTCCGCCGCGTTCACCGTCGTCGGCGCGGCCGCCCTCATCACCCTGGGCGCAGGTTGCCGGGCGGACTCCTCCGCCCAGGTGCCGGCGGCCGCCGACCTCAAGGGAACCTGGGCCCAGACGGGTGCCGGTTTCGAGCGCGGCCAACCGGTCACCTGGGACAACCAGACGGTGGTCATTGAGGCCGCCGAGGGCCAGGGCTTCGCCGGCTTCAAGGAGTACACCCGGGAAGGCGAGCCGCCGCAGAAGGAGAAGCTGAACGGCGTCATCGGATCCAACGGCGACATCCTCATCACCGACGAGGACGGCCAGTTCCACGGCAGGTTCGTCGACGGCAAGATCCTGGGCCAGTACGCCGAAGTCGGTGACGACAGCGCCGCCATCACTATCGAGCTGTCCAGGAAATAGCGAGTGGGAACCGGTGGCCGCGGACCCTCAGCCGTGGGGCATCCGGCCGCGCAGGATCGCCATCACGTAGCCGCCGTAGAGGGCCAGCAGCAGCCAGCCGCGCCAGCGGGGCAGAAAACCCGATCCGTTCGGCAGGATCAGCACCAGCAGGGCGCCGATGCCGAAGCCGAGCACCAGTTCCACCTCAGGCCCAGGCACGCGAATCGGCGCGATCGTCGCGGCCACCCCCACCACCCAGAGGCTGTTGAAGATGTTGCTGCCGAGGATCGTTCCCAGGCCCACCTCGTCATGGCCCCGCAGTTTCGACACCACGGAGGTGGCCAGTTCCGGCATGGAGGTGCCGATCGCCACGAGGGTGGCCCCGATCAGGAAGGCATCGATGCCGAAGGACAGGGCGATGGACCTGGCACCCGCCACCACCAGCCGGCCGGCCACCAGCAGCAGCACCAGGCCGGCGGCGCACAGCAGCACCGCCAACCAGCCCCGCTGTTCCCCCAGGATCTCCTCGGCGACGCTGCGCTGCTGACGCACCTCCAGCAGCACGCGCCCCATCCAGAGGGCGAACACCCCCAGCAGCACCAGTCCGTCGAAGCGCGAGAGGGTGCCGTCGAGCAGCAGCAGCCCGGTCAGGATCGGGCCCGCCAGGGCCACCGGCAGGTCGCGCCGGGTGCTTTCCGCCGGCAGGCGCAAGCCCGAGACCACCACCGTGAGGGCCAGGATCAGGGCCACGTTGACGACGTTGCTACCCAGGGCATCCCCCAGGGCGAGCTGGGGCTTGCCCTGCAGGGCCGCCGTGGTGGCCACCGACAGCTCCGGGCTCGAGGTGGCAAACGCCGCCACGGTGGCGCCGATGATCCCCGGTGAGAGGCGGGCCCAGTGGGCCAGACCCACCGAGCCGCGCACGAACAGTTCGCCACCCACGCCGGCGGCCAGGGCGCCGTGGCCGAGGCTGAGGTAGTCGGCGATGGCCATGGGTGCCGGCTCAGGCCTCCTGATACACCGACACGTAGACCGTGCCCTGCTCCACCAGCGGCAGCAGCTTGTCGCGCAGATCCTGGTTGTGCAGCCGTACGCAGCCCAGGGTGGCGTGCAGGGGCTGGCGGGGCGCCCAGGCCCCGGGCCAGCCGCAGGCGCTGCCGCCGCCGTGGATCATGATCCCGGCGCGGCCGAAACGCCGTTCCTGCATCTCCAGATCCTCCAGATCAAAGCTGTACCAGCCATAGCTGCGGCGGTCGGCGGAGTAGGTGGGGCTGGGGTCCTGCTCGTAATCCCGGTAGACCTTCTTGGCGATGCGGTAGATCCCCGGTGGTGTGTCGGTGGACGTGTCCTGGTACTGGTCCTCCCGGCCCTGACCGCGGGCCAGCGCCGGGATTTCCCACAGCATCCGACCCTCCGCGTCGAAGGCCCGGGCCGTCTCGCTGAGGTCATTGACCACCACATGGCTGTCGGTAACGCTGAAGCCGAAGTCCTGGGGGGTCTTCTTCGGACCCACCAGGCCGGGAAGGTCGACGGGGCGATCGGCAGCAGTGGCGGGTGGCGGGGCCGTGAGGGCCTTTGCCACCGGGGCCGGGCCGGCGGCCTCCTGCTTCAGCCGCTGCTCCCAGGCTTCGCAGTCGGCTGGGGTGCGGATCTCCCGCTCCGCCTGGGCGCAGGCCACAGCGGGCTCCATGCCGCCCCACACCAGCCCCTCGGCCCGTCGGCGGCGGCCCAGCCCCACCTCCACCGTCTCGCCGGGATTGCGATAGAGCATCAAGGCCGCGGGAACGGCCGACCAGCGGCGTTCCCGCAGGTGGCGGTCGAGGGTGTCGTGGTACCCGTCGCCGTGGAACCGGGCGCCGTTGTTGTAGGCGAAGCTGCAGAGGGCGGCCCGCTGGCAATCCCCCATCTCCGCCCAGAAGGGGATCGTGGCCTCGAGCACCTTCCAGAAGCGCTCGCGGCAGTTGTGCTCGTAGAGCGCGTCGGCCTGCTCCTGGGTGATCACATCCCCGAGCCGGATCGGGGAGCCGTCCTGGTAGAAGGTGCTGCCCCAGCCGATCGTGATCGGTTCCCCGCCCGTGCGCGGATCGGGATAGGCCTGCAGCCGGCAACCCTCGTAGTGGTGGTTGAGCTGGGCCACCTCCGGGGGGATCTCACCCGGCTCGGGTGCCCGCAGCCAGGCGTCGTCGGGAATGCTGAACCGCTCGGGATTGAGATAGCGCTGGTCGCCGTCCAACAGCGGCGCCGCGCCACCGGGGCAGGTGTAGCGGCCGGCCAGCCGCACGATCGCCAGTCCTTCAACGGGTGCCTGCCGCACCCAGGCCACAGCGATCCTGGAGCCGGCCGCCACGAAGGAATCGGCATCGGCGGCGGCGGGGCTGGGGCTCAGTCCCGCCTCCTCCCGGGCGGTGATGTAGGGCATCAGAGGTTCGGCATCACAGGCTTCCCCCCAGCCGGATCCGCTCCAGGGGGGTCAGGGCCGGATCCGGCACGGTGACGGGAGTGGCCGGAGTCACCTGGATCGGGGTGCGGCTGCGCTCGATCTCCGCCCGCAACCTCTCCAGCTCCTGCCGGAGCTGCAGCAGGCGAGGATCCTCCGCCAGGGTGGGGATGGTGGAGCCGCCGGCATGGCCGAGCAGGAGTTCACCGAGGCCGGAGGCCTTGAGATCCCCGAGACGCTGCTCGGCGAACTTCTGCACCACCTTCGGCGCAAAGGCCCCCAGCAGGAAAACGAAAGTGAGGGCCATCCCGGTGTCGTCCCGGGGCGGATAGCTGAGGGTCTCCTGCCCGCTGGCGTCCCGGGTCAGCGTCGGGGCGGTGCGCATCATCGTGATCGCTCCGAAGCCGATCGAGGCCAACAGAGCCAGGAGACACATCAGCCGCATGGCGGAGCGGTTGCCGGGGGATTCCTCCAGAAACCCGGTCGTCGCTACGGCAGCGGCGCGGACGGGGGCGTTCATGGGGGCACCGCGGATCACGACCTCGTTTCATTCTGAAGCGACCCACCGGGGTGGCCCAGGGTGTTCCGTTTTCTTGATCTGTTCGCCTCTCCCGGAGAAACCCCTGATTGATGGCTGAGACAGCCTCGGCCATGGTGCGGTTCTAAAATTGGCACCGCTGCTGATCCGGCCCATGGAAGGAACCGCCACCGAGGCCGGGGGCGACACCGGCGGGAAATGCCCCTTCCTGCACGGCACCCTGCGGGGCACCACCGCCGGGGCCCGCTCCAACAGGGACTGGTGGCCGCGGCAGCTGAATCTGGCGATCCTCAACCAGCACTCGCCCCTGGCCAATCCCATGGGGGCCGGCTTCCGCTACGCCGAGGCGTTCCAACGCATCGATCTGGAGGCCCTGAAGCAGGACCTCTTCGCCCTGATGACCACCTCCCAGGACTGGTGGCCGGCCGACTACGGCCACTACGGGCCGTTCTTCGTGCGGATGGCCTGGCACAGCGCCGGCACCTACCGGATCCACGACGGCCGCGGCGGGGCGGGCTCGGGCAGCCAGCGCTTCGCGCCCCTCAACAGCTGGCCCGACAACGGCAACCTCGACAAGGCCCGGCGGCTGCTCTGGCCGATCAAGCAGAAGTACGGCAGCAGCCTCTCCTGGGCCGATCTGATCGTCTTCGCGGGCAACTGCGCCATTGAGGCGATGGGGCTGAACACCATGGGCTTCGCCGGTGGCCGCGAGGACGTGTGGGAGCCCGAGAGCGACATCGACTGGGGCCCCGAGACCGAATGGCTGGGCGACCGGCGCTACAGCGGCGAGCGGGAGCTGGAGGACCCGCTCGGTGCCGTGCAGATGGGCCTGATCTACGTGAACCCCGAAGGACCCAACGGCGAACCGAACCCCCTCGCCGCTGCCCGGGACATCCGCGAGACCTTCGAGCGCATGGCGATGAACGACGAGGAGACCGTCGCCCTGATCGCCGGCGGCCACACCTTCGGCAAGTGCCACGGTGCCGGCGACCCCGACCTGGTGGGCCCGGAGCCCGAGGGCGCCACCATGGCCGAGCAGGGCCTGGGCTGGCGCAACCTGTTCGGCAGCGGCAAGGGCGACGACACGATCACCAGCGGCCTGGAGGGCGCCTGGACCGCCAACCCGGTGCAGTGGGACAACGGCTATTTCGAGAATCTGTTCGGCTACGAGTGGGAACTGGAGAAAAGCCCCGCCGGCGCCTGGCAGTGGAAGCCCACGGATCCGGCGGCGGCGGATGCCGTGCCCGATGCCCACGATCCGGCCCGGCGCCACGCGCCGATGATGGCCACCACCGACCTTGCGCTGAAAGTCGATCCGGCCTACCTGGAGATCTCCAGGCGGTTCCACGCGCATCCCGACCAGCTGGCGGAAGCCTTCCGCCGGGCCTGGTTCAAGCTCATCCACCGCGACATGGGCCCCCGCTCCCGCTACCTGGGCAGCCTGGTGCCGAAGGAGGTGATGCTCTGGCAGGACCCGATCCCCCCTCTCGACCATCCCCTGGTCGATGCCTTCGACATCGCCACCCTCAAGGTCCGGATCCTGGAAGCGGGTCTGCCCATCTCCCAGCTGGTGGCCACGGCCTGGGCAGCGGCCGCCAGCTTCCGCGGCTCCGACAAGCGCGGCGGCGCCAACGGGGGACGCCTCCGCCTTTCCCCCCAGAAGGACTGGGAGGTGAACCAGCCGGCCAAGCTGGCCAGGGCGCTGGAGGTCTACAGGGCGATCCAGCAGGCGTTCAACGCCGCGCAGCACAACGGCAAGCAGGTGTCACTGGCGGATCTGATCGTGCTGGGTGGCTGTGCCGCGGTGGAGGAGGCGGCCAGGCGGGCCGGCCACGCCCTGGAGGTGCCCTTCAGCCCCGGGCGCCTGGATGCCTCCCAGGAGCAGACCGACGTGGCCGCGTTCGCCGTGCTCGAACCCCGGGCCGACGGCTTCCGCAACTACCTCCGGCCGGGCCTGGCGGCCTCGGCTGAGGAGCTGCTGCTCGACCGGGCCCAGCTGCTCACCCTCACCGCCCCTGAGATGACGGTGCTGGTGGGCGGGATGCGGGTGCTGGAGGCCAACCATGGCAAGTCGCGGCACGGCGTGTTCACCGAGCGCCCCGAAACCCTCAGCAACGACTTCTTCGTCAACCTGCTCGACATGGGCACCACCTGGACAGCCAGCTCCGAAGCCGAGGAAACCTTCGAGGGCCGCGATCGGGAAACCGGCGACCTGAAGTGGACCGCCACCCGGGTGGACCTGGTCTTCGGCTCCAACTCCCAGCTGCGGGCGATCGCCGAGGTGTTCGCCTCCGCCGACGCCCAGGAGCACTTTGTGAAGGCCTTCGTGGCGGCCTGGGCCAAGGTGATGAACCTGGACCGGTTCGAGCTGGGGTGAGCCCACTGGCGACTCAGGGGCAATAAAGCTCCCCCCACGTCGGCCACGTGTCCGAAATCCCGATCTCCAAGCAGACCCCCGGCAGCAGCGAGCCATCCGCTCCCCGAAACAGTGTGGTGGCTTCGTCCGTTCCCGCCATATTGAAGGTCACCTCCACCAGCTGCGGGCAGGCGGAGAAGAGGTCCTTGGCCAGGCCGTCCTGAAGAGGGGCGTTGGTCATCACCATCACCGCTCCCGTGCGTCGTTGCACCTGGTCAGACGGCTGGGTCGAATCCAGCCGGAACACCACCGTGTCCTTGCCCGTGTGAGGGTTGTGAGGGGAGTCGGCGGTACCGCGCACCACCTGCACCCGCGCACCGCGGGCCACCAGCGAGGTCTCCGCCCTGGCCATGGCGGCCAGACATTCTCCTCCGGAAGGGGCGGCGGTGACAGCGCTTCCCTCCAGAGCCAACAGCAGTAGCGCGAGCATCGGCGCAGGCCGGCCGGGGCCGGGCAGGAGAGGGGGATCCGGGTAGTTTCTCAGCGATACCCTCCTGCGCCATGGGCCCTCTCCACTCCCTGCAGCCCCCGCCGGAGCGGCACGAGGCCATCGGTCGGGCCGGTCTGGCCAGCCTGCTGGCGATCGCCAGCCTCGACGGCCCCCCCAGCCCGATGGCCCTGCGCACGATCAGCGCCATCCGGGATCACCTGATCCGCCTGCCCATCCCCCTGGAATCGCTCCAGCCCCTGGAGCCGGCCGAGCTGGCCGCAGCGGTGCCGGAGTCCGAATGGCGCCAGCGGATCCTGCGCGGCATGACCGTGCTGGCCCTGCTCGAGGATGACCCCGGTGAGGCCCGCCTGGCCCGGCTCGCGGCCACGGCCCGGGCGCTGCAGATCGACGCTGCCCCGGTGCAGGCCTTCCGCCACGTGCTCGAGCACCAGTTCAATCTGGTGCGCCTCGACATCGTCCGGCGGGGGTTCCAGCGGGGGGCCGCCGCGGCCTACCTGCGCGATGAGGGCCCCGCCGGCGCCCTGCAGATGGCCCGCGCGCTGCTCAAGCAGGAGGATCCCGCCCTCGCCGGGCGCTATCGAGCCCTGGCGGCGTTGCCCCAGGGCAGCCTGGGCCGCGCCTACCTGGCCTTCATCGATGCCAACGGCTTCAGCGTTCCCGGCGAGCTGGGCGGGCCGCCGCCCCCGGTGGTGCGCCACGACTGCTGCCACGTGCTCGGCGGCTACGGCACCACGGCGAGCGAAGAGTGCGGCGTGCTCGGCTTCCAGGCCGGCTTCGGCCGCAACGACCCCTTCTTCACGATCCTGTTCGCCCTGGCCCAGTTCCAGCTGGGCATCAGCTCATCCCCGGTGACGGCGGCCGAGACCGGCCAGGCGGATCCGGAGGTGATCTTCCGCGGCCTGGAGCACGGCCTCGGCGTCACCCGGGACCTGATCAGCGACTGGGATCCCTGGGACGACTTCCCCCAGCCCCTGGAGGAGGTGCGCCGTCGCTATGGGATCCGGCCGCGTCAGGCGGTGGGGGCTCCCCCGTCGTGATGGCGAAGGGACGGTCCGGCAGGGCCCCCAGGAGGTCCGCCGGCTGCACCTGCTCCCCGAACAGGGCCAGGGCCCCGGGCCAGATGTAGGCGGTGTTGTAGGCGTTGGCCCCGTGCTTCACGCCGCCGAAGAACTCGAACAGGGCATCGTCGTAGAAGCGGGTGCAGGTGACGGCCTGGTTGTGGAAGGCCTTCAGCGGCGGCTTGCCGTCTGGATTGGAGCAGGAGAAGTAGATCGCCTTGGCCTTGCTGTGGATGGCGGAGAAGTTGGTGCCGCCGCCATCCGTCGGGCCCACCCACTGGGCCGGCGGCACCAGGTCGTCGTCCGCGCCGTGCAGGATCGCCACCGGCTGGCAGAGCTGGGGGCCGGTCTGGCGGATCCGCAGGGGATCGGCGCTGAAGGGGGCGCCGAACAGCCTCAGCAGCCAGATGGCGAAGCGGGGGATGCCCATCTCCGACTCGGCGGCCGGATCGGCCACCACGATCACCCGCGGCCGGAAGCGGGCGTCCGGCTCATGACGCAGCGCCCAGGGCAGGCTCAGGCTCAGCAGCCCGCCCAGGGAATGGCCGAAGCCGTAGACCATGGGCTGAGCCTGCCGCCAGTGCGCGTAGGCCCGCTCCCTGGCCAGATCATCCCAGCCCGCCTCCACCAAGGCCAGGGCCTGGGCCAGCCACGCCTTCGGCGGCGAGGCCAGGCTCATGGCCACGGTCCAGAGCAGGTGGCTCAGGTTCCTGGCGTAGGTGCGCCGGAACCAGCCGATCACCCCCAGGATCAGCTCGATCAGGAGCAGGGGGAACACGACCCGGCGCAGGTCCCCCACGGTGGGGGGCTCCACGGCGCCGGCCAGTCGCCGGCCCCCGCCATAACGGGCCGCCAGGGTCGGGTGCAGCACCTCCGGCCCCACGGAGGCCTGCGCCGGCCGACCGGCGAGGCGCAGCGCGGTGTCGGTCCAGGGCCCCGCCCTGGGCACCTCCTGCCAGGCCGGCACGGGGTCCCCGGGAGCCGGGGAGGGGTAATCGCTCTGCTGGAAATCCGGGAAGAACACGATGTAGCCCTCGGCCGCCAGGGCCAGCAGGTGGCTCTCGTAGAAGGAGGGCATGCACAGGGCGAAGCCGTGCAGGTAGAGCACCGCCCGCAGGGGCTGCTCCGCTCGGGCGGCGGCATCCGGCACGTACACCCGCAGGTAGTTGCCCTGCTCGTGGCAGCCCCGTTGCCAGATGGTGCAGGCGTGCGCGCCGTCGCGGACGCAGGTCCATGGGGGCGTGGTGGGATCACTCATCGGATCAGGCGCACCGGCGACGGACCGTCCGCGGGCGGCGGCTGTGAACCGAAGCCTCAGGGACGCCCAGCATGCCGGTGGTCGCCGGGATCGTCAGGGAGCGGAGCCGGGGCCGCCGCGGCGGCCCGCTGGCCCAGGAACGCCTGCACCGCCGGATCGTCCGTCAGGGCAATGGCGCGCCAGTAGGCCTGCTGGGCCGCACCGGCACGGCCGGTCCGCTGCAGCAGGTGGGCCCGCAGCGCCCACCAGGGCTGGTGCTCCCGCAGGGCCGGTTCGGCGGCGCCCAGCGCCTCCAGTTCGGCCAGGGCGCGTTCGGGGCCGGCCAGCTCGGCCAGCACGGCGATCCGGCTCACCCGGCCCCCCGCACTCGGGGCCAGGGCCAGCAGGCCGTCGTAGAGCCCC
>NZ_JAYGHY010000071.1:0-12108 GCF_034931305.1 Cyanobium gracile UHCC 0281 | reverse complement strand
CGACCTTGGCCTTGAACTCGGGGCTATGGGTGCGGCGTTTGCTCATGGGTGGGAGCCCCCTCTCAGGGGAGGTGCCCCGCCTCACAGGTTAACGATGGGCCCTGTCCAGAAAACCCAGACCACCTCACCATGCGACGAAAGAGAATCATCTGGAGGCGGCTCAGGTGCATGGCATTGTTAGGCCAGGGTAATGCCAGATCTTGGTGATCCGAAAAGACTGAGTGTCACTCTTCGGAATGGACGCTCCTTGCCTATTCGCCTTTCAGGACTTCGTAGATATCCCGCACCAGTGCCATTAGTAAAGACAATGCCCTTGGGTTTTACGCCAAGGTGAATAGGCCACCTCGGCGGAGCTGGATAGACTGCCTCCATATGCACCATCATCTCGCCTTGCTCACGAGCCTCCTCAGGCTCAACTACTCTATAGAAATCGTGATCGCCCTCACTTCGATCAAAGATCATTGTGTGAATACGATGTCGAGCGGGCGGGCGCCTATCAGCTATCTTTGCGAATTCTATGCCGACTTCAGAGCCATAGTGATTCTCTTGGAAGAACAAATTAGCCCTACAGTTTGACATCTGATGCTGATTGTACGCCCGTGCATCATCGGCCGCCTTCAGGCTGCACCAGCCTTTCTTGTCCCGCACTGTGTAAATATTCCGATCGAAGCCCAAGAAAAGAATTGAAGGCGTAAGCGGGAGGACCATGATATTGCCGCTCTGGCTTAAGCCAAACGACTTACCTAGACGCGGCAAGCATTCAAGGTACAAGCGATTAGTCAAAATCGCGGGATCGTCTGATGTGATAAATGGTGCCCTGCTCTCGTTGCGAACTAAGCATGTAGACATATCATCCATAATATCTATATTCTCGACAAACGTTCGCATCGCATGTAGAACTGCTCTCTTGATTTCAGCTCTGTATTCGACACCTGATAGTCCCATGGCGTCAGTTGCGGCATTTAAAACTTCTACCGAGCGCTGAGATGCAGCTTCGGTTCTTAAATACTGGAACAGCCAGAACCTGCGCAGCAAGGCACTATCTTCATCAGTTAGGGCGTACGAATCCTGGGTGATGCGTCGCAACACTTCAGAATAACTGCGCTCTAGTAGTTGAATTGCGGCTTCTAACTCCGCATCAGATCCATAGAAATAGTCTCTCGAGCACTGATGACGCGCGGAAACCAGCGGAATTACTCTTCTGCGGTCAGTGTTAAATAGATTAATGCGAACTCCGTCTCCATGCTCCGTGAAGGCGCGAAGATAACATCGCGGAACGTAATGTTGATTCTTGTTCGAGGCCACCTACAACGACCTATGTCTTCGGAGTATACGCATTTTGACCATGGCCTAACGCCGCCCCTGAGTGGCAGGCATAGAACTCGGGCTTGCACAAAAGGGATCTGGTGGTGGCCTGCCCACTCGAGGGGCTTGTTAGCTAGTCGCAGAAATAGCCTGGAATTAACCTGAAGAAATGCAAAGCTCAAAAAGACTAACTTAGGTTAGCCTGAGCGTTTAGAGCCGACCAGCTTTACTCCCAAAAGTACAGCCGAGCCAATCGATGCTATAGCCAAAAACTGTGGGCCGACAGCAAGACTAGCGGCAAGGCCCCCAGCTATAGCAATACCCTGGAGCCTACGTTTATTTGTTTGCTTGCGATACCAAGTCTCTAGATAATCAAAGGCCTGCGTAGTCTTAGGGTCCAACTTAGTACTCCGAATGATGAGGAATTGATGACTTGATCGCCAATATGTTGCCATTATCTGTCTCAAGCGCCATTACGTCATGCACAATTCCATCCGTTGCAGGGAGAGTGGCCAAACGTTTTTCCTGTTTAATCATAAATCCTCTCCCGTCTGCTCTAAAACTTGCACCATGAGCCAATTGTCCATCGACCCATTCAGGGTTGATAAAACCACTTTGCTTGGCTTCTTCTTGTAATGGCGCAAGAAATCTCTTGGCTCCATCATTCTCAAGAATGGCAAGCCAGCCATCTTGAAAACCAACACAGGGAATCACTGCACCTCCATTGGTCAGCATGTATCGAGCAACGGGGCGACCATGTCTCTGTGCCATCCGAATGGGTGACCCATGGTCTGCATGGACCCAGTGCAGCTGCATTCGATCAAGAGCTGCTTTGTCATCAGCACTTAGTGCCTCTTGTGCCAAGGCCCCCATCGCACCACCTGCCAGCCCACCTAAAAGGTCGCCAATCTGAAAACCATCTCCCAATCCAAACATCATCCCAACCGCAGCCCCGGCAAATCGCCAAAGCCGCTGCTCGTCTTCTTGCTGTTTCTTCTTATGCTCAACCCAAAGGCGAATAAACTCTTGCGCTGGGAAGGTGACAATGTTATGGAGGCTTAAATTGTCAATCAGCCTTGGTTCTATGGGGTGAACCAATCCAGCATTTCTCAGAATCGGGAGAAACTCAGCCATCGTCCTAGCCCAAGTCGATTAAGTCGTCGACTTCTGTATTGTTGCCATGCGGGTCAGGATCAAAGTTACCTATGTCTAGTCCGGGGTGGTGATTTCCAGAATCAAAACAATCTAAAAGAATGTCCGGACGGGCAGCGTCAAAGTTGACATTATCAAATTCGATTCCGTTTGGCACACCACGAAGGTATGGCGAAACCCAAGTTCCATCGTCTGTGAAATACCCATTGACAATTTGGTAGCCACTCATACAAGACAGAGCAATTATTTCTGAGCATAGCAACTCTGCCCTGGATCTGCCTATGCGCTTCCTCCGAACCAGCTAACGCTCAAGATCAGAAGCGGGCGAGCTAACTTTGGCATTGCCGACTTCCTCCGCTCCCGTCTTCTGTATCTTGATGTTAGAAGGTCCACTCATCGGTAGACATCTCTTCTGTGGCCAACCTTTACAACTTCGACAACACGCGCCTGATCATCGACGGAGTAAATGACCCTATAGTTGCCTTGGCGGACACGATAACGGTTCGGCCTTCCCGCCAGCTTTTCAGACCCTGACGGTCTCGGTTGAGTGGCAAGTGACTTGATCCTATCAATCAATCGAGTGAGCGTCGCCTTGTCAGATATCGCCTGGATGAGGAGTTCATCGTTGGGCCGGGGGATGCGCTGGAAGTGCTCACCCCCGATGAGCACGACACCCTGATGACGTCTGGATCTCGCTTCGCCGTGGAGCTGGGGCGCGATGCGCGCTCGGTGTGGTCTCGGCGGCCGGGCGGGGCAAAGTGACTGAGGCCAAGCTGGGGAAACCCCATGAGGGTGCATCCAAGGATCGATATGTTCCATTCGGTTCTCCTTGGACTCCAGAGCATTCCATGCCATCGTGATGCTGACGCCCTTCCATCGTTGCGATGACCACTACTGGGCTTGGGCCTCAATTTCCTGTTTCGATACGACGCCATCACCGTTCTCATCGGTCATGTTGAAGGCCCGGCTATACATCCCGAAGCGTCGGATCCTGGGCGCCCTGCCGAGGCCCTGGTCTGCGTTGAGATTGACGAAGGTCTTGAATTCAGCGAAATCGAGTTGCTTGTCATGATTGGCGTCAGCCTTGAGGAAATTGGCCTGGGCCTGGGCGCGCTCGGATGTGGCGGTTGCCGGCAGTGCGAGCGCCATCCACAGGGCCGTTGCCGAGGCAAGACGGGTGGCGAAAGACCGTTTGGTGTTCATGGTGTTAACTCCGATGGGATTGGCTGAGGTTGGCCGTTGGATGGCGGCAGCCGCTGATGACGACCGATCGATCGACGATGGCTTTGGATGCGAACTCAAACGATTAGGCGGAATGTTGTCCAGCACCTGGGGGCCCAAACAGGATGGAAAGCCGTTGTTTCCAGCCGGACTTCGCTGCCCTGAACTCAGCGAACATGGCCAGCCACTCGCCAAACACGATCTTGAAAGGATTGAGCGTTCTGGCTTGGCCGGCAAGTCCGTAGCAGAGCGTTTCCTTGGCCGGCTGCTCCGTGAAGGTGCCGAAGAGCCGGTCAAAGACAATCAGTGTCCCACCAAAATTCTTGTCGAGGCAAGTTTCGTTGCAGGCATGGTGGAGCCGGTGATGGGACGGGCTGTTCAAGATCCATTCCAGGAACCCAAGGTATGGCAGCCACTCGGAATGGATGAAGAACTGGTAGCCGAGGTTGAGGCTGAGAGCGATCACAATGGCGATCGGGTGGAACCCAATCAGAGCCAGTGGGACATAAATAAGATAGTGACCGGATAATCCCGCCGTCCATCCGAGCCGAATGCCAGCGGTCAGATTGATCCGGGTGGAGGAGTGGTGCACCGCGTGGGTCGCCCACAACCAGCGCACCTGGTGGGAGGCGCGGTGATGCCAATAGTAGACAAACTCCACGATCACAAAGAACGCGATCCAGGCCACTGGCGATGCCAGATCAATGTCGAAAAGTCGATGGTTGTAGGCCAGGAAGAGGGGCACCGAGACGACTGCGGCCTCCATCGTCCGGATGATCTGGTGGCCGAAGGCGATCACGAAGGACGCTGCGGTTTCATCGATGTCATGGGTGTCGACACGGGCGAGGCGGCTGGCGGTGTACTCCAGTGCCATGAGCCCGATGACGATGGCGAGTAACAGGGGCCCCAATGCAGTGCGGGCGGCTGCAATCGGACTGGGATCAACCATGGGATTTTCCACGTGGTGCGAGGTGGCCACACCAAGAAGGTAAGAGGCCAACTTGACGGGGGTTTTTCCGTGTGGATGCGTTTTGCGGAGATTTGTGGCCAGACTTTGTCAGTTTGTGCATGAGCCACACCAACGCCTGCCGAACGGCTACAGAGGGTGCACCTCGCCGAGCCTGGGGATGGGCGCAGAGCCAACCAAGATCCTTGTGGTCGATGATGATGACGATATCCGAGGGCTCCTCATCGGCGTCCTGAGCGAGGAGGGGTTTGCTGCCAGGGGCGTTCCCGATGCGGGACGCATGGACGCCGCCATCGCGCTCGAGCGACCCGACCTCGTCATCCTCGATCTGATGCTCCCCGGTGAGGACGGCCTGTCGATCTGCCGGCGGCTGCGCGCGGCCTCGTCGATTCCCGTGATCATGCTCACGGCCCGAAGTGCCGAAGTCGATCGCATCGTCGGACTCGAACTCGGTGCCGATGACTATGTGACGAAGCCGTTCTCCAAAAGGGAACTGGTGGCCCGGATTCGATCCGTGTTGCGCCGTGGCGGGCCGCCGGCCGGACGCAACCCACCTCAGGAGGTGCTCCAGTTCAATCAATACACGGTCCATGTGAATGCGCGACGTCTTTCCGATTCATCAGGACATGACATTGCACTGACCAGCGCTGAATTTGATTTGCTTGTCTGCTTCGTTCAGGCACCCCAGCGTGTGCTTTCGAGGGATCTGCTGCTCGAGAAGGTCCATCAGCGCCGTGGGGATCCCTTTGACCGGTCCATCGATACCTTGGTGTCGCGGCTGCGGAAGAAGATCGAAGCGGCCAGCGACAACGAACGGCTCATCGCCACGATCCGAAGTCATGGCTATCTGTTCACGCCAACGGTGCAGGTCGTGCCGGGATGAAAACGTCCCTTGTCGTTCGCCTTGGCCTGACCCTTGTGGTCACACTGCTCACGATCTCCGTGATGGCTGCGGCCTATGTGTTGCGGCGGTCGCCCATCAATGCGCAGGCAACGATCCCCTCGCCGGCCAAGGTGGCGGCGATGGCTGATCTGCTCGATGGGCTCTCCGACGAGGCGCGGGCGAAGATCCTGCCGGCGCTGTCGACTCCGACCCTCGAAGTCACGCTCGAACCCCATCCAGGGTCCGCGCTCAGCCCTGCGGCGCCGGAAGACCGGCCACTGCGCGAGCTCGCAGCTGCCTACCGGGCGGCGATGCCTAACCGTGCCATCGGGCTGGACGTCTGGCGACCCGGGCGGCCGATGGACGGCCTGCCATCGCTGCTGCGCAGCGCCGAGGCAAGACGCGTTCTGAGCACCACTTTGGACCGCAACACGCTGCTCGTTCTGCGATCCCGGGAGCTGTTTCCGGTGACCAATCTCGGCTTACCCCTCGGTTTCGGCGCCGGGCTGCTGGGGACGATCTTCGCCACGCTGATGCTGGTGTTCCTGTTGCGTCAGATCCGTCCGCTGGAAGAGCTGGCGCGTGCCGTCGACAGCATTGATCTGAATGCTGACCCCCAGCCAATCCGGGACGTGAGGTCAGCGGCGCCGGAGATCCGCGCCCTCGTGGGAGCCTTCAACCGGCAACAGGAGCGGCTGTCGCGGCTGTTGCAGGCGCGCCTTGCCCTTGTCGGCGGTCTCCAGCACGATGTCAGGACATTGGCCACCAAGGTAAGGCTGCGCTTGGAGAACGCGCCCACCTCCCAGGGTCTGGACCATGCCATGTCAGACCTCGACGACATGGTTCGCCTGCTGGATGATGCCCTGCTTGCCACCCAAGGTACCGAGACAGCGACGGAGGATGGGCTCGAACTGGTCGACATCCACGCCTTGCTGAGCCTGGAACTTGAGGCTCGACCGGATCGCTGCGTCAGCCTCGACGGGGTTGGGGACGGGCCGACGCCTCGGCTCTATGTGCTTGGGAACCGCCTCGCCCTGCGTCGGGTTTTTGCCAACCTGATCGATAACGCGCTCAAGCACGGTCACCAGGCGCGGATCGGGGTGGCCGGGACGCCGCCTGATCGGGTCGTGGTGACCATTGATGACCGCGGGCCCGGCATTCCAGCGGCGATGCGTGACTGGGTGCGCGAGCCGTTCGTGCGGCTTGAGCGTTCGCGGGCGCGAACGACCGGCGGCTCCGGACTTGGCCTCGCCATTGTCAGCAACCTCCTGGCCCGTCACCATGGCCACTTCACGATTGCGGACGCACCAGGCGGCGGTGCAAGGGTCACCGTGGAACTGCCGCGGTTCCGGGCTGATCGGGCTTGAGGCCCACGGTGGTCGGGCGCCATCTGCAGTGAGCACGCCCAGGGCACTCCAGCGCCTCGCTTCGTTTGGCTCAGGCCTCGCCCGTCTTCACCCCACTGGACTTTACGTGTACCCCGAATGCTCAACCAGTCCTCATGAGAACTTCCCTACCGGCCTGATTCTTTCAGGACCAGCCCAATGAAATGCAAGCGCCACACGCCCGATTAGATCCTCCCCAAGCTGCGCACCGCTGAGCAGCTCCTCAACCAGGTCCTGGTGAGGTATTTCTTTAACCGCTGATGGCTTAATAGAGAGGCTATAGTCAGCCACTATCTCTTAGGCTTGTGACAATCTCCTCGAAGCTAGAGCTTGACTCAGCTTGCCTTTGATCAGCGTCTTTCAAATTATCAGCATCTTCGGCAAATGTCATGCGCACCACTTCGTCGACTATGTCCGAAATTTAGCGGTTACATGCTGCAGCTCTTAGGCAGAGTGCACGATGTACTTCCCGTCGACTTTCGCGTCGAAGTAAATGGTGGCCCATTTTGTTTCATACATTCCTCAACCTTAGCGCTTTGACGTCAGAGCGTCAAGACGGCCAGGCTTCCTGCTTTTCTCTGATCCTTCTAACTCTTTATTGGACTGTTCCGATAACCACCCTCATGCCGAGTCAGCAGCGGCATAAGCACTCGCCCCAGTTCATGCAATTCCGCCAAAACCATCTCGGCACAACCGATTAGCCCATAGGCTCGGGCCCTAGCAAAGGATTTATGCGGACCCGATAACCAACTGTCCGCGCCGCTACAGAAGCCCCATTTCCCTACCAGCTGCCCCATCACCCTCGCACCCCCTCAAACCTTCGCCAGCGTCACCCGCTCAGGCTGGTGCTGGTACTTGCCCTGGCGGTCGTTGTAGGTGGTGGCGCAGGGGTCGCCCTCGAAGAACAGCAGCTGGCAGATGCCCTCGCTGGCGTAGATGCGGCAGTCGGCGCCGGAGGAGTTACTGAACTCCAGGGTGAGGTGGCCCTCCCAGCCGGCTTCTGCCGGGGTGGTGTTCACGATGATGCCCAGCCGCGCGTAGGTGCTCTTGCCCAGGCAGATCACGGTGATGTTCGACGGCACCTTCATCTTCTCCAGCGCTACACCCAGCCCGTAGGAATGGGCCGGCAGGATGAAGTAATCGCCGTCCTCGTCGCTGTGCATCGGCGCCGGCTCCAGGTTCGCCGGGTTGAACCGCTTCGGGTTCATCACCGTGCCCGGTACATGGCGGAAGATCAGGAACTCCTTCGGCGACAGCCGCAGGTCGTACCCGTACGACGAACACCCGAAGCTCAGCACAGGCCCGCTGCGGGCCTCCGGATCCAGGTGGCGCACCAGCGTCGGCTGGAACGGCTCCAGCATGCCGCCGGCAGCCTGTTCGTTGATCCAGTGGTCGTTCTTGAGCATGGCGTCAGCCGCCGCGGCGCAACTGGGTGACCTGATCGGCCATCGCCATCAGGCTGGCCGGCATCGAGGGGCCCGTCAGGATGACATCCAGATGGGCCGGCCGCTGCTCAAGCGCCTCGATCACCGCCTCAGCACTCAAATAGCCCAGGGCCACCGCCAGCCCCAGCTCATCGAGCACCAGCAGATCCAGGTCGCCCTTCAGCAGCCGCTGGCGGCTCACCTCCCACACCTCCGCCACAGCCTCGAGCGCCTCCTCGGCCGTGGCCCCCTCCGGCCCCTGGGACCCCGGCGGCCCATCGAGGCAATGGGGCGTGCCCGGCCGCAGCCACTCCAGCCGGCCGCACAGCCGCAGGCTGCCGGCCGGCCCCTGCTCCACGCCCCCCTTGAGGAACTGGCTCACCAGCACCCGGCTGCCGAGCCCGGCGCTGCGCAGGGCTTGGCTGAACACCGCCGCGAAGCTGCCCCGGAACGGCGCCGTGTGGATCTGCAGCAACCCCTCCGGCTGGCTCACCAGTCGCAGCGGGGCCGCCAGCGGTGGCACCAGGGCCACAGGGCGATGGGGGTGGGTGGTGTCGATGAGGCTGGCGGTCATGGACACCCCAAGGAAGCGTTGGTGTGAAGGGTCCGGACGGCTAGCCCCAGCCCCTCACCTCCCGAATGTAGCGGCCTCTGCCGGCTCGGCACACCATCGGTAGTGGCTCGGAACAGACGTACCACTGGCGCCGCCTACGCTGCCGCTTCCCTGCCAAAGCCCGCGTGCCCACTCCCCGCAACGACGGCCGCCGCGCCGACGAGCTGCGCCCCGTGGGCCTCGAATGGGACCCGATGGGCTTCGCGCTCAGCTCGGTGTTCTTCTCGGCTGGCCGCACCCGCGTGCTCTGCAGCGTCTGCCTCGATCCCGAGGTGCCCCGCTGGCGGCGAGGCTCGGGCAGCGGCTGGCTCAGCGCCGAATACCGCCTGCTGCCGGCCTCCACCCCCAGCCGCCAGGGCCGCGAACTGATGAAGCTCTCCGGCCGCACCCAGGAGATCCAGCGGCTGATCGGCCGCAGCTTGCGGGCCTCCCTCGATCTGGAGGCCCTCGGCGAGCGCACCCTGCTGGTCGACTGCGACGTGCTCCAGGCCGATGCCGGCACCCGCACCGCCTCGATCACCGGCGCCTGGGTGGCCCTGGCCGCCGCCCTCGAGCGCCTGCAGCAGCAGGGCGTGCTGGCCGCCTCACCATTGCGCCAGCAGGTGTCGGCCGTGTCGGTGGGCCTGGTCGATGGCCAGGCCCTGCTGGATCTCGACTACTCCGAGGATTCCCGCGCCGAGGTTGACCTCAACGTGGTCATGGACGAGCAGGGCCGGCTGCTGGAGATCCAGGGCACCGCCGAAGGCGCCCCCTTCCCCCGTGCCCGCCTCGACGCCCTGCTGGATCTGGCCGAACCGGGCCTGCGCGCCCTGCAGGAGGCCCAGCGCCAGGCCCTGGCTGTGGCGCCGGCCGGGCCCAGTGTGGTGGCGGCCACACGCACGACCGGCTAAAGAGTGTCATTGGCTACATGGATCGGCCAGGCCGATCCATAAGTTCCTAACCATTCGCCACGCCTTAATGGTCGGCGCCACGCGTGGCTTCAGCCGCTACCCCAGCAGCCCATCCAGCGGATCCCCCGGCGCCGTGACCCCCATGGGCGCCCCGGGGGCCACCACCGTCACCCTGCTGGAGGTGATCCGGGGTCTGGCCGGCAGCAGCCTCGAGACCATCGAGCGCGGCAAGACGATCTTCTTCCCCGGCGACCCCGCCGAGCGCGTCTACCTGCTGCGTCGCGGTGCCGTGCGCCTCTCACGCGTCTATGAGTCCGGCGAGGAGATCACCGTGACCCTGCTGCGCGAGAACAGCCTCTTCGGGGTGCTCTCCCTGCTCACCGGCCAGCGCTCCGACCGCTTCTATCACGCCATCGCCTTCACCCGGGTGGAGATGGTCACCGCCCCGGCCACCTCGGTGCGGCGGGCGATTGAGCAGGACGCCAGCGTCGGGCTGCTGCTGCTGCAGGGACTCTCCTCCCGCATCCTCCAGACCGAAACCATGATCGAAACCCTCACCCACCGGGACATGTCCTCCCGGCTGGTGAGCTTCCTTCTTGTGCTCTGCCGTGACTTCGGCGTGCCCGGCAGCGAGGGGATCACCATCGACCTGCGCCTCTCCCACCAGGCCATCGCCGAAGCGATCGGCTCCACCCGCGTCACCATCACCCGCCTGCTGGGCGATCTGCGCAACGACGGCCTGGTCCAGATCGACCGCAAGAAGATCACCGTCTTCGATCCCATCGCTCTGGCCAAGCGATTCAGCTGAACGGGCGGCCCCTTCCGGGTGCCAGGCGACCACCGGCAGGGATACTTGGTGCACCGCAAAACCGAGGCGCAGACGGTGTCGGGTTGGCTGCTGATCCTGGCCCTTCTGGTGCTCGGCGGAGTGCTCTCCACCCTGGGCGACCGGCTCGGCAGCCGCGTGGGCAAGGCGCGCCTCAGCCTGTTCAACCTGCGGCCCCGCAAGACGGCCGTGGTGATCACCGTGCTCACCGGCAGCCTGATCAGCGCCGTCTCGCTGGCCCTGATGCTGCTGGTGAGCGAGCGCCTGCGGGTGGGGCTCTTCGAGCTCGACCAGATTCAGGATCGCCTGCGCGACAGCCGCGCCGCCCTGCAGCGCAACAAGGGTGAACTGCAACGCACCCGGGGCGAACTGGAGCGCAGCCGCCTTGATCTGACCACCGCCGAACGCCGCCGCGACCAGGCCCTGGCCAGCCAGCGCCGCGCCCAGAGCCAGCTGCTGGCCGCAGAACGCCGCGTCGACACCCTGCGCCGCGAACTGCAGCCCCTGCAGGCCGAGCGCGTCCGGCTGGAGGCCGAGCGGGCCCGGCTCACCAGGGAGGTGCGCGGCCGGGACGCGGAGATCCGCCGCACCGAAGCCGAGCTGGCCAGCGTGCGCCAGCGCATCGCCGCCGGTGCCAAGGAACTCAAGGACCTCGAAACCAACGTCATCGCCCTGCGCCGCGGTGATGTGGTGATCGCCAGCGGCCAGCCCCTGGCCACCGCCAAGGTGCAGCTGCAGCGCCCCGAGCAGGCCCGGCAGGTGATCGATGCCCTGCTGCAGGAGTCCAACCGGGCGGCGTTCCAGCTGCTGCTGCCCGGCCAGGCCCCCAACCGCCAGATCCTGCTGGTGCCCCGCAGCGACATCACCCGGCTGGAATCCCTGCTCGGCACCCCGGGGACCTGGGTGGTCAGCATCCGCTCGGCCGCCAACGTGCTGCGGGGCGAGGCCCAGGTGCTCGCCTTCCCCGACCTGCGCCCCAACCGCCAGGTGGTGGAGCAGGGGGAGGTGCTCTCCCGCACCGCCCTCGAACCCGACGTGCGCGAGCTCGATGCCGTGCGCAGCCGCCTCAACCTGCTGCTGGCCGCCGCCTTCGCCAAGGTCCAGCGCCAGGGCACCCTCGCCAACGGCCTCCAGTTCGATACCGCCAGCCTCAACGCCCTCGCCCGCGAACTCAGCGAGCGGCCCGCCGGTGTCACCGCCAACCTGGAGGCGGTGGCCAGCCAGAACGCCGACACCCCTGACCCGATCAGCGTGGAACTGCGCTGGGTCCGCAAGGACGCCGGCACCCGCCCCGTGCGGCCATGACCGCCGCGCCCGGCCCCCTGGCCGGCCTCGATCCCGGTCGCAGCAAGTGCGGCCTGGTGCTCACCGACCCCGAGCGCCGGGAGATCCGCCAGGCCCTCGTGCTGCCCCCCGAAGCGGCCTGGCAGCGCCTGCAGGAC
>NZ_JAYGHY010000070.1:0-12476 GCF_034931305.1 Cyanobium gracile UHCC 0281 | reverse complement strand
GGCTGAGCGACGGACGTCCGTCGGCTGGGGCCCGTCTGGAGCCCCAGCCGACGGGTCTGGGCCTCAACGGATCTTGACCAGCATCAGGCCGCTGACCAGGTCCTCATCCTCCAGGTCCACGGCCGCCGAGGCTGGGGCCGTCTCCTTCCAGTCGAGCTCCACGTCCTCGGAGAGGGCCGGATCAGCCTGGTGCAATTCGATCAGTTCAGGCTCTTCGACCACCTCCGGAATCAACGAGGGCTCGCTCCATGGGGCCGCCGGGGTCGAAGCCGCCGGTCCCACGACGGGCTGGGTCTCGACCACCCCGATGGGGGTCGGCGTCGACGGCTCTGTGGCCAAGGCTGTGGCTGTAGCTGCGGCGGTGATCCAGGGGGCCGCCGGGCCGGGCCCAGCGGTGCCGGGGGTGACGACCGGCGCCACGGCGTCTGCCGGGACTGGTTCGGCGTGTGCTTCCTCGATCGCGCACTGTTTCAGCCCCTGCGCGGCGATCTTGGTGAGGGCGGCTTCACTGCTCTTGGCCGCCACGGCTCCGTAGTACACGGAGGCGGCGGTCTTGTTGGTGAAGCCGTAGAGCTGGGTGTGGCCCAGAAGCAGTTGCAGCCGCATCTGCAGTCCAATCAGCTGGGCATTGTCTGACTGCCGCAGCAGCAGCAGCAGGTCCTCGCCGTTCTGAAGCACGGCGGCCCAGTTCTCCTTCGAATAGGCCTGCTCGATCACCGCGTAGCGCTGGGCGGCTTCGTTGGCGGTGGTCTCAGCCATGGAGCGCGTCGGGCGTGCGGACCCACAGTGTGCTGCGATCCCAGTGCAGTTGCCATCCTCCGGCCAGATCCAGACGGCCAGGATCCCCCCCCTGGCCCAGCCGGGTCACCAGTGTCTCGAGACTTCGCGCGCCCGGGTCGCTGCCCAGGTGCCGGTGCAGCCAGTGCTGCAACAGCCGACGCTGGCTGGCCGGGGCCAGGCTGGCCAGACGCTTGCGTTGCAATCGCCCGGGAGCCCCTTCGGCCTCCAGGGCCCCCAGGGCCAGCTCAAGCAGTTCCGTTTCCGCCTCCAACTGCTGCTCCAGCCGCTCCGCCTGGGCGCTGATCCGGCGGCTGGCGCCGGGGTGGAGGTCCTCCAGCACCGGCATGACCTCAGCGCGCAGCCGGTTGCGGGCGAAGCGCAGATCGGCGTTGCTGCTGTCCTCCCAGACGGGCAGGCTGCGTTCCCTGCAGAGGCGGCCGGTGTCGGCGCGGTCGAAGACCAGCAGGGGGCGGACCAGCCGCAAGGCGTCGGCCTTCGGGCCCAGGGGGCGGCTGGCCCCCAGGCTGGCCAGGCCCCGCAGGTGGCTGCCGCGGGCCAGGTTGAGCAGGATCGTTTCGGCCCGGTCGCTGGCGGTGTGGCCCGTGACCACATGGGTGCACGGCCACTGGAGCGCCGCCTCGGCCAGGCAGCCGTAGCGCCAGTTCCGGGCCTCGGCTTCGCTGAGCGGAACGGGGTCGGCCCGATCAAGCCGCAGGGCCAGTCCCTGGCTCCGGGCCCACTGGAGCAGTTCCTCGGCCTGGCGTGCGGCGTCGGGGCGCCAGCCGTGGTCCCCGTGCCACAGCTGCAGACGCCAGTGATGCAGAGGCTGCAGGTCGCGCAGGAGGGTGATGAGGGCCATCGAATCCTGCCCCCCGGACACGGCCAGCAGCAGAGACTCCCCCGCCGGCAGCAGGCAGGGGTGCCGCAGCAGATGGCGGTGCAGGCGTGCCTGGTCGCTTCCCCAGGGCCGCCGCGGTTGACTTGGGTCGGGTGGGAGAATCACGTCACGCTTCCGTTCATCCGCCGATGTCCCGCCTCTCCAGCCTGCCCACCGCCCTGCAGCAGGCGATCCGCCAGGGGCGCACGCTGAAGGTCATCGCCGGACTGGACAACTTCGACGCGGCCCGTGTGCAGCAGGTGGTCAGGGCCGCCGCCGCCGGGGGTGCCGATCTGGTGGATCTGGCCTGCGACCCTGCCCTGGTGCGTCTGGCCCAGGGCCTGGCACCCCAGCTGCCGATCTGCGTCTCGGCGGTGGACCCGGCCCTGTTCCCGCCGGCCGTGGACGCCGGTGCGGCCATGGTGGAGATCGGCAACTACGACAGCTTCTATCCCCAGGGGCGCGTCTTCGGGGCCGCGGAGGTGCTGGAACTGACCCGTCAAACTCGTGAGCTGCTGCCGGAAACAGTGCTTTCGGTCACCGTGCCCCACACCCTGCCCCTTGACGGCCAGGAACGGCTGGCGGTGGATCTGGTGGCGGCGGGCGCCGATCTGATCCAGACCGAGGGGGGAACCAGCTCCCGTCCTCTCAGCGCCGGTGCCCTGGGCCTGATCGAGAAGGCCGCCCCCACCCTGGCGGCGGCCCATGCCATCAGCCGTGCCGTGGCCGTGCCGGTGCTGTGCGCCTCCGGTCTGTCGGCTGTCACGGTGCCGATGGCCCTGGCTGCCGGTGCCGCCGGTGTCGGGGTCGGCTCTGCCGTCAATCGCCTCGACGACGAACTCGCCATGGTGGCGGTGGTGCGTGCCCTGCGGGAGGCGTTGCCGGCGGCGGCGGTGGTTCACCGCGAACGGCTTCAGTAAACTGAATCGTCTGCTGCTTCTCTTCCAATGGGTCCGTTCGTCTGGCTGCTGCAATGGCCGATCCGGGCCCTCATTCTGCTCCTGGTGGCGCGGTTGCCCCTGGGTGTGGAGATGGCCAGCTTCCCGGTCGCCCTGCTGTCGGCCGTCGTCATCGGTCTGCTGGGCACGCTGCTGATCTGGCCGCTGAAGCTGATTCTCGGGCCGATCTGGGCTGTCACCTCCCTGGGGGGCATCATCAGCCCGGTGTCGTTCCTGTTCAACTGGCTGATCACGATCATCCTGTTCGGCCTGGCCGCCTGGCTGATCCAGGGTTTCCGGCTCAGGAACGGTCTGGTCAGCGCCATCCTCGGGGCCTTGGCTTACAGCGTTCTGAGCACTGTCGTGCTGCGCTGGCTTGGCCTGGAGATTCCCTTCACCCGGGCGATGGCGGCGGCCACCGGGGTGGGTTGATCGGTTTTCCCCGCCGAGCCGTTCCCTGGCGGTGAACGCCAGAATGGCCCGATGCCATTCCAGCTGCACGCCCCCTACGTCCCCAAGGGCGACCAACCCACCGCCATCGAAGCGATGGTGAAGGGGGTGGATGCCGGGGAACGCTTCCAGACCCTGCTGGGGGCCACCGGCACCGGCAAGACCTTCTCGATCGCCAATGTGATTGCCCGCACCGGGCGTCCCACCCTGGTGCTGGCCCACAACAAGACGCTCGCGGCCCAGCTCTGCAACGAGCTGAGGGAATTCTTCCCTAACAATGCCGTCGAATACTTCATCTCCTATTACGACTACTACCAGCCCGAGGCCTACGTTCCCGTCTCGGACACCTACATCGCCAAGACCGCCTCGATCAACGAGGAGATCGACATGTTGCGGCACTCGGCCACCCGTTCGCTGTTCGAGCGGCGGGATGTGATCGTGGTGGCCTCGATCAGCTGCATTTACGGCCTGGGTATCCCTTCGGAATACCTCAAGGCCGCCGTCAAGTTCGAGGTGGGCGACAAGCTCGATCTGCGCGGCTCGCTCCGGGATCTGGTCAACAATCAGTACTCCCGCAACGACATCGAGATCAGCCGCGGTCGCTTCCGGGTGCGAGGTGATGTGCTGGAGATCGGACCTGCCTACGAAGACCGGCTGGTGCGGATCGAGCTGTTCGGCGATGAGGTGGAAGCGATCCGCTACGTGGATCCCACCACCGGCGAAATCCTCCAGAGCCTGGAGACGATCAACATCTACCCGGCCAAGCACTTTGTGACGCCCAAGGAGCGGCTGCAGGGGGCGATCCAGGCGATCAGGGCCGAACTGCGCGAACGCCTGGACGTGCTCAACGGCCAGGGGAGGCTGCTGGAGGCCCAGCGCCTGGAGCAGCGCACCACCTACGACCTGGAGATGCTCGAGCAGGTGGGCTACTGCAACGGGGTCGAGAACTACGCCCGGCACCTGGCGGGCCGGGAGGCCGGAACCCCGCCCGAGTGCCTGATCGATTACTTCCCTGACGACTGGCTGCTGGTGGTGGATGAAAGCCACGTGACCTGCTCCCAGCTGCAGGCCATGTACAACGGCGACCAGAGCCGCAAGCAGGTGCTGATCGAGCACGGCTTCCGCCTGCCCAGCGCCGCCGACAACCGGCCCCTCAAGGGGGACGAGTTCTGGGTCAAGGCGCGGCAAACCATCTTCGTTTCGGCGACCCCTGGCGCCTGGGAGCTGGCCCAGAGCCATGGCCAGGTGGTGGAGCAGGTGATCCGGCCCACCGGCGTGCTCGACCCGATCGTGGAGGTGCGCCCCTCCGAGGGCCAGATCGATGATCTGCTCGGCGAGATCCGCGTGCGGGCTGATCGCCAGGAGCGGGTGCTGGTCACCACCCTCACCAAGCGGATGGCGGAAGATCTCACCGATTACCTGGCCGAGAACGGGGTGCGGGTGCGCTACCTGCACTCGGAGATCCATTCCATCGAACGGATCGAGATCATCCAGGACCTGCGCAACGGTGCCTACGACGTGCTGGTGGGGGTCAACCTGCTGAGGGAGGGCCTCGATCTGCCTGAGGTGTCCCTGGTGGCCATCCTCGACGCCGACAAGGAGGGATTCCTGCGGGCGGAACGCTCCCTGATCCAGACGATCGGCCGGGCGGCGCGCCACATCGATGGGGTGGCCCTCCTCTATGCCGACAACCTCACCGATTCGATGGCCAAGGCGATCTCCGAGACGGAACGGCGTCGGGTGATCCAGCACGCCTACAACGAGCGCCATGGCATCACGCCGACCCCAGCCGGCAAGCGGGCGGGCAATTCCATCCTCACCTTCCTGGAGCTCTCACGCCGGCTCACTGACGATCAGCTTGAGGTGGCGGCCGCCCAGGCCGAGCACAACGAAGTGTCCCTCGATGCTTTGCCCGAACTGATCAGGCAGCTGGAGGAGAAGATGAAGGTGGCGGCGAAGGGCCTGGAATTCGAGGAGGCGGCCAACCTGCGTGACCGCATCAAGCACCTGCGCCAGAAGCTGGTGGGCCGGCCGGCGGGCTAGAGGGAGCGCCGATCCAGCGCTTCGGCCAGACGGTTGGCGGCGGCGGCCAGCTCGGCCTGGGGGTCGGGCCCGGCATCGGCGGCCTTGGCCTCCTCCTGACGCTTCATCGCTTCGATCGCCCGCACGATCAGGAACACCACGAAGGCGATCACCAGGAAATTGATCAGGGCCACGATCACCGTGCCGGCGGGCCAGGCGTTGATCGAATCCACCTTCGCCGCCCTCAGGGCCGGCTCCAGCGCGTTGGTCATCACCAGGCTGACGATCGCATCGACCACCTTGCCGAAGGCACCGCCGATGACCACGGCCACCGCCAGATCGACCACGTTGCCCTTGTTGATGAACGCCTTGAAGTCGCTAAGAAAGGAAGAAGTGCCGCGCCGGGCCATGGAGATCGTCCGTGAAGGTCGCCCTTTCCTACTTCATGGCCAGGGGGCCAATCGCGGTCAGCTGGGTTCCAGGCGCAGCAGCTGGCCGTCGCCAGCCCCGTCGGTGAGCACGTACAGATAGCCGTCCGGTCCCTGGCGCACGTCCCTGACCCTGGCGCCGATCGGAATCTGCTGCTCCGGCGTCACCGATCCCTTCGGATTCGGGCGCAGGCGATGCACCTGCTGCGACACCAGTCCGCCGGCAAAGAGATCGCCGCGCCAGCCCGGATAGCGATCGCCGTCGTAAAGCGTCAGGCCGGAGGGGGCGATGGCAGGCGTCCAGACCAGCGCCGGATCCCGCAGGCCCGGCGCACTGGTGGCCGGCGCGATGGCGGGGCCGAAGTACTCCCGGCTGTGGGTCACCGTCGGCCAGCCATAGTTCACGCCGGCCTCGATTCGGTTGAGTTCGTCGCCATCGCGGGCACCGTGTTCGCTGGCCCAGACCCGGCCGCCCTGGCGATCGATGGCCAGGCCCTGGATGTTGCGGTGCCCGAGGCTCCAGAGCCCCGGCAGGGCGCCGGGCGTGCCGGCGAAGGGGGTCCCCCTGGCGGGGCTGCCGTCGTCGTTCAGGCGCAGCACCTTACCCAGGGCACTGCCCGGGTTCTGGGCCTGGTGGCGGATCAGGGCCCCCTCCAGCTGGAGCGGAGGGTTGCCCCCGTCACCGATGGCCAGCAGCAGGGTGCCATCGGGCAACCAGAGCAGGCGGGAGCCGAAGTGCTGGCTGCCGGCCTTGCGTTGCGGCACCGCGAACAGCACCTGCAGGTCGGTGAGGGCGTGGCCGTCGAAGCGGGCCCGGGCCAGTCGGGTGTGATTGGCCGCGGCGCTGCCGGCGGCATAGGTGAGGTAGATCCAGCGGTTGGTGGCGAAGTCGGGATGCACGGCCACGTCCAGCAGGCCCCCCTGGCCGGCGGCCAGCACCTCCGGCACTCCACGGATCGGCTCCGGTTGCAGCACACCGCCCTGCACCAGGCGCAACCGGCCCGGCCGCTCCGTGATCAGCAGGTCGCCGCCCGGCAGCCAGGCCACGGCCCAGGGGTGCTCGAGGCCGCCCACCACCGGCACGCTGCGCACCGCGGCGGCACTGGGCGGCGGCTGGCAGCCCCCCAGGAGGGCGGGCACCAGCAGGGCCGCCGCCAGCCCGTTCAGGATGCGGGAACGGTGGCCGGACATGGCGTGGGGGAGATTTCCAGCAGCACCAGGTCGCGCAGGTCGTGGAGCAGGGCCAGCTCGGTGCTGCTGAGCTGACGGGGCCGGGTGTCGATCAGACACAGGGTGCCCAGGCAGGTGCCATCGTCGAGGATCAGGGGTGAGCCTGCGTAGAAGCGGATGCGTGGCTCCCCCAGCACCAGCGGGTTGTCCGCGAAGCGGTCGTCGAGCCAGGTGTCCGCCACCAGCAGATCCGACTTCTGCTCGAGTGCATGGGCGCAGAACGCCAGATCACGGGAGGTCTGGCCGGTGGCCAGGCCGTGGCACGACTTGAACCACTGCCGCTCCGCATCGATCAGGCTGATCAGGGCGATCGGCACGTCGAAGGCCGCGGCGGCGATCCGGGTCAGGCGGTCGAAGCGTTCCTCCCGCTCTGTGTCCAGCAGCCCGAGCTCGCCCAGGCGTCGCAGGCGCCGCGGCTCGTCCCCCGGCGGCCGGGCCCGCTGCCAGCGGCAGGGACTGCCCAGGCTCCAGGCCCGGAGCCTGGCGCGCAGAAAGCTTTCGGAGATGGGTTGCACCAGCCACTCGCTGACCAGGGGGTCGTCCCGCCGGGCCAGGCTCTCCTCGGCGGCCAGCATCAGGACGGGGGTGTCAGTCACCGCCTTGCCCAGGGACTCCCGCAGGCGGCGGGTCAGACCAGGAGCTACCGGTCCGGGGCCCTGCTCCAGCAGCAGCAGCGAGGCCCCCTGGCCCTCAAGGGCCTGCAGCAGGTCCGCTTCCGTGCGGGCCACCCGGCAGGGCAGGCCCTCCAGGCGCAGGGCCGTGCTGAGGGCCGCCTCCAGGTCCGTGTCCGCCAGCCACAGCAGGGCCGGAGGGCCGCTGGGCCTCTCCGCCTGGCCACCAGCCGCAGCACCGGCCTCCGCTGCGGTGACGGCGCCGCGGCTGGGTGAGGTGCGCAGCACCAGCCCCTCTGAGGCCGCCATCACCTCCAGGGGGGAGCCCCGGTCGGCCAGATCGGCGTGCACCCGGGCCAGAATGAGATCGATCGCCGCATCGTTGCGCAGGGGATCGTGGTGGGTGAGCACCAGCCGGGCCACCCCCGCCTCTTCGCAGACGCGCACGGCGTATTCCACCGAGCTGTGGCCCCAGCCGAGCTTGGCCGGGAACTCCAGAGCCGTGTACTGGGCGTCGTGGATCACCAGGTCGGCCCCCTCGATGAACTCCGCGTAGTGGAGGTCCTGGCCGGACAGCGGGCCGAGGCCGCTGGCCAGATCGGCGGCGTGGGGTTCGTGGTCGCAGCAGTAGACGACCGTGGCCCCATCGGCCTGGAGCCGGTAGGCCAGGGTGAGAGCGGGGTGGTTGAGGTGGTGGGTTGTCACCGTCACGTCGCCGATGCGGAAGGTGCCTTCCCCCAGGTCGTGGTAGTGGATCGTGGCGGCGAACTGGTCGAGGGTGACCGGGAAGTACGCGTGCTGCATCTGGCCGGAGAGCACGCTGCGCAGGCTGCCCGAGAGGCCGCTGGGTCCGTAGACGTCCCAGGCGTGGCCGGGGGCGAAGAAGGGGGCGAAAAAAGGAAAGCCCTGGATGTGGTCCCAGTGGGTGTGGCTGATCAGCAGCGACCCCTCCATGCCGTCGGGGCGCTCCTGCATCAGGGCCTGCCCCAGGCCGTGGGCGCCGGTGCCGCAGTCGATCACCAGCAGGGTGCCGGCGCCGGAGCGGACCTCCACACAGGAGGTGTTGCCGCCGAAGCGGAAGGTGTCGGGGCCGGGTTTGGCGATCGAACCGCGGGTTCCCCAGAACCGGACCAGCATGCCGCCACTCTGTCGCCGCACCAACCCTAGGAAGGGCAGGCGCTTTCAGCCGCCGGTGCTTCCGTTCCCTCGGCGGCGTGGCGGGTCGCGCCGCCGAGGCCGAAGGCCTGGTGCACCGCCTGCAGGGCCCGCACCCCATCGGCCTCCGCCACCACGCAACTGGTGCGGATCTCACTGGTGGCGATCAGGGAGATGTTGATGCCCGCATCGGCCAGGGAGCGGAACATCCGCGCCGCCGTGCCGGCGGTGCAGGCCATCCCGGCGCCCACGGCGCTGACCCTGGCGATGGCCGGGCCCTCCTCGAAGCAGGCGCCGTCCCACTGGCGCAGGATCGGGGCCAGGGCCCGCTCGGCCCCCGGCCGGTCGTCGCGCCGCAGGGTGAAGCTCATGTCCCGCCGCCGGTCCTCGGGGCCGCCATGGGTGCGCTCCGACTGCACGATGGCGTCGAGGCTGATGCCCGCATCGGCCAGGGCCCGGCAGATGGCCGCGGCGGCCCCGGGCCGGTCGGGCACCCGCCGCACCGACACCTGCACCTGGTCGCGGTCGAGGGCCACGCCCCGCACCGCCGGGTCCCCGAGGTGGCAGGGGGGCGGATCGTGGCGCAGCTGCTGGTCGGTGAGCTCGAAGGCCTCGCCGGCGGCCCGCAGGGCCCGGGCCCCCAGCTGGCCATCCACCACGCAGCTCACCTTCACCTCGCTGGTGGCGATCAGGCGCAGGTTGATGCCGAGGCGGGCCATGGTGTCGAACAGGCGGGCCGCCACCCCGGGGCGGCCCAGGATGCCAGCCCCGGCGATGCTCAGCTTGGCCATGCCCGCCTCGGCCGAGAGCTGGGCCCCATCGGCCCCCATCGCCGCCAGCACCTCCTGACACACCTGGCGGGCGCGCTCCATCTCCGTCGCCGCCAGGGTGAAGGCGATGTCGTTGCTGGCGCCCTCGTGGATCGCCTGGACGATCAGGTCGACGTTGAGGCCGGCGGCGCCGAGGGCCTCGAACAGGGTGGCGGCCACGCCCGGCCGGTCGGGCACATGGGAGAGGGCCAGCACCGCCTGGTCGGCCTCAAGCTCCGCCCCATCCACGGGCCGGCCCAGCTCAAGCCCCTCACTGCCGATCGGGCGGGCCGGACCGCTGGTGAGCCGGGTGCCGGGGGCCTGGCTCCAGCTGGAGCGCACCGTCAGGGGCACCCCGTAGTTGCGGGCGATCTCCACGGCCCGGGGGTGGAGCACCGCGGCCCCGAGGCTGGCCAGTTCCAGCATCTCGTCGCAGCTGACGCTGTCCATCAGCTGGGCGTCGCTCACCTTGCGGGGATCGGTGGTCAGCACCCCGGGCACATCGGTGTAGATCTCGCAGCCGTCGGCGCCGAGGGCGGCCGCCAGCGCCACCGCGGAGGTGTCCGAGCCGCCCCGGCCCAGGGTGGTGATCTCCGGGGTGCCGGCATGGCCGCTGCTGGTGCCCTGGAAGCCGGCCACCACCACCACGTGGCCGTCCTCCAGCAGGCGGCGCAGCCGTTCGGTGCGCACCTCCAGGATCCGGGCCCGGCCATGGGCCGATTCGGTGATGATCCCGGCCTGGGTGCCGGTCATCGAGACGGCGGGCACGCCTTCGGCATGGAGGGCCATCGACAGCAGGGCGATCGACACCTGCTCGCCCGTGGCCAGCAGCATGTCCATCTCCCGGCGGGGGGGATCGCCGCAGAGGCTGGCGGCCATGGTCGTGAGCTGGTCGGTGGTGTGGCCCATGGCCGACACCACGATCACCAGTTCGTGGCCCTCCTCGCGGCTGGCGGCGATGCGGCGGGCCACCGCCCGGATCCGCTCGGTGTCCGCCACCGAGGTCCCCCCGAACTTCTGTATCAGCAGGCCCATGGGCTCGTCGCCGGCGCGTCGGGCTCGATTATCGACGTGGGGCGTTGCCGGGCTGTGCCAGGGCGGCCAGCAGGAAGCCGTCACGGAAGGCATCGCCGGGGTCGGCGCCGCGCTTGAGGGCGGCCTCCACGTCGAGCAGGCGGCGCAGCAGGGCCAGCAGCTGCTCGGGGCTGCGGCCGCGGATCTGTTTGCGCATGACGTAGATCCGCTTGGGATTGCCGATCCCCGCCGCCTTGGCGATCACGGCCACGTCCTGCTCGCCACTGCGCTCCAGCAGGCACACCCACAGCCAGCCCCGGATCTGGCTGGCCAGGGCCGCCACGATGCGCAGGGCAGGCTCGTTCGCCTCGAGCAAGGCCTCCACCAGGGCGATCGCCTCAGCGGGGTGCTGGGCCAGCAGGGCGTCTCCCACGGCCAGGCTGCTGGTGACCTGGCCACCGATCAGGGCAGCCACCGCCTCGGCGGTGATCGGGCCGCTGCCGGTGTGAAGCGCCAGCTTCTCCAGCTCGCTGGCGAGTCGCAGGCCGTCGCTGCCGATCGCTTCGGCCAGGGCTTCGGCCGCCCCCGGGGCCAGGGCCAGGCCCCGGTCCCGGGCGGCGCTCTCCACCCGCTCGATCTGGCCGGCCCCGTCCCAGATGGGGGGGAGGAGGAAGGACCGCTCCTCCGCCACGGCCCGCAGCCGCTTGGTGGTGCGCAGCCGGGCGTCGGGCTTGCCGTCACTGACCAGGAACAGGTGGCCATCGGCGGGAATCAGCTCGAGGGCGGCCTCCAGCTGGGCGGCCAGCTCCGCCGGACAGGCCTGACAGAAGGGACTGCGCTGCAGCACCACCACCCGGGCCCCGGCGCCGAAGGGGGCTGTGCGGGCCTCCTCCAGGGCTTGGGCCGCCTGGCCGGGATCGGCCCCGTCGAGACGGCTGAGGTTGATCGTGGCCCAGGCCGGATCCACCAGGGCCTCGATCTGGGCCGCCAGGGCCCGCTGGCGGGCGGCCTCGTCGTCGCCCCAGTAGAGGTGAATCGGCATCAGAGGGGCGGGCTCCCTGGCAGGGGCAGGGTGGCGAGCAGGCGGGGGTCCCGGCTGATCATCGCCGTGGCGCCCCCCTGCAGGGCCGAGGCCAGCTCCAGAGCGACTTCAGGTGCCATGGCGGGTGCCATCGCGGTGTGGCTTCCTGGCCGCTGCAGCCGCGCCGCCGCCAGGGCGACCTGTGGCGTGAGGCTCACCAGGGTCCAGGCCGTGGGGTCGCTGAACACCGCTTCGTAGCGGGCCGCCAGGGCTTCGTCCCCCAGGCGCAGGGGCCCCTCCATCAGAGTCATTAAGGTGGCCATGCTCAGCACGCCCCGCCAGCGGCCGGCGGCGATCGCGGCGATCAGGGGCTCCGCGTGGCGGCTGGAGGCATCGCCGCGCAGGTAGGGAATCAGCGCCGTGGCGTCAACGGCCACAACCGAGCCGAGGGTCAGGCTGGCGCTGCTCTCCAGGGGCTGGACCGGCCAAGGTTGGCTCGGCGGGAGCGGGTCCGGCCAGCAGGCGCGGCCGCTGCCCTTGAGGGCGATCAGGGCCTGTCGCTGGGGACGGTGCCGCCGCCAGAGCGGCACCAGGGCCGCCACCGGGTGGCCGTGGCGTGAGATCAGCGTCTCCTCGCCCCCGTGGGCTCGATCGAGCAGCTCGGGGAAGCGCTTCCTGGCCTCCAGGACGCCGAGGGTGTCCATGGTGTTGGCGGCCGAAATCGAGTTCTGTACACAATGTACAGGTTTTGATTTGGCTCGGCAGAGGCCCCCGCCCCCGCCATGGCGCATCCCGTAGCCTCGCCCTTTCCGCCCCGGTGGCCATCACCGAGCCGGCGGGGCAGCACGGAGCGCCGCAGGCGATGGAGAGCTTCGAGGCCTCGCTCGATCACCCGATCTTTCAGGAGAGCGTGCGGCGCATCCGCGCCTGGCTCGGGCCCACCGGCCTGGTGGGGGTGGAGCAGGAGGTTCTGGAGCGCCTGGTGCACAGCAGCGGCGATCTGGCCCTGGCGCCGGATCTGCGCCTCGGTCCGGGGGCCTGCGCCGCCGGCCTCAAAGCCCTGGCGGCCGGCGCGCCGATCCTCACCGACACGGCGATGGCCGCGGCGGCCGTGGCCCCCATGGCCCGGCGCACCTTCGCC
>NZ_JAYGHY010000069.1:0-13496 GCF_034931305.1 Cyanobium gracile UHCC 0281 | reverse complement strand
CGCCACCAGCGAGCTGGAGCAGGCGGCCCGGCGGCTGGGCCAGGAACTGGCGGCCTCGCCCTTCGCCACGGCGACGGACGCCGCGGCGGCCCTGCAGGAGGAGAGCTGGCGCCTGAAACTGGTCGAGCGGATCGCGGCCTACGAGGCGGCGGTGATCCAGCAGCGCAACCTCCTGGCCGCCCCCGATCTGGCCGATCTGCCGGAGCCCCGGCCCGACACCGCCGCCGCCGGCGCGGCCGTGGACCGCCTGGATGGGGCCCGCACCCGGGCGGTGGAACGCCACAGCGAAGCCCGGGGCGCCCAGAAGGAGATCATCCGGCTGGCCACCGAACACCGCGAGGGCGCCGCTGGGCTGGCGGACAAGCAGCAGAGGGCCGAGCGGCTCAGCGCCGTGGCCAACCGCTGCCAGGGCAAGGCGGCTCCCTACATCTCCCTGCAGCGCTGGGTGCTCTCGGCCTACCTCGACGACATCTGCGGCTACGCCAACCAGCGGCTCACCCTGATGACCTCCGGCCGCTACCAGCTGCGGCTCACCGACGAGGGGGGCCACGGCGGCCGCAACGCCGGCCTGGGCCTGCGGGTGCTGGATGCCTACACCGGCGAGGAGCGGGAGGTGAGCAGCCTCTCGGGCGGCGAAACCTTCCAGGCCTCCCTGGCCCTGGCCCTGGGGGTGGCCGACACGGTGCAGGCCCATGCCGGCGGCGTGCCGCTGGAGGCCCTGTTCATCGACGAAGGCTTCGGCAGCCTCGATCCCGACAACCTGCAGCTGGCCATGGACGAACTCGACCGGCTGCGGGAGGGGGGCCGGATGATCGGCCTGATCAGCCACGTCGGCGCCCTGCGGGAACGCATCCGCGGCGGCATCGAGGTGATCGCCGGCGATCGCGGCTCCCGCCTGCGGGTGGGCGGAACGGCCTCACCCAACCCTTGGACTGTTCCCCGCTGAAGGCCAACATTCTGATTCCAGGTCTGTGAGCGCAGTTCCCTGGAGCCGTGTGGCGGGGCGAGCGCCCTCCTCACATGGGGTCGATGGATATCAAGTTCGGCCTCTCTTCCCACTCATGTCGCTATATTGAGAAGGTGGCGTACCTGCCGCGCAATGATTTCCCAGAAGCCGAACCAATGCATCACCTCCCCACGACAAAGTTGTTGTCCGTAGCCATCACGGCTTGTCTTGGCATGGCCTCTGTCAGCGCCGCAGATGCTGCTCCCAAGGGCACCGATCAGCCGGGAATCAATGCTGCTACCCAGGAGTATCTGAAGCTGGACGTCAATGCGGATGGCAGGATCACGGAAGTTGAAGTCCTGCAGGACCGTACCGAGACGTTCAAAAAGCTCGACACCGATGGGGATGGGGCGATCACACTGGAAGAAGTGCGCGCCATGTTCGCTGAAACCATCCCTGCAACTGCCTCTGAGAAGTTGAAGGAACGAGGCATTGACGACCTCTCCATTCTGTTCATCGACAGCATGGATCAGAACGATGATGGTCGGCTTGAAATCGTTGAGTTTCAACGACCAGCCCGGCAACGGTTTCGCCAGATCGATGCCAATTCCGACGGCTTCGTCACACCCGGGGAAATCACCGTGTTCTTCTCCAGGATCCGTCTCTGAGATCTGCCGCGCAGACGAGGCAGGAGACCCCTAAAGCAACCCCCGGTGGCGCACGAACAGCTGCACCATCGCCCAGGAGCCCAGGGTCACCTTGAGGGCCACCAACAGGTTCAGCAGGGGGATCCAGCCCCCCGAGGCCAGGGTACCGAAGGCGCCGGCGGGGAAGGGGACCCCACCCAGGGCGAAGGCGGAGAGGAGCACGAAGGCGATCACCGCGGCCTTCTCCCAGAGGTCGGCCCGGTAGCGGCGGTAGAGCCGATCGGAGAGCCGGGCCGAGCCGCTGATCAGCACCAGGCCGATGGCGGTGCCGCCGGCCACGCCCGCCGCAAAGCCGCCCCCCGGAGACAGGTGGCCCCGCAGGGCCAGCTCCACCCCGATCAGGGCGGCCATGGTGGCCCCGAGCTGGCAGAGCACCACCGACGGGGGATCGCCGATGGCGCGGATGCTCATCTTGGTGGGCTCCCCGGCCAGCAGGAAACGCACGCCGATGGAGGCCAGGGTGAACACCACCACCTCGGCGATGGTGTCGTACAGACGGGTGTGCAGGATCACCCCCGACACCAGATTGGGCACATCGGTCATGGTGGCGAGGGACGCGATCACCGGGCCAATGGGGGGGGCCGGAGGCAGGGCCGCGCCCAGCGGTGCCAGGCAGAGGGCGGCGGCGGCCAGCAGGTAGAGCCAGGTCATGGGAGCTCCCGCAGCAGCAGTACTCCGCCGTCCTGCTGCCAGCGGCGGAAGCCCTCCAGAACCTGCAGCCGCTCCACCAGCCTGGGGTTGGCCAGCTCCAGCCGCGGCCCCGGCCCGAGGCGGCCATGGCAGGGGCCGGCCGCACCAACCTCTGGATCCGGTGGCAGCAGCCGCAGCCGCAGCGACAGCGGCTCCAGCCAATCGCGCAGCCGCTCCAGGCAGGCCTCGCTGGGGGGCTCCGCCTCTGGGAACGTCAGCCGCAGCGTCATCGACGAGCGCAGCGCCACCGCATAGAGGGTGGTGGACAGCAGGGTGCCCACCAACGCCTCGGTGATGGCCACGTCAGGGGCGCCCAGCAGGGCGTAGAGCAGGGTGGACACCGACCCCAGGATCCCCCGCAGCACCAGGGTCTGATAGGGGTTCGACTGGCTCACCAGCAGCACGGCGGTGAGGGGCAGCAGGGCGGTGATCGGCAGCAGCAGGTCCAGCTCCCCCGCCAGGGACACGGTGCCGCTCATGGTTCCGGCTCCCGGCGGGAGGCCTGCCAGCAGTTGGCCAGCACGTAGCCGAAGATCGTGTTCCACAGGATCAGGGCCACCAGGGCCAGCACCAGCAGGGGCCACTGGCCCGGGATCCGCAGCAGCAGGCCCAGCAACATCAGCGCCGAGCCGAGGGTGTCGGCCACCGACAGGGCGTGCAGCTTGCTGAGGTAGGTGCGGCTCTCCAGCAGGGGCCAGGTCCCCCAGAACCAGAACACCAGTCCCGCCCCCAGCAGCAGCAGGCTGGCGTGATCGGCCAGGGAGGCGAGGGTCATCGCTCCACCCCCCGCAGCAGGTTGGCCAGCAGCAGCAGGCCAGCATTGCCGGCGCACAGAACGATCACACCGGCCAGTCCCAGCATCTGGTCGCCCCGCACCGCCGAGACCACCAGGATGATCAGGGCCACCTTGGTGGCGACGCTGGCGAACGCCGCCAGGCGGTGCCAGACGTCGGAGGGGCGGCAGGCCACGGCGATCGGGATCAGCAGGGCCAGCACCATTCCCCAGAGGAGCAGCGTCATGGGGTCTGGCCTCCATGGCGGTGGCCAGGCTTCAGCGCATGGATGCGGTAGCGGCGCCCGCCGTCCTCCAGGCCGAGCACGATCGTGAACGGGGTGAGGGTGATGCGGAACACGTCCAGGAACACCAGCAGGGGGATGGTCCCGTCGGTGGTGGCTTCGCTGATCTCGGCCTCCACCGGCTCACGGCCGACCATCAGGCGCAGCGCTTCCAGGTAGGCCTGGGGAACGGCCAGCAGGCTGCGGCCCAGGGCCCGCAGCAGTTCGCGCAGGGGCAGGGGCCTCGAGCGGGCACGGGGCAACAGCAGGGCGACCACCAACCCGATCAGCAGGTTGAGGTGGCTCAGGTCGGCGGTGAGCAGGCACCACACCGCCAGCCGGAAGGCGATGGTCAGCAGCAGGGGAAGCAGGCGCCTCATCGGATCCACACCAGCAGGCCGGCCCCCACCACACCGATGCCGCCGACAAGATCGGGGAAACCCTCCAGGTCGGGCAGGCGCAACCAGGCGATCCGCCGCAGGGGCTGCAGCAAGCGATGCAGCCCCACCCCGACCGCCAGCACCACCGCAGCCTTGGCGGCCGCCGGCACCAGGGCCGGACTCCAGTCGCGGAACGCCTCACCAGCGCCCAGCAGCACCAGGGCCGCCAGCAACAGCACCACCCCGGGTGACCAGGCCGGTTCGGGTTCCGCTGTGGCTCCAGGCGGCAGGGCCGACTGCCGCAGGGGCGCTCCCCAGAGGCGCGCATAAACGGCGGCGGTGCCCACGGCGAGCAGGCTGAGCAGCCAGGCCGTGGGCACCGGCAGGGCCTTCTCGAGGCCGGACTTGGCGAAGAAACCCAGCAGCGGCGGCACGCCCACGATCGACAGGGAGCTGATCCACAGGGTCCCCCACACCCCGGCGGGCAGGGGGCGGCCCGCCCAGTCGGCCAGGTCGCGGCCGGGGAAGCGGCGGGCCACCAGGAACAGGGCGGCCTTGGCCAGCCCATGGCCAAGGGCGTACAGGCCTCCGGCGGCCGGCGCCAGCACCACCAGGCCCATCTGGGAGAGGGTGCTCCAGGCCAACAGGCGTTTGGCATCCGCCTCAAAGAGGGCGAACAGCAGGCCCAGGCCGGCGCTGGCCACCCCGACCAGCGGCAGCACCGCGGCCAGGGCGGGCGAGACGGCCGCGAGTCGCAGCAGGGGAACGACCCCGGCGGCGACGACCACACCGGAGAGCAGGGCGGAGACCTCCGCCGGCGCCTCGGCGTGGGTGCGGGGCAACCACAGGCCCGAAAGGAACAGACCCGCCTTGGTGAGCAGACCCACCAGCAACAGGGCCAGGGCGGCAGCGCCGGCGGTTGCGGCGGCCTCCAGCCGGAAGCTGCCCTGCTCCAGATAGACCACGGCGGCACCGATCAGATAGAGCGTCATCACCGTGTTGCCGATCAGCAGGTAACGCAGCGCCAGCCAGAGGGAGCGGTCCGACCGGGTGATCAGGATCAGCAGGAAGGCGCTGATGCCCACCACCTCCAGCGTCACGTAGAGGCTGATCAGATCCACCGCCACGAAGGCGGAGGCCAGGCCGCCGTGCAGCACCATCAGCAGCAGCAGGAAAGGACCGGGCATCGGGCGGCGCCAGCCATCCAGGACCACGGCGCCGCACACCAGCGCATCGAGGAGCAGGAACGGGGCCGCCAGGGCGTCGGGCTGCAGCACCACCCCGTAGGGCCCCAGCAGGTGCAGGCTGGCCGGCAGTGCGCCGGCGTCGATCGCGGCGGCCACGGCCCCGGTGGCCAGGCAGCAGGCCAGGGCCAGCCAGCGGGCCAGGGGGGGCAGCAGAGCCGCCAGGAAGGCCGCCATGAAGGGCAGCAGCAGCCAGCCGATCAGAAGGGTCTGGCCGGACACGGGCGGCATCAGCGCCGACCTCCAGCGTCGAAGCCGCCCCTCTCGAAGCTGCCCAGATCGAGGCTGGGATCAACCCGCGACAGGCGGGTGATCACCACCAGCAGCAGCGCCTGGATGGAGAGGCCGATCACGATCGCCGTGAGGATCACCGCCTGGGGGATGGGATCGGCCATCACCACGGCTGTCATGCCTGCCCCCACCGCGGGGCGGGCCGCCAGGATCGGGCTTTGCAGGCCAGAGCGCGCCGCCACGAGAACGAACAGGGCCACCACGGCCGAGCCCATCACGTCCATGGCCAGCACTTTCAGAAACAGGTTGCGGCGCAGCAGCAGCCCGACAAACCCCACCAGCACCGCCACCAGAATCAGGAGCTCGAGCAGCCGGAAGGCATCCATGGGGGACAGCAACCCGGAGGACGGCCGGGTCACGGAGCGGGATGGTAGCCGTTGCTTCCAGACGCCGCCGGCCCTGGTTCACCGCCGGCTTCAGACCGACGGGTGGAACTGATCCGCCAGCAGGCGGCGCTGGTACTCCACCGAGAGGGCCTCCAGGTGGGAGCGGGCCTGCTCCTGCAGTCCTGGATCCAGCTGGTCGAGCACCAGACCCCTGGGCACCCCCATCCGCATCACCAGCGCCAGGGCATCGAAGATCCTCACCTGGTCGCCCTGCCAGCCCTGGTACTCGGCGGCGAGGGCCATCAGGGACTCCCCCGAGGCCTGGCCTTCGATCACCCGGGGCCGCAGCTCCTGCACCTGGGCCAGCCGGGCGGAGCTGATCAGGGCATGGGCGGCGCCCAGGGCGGCCAGGGAATCGGCGGCTTCCCGTTTGAGCACGGTCATGTCCCGGCTGAGCACGGCGGCCTCCACCGAGAGGGGCTCCCGCACCCCGGGGCAGAGGGCGGCGACCCGATCGACCGGTGGAACCGGTGGAGCGGGCGGGCGGACCGGCGCCGGGGCCAGGGGCGGGCTGCTGACGGCCACCGGAGGCGGTGGTGCCGGCGGCTCCCGCCACAGCGCCGCGGCCATTGCCCGCAGGCGCCGGGCCAGCCATTGCCTGACGGTTTCGAGCTGACGTGCCATGGATCGTCCCTGACTGAGACATTCAATCTGCGGCCCTCCGCCCAGGGAGGGAATGACGGCAATCTCTCCCCAGGGCGTCGGGAAGCCGGCCGCCCCCACGGCTGCGCCACCGCCGCGGGGCCGATGCCGGGGCCGTCAGCTCAGCGAGCGGGGATCCCAGCCTTCCGGCCCGATCACGAACAGGATGTCCCCCGTCTCCAGCCCGGTGGCCCCGCGGGGATCGGCGATCGTCGCGCCATCCGCCCGGGTCACCGCCAGCACGGTGACGCCATGCACCAGCCGCAGTCCGCTGGCCGCGATCGTGGTGCCCACCAGGGGGGAATCGGACTTCAGGCGCAGGGTGTGGGTGGCCAGATGGGGCAACGCCACTTTCAGGTCCGCCACCGAGGTGGCGGAGGCCGCCAGGGTGCGGGCCATCTGGCGCCAGTGGCCGCGCACGTCGCCGATCAGCCGCTGGATGTCCTCGCGGGGCACCAGCATCCGCGCCATCACTCGCGAGAACACCTCGATCGACACCTCCAGTTCGTCGGCGATCACCTCATCGGCCCCCAGGGCCATCAGGGGTTCCACTTCCCGCAGGTAGCGGCTGCGCACCAGGATGTAGGCCTCCGGCGCGACGCGGCGGGCGATCTCCACGATGCGGCGGGCGGCCCCGGGATCGTCGATGACGACCACGATGGCGCGGGCCCCTTCGGCATGCACCAGCTCCAGGATCGGGGCATGGGTGGCATCGCCGTAACGGATCGGCTCGCCCGCCTCGCTGGCCCGCCGCACGATGGCGCCATTGAGTTCCACCACCGCGTAGGGCACGCCGCAGCGACGGGCGCAGCGGGCCACGTTCCGCCCGGTGACACCGAAACCGATGATCAGCACGTGGCCGCTGCGGGGCAGCTCCCCCTCCAGCTCCTGCGCGGCGGAGGGGTCCACCGTCTGGGACTGGAGGTGGATCAGCCAGGTGCCGCACAGCCTTTCGGAGAGGGGAGCCGACGCCGCCACCAGCAGGGGAGTGGCCATCATGCTGAGCACCGCCACGTCCAGCACCGACTGGAAAACGTCCGGCGTCAGCAGGCCCACCGCCACCGCCGCCTGGGTGGCCACCAGGGAGAATTCCCCCACCTGGCCCAGGGGCAGGCCGGCCAGCACCGCGCTGCGCAGGGGCAACCCGGTGACCAGGGCGGCCGCCGCGGCGATCAGGGGTTTGACGAGCAGGACGGCCAGGGTGAGCAGGGCGATCCGGACCGGATGGGCCAGCAGGAACGGGATGTCGAGCAGCATCCCCACCGAGATGAAGAACAGGCTCATCAGCACGTCGCGGAACGGCAGCATCACCGCCACGGCCTGATGGGAATACCTCGATTCGGAAAGGATGAAGCCGGCCAGAAAGGCACCCAGCGCCAGGGACAGGCCCAACGACTGGGTGATCAGGGCGATGCCCACGCAGAGCATGAAGACGCCGAGCAGAAAGGCCTCCGAACTGCGGGTGCGGATGATGTGCTCCAGCACCCAGGGCACGATCCAGCGGTAGGCCAGCAGAGCCAGGGCCGCCACCACCACCACCTTGAGCACCAGCCCCGAGAGCGCCGGCAGCAAGGAGGCCTGGCCGAGCCCGGCCAGCAGGGGGGCGGTGAGCATCACCGGCACCACCGCGATGTCCTGGTAGATGAGGGTGGAGAGGATGGCGCGGCCATGGGGCGTTTCGATCTCGGCCCGCTCCTGCAGCATGCGCAGCACCACGGCCGTGCTGGAAAGGGCCACCACGCAGCCGATATACCCGGCCTGGGGAAGATTCATCCCCATCGGCAACAAGGCCAGGGCGCTCACTGCAGCGGTTCCGAAAAACTGGAGCGAGCCGCCGATGATGAATTCCCGACGCAGGCGACTCACATCGGCCACGGAGATCTCCAGCCCCACGACGAACAACAACAGCACCACACCGACTTCCGCCAGCAGCTCGATGTCGTGGGGACTTCGCACCAGGGCGAGGGCATCGGGCCCGGCCAATACCCCAGCCAGCAGCAAGCCGATCGATGTGGGGATCCGCAGCCGATGGCACAGGATCGCCGCCATCACGGAGAGCCCGAAAATGACAACGAGATCGAGCAGAAGAACCTGCACGTTGCCAATGATCACCGTGAAGGTTGATCCTATGCCGGCCGAGCTCTGCTAGAGAAAGTTGAGCAAAAAAGCGCCGATTCACCCCATCTCCTGGATAGGGAGATGGGGCACCAGCCACCAGGAGGGCTGGCGGTGGCACCCCGGGCGGACAGCCCATCCAGCTGGCAGCATCCGGAGCGACAGCCCCACGCCCCCGGAGACGCCGATGGCCCCACGACAGCCACGCCGGCTGCGAACGGCCCTGGCCCTGCTTCTGGCCCTGACGCTCGCCCTCGGCATGGCGGCGTTCCCGGGGGCTCCCACGGCCGCAGCGACAGCCGCTGCTGAGCCCCCCGCCCCGGGCGGCACCGGCCCCGCCCATGCCGACCCGGCCAATGCCGGCAGCTTTCGCCTCGGCACGGTGCGGATCCTGGGGGTGCCGGCGATCACGGTGGCCTCACCAGCCGTGGACGCCGGCGGCGACAGCGGGCCGGAGGCCAGCGAGCGGGCCCGGGTGATCGAGGGCAACCTGAACCAGCTGTACGAGCCCCGCAACCCCTGCACCGCGGGGGAACGGGTCGGTGAGGCGCTGCTGGATCGCCTCAGCCTCAAGGGGACGAAGGCCGCCTGTGACCCCAACCATCTGGGCCTGCAGGGGGCACCGCAGGCCCTGCGGGTGATCCTCCTGCCCCAGCCCGGTGGAGGCCAGCAGCTGGCGGCCATGGTGCCGGGCCGCTCCAGCCCCTTTCCCCTGCTCACGGTCACCGAGCAGGACGCCCAGTTCAACGGTCTGCCCCTGGATGCCCTGGCCGAACAGTGGCGCGACCTGCTGGAACGCCGACTGCGCAGCGCCCGCCGCGTGTTCGGGCAGGAGCAGATCAACGGGCGCCTGCGGATCGCCCTGGTGTCCCTGGCAGGCCTGGCCCTGCTGATGGCCCTGGTGGTGGCGTTGTGGCACGTCAGCCAGCGCTCGCTGCCCCGCCTGCAACGGCGGCGCGCCGAGCGGTCGGGGCGCTTCGATCCCCTGCTGCTCCAGCTCACCCAGGCCTTCAGTCGGCTGCTGGCGGCGCTGGTGATCCTGCTGGGGGTGGCGATGGGCGCGGTGCTGCTGCTGGCCTGGCCTGGCCAGATCCCGGCCGCCATCGATGTGTTGCTGCAGCCGCTGGTGGTGCTGATGAAGGCGCTGGTGCTGCTGGTCGTGGCCACGGTGCTGCGGGGCCTGGTGGGGCTGCTGCTGGCCCAGTGGGCCAGCCATCTCGCCGTGAGAGCCGAGCACCGTGCCCGCCGCCGGCAGCGCTACCTGAGCCTGCTGCGGGTGCTGCGCCGGCTGGTGAACCTGGCCTGCCTGCTGCTGTTCGCGCTCTGGACGGTGCTCGGGATCCCTGTGTTGCGGGACCTCTCCAGCAATGCCGTCCTGGCCAGTGGCGCCGTGCTCGGCGCCCTGGCGCTGGTGTTCCAGGGGTTGCTGCGGGATTTCGTCGCCGGGCTGGTGCTGCTGCTCGACGACCGCTACGCCATCGGCGATGTGGTCGAGATCGGTGGCCGCTCGGGTGAAGTGGTGGATGTGGGAGTGCTGAGCACGGAACTGCGCTGCGCCGATCAGCGGGTGGTGGTGGTGCCCAACAGCCACTGCGAGCAGGTGGTGAACCACACCAAGCTGCGTTCGGGGGCGGAGCTGACGCTGCTGCTGCCGCGCAGCATCACCGATCTGGCCGGCGCCCTGGGCCTGATCGGCGAGGAACTGACCGCCTTCGGCAGCGATCCGCACTGGGCCCCGCTGCTGCTGGAGCCACCGCGCCTGCTGGGCATTGAAGCCATGACGGCGGACGACCTCCAGGTGAAGGCCCTGCTGATCACCGAGGCGGGCCAGCAGGGCGAAGCCCGTCGGGAACTGCTGGGGCGGCTGGTGCAGCGGCTGCAGGGCTGGCCCTGAAGGATCCCGTTTCTAGGCTGAGGGGCCCGCATAAGCCCATGGCCCCGTTCTCCTCTCTTCCCAGCATGGAGCTCCGCCTCGGCCGCCGCGAGTTGCTGCTGGGAACGGCGGCCGCCGGCTTCGCCCTGGCGGTGCGGCCGGTGGCGGCGTCCACCGTCACCACGCCCGATCGGGGGCTGATGGCCGGCTGGGTGTCGGTGCCGGCGGCGGATGGCCCTGTGAAGGCCTACCGGGCCCGCCCCGCCAAGGGCTCCGGCTTCCCGGTGGTGCTCGTGGTGCAGGAAATCTTCGGCGTGCATGCCTACATCCAGGATGTCTGCCGCCGCCTGGCCCAGCTGGGCTACCTGGCCATCGCGCCGAGCCTGTTCGATCGCCAGGGTGATGTGACCGTGCTGCCCGACATCGCCGCGATCCTGCCGCTGGTGGCGACGGTGCCGGATGCCCAGGTGATGGCTGACCTCGATGCCACCGCCGCCTGGGTGGCCGCCAGTGGCGAAGGCGACGTGGCACGGCTCGGCATCACCGGCTTCTGCTGGGGCGGACGGATCACCTGGCTCTACGCCGCCCACAACCCGAAGCTGAAGGCCGGGGTGGCCTGGTACGGCCGCCTGGTGGGCACGGCCAGCGAGCGGCAACCCCTGTTTCCGATCGACCTGATTGCCAAGCTCAAGGCTCCGGTGCTGGGGCTCTACGCCGGCAACGACGACGGCATTCCGACCGAGTCGGTGCAGCGAATGCAGGCGGCCCTGAAGGCGGCCGGCAGCCCGAGCCGGATCGAGGTGTTCCCCGGTGCCCCCCACGGCTTCCACGCCGACTACCGGCCCACCTACCGGGCCGCCGCGGCGGCCGCCGGCTGGACGCAGATGCAGGCCTGGTTCCGCACCAACGGCGTGGTCTGAGGACCGGCAGGCCGGGGTTCAGGCCTGATTGAGGTGCCGCTCCGCCTCGGCCGCCAGGCGGTCGGTCCAGAGGTCGACCTGGCTCTGCTCGGCCGCCTCCACCATCACCCGCAGCAGGGGTTCGGTGCCGCTGGCCCGCACCAGCACCCGGCCGTGGCCCGCCATCGCCGCCTCCGCCTCGGCCACCGCCAGCCGCAGGGGTTCGCACTGCTGCCACTGCTGGCGCCGCTGCCGGTCGGGCACGATCACGTTCACCAGCCGCTGGGGGTAGGGCTGGAAGCTGCCATCCATCCATTCGTCCAGCTTCAGGCCGGCGCCATGGATCAGGGTGGCCACCTGCAGGGCGGTGAGCAGGCCGTCGCCGCTCATGCCGTGGCGGGCCGAGAGGATATGGCCCGACTGCTCACCCCCCAGGCCGGCCCCCAGAGCCTCCATGGCGGCATGGACGTGCTGATCGCCCACGTCGGTGCGCTCCAGCACCCCGCCGCTGGCCTGCCAGGCCCGCTCGAAGCCCAGGTTCGACATCACCGTGGCCACCAGGCGGTCGTCCGGGAGCTGCCCCTCGCGGCGCATGGCGGAGCCCCACAGGTACAGGGTGTGGTCGCCGTCCACCACCCGGCCGCGGCCATCCACCGCCAGCATCCGGTCGGCGTCGCCGTCGAAGGCAAAGCCCATGTCGGCGCCGCTCTCCAGCACCGCCCGCTTCAGGGGCTCCAGGTGGGTGCTGCCGCAGCCCTGGTTGATGCGCTCGCCATCCGGCTCGCCGTGCAGCACCAGCACGTCCGCCCCCAGGGAGCGGAACAGCTCCTCGCCGCAGGCGGTGGCCGATCCCCAGCAGAGGTCGAGCACCACACGAGCGCCATCGAGGCGCTGGCCGCCGGTGCTGGCCCGCAAGGAATCGACGTAGGCCGCCAGCAGGTCGGGGCGCAGCACCAGGCGGCCGTTGCCCGCCAGCGGCGGCGGCACGGTGCGGCCCTGGAGCCCCGCCTCGATCGCCTGCTGGCGGGCAGCCACGAGCTTGGCACCGGTGGCGCCGAACACCTTGATGCCGTTGTCGTGGGGTGGGTTGTGGCTGGCCGACACCATCAGCCCGCCGGCGGCGCCCTGGCGCCGGATCGTGCCCGGCACCGCCGGCGTGGGGCACAGCCCCAGCTGCCACACTTCACGCCCGGCGGCCATCAGGCCCGCGCTAAGGGCTGCCACCAGCATCGGCCCGCTGCGGCGGGAGTCGGTGCCGATCACCACCGGCCCGTCGGCCTGCAGCACCACGCCGGTCCAGTAGCCCACCTGCAGGGCCATGGCCGGGGTGACGCTGGTGCCGACGCGGCCGCGGATGCCGTCGGTGCCGAAGCGGGCCAAACCCTCCTCCAGGGGCGCCCCAAGGGGGGAAACCACCGGATGCGAAGCCGCTTCGGCCATGCCGTTGCCTTTACTGGAGAGCAGGCTACGTGCCGTCCCCGGCCGGCCTCAGCGCCAGCGGTGCGGCCACCAGCGCCAGCGCAGCAGCTCCAGGGTGGCCCAGAGCAGCAGCAGGCCCACACACCAGCCCGGCAGCAGCCGCAGGGGCCACAGCGGCCGCAGCAGAAGGGTGAGCAGCGCCACCACGCTCACCACCACGGCGCGGCGGCGCTGGGCCGCACCGGGCAGGCGGTCGAACAGCGGCGGCAGGGCGGGGAGGGAGGGCAATCGCACCGGGTGCGGCGCAGGCGGATGCCCAGAATGCCCCGGACGCCGTCCCCCGGCCATTGGCCCGACTCCCGCTGCTGCTGTCCCTGTCGTGCCTGGGCACTGCCCTTGCCCTGGTGGGGGGTCGGGCGTTGCTGGCGCGCCAGCCGGCGCTGACGCCGGCCACCGCCACCGAGCGACTGGAGTGGCTGCAGCACTGGGATGCCGATCCCTGGCGGCGCCGAGAGGCGAGCCTGCTGCTGGCGGCCCGCAGCAAGGATCCCCAGGCGCAGCGCCAGTGGCTGAGGGGCCAGGGCTGGGGTCCCGATCCCCTGGCCGCCCTGGTGCTGAAGCAGGACGCCCTGGCCGCCGCGGCCCTCGGACGCCCGGAAACCTCCCTGGCCCTGTGGCGCCAGCTGCAGCGGCGCTTCCCCGGCGATCCGGCCAGCGCCGATGCCCTTTACGCCCTCGGCGGCGATGATCCCGCCATGCGCCGGCAGTTGCTGCAGCGCTTCCCGGCCCACCCCGCCGCCCTGGCCGCCGCCCTGGCCGCGGGTCCGGAAGCGGCCGAACGCCGTCGC
>NZ_JAYGHY010000068.1:0-13606 GCF_034931305.1 Cyanobium gracile UHCC 0281 | reverse complement strand
CCGCCAGCCTGGCGGAGGCCTCGGCCGCCTTCGCCGCCAGCGGCCTGCTGCGCCAGGCCCTGGGGGAAGCGCTGCACGGCTCGTTGCTCGACAGCCAGGCGGCGGAAAGCCGGCGGGCCGAAGGTTGCAGTGATGCGGAACTGGTGGCTGCGGCGGCCTGGTGGCCGGTGGTGGGGGGGATCGGCTGAGGGGCTGCGGAGCTTCACGCGCACTGCCATCGGTGGCGGACCCCGATGGACCCGTTCGGCCAGGCGCCCATCACTTAGCGACAGGCGCCGCAATTACCACGGGAGGGGAAAGCTGATCAGAATGTGCAGGAGAACGGAAAAGGACTTCCATGGACCCTTCTGGCCAGGGGCTCCACAGCTCTCCGCTCCAAGCCATGGCGCTGTTGCTGTCACTCGGGGTGGGGGGCAGCCTCCTCTGGGCCGCTCCAGCTTCCGCCGTCGACGGGGCCTTCTGCATCGTCAATCGTGCCAACAGGTCGTTTCAAATCGTGCGCGGAGCAAAGTTCGAAACACTGGCTCCTGGACGCCAAGCCTGTTGTCAGTCGAATTGTCGTTCTCCCGTCTCGATTGGCATCGACGTCTCGAGGGATCCAGACCTCAAGGAGATCCTTTTGAGGCTGGGGCTCAAGCTGGCCAGCCGCGGACTCAGCCTCGTACCCGGCCAGCCAAGCGGCGTTGGCAACTGGATTTCGATATGCCGGGCCAACTGGCGACGGGGCGACAAGATTGAGGTCTACGCCCCAAACAGCAAGTGGCGTTGCGACGTGCTTGATGCACGCGGCAACCTCAGGGAGACGATCGCCGCCAGTGGGCAGCAGCGCCCGGCGCAGACGGCCCTGCGCGTCTGTAACAACGCCGGCGACGGGTCGGCCTATGTCGCCAAGGCATTGACGGACAAACATGGCCGCCTGACCAGTAAAGGCTGGTATGAGGTTGCCCAGGGTGACTGCGACAATCTGGCTCTTCCCCCAGGTTACCGAGGCCGGCTCTATGCCTATGCCGAAACCAAGAATTTAAACTGGAAAGGAAAATGGCGAGTTTGCGTCGACCCTGGACAGAAGTTTGAGATCCCCGATGCCGGTCGTGGCACCTGCGGTTGGCGTTTTAAGCACTATCTCTTCTTCGATCGAAATGTGGATGGTCGCGGGGCCAGCATCATGCTTACCCCTCAATGAGCAGATGTCAGTCTGACGTGCTGCCGCGGCTGTTCACGCTGCGTACCGTGGCACCTTCCAGCCAGTCACCTCCACCCTTTCCTCCTGCGAAGAACAAATCAGTCATGAGCGTCACGCTCGTCATCGGAGGGCCTCGCTCAAGTTGCACCCTCAAGGCTGGGCACCCAGGAGTTGGCGCGAATTGGGCAAGGATCCGTTCATGCACCACCGCTCCCGGGTACCCCCCGCCCATCAGCCCGCCACCATCACCCTGTTCCGCCCGGCGGCCTTGGCGGCGTAGAGGGCGCCGTCGGCGCTTCGCAGGCCGTTCTCCAGCGCGGCCAGGCCCAGCCCCTGCACCGGCGCCAGGCCGCCCGAAAGGGTGACGCGCCGCTCCCGCGCTCCGGGGTGGGGCACCGCTGCCGCCGCCGCCCGCAGCCGCTCAATCAGGGGGCGGGCGGCCTGGGTGTCCACGCCCGACAGCACCACGGCGAACTCCTCGCCGCCGATCCGCGCCAGCACATCACCCGGGCGCAGCACGGCCCGCATGGCCGCAGCCACGTCCCGCAACACCGCATCGCCCGCCCCATGGCCCCAGCCGTCGTTGATGGCCTTGAAATGGTCGATGTCGAGCATGGCGCCCGCCACCGGGCGGCCATCGCGCGCGGCCGCAGCGAGGACCGCACTGGCCGCCTCGGTGAAGCCGGCGCGGTTGGGCAGGCCGGTGAGCGGGTCGCGTTGCGCCGCAGCGGCCAGCTCGGCCTCCAGCCGGTCGCGCTGACGCAGGGTGGCCAGCGCGGCGAGCACCTGGGCGGGGATGACCAGGTCCAGCAGCACCCATACCCAACTGCGCCAGCCGATCGGCTCACCCAGCTGACCGAGCGCCACGAGCACCCCGTCTTCGAGGGCAAACAGCCCCAGAGCCAGCATCACCACCGCGCCAAGGCAGGCACGCCAGCGCCGTTGCCGCGGCTGGGCGCTCAGGCCGGCTCGGTGCGCTGCGCCGCGCGCGGCCAGAGCGCAGACGATGGCGGTCGCGCCGCGCAGCACGAGGAAGGCGAGATCGGCGGCAGTCACTCGGTCAGGGTCTCGGTCACCGCTGGAGCCGGTGCTCGGAGGGTGTTGTCGCTAACGCTAGGGAGGCCATGGCAACGGGCTACGGGCAGCGATCATCAAGCCAGACTCCCCCCACCACAGCCCCTTCGCCCCATGGCGCGCCCCCACCCATGACCTTCGCGGTGGCCCTGGGGATGCTGGAGCGGGAGGGCCGCTGGCTGCTGCAGCTGCGGGACGACATCGAGGGCATCGTCCATCCAGGCTGCTGGGGCCTGTTCGGCGGCCACCTGGATCCAGGCGAGCGGCCGGAGCAGGCCGTCCTGCGGGAGCTGCAGGAGGAGATCGGCTGGGGGGCACCACCGCTGCCGCTCTGGTTCGAGCACCATGAGGCCCAGCTCAGCGCCTACTACTTCCGTGGCCTGCTCACCGTGCCCCTGGAGGCTCTGCAGCTGAACGAAGGACAGGACATGGTGCTGGCCGACCTGGAGGCGCTGCAGAGCGGTCAGATCTGGAGCCCCCGGCGGCAGGAGTGGCGCGGGCTGGCGCCCTCCCTGGAGCGGGCCGTGCGGCGGCTTGGGCCAAAGAACTAATGAATGGTGAGTGATGCCTTAAGATCGAAGGTATCAGACGGCTCTCCTGCGTCTCATGGTTGATGAGGATGCGCTTCCCGGCAAGATTCGCGACAATTCCCCGGAGCGCTCGCTCAGAGGCTTTACCAGCAGCCAGATCCCCATGGCGCCATCAGGGCTGCCCTCCCGACCCGATTTCCTCCCATGAGCCGCGCCTTGAAGGGCCCCCCTGGGGTGCAGCGATGACCAACGTCTGGTGCGTGCGCGCTGGCGGAGGCATGTATGCGGACAATTTCCTCAGGGGCGGCTTCGTCGGCATCGGCTGGCGGGAGATCAGTGAGGATCTCGGCCCCATCCAGACCCGGGATCAGCTCTATGCGGTGGTGCGTCGCTACTTCCCGGACATCCAGAGCGCGATCCTGCTCTCCAATTACGTCAATGAGATCCATCGCTTTCTGTTCGAGATCCAGCCCAACGACCACGTCATCATTCCGTCGGCGGATACCGACCTTCTGATCCATGGCGTCGTAGACGCGGGCACGCCCTATTACGACCCCAGTGGAGACGACGGCTGCCCCCTGCGGCATCGGCGTCCCGTCACCTGGGCGGCAGAACCGATCCGGCTGGACCTTTTCTCCACGCCGTTCCGGGATTCCATCCGCACCCTCCTCACCGTGCCGGCGCACACCCGGATGCGGTCACTGCTGACCGTCTTCATGGTGGAGCACAAGGAGGAATTCATCCGGGCCCTCGGCCAGACCAGCATGGTGGCCTCTGACTCGCCGGCCACTCGGAAGGAATCGCACCGTATCGTGCTGGAACAGTTGATGCAGCTGACCCCGCCCGACTTCGAGCGACTCGTGGTTCATCTGCTCGATGCCCTCGGCTTCGAGGACTGGGAGCGGGCCGAGCACCACGGAGCCCTGCGCGATGTCTTCGATGCCTGCGGCGAAATCAGACTGTCGCTACCGGCACGCATCCGCCTCCATGCCCGGTTTCACCGTGGCAACCTCGGGGCGCGCATCGGTGCCGACGCCGTGCGGGAACTGCGTCAGTTCATTCCATTCGGCGGCCATGGCGTCTACATCACCACCGCCGATTTCCAGCCGGCGGCGGTGGCAGCGGCCGCAGAGGAGGGCTTCGCCAGAATCAGCCTGGTCAATGGCCAGCAGCTGGCCGACTTGATCGCCCGCCACTGGACCCACCTCCCCGGTGAACTCCGGGATCGTCTTTCACTCGAACAGGCGCTGGTGAGGAACTGAAGCCATGCCCCCGCGATCCCGCCGCCAGCCGCCAAAGCCCGGCAAATCCAAGCTCACTGCGGAGCCCGGCGGCCTGCGCCAGCGCCTGCAGATCCTGGCGGGGTTCCTGTTGCCACTAGTGGTGCTGAGCCTCTGGCTCAACTCCCGCGGCTTCTTCGGCAGCCCCTGAACTCAGGGGAACGTAGGACCGCTGCCGAGCAGCTCCACCTCCGGATCGTCCTGGAAGATGGCCAGCAGCTCGCCGTGCAGGGCCTCCGCCCATGGCGCGGTGTCGATCCAGCTGAACGTCCGCCAGTTCCAGATCCGCTCGGCACTGGCTCCGTCGGTGCAGCAGAACGCCGTCACCTCCCCCTCGCCAGGCAGGCTGTAGACGCAGACCCCGAAGCGAAAGGGGGCTCCGGCCAGCTCCACCCACCAGCCCCAGTCTTCGCAGCAGACAAAGGGCACGTCCCTGCCCAGGCGCTGCAGCTTCTCCTGCAGGTAGAGGGCCAGGGCTTTGCCCACCAGGTCGATGTTGACCCGCTCCTCGGCTTCACTGGGCAGCAGCGGAAACCGGGCCGACCTCAGGTGGATGCATTCCTTCATGGCCCCAGCAGCTGGATCCAGGCGAACCCTTGGCGGACGGTAAGTCCTGCTACCGGAGCCGGCCCGCTCCGGCCCACAGAGTGGGCGGGCAACAACGGGTCTAGCGCGTGCAGGAGCTGGTGGGAACGGTGCAGACGCTCTGGCGTTACCCGGTCAAATCGATGCTCGGGGACTCTCCCCAGCGGCTGGACGTGGAAGCCCGGGGCATCCTGGGCGATCGGGTCTATGCCCTGTGGGACCACGCCAGCGGCCGGGTGGCCAGCGCCAAGAACCCACGCCTCTGGAGGGATCTGCTCGACTACCGCGCCCGCTTCCGGGAGGAACCCGGGCCGTCGGCGCCCCTGCCTCCGGTGCTGATCGGCCCGCGCCAGGAGGATGGGGCCGCTGAGCTCTGCAGCGATGACGCCGATGTCGGTGCCTTCTTCAGCGAGCTGTTCGGGCGCCGGGTGAGCCTGCTCGACACCCCACCGGACGGCGCCAGCCTCGACCAGTACTGGCCGCCAGTGGAAGGCCGCGCCTTCCAGGACGAAACCAACGCCCTGGAATTGCCTGCGGGCACCTTCTTTGATGCCTGCCCCATCCACGCCATCACCACCGCCACCCTGGAACGGCTGCGGCAGCTAGAACCCCAGCTGGACTTCGCCGTCGAACGGTTCCGCCCCAACCTGCTGATCCAGACGCCGACGGGAGCCGAGGGCTTCGTGGAAGAGGCCTGGGGCGGCTCCTGTCTGCAGATCGGCGAGCAGCTGGTGCTGCGGGTCGATGGCGGCTGCCCCCGCTGCGTGGTCACCACCCTGGCCCAGGGCCCCCTGGGCGAAGACCTGGAGATCCTGCGGGCCACCGCCCGCCACAACGGCGTGGTGGCCGGCCTCCGCCTCAGCGTGCTGACCCCCGGCCCGGTGGCCGTGGGCGATCCGGTGCGGCTGCTCAGGACAGACCAGCCGCCAGGCGATTGAGGCCCTCCGCCAGCAGGGCCTCGGAGGTGGCGAAACTCAGGCGCAGGTGGCCCGCCGCCCCGGGCCCAAACCAGCGGGGGCTCCCCGGCACCACCGCCACCCCGTGCTCCCGCCGCAGGCGCTCCACCATCTCTTCGACGCTCTCGGACCGCGGCGGCAGGCCGACGAACAGCACGAAGGTGGCCGCCGGTGGATGCACCCGCAGGCCGGGGATCGCCGCCAGCCGGGTGACGGCCTGGTCGCGGCGGTCCAGCAGGTGGCGCAGGAACGCCTCCAGCCAGGCCAGGCCCTCGGGGCCGTAGGCGGCCGTGGCGGCCACCTGGCTGAGGGTGGCGACGCCATCGACGGTGGAGGGCAACTCGCTGTCGGCCAGGAGCCTGGCGGCCGCCTCCGGATCCACCATCGCCACGTAACCCACCCGCAACCCGGCCAGGCCGAAGGACTTGGAAAAGCCGTGCACCACCGCCCCGAGGCCGGCCAGTTCCGGAGCCAGGGCCAGCCAGCTGGTGAAGGTGGCCGGCGGGTAGACCACATCACTCCACACCTCATCACTCAGCACCCGCAGACCCCGCTCCAGGCAGAAGCGGCCCAGGGATTCGAGTTCGTCGCGGCGAAAACAGCGGCCCAGGGGATTGTGGGGGTTGCAGAGGCAGACCAGTCGGGTGCGACTGGTCACCAGCGCCTCCAGGGCCGCGAAGTCCAGGGGGGCGTCAGGGGTGATCCGCCACAACAGCGGCACCCCGCCGGCGCTGCGGACCGTGTGGGCAAAGAGGAAATCGACCGGATCCAACACGATCGCCTCGTCACCGGGCGACAGCCAGTGGCGGGCCAGCAGGGCCAGACCCGCCGCCGCACTGTTCACCGCCACCACCCCCGCGGCCGAAACGGGCGCCCCCCGCTGGCGGAGGTAATGGGCCACCGCCTGCCGGAAGGACGGCAGGCCGCCGGCGGGTCCGTAGCTGAACACGCCGGAGTGGGCGTAATCGGCGATCGCCTCGCGGATGGACGGGGCCGCCGGGAAGTCCGGATCGGCGGCGGTCAGCGGGATCACCCCCGGGGCCTGCTCGGCCCAGCGCAGGTTGTGGGCCCGCTGGCGCAGGAGATCCAGAGGGACGGCCCCATCGAGGAACGCGTCCGCGAAACGGTCGCTCATGCCATCAGCGGCAACGGGAGCCTGCTCGGGGCGGGCTGGACAAAGGACCGCGCCATCTGGCGACCGGCTTCCACACAGTGCAGCAGTGCTGGCTGGCGCTCACGTTCGTAGGCGGCAAAAAGCTCCGGGACCTCCCCGGGATCCCGACAATCCTTCAGCAGGCGACTCAGCAGGACCGCATCCTCAAGCGCCGTATTGACGCCCTGGCTGGTGAAGGGCAGCAGCGGATGGGCCGCATCCCCGGCCAGAGCCACATTCCCCCGGCTCCAGCGGCTGGAAGCATCCGCGTCCACGGTGTGCCACAGGTGGGCGCGGGAGGGATCGGTGGCGCCCAGCACATGGCGCACCACGGCGGGAAAGTGGCGGAAGTGCGCCTCGAGGAAGGCCCCCACCTCAGCCCTGCGTGGGGTGGCGAAACGCTCGCTGTCGAACTGCACGAACCAGATCAATCTGTTATCGCCCAAGGGGACCAGGCCTACCGCCAGCCCCCCGGAGGGATCGAGCACCTTCAGAAAGCGATGGCCCAGCTCCGCGGCCAGCAGGGGATGCTGCATGTGGGCCACGATCTCCTTGACGCGGCCTGGCTGGGCCGTCGAAGCGCAACCCATGGCAAGCCGGCAGCTGGAGCGGACGCCATCGGCCGCGATGAAGGCATCGGCTTCATGGGAATGGCCATTCTGGAATCGCACCGCCCTGGCCTTCTGCCCAGCCCATTCGAAAGTCTCGAACTGGTGGTTGTACTGCACAAGCTCGGGCGGGGCCCCGCGCAGCAGTGCCTCCAGCAACCGGTGACGCATCAGCGCCACCGCCCCATCAATCGGATAATCCGCATGAACGTCGCCGGAACAACAGACAATCCGCACCGATGTGATGGGGTGGCCCAGATTGTCTGCAGGGTCGCAGCCAAGGCGACGCAGGGACTCGCAGCCATTGGCCAGCAGCAGAAACCCATGACCATTGGAAGACGGCGCTGCCACCCGCTCAAACACACGCACCGGCAGGCCCTGCCTCCAGAGCCCCCTGGCCAGGGCCAGCCCGCAGGCTCCAGCACCAATGACTGCGGCGTGAATCACCTCTCGAGAACCACAGTCAAGGGGAGGTTAAGCCTGCCCATCTGACAAGTAGAGGCAGACACAATCGATAAAGTCATGATCGCTGCGATGCACGCTGTCGAAGAAAGGCGTGCCGTCGGATGTTAGGGGTAGAAGCAATCCTGTGGATGTGACAGGAGACCAATTCGACCGATTGGGGAGGGAGGCTGAAAGATTTATGAGTAAAGGTGAGGAGCTACCGGTGAAAGGAAGCTCCGATGGGCAAGCCACATCTGAAACGTCGGTGGAAGCGACGGTTGGGAGCGTCAACGGCCCGTCATTGGCTCCCGGAATCACCGTGGCCACCCCCTAGCGAGAGGTGGCGGCGCAGGGCTGCTCAGGGTTTGGTCGCTAAGGTGAGGGATGTGAGGGAGGGACATGCGCCGGCGCACCAGAACGGTGATCATCAGCGGAGCGCTTCTTTCAAGCACCTCTCTCCTGATCTATACCCATCTCCTTGATCGACGCCATGCCAAGGAATGGCGTGATCAAAGCGACCGCGTCGCCCTGCGCTTGTGCGATGCATTGCAGGGAATGGAGCGCGTCTTCGCCAGACCATCCGCTGAGGAAGGCCCTGCCCAGAGGGCTGTGGAACGGCAGGACCTGTCCTCCCACCGTCTGGAGGTCGTCGCCAGTTCAGACGTCGCCTCCCAGCCCGTGCCCACCGAGAGGCCTCCCATCGCGACCAGCCGCGAAGGCCTCCCACTGATCTGTCCAAGACAGTTCCCCAGCACGCCACTGGTGATGGCCGTTGAGCCCTCCCAACCCGGAACGTTGCTGTTCACCTCTGGCCCCATCCGCCAGCCGAATGGCCGGTGGGTCAAACTGCGTGGACAGGCGTTGGTCGATACCAAGACGACGGGCCACGGGCCCATCGGGCTGGCTCCATGGTCCGTTGTCGTCGCCTCAGCCGACAAGGACAGCCACCTCTATCAGCTCAGATTCGGGGAGCTTGACATTGGCCTGAACCTGCCGCCAGCTGCCCACGCCGAGGCTGGTGTGGAACACACTCTTGCCTTGACGCTTGGCGTGCTTGGCATGCTGCTGACAGCCGTGATGGCCTCCATCTCCGGCCAGAGTGAAAAGCAGAAGCAAGAAATTGTCAGCGGCTTCAGAAAAGACAGCCAATCTTCATTTCTAACCCACTATGCACTGGTCAAGGATCTCGAAGATCCTGCCATCAGGACTCTGTCGCAGCGTCAGGACGCCGCCGTTCTGGTGACCATTGACTTTCGCTATCTGGAGCGCCAAAGCGGACTTCACAGTGAGCTGGAATCCTCCGAAATCCTGACCAATGCCTGTCGTGCCATCGACAAAGGTTGGCCTGTCCACCCTGGGTTCAACTTCTATCGCATCTCCAAGAACAAGATGGCCCTGATCGTCCGGGCTTCTGGAAGCATTCCGATCGATGACACGGACGCCTGCGAAGCGCTGCTCGCCAGGCTGCTTGGCATTGTGTCGGGTTCGATTCAGCTTTCCAGCAACTCCGTTCTGGCCTGGGATGATGTGATCATCACCGGTCAACGCTTCCGGCCGAATGATCCCCCGACCTCCCTGCTGACGATGCAGGCCTTCGGAGAGATGCTGGCCGCCGAGGATCGCCGATCGTTTCGGCTGGTGAAACGTGGTGACGATCTACTGGTCAGAGACAAGAATGAAATCAGAACGCAACTCAGCTGCCTGAACGCCAGTGATCTTGAGCTCTTTTTTCAACCAATCCTTCAGATCTCGAATCCAGGCCATTTTGGACTTGAACTCCTGATCAGATTCCGTCCCCCAACGCTGAACAAACTCGGCACTGGCAAGGTGATGCAACTGGCCCATGACATCGGTATCGCCCATCAGATTGACGCCCTTGTTGTGAGCCGATTGGCCGAAGTCAAACAAGCCCTCAGCGAATCCGAGCTTCTGCGCCACCGGATTGAATATGTCTCCATCAATATCAGCGCGGACTCCGTTGCCACAGGCCAACGACTGAATCATTTGATCGACCTATTCAAGACCCATGTCATCGACAGCTCTATCTTCTACATCGAGATCACAGAAATGGCCGCCACCGATATCCTGGCCGGATCCGAGGATGTGACAACGGCTTCAGAACGTCTGATGAAGGAGCTGAACTTCAGGATTTTCATTGATGACTTCGGATCAGGACTTTCCAACTACAGGCGCATCAGCGAAGCCTGGTATGACGCGATCAAACTGGATATTGATCTCATTAAAGGGATCGATCGTTCCTTCAGGCTTCAGCGCTATGTGGGTTCGTTCATTGACACGGTCCATGCGCTCGGCAAAACAGTGGTCTGCGAAGGGGTCGAAACCCACAATGAACTGGCCGCTGTCGTTCGCTTGGGAGCCGATGCATTGCAGGGGTATCTCATCTCCGCCCCCATCACCTTGAAGGGTGTGGAATCCTTCATCCAGTCCTCGGAATGGGCGGATCGCGACTCCCTGCAGCAGACCTTGGAAAAGATCCGTGTCACGTCCCGCCTGCGGGATTCAGGGGGTGGCGAAGAGTTCAGGACCGCCGAAGGGAAAGTGCCCCTGGAGCGCTACATCTTTGATAACTGGTCAAGGCTACGCAGCTTTGAAGAGTTCGTGTTGCTATTTGTCAACGAGCTGAAGTCCTGGGGATTGGAGATCTATCGCTTTTCGTTGGCCTTTCTTCCCGACCAGGACGACATCGATTGCAGTCAGTATGTCTGGGTAAAGTCCCGTCCGGGCCTGGTCGGCACCTTCCGCATGGAAAGGGATTTCCTCGAGGAGGATGAGCACCTTCACAGCCCCCTTCACTTCATTGCCACAAGGAGCAAGGTCTTTCGACAAAAGCTGACACCAACCAAGGACAACAGCTTTCCCTTCCTGGATTCCTTGCGGAAGGCCGGCTGCAGTGACTACCTCGGCATTCGGCTCGACTCCCGAGGGATATCGATCCCCGTTCTCAGCATTACCCTGCACGAAGGGAGTGTTTTCAGTGATGAGGAAGTGCAACGCATCGAAGCCATGAGCAGCCTGTTGAGCCTCCTGTTCTATGCCTTTGAGAGCGAGCGCTCCAAGCGACTGGCGATGCTGGATCCACTCACCCAGTTGGCCAACCGCCGCAGTTTTGATTCGTTCCTGAAGGGCAATGTTTCCGCCTCAAGGCTTCAACAAGTCAACCTCTCTCTAGCCTTGATTGATATCGATCAATTCAAAATAGTGAATGACTTGCAGGGCCACGCCTATGGCGATCGATGCCTCAAGGAAATCGCCGATTCTCTCAGGGCTTGCCTGCGCCGCAAGAGTGACTTCGTGGCACGACTGGGCGGTGAAGAATTTGCCATCATCTTACCCAAAACGGATGCGGAGTCCTCGCTGAAGCTTTGCGAGAACCTGCGCCAGTCGATCCTTGATAAAGGGATCTACCATCCCGGCCTGACCACCGGCAACGTGCTCACCGTCAGCATTGGAATCGCGGCGTGGGATCCCCAGTCCACGGCGGACTGTGACGCCGACAGGTTGATGCAGCTGGCCGACGACTGCCTCTACGAAGCCAAACGTCATGGCCGCAATCGGGTGGTCTGCCGATCCCTGCCCAGCCAGGTTGGCCTCTCGGCCTGAGGGCTCCGGGGCCCAGAGTCAACCCACTGATCGATGCACTGCCCTCCTGTGGTCGCCCCCTCTCCAGACCTCACCGCCGCGGTGCGGGTGCGACTGTTCGCCGCCCTGCGGGAGCGGGCCGGCTGGGGGGAGCGGCTGGTCCCCCTTGAGGCCAGCCCCACCAGCGCCGCCGATCTCTGGCGGCGGTTGGCCCTGGACGACGGACCCGCCACGGGCGGCAGGATCCCCCCCAGCATCCGCATCGCCATCAACCAGGCCTTCGCCGCCCCCGGCACCCCCCTGCGCCCCGGCGACGAGGTGGCCTTCCTGCCCCCGATCACCGGAGGCTGAGCGATGCCGACCCCCAACCCAGAACTCACGATCGCGGTACAGCTCCTGGAGGCGCCCTTCGAGCCGCTCGAGCTGCTGGCCGCCTGGCAGCGGAGCCTTTCGGCGGACAGCCGCGACAGCCTTGGCGCAGCAAGGATGGCCGCCGAAAGCCACTTCATCGGCCGCGTGCGACCCACCACCGCCAGCGGCGCGCCCCTGGAGGTCCTGGAGCTGGAGCATTACCCCGGCATGAGCGAGGCCCAGCTGCGGGCCCTCGCCGAGGCCTGCGCAGCGCGCCATGGCGCGGGGGCGGTGCTGGTGGCGCATCGGGTGGGGCGGATCGCACCGGGGGAGGCGATCGTGCTGGTGGCCGTCCAGGCCGACCGCCGCGGCCCGGCACTGCGCTGCGTCCAGGAGCTGCTGGAGGATCTCAAGCACCACGCTCCTTTCTGGAAACGGGAGTGGAGCGGCGGCAGCGGCACCTGGGTGGCCGGCAACACCCCCCTCTGACTCCATCGCCCCCCTTCCATGGGCCAGTCCTGCGGCACCCTCAACGCCGACCACATCGCCTTCATCATCGCCCAGAAGCTGTTCTTCGTCGGCACCGCCACGGCGGACAGCACGGTCAACGTCTCCCCCAAGGGACGGGATGCCCTGCGGGTGCTCGACGCACAGCGCGTGGTCTGGCTCAACCTCACCGGCAGCGGCAACGAAACCGCCGCCCATGTGCAGGCCTGTCCGCGCATGACCCTGATGTTCTGCGCCTTCGAGGGCCCACCCCAGATCCTGCGGCTCTACGGCACCGCCCGCACCATCCAGTGCGGCGAGGACGGCTGGGACGGGCTTTACGGCCTTTTCGAGCCCCTGGCCGGCGCCCGACAGATCTTCGATCTGGCCATCGACCGGGTCCAGACCTCCTGCGGCATGGCGGTACCCAGGTACGCCTATGGCGGCGATCGCACCGCCCTCGACAGCTGGGCCCGCCGCAAGGGGTCCGAGGGCCTGGAGCGCTACTGGCAGCGCAAGAACCGCCGCAGCATCGACGGCCTCCCAGCCCCGATCCCCGCCCCCAGGCCGGCGGACCCCAGCAGCGACTGACTCAGAGCAGGGGTAACCGCAGCAGCTGGGCCCACAGCTCCGCGCCGGCCTCCAGGGCGCCGGTCTCGGCGGGGATCTCCAGCAGCAGGTCGGCCCCCTGCAGCGAGCCGAGGCGGGACGAGGCCTGGCTCCCCTCCACCAGCGCCAGCAAGGCGCCATCCCCATCCACCTGCAGGCAGGCCCGGGCTAGTTCGGGCCGGCCGGCACCCCGTTTCAGCGCCGACGCCAGGCGCACCTTCAGCCGCGGCAACAGCACCACTTCGCCCCCCTCCAGCTGCTGCAGGGCCGGCCACAGCAACTGCAGGGCCGTGATCGCCGCGGCCACCGGATTGCCGGGCAAGCCGAAGAAGGGCCGCGACCCCAGCTGGCCGAAGGCGAAGGGCCGGCCGGGCTTGAGAAACAGCTTCCAGAAGCCCACCTCCCCCAGGTCAGCCAGCAGGGGCCGGATCCAGTCGCTGTCGCCAGCCGACACGCCGCCGGTGCTGACCACCACATCGCAGCCGGCGGCCAGCTCCAGCAGCGCCCGGCGCAGGGCGGCCGGATCATCGGCCACCACCCGCTGCTCGCTCACCCCGTAGCCCAGCCGCTCCAGCAGGGCCCGCAGCAGGGTGCCGTTGCTCTCCCAGATCTGGCCCGGCCCCCTTGGCGCCCCGGCCGCCACCAGCTCATCGCCGCTGATCAACAGCCCCACCCGCGGCTGGGGACTCACCAGCAGCGTCGCCACACCGCAGCTGGCCAGCCGCCCCAGGGCGGCTGGCCCCAGGC
>NZ_JAYGHY010000067.1:0-14221 GCF_034931305.1 Cyanobium gracile UHCC 0281 | reverse complement strand
GCCCGGAACGCACCGGTCCGGCGCCGGCGGGTCCGTCCCCGCGGGTCCGCCGTGCTCCCCCTTCACCGCGGCGACCCGGCCGGGGCAGGGGGGTGCTGGTGGGCCTGGTTGGACTGGGTCTGCTGTGGCTGTCCCGGGGTGTGTGGTGGCCCACGCCGCCACCACCCCAGATGATCCTGGTGCTGGGGGGTGATCCGGATCGGGAGGCGGCGGCGGCCCGTCTGGCCCGCAGCGATGGGCTGCCGGTGGTGGTCACCGGAGGTACCAACCCCGAGTACGCCCACTGGCTGTTCCAGCAGAAGGAGGGCTTGCCCTCCCGCCAGGTCCAGCTCGATTACCGCGCCCGGGACACGGTGTCCAACTTCACCTCCCTGGTCGACGATCTGCGCAAGTCCCGCATCCGTCACGCCTTGCTGGTCACCTCCACTGATCACATGCAGCGGGCCCTGCTGGTGGGACGGATCGTGGCCGGCAGCCGCGGCATTCACCTCACCCCGGTTTCCGTGCCCTGCGGCGACCTCTGCGTCGTTGAGGGCCGGCGGCGCTTGTGGGGCGATGGCGCCAGGGCGGCCCTGTGGGTGATCAGTGGCCAGGACATCAGGCCCTGGGTGGAAGAGCGGGTGGCTCCCTGGCTGGAGAAAGCAGGCTTCCGCTGATCGGGCCGAGGTCGAGCATCCGGTTGATCTGCTCCTGGGCGGCTCGTGTCGCTGCATCCAGGTCGGGGCGTCGCCGCGAGGCCGGGGGCGGAATCGGCGTGCCGATGCGGATGTGGATCGGCACCAGCCGTGGCCCGTGGCCGCCCGGCCCCAGGGCCCGGTGGCTGTTGATGATCGCCACCGGCAGCAACGGCACCCCGGCCCGGGCCGCCAGCAGGGCCGCCCCTGGCTGGGGCTGGTTGACGCGTCCATCCGGCTGGCGGGTGCCGTCGAGGAAGACACCGGTGGCCCAGCCCTGCAGCAGCCGGTCGGTGGCGGTGCGGATGGCTTCGCGATCGCCGGCGCCCCGCTCCACCGGGTAGGCGCCGCAGGCCCGGATGATCGGCCCCAGCAGGGGCACCCGGAACAGTTCCGCCTTGGCCATGAAGGCCACGGGCCTGCCGAGGGCATGGCCCAGCAGCGGTGGATCCAGGTGGGAACCATGGTTGGCCACCACCACAACGGCTCCCTCCAGGGGCACGTTGTCGTTGCCTGTGGTCTGGCCCCGGAACAGCAGCCGGAAGACGGGAAAGACGAGCAGGTAGCTGATCAGCCGATAGGTCAGGCTCGGCCTTGGGGTGCTCAGCAGGGCGGGGGGATCGGCCGGGGGCCGGCGGCGGCGCCTCACTGGCCCAGGTCGCCCGTGCCGGCGATCTGAGCCGTGCCGAGCCCGGGACAGCTGCGCTTGATCAGGCCACTGAGCACGTTGCCGGGGCCGATCTCCACCGCGGTGGTGAGGCCCGCGCTCTGCAGGCCTTCCATCGTTTCGCGCCAGCGCACCCCCATGGTCATCTGCTGGCGCAGGCGCTCCTTGAGCACGCTGGCGGAGGTTTCGGGCCGCGGATCGGCGTTGCTGAGCACGGGGATGCGGGCGTCGGCGAAGGGCACCGCCTCCAGTTCGGTGGCGAAGGCCGCAGCGGCGGTGGCCATGAACGGGGAATGGAAGGCGCCGGAGACGGCCAGGGGGATGGCCCGTTTGCAGCGCACCGTGGCGCTGACGCTCGCCACCGCCTCCGGGGTGCCTGACAGCACCACCTGGGCCGCGCTGTTGTCGTTGGCGATGACCACCCCCTCGGTGGCGGCCACCACCCGCTCCAGTTCGTCGCGGTCGAAGCCCATCACGGCGGTCATGGCGCCTCCGCCGGCGGCGGCCATCAGTTCACTGCGGCGGCGCATCAGGCCCAGGCCGGTCTCGGCGTCGAAGACACCGGCGGCGTAGAGGGCCACCAGTTCACCCAGGCTGTGGCCCGCCACCAGCTGGGCCGTGCGGCCCTGCCGGTGCAAGGCGTCCACCAGCAGGCTCTCAACCACGAACAGGGCCGGCTGGGTGTTGCGGGTGTCGTTGAGATCGCTGGGTTCGCCGGGGCCCCCGCTGCCGCAGGCCTCAGCCCCGCTGCCGCTGGCCTCCGCACCGGCGCAGATGGCCAGCAGGTCACGACCGAGCAGGGCAGAGGCCTGCGCGAAGCGCTCCCGGGCTCCGGGTAGGTCGATCACCCCCTCGGCCATGCCCGGCTTCTGCGATCCCTGTCCCGGAAACACCCAGGCGATGGCCATGCAAGCCTCCCGTGCAACGGCAGGAGATTAGAGCTCGGCTGGCGGACGGCCGGGACCACTCCAGCGGAACAGGGCGGCGCCCCAGCTGAGGCCGGCGCCGAAGCCGCTGCTGGCGATCAGGTCGCCAGCGCCGACCCGCCCATCGCGGACCGCTTCGTCGAGCATCAGGGGGATGGTGGCGGCGGAGGTGTTGCCGTAGGCCGAGAGATTGCTGAGCACCCGCTCGGCGGGCATGGCGAAACGGTCGGCCACCGCATCGAGGATGCGCTGGTTGGCCTGGTGCAGCAGCAGCCAATCCACGTCCGAGGCGGCGGTGCCGGTGGCCTCCAGCAGCTCGGCCAGCACGGCGGGCACTTCCCGCACGGCGAACTTGTAAACCTCCTGGCCGTTCATGTGGATCGGCGCGAAGCCTCCCACCTGGGCGGAGAGGTCCCCCACCAGGGGCCGGTGCTCGGCCACCTGGGCCAGGGTGAGGCAGGCGTTGCGGCTGCCGTCCGATCGCATGCGGAAGCCCACCAGGGCGTCGTCGCCGGGGTCGCAGGCCTGGACAGCCAGGGCACCGGCGCCATCGCCGAAGAGCACACAGGTGCGGCGGTCGTCCCAGTCGAGCCAGCGGCTGAGCTGGTCAGCACCGATCACCAGCACCCGCTGCATCGTCCCGCCACGGATGTACTGGGCCGCGGTGATCAGGGCGAACAGGAAGCCGCTGCAGGCCGCCGTCAGATCGAAGGCGACCGCCTGGTGGGCCCCCAGGGCCGCCTGGACCCGGGGGGCGGTGCCGAACAGGTCGTCGGGGCTGGAGGTGGCCAGCAGGATCAGATCCACCTGCTCGGGGGCCCAGCCCGCATGGGCCAGGGCCGCCCGGCCGGCCTCGGCGGCCAGGCTGGTGACGGTTTCACCGGGGCCGGCCACGCGCCGGGCGCCGATGCCGGTGCGGCTGCGGATCCAGCTGTCGTTGGTCTCGACCCGCTCGCTCAGCTGGTCGTTACTGATGCTGGCGGTGGGGAGAGCGCGTCCGCAGCCCACCAGGGCCATCCCCCGCAAGGCGGCCATGGTCACCGTCTTGTCTGAGCCGAGCGGCACCCATTCGGTTCACAGGTGGCCACAGTCAACCACAGGTGGTTGCCACCCCGGCGCTCCCCTCGCCGAGGGCGTGAAGGTCGTCCATGACGCCGTGGCTGGCGGCGGAGTGGGCCAGCCGCAGGGCACTCACCACCGAAAGCGCTCGGCTGCTGCCGTGGCCGATGACGCAGATGCCGTCGACCCCGAGCAGCAGGGCGCCGCCGTGCTCGGCGTGGTCGAGGCGCTTCTTGATCCGCACCAGGTTGCTGCGCAGGAACGCCGACCCCACCTTGCCCCGGCGGCCACGGGGCAGTTCGGCCCTCAGCACATCCAGCAGGACGCTGCCCACCGATTCGAGGAACTTCAGCAGCACGTTGCCGGTGAAGCCATCGCAGACCACGACGTCGAAATCCCCGGAGAGGATGTCGCGGCCCTCACAGTTGCCGGCGAACACGAAGCGCTCGTCGCCGGCGAGCAGCGGATGGGTGCGCAGGCAGAGGTCGTTGCCCTTGCACTCCTCCTCGCCGATGTTGACCAGGCCGATGCGGGGCCGTTTCACCTGCAGCACGTCGCGGCTGTAGATGTTGCCGAGCAGGGCGAACTGGTGCAGCCATTCAGGCTTGCAGTCCATGTTGGCCCCGACGTCGAGCACCAGCACCTGCTGGCTGGGGTCCTTGGTGGGGAACAGGGCGCCGATGGCCGGCCGATCGATACCGGCCAGCCGGCCGAGGCGGAAGATCGCAGCGGCCATCACGGCCCCGGAGTTGCCGGCGGAATAAACGGCGGTGGCGTCGCCCTTCTTGACCAGATCCATGGCCACGTTGATGCTGGCGTCGCGCTTGCGGCGCACCACCGTGGCCTCCTCGTGCATGCCCACCGTGGGGCCGCTGGGCACCAGCTCGATCAGGCCGCGCTGCAGGGCCTCCTCAAGGTCGTGGCCCAGGCCCATCGCCGCCACCGCCTGGCGCAGCGGCTCCGGTTCCGCCACGAAGCGGATGCGCAGGGGCAGCAGGCCCACCGCCCGTAGGCATCCCTCCAGGATCGGCCCCGGGGCATGGTCCCCGCCCATGCCGTCGACGGCGACCCAGAGACGCTGCCGGTCATCGATGCCACCTCCGGTGTGGCCCCCCTGCTGCAGACGCCGCAGCGGATCGAACACCAGGGGCTGGAGCACGGATCCCGCCACGTTGGTGGCGGCGCCGGCCATGCTGCCCGCCACCGACACCGCCCCGGAGGCCGCTCCGCTGGCGGTGGCGGTGGCGGTGCCCACCAGGCTGGTGACGGCCGCATTGCGCCGGTACCAGATCACCAGGCGGCGGATCGTGCGGTTGGGTTTGGGGCGGTTGGAGGCGTAACGGCGGCTGTCGCGCCCTGAGCCTTCAGGATCCTTCGGTGGCAACGGGTTCAACGATGCGCTGGAACAGATAGCCGGTGCCCCTGGCCGTGAGGATCAGCTCGGGGTTGGCTGGATCATCCTCCAGTTTGGAGCGCAGCCGCGAGATGTGGACATCCACCACGCGGGTGTCCACGTGACGCTCGGGGGTGTAGCCCCACACTTCCTTGAGGATCTCGCCCCGGCTGAAGGGTTCGCCGGAACGGCTCACCAGCAGCTCGAGCAGGCTGAACTCCATCCCGGTGAGCCGGATGCGCTCGTCACCCCGATACACCTGCCGCTTGTTGGTGTCGATGCGGAGATCGCCGACCTGGATCACGCCGGAATTGGGAATCCCGGCGCCGGGGTCCTTTTCGACCCTGCGCAGCACGCAGCGGATGCGGGCCTCCAGCTCCTTGGGGCTGAAGGGCTTGACGACGTAGTCGTCGGCCCCCAGCTCAAGGCCGGTGATGCGGTCGGCCACGTCGCCGAGGGCGGTGAGCATCACGATCGGCACATCGGACTCCTTGCGCAGCTCCTGGCAGACGCCATAGCCGTCAAGTTTGGGCATCATCACGTCGAGGACCACCAGGTCAGGCAGGACGCGGTGGAACGCCTCAATGGCCTCCTCGCCATCGCAGGCGGTGACAACCTGATAGCCGATCATCGACAACCGGGTCTCGAGGATCCGGCGGATGCTGGCCTCGTCGTCGACGACGAGAATGGTTTCTTTGGCGGTGGGGGAGGCCGTCATTGCGGCGCGGAGAATGCAACACGGTTCCGACCCACTGAACCGGCCGGAAGGTCGCGAATTCACCGAACGCCACCTTTCTTCATACACCCCGCACACTCGCCTTGGCTCGTCCCGGTTCCTCGTTCGTCTGCCAGGCCTGTGGGGCCAGGACACGGCAGTTCTTCGGCCGCTGCTCCGGCTGCGGCGGCTGGAACACGCTGGTGGAGCAAAGCGAGCCGAGTGCGGACACACGCCGCCGCCGCCCGGTGGCCGCCACAGCTGCTCCGGACGCCGCTGGGGTTCCGGCGCCGGGCCGTCCCAGCCGCTCCGAACCGATCCAGGCCGTCGGGGACCGGCCCCTGCAGCGCCTGGCCAGCGGCTACGGCGAGCTGGACCGGGTGCTGGGGGGCGGCCTGGTTCCCGGCTCCCTGGTGCTTCTGGGGGGCGACCCGGGCATCGGCAAGAGCACCCTGTTGCTGCAGAGCGCCCGGGCCATGGCCTCCCGGGCCGTGGTGCTCTACGTCAGCGCCGAGGAGTCGGCCCAGCAGGTGAAGCTGCGCTGGCGGCGCCTGGCTGAGGACGCTCCCGGCGCGGCGACGGAGGCCGGCGATGGCGAGGGGCTGCGCCTGCTGGCGGAGACCGATCTGGAGCTGGTGCTGCAGGAACTGGAGACGCTGCGGCCCCAGGTGGCGATCATCGACAGCATCCAGGCCCTGCACGACGCTGAACTGGGCAGTGCCCCCGGCTCGGTGTCCCAGGTGCGGGACTGTGCTGCTGCCCTGCAGCGCATCGCCAAACGCCAGCACACGGCCCTGGTGCTGGTGGGGCACGTCACCAAGGAGGGGATGCTGGCGGGTCCCAAGGTGCTCGAGCACCTGGTGGATGCGGTGCTCACCTTCGAAGGGGACCGCTTCGCCAGCCACCGGCTGCTGCGGGCCGTCAAGAACCGCTTCGGTGCCACCCACGAGCTGGGCGTGTTCGAGATGCGTGGCGCCGGCCTGGTGGAGGTGAGCAACCCCAGCGAGCTGTTCCTGGCCGGGGATGGACCCAGCCCCGGCACCGCCACGATCGTGGCCTGCGAGGGCACCCGTTCACTGCTGGTGGAGGTTCAGGCCCTGGTCAGCCCCACCAGCTACGCCAGCCCGCGGCGCACCGCCACCGGCATCGGCACCAACCGGCTGCACCAGATCCTGGCGGTGCTGGAGAAGCACATGGGCCTGCCCCTCTCCCGCTTCGACTGCTACCTGGCGGTGGCCGGCGGACTCGAGGTGGAGGAGCCGGCGGCGGATCTGGGGGTGGCGGCCGCCGTGGTGGCGAGTTACCGCGACCTCACCCTGCCGGCGGGCACCGTGCTGCTGGGGGAACTGGGCCTGGGCGGTCAGTTGCGGCCCGTGGGCCAGCTGGAGCTGCGCCTGCAGGAGGCGGCCCGGCTGGGGTTCATTCGGGCCGTGGTGCCGCGCGGCAGCGCCATGGGGCCGGTGGCGGCCAGTCTTGGCCTGCAGCTGCTGGAGGCGGCCACGGTGGCCGAGGCCCTGGTGGCCGGACTGGGGGTCAACCCCGACGGATCAGACCGCGACGGCTGATCAGAAATAGACGTCGACGTTGCTGCGGCCGGAGGACTTGAGCCAGTTCTCGATGTCCAGGTAGCCGCCCGGGTAGAGCCGCACGGCCTTGGTCCAGTAGGCGGCGGCCTCGTCGAACCAGCGGTCGGCGGCGTCCTTGTCGCCGGTCTCCTCGGCCAGCCGGCCCCACTTCTCGTAGATCAGCCCCATGTTTTTGAGACAGGAGGGGGAGTTGGCGTTGGCGTCCAGGGACTGGCGATAGAAGTCGAGAGCCTTGTCCTCCTCGCCATTGCTCATGAAGATGATCGCCATGTTCTTGAGGATCTCGCCCCGGTCGATGCTGTTCTCCTCGAGCTTCAGGGCCTCTTCGTAGTTTTCGAGCGCCTCGGCGTAGTCGCCGTCGTTCTGGGCCGACAGACCGTCTCGGTAATAGACGTAGGCCTCTTTCGCCTTGGGATCGATCGGCAGCAGCTTGACGATCAGGTCGGCCATGACCGTGAAGCTCTTGTCGATGAAATTGTCGTTGCGCTGCGAGCGGGGCAAGGGTCGAGGTCCGGATCGTGCCTCCATCCTGCCTCGGGCGGCTGAGGGCGGGTTACGGCCAGGGTGCTGGGGAGCGCGTTGGCGCGGGCGAAGGGGTGGCGGCTCCCTAGCGTGGGGCCCCGGTCCGTGATCGCCCCGGCACCCCCTTCGTGAGCGCCACCCCCCCTGCCACCACGGCTGAGCCCTTGCTTCTCGACGTGGAGGGCATGAAGTGCGGCGGCTGCGTGCGTGCCGTGGAGCAGCGCCTGCTCCAGACCGAAGGGGTGCGCCAGGCCAGCGTCAACCTGCTCACCCGCACGGCCTGGGTCGATCTGGAGCCCCCGGTCGACGGACCCGATGGGGACACGACTGACCCGCTGCCCGCCCTGCTGGGCAGCCTTGAGGCCCTGGGCTTCCAGGCCCGGCTGCGCCCCCAGGAACTGGAGCCGGCGAGCCAGCGGCAGCGGCGGCAGACCGACCAGTGGTGGCGCCACTGGCGCCAGCTGCTGGTGGCCCTGCTGCTGTTGCTCGTCTCCGGGCTGGGACATCTGGCCGACGCCGGCCAGCTGGCCTGGCCTGGCCCCTGGCCGTTGCTGGGCAGGCCCTGGTTCCACGCCCTGGTGGCCAGCCTCGCCCTGGCCTTTCCGGGCCGGCCGATCCTGATCCGGGGCGCGCGGTCGGCGCTGGCCGGGCTGCCCGGCATGGACAGCCTGGTGGGCCTGGGCGTGGCCAGTGCCTACCTCTCCAGCCTGGTGGGCTGGCTGTGGCCGGCCAGCGGCTGGCCCTGCTACTTCAACGAGCCGGTGATGCTGCTGGGCTTCGTCCTCACCGGTCGCTTCCTCGAGGAGCGCGCCCGCTACCGCACCGGTCGGGCCATCGAGGAACTGAGCGCCCTCCAGCCCGACCATGCCCTGCTGCTGCTGGGCGACGGCCCCCCACGCCAGGTCCGGGTGGGAGGGCTGCGCCCGGGCGACCGGCTGCGGCTGCTGCCGGGGGACCGGGTGCCGGTGGATGGGGTGGTGCTGGAGGGCGACGCGAACGTGGATGCCTCCAGCCTCACCGGCGAACCCCTGCCGCGCTCCGTGGGGCCGGGCAGCGAGCTGGCCGCCGGCCTGCTCAACCTGGACGGTTCCCTGGTGCTGGAGGTGCAGCGCTGTGGTGCCGAGAGCGCCATCGCCCGCATCGTGCACATGGTGGAGCGGGCCCAGGCCCGCAAGGCCCCGATCCAGGGACTGGCGGACCGGATCGCCGGCCGCTTCACCCTGGTGGTGCTGGCCCTGGCGGTGGCCACCCTGCTGTTCTGGTGGCTGTGGGGCAGCCAGCACTGGCCCGAGGTGCTGCTCACGGCCCCTGCCGCCGGCCATGGCTCCCATGGGCATGGAGCGGCCGCCAGCCCCGTCACGCCCTTCAGCCTGGGGCTGCAGCTGGCCATCGCCGTGCTGGTGGTGGCCTGTCCCTGCGCCCTGGGTCTGGCCACGCCGACGGCCATCACCGTGGGCTCCGGCCTGGCGGCCCGCTCGGGGCTGCTGTTCCGCGGCGGTGACGCCATCGAAACCGCCTCCCGGCTGCAGGCGATCCTGTTCGACAAGACCGGCACCCTCACCCTCGGGCGCCCCCTGGTGACGGCCGTCCGTGTCGTGGGGGCGGCCCCGGGCAGCCCGGCGGAGGCGGCCCAGGCCGAGCAGCTGGTGCAGCTGGCAGCCAGCCTCGAGCAGCACAGCCGCCATCCCCTGGCCCACGCCGTGCTGCAGCAGGCCCAGGCCCAGCACCTGCCCCTGTTGCCCGTCGCTGAGAGCCTGACCCTTCCCGGGGAAGGGGTGCAGGGCCTGGTGGAGGGTTCCGGGCTGGTGCGGGTGGGCCGGCTGGCCTGGTTGGGACGCTGCGGCGTGGCGGTGGATCCCGGCCTTGAGGCCCTCCAGCAGGACCTGGAGGCCGATGGCGCCAGCCTGCTGGCGGTGGCGGGCGACGGACGGCTGCTGGGTCTGCTGGCCGTGGAGGACCAGCCCCGCACCGATGCCGCCGCCACCCTGGCCAGCCTGAGGCAGCAGGGGCTGCGGCTCGGGTTGCTGAGCGGGGACCGCCGGGCGAGCGTCGAGGGCCTGGGCCGCCGGCTCGGTCTGCGGCCCGAGGAGCTGGCCTGGGACCTGCGGCCCGAGCAGAAGCTGGAACGGCTCCTGCTGGCCCGCCGCCAGGGGGCTGCGGCGATGGTGGGCGACGGGGTGAATGATGCCCCTGCCCTCGCCGCCGCCGATCTCGGCATCGCCGTCGGAACGGGCACCCAGATCGCCCAGGAGAGTGCGGCGCTGGTGGTGATGGGTGAGGGCCTTGACGGCATTGTCCGGGCCCTGGAGATCGCCCGGCGCACCATGGCCAAGGTCCGCCAGAACCTGGCCTGGGCCTTTGGCTACAACCTGATCGTGCTGCCGATCGCCGCCGGTGTGCTGCTGCCCGGATACGGCGTGCGCCTGTCACCCGAGCTGGCGGCCCTGCTGATGGCCTTCAGCTCCATCACGGTGGTCGGCAATGCCCTGCTCCTGCAGACCACCCAGAAGGAACGGCCATCATGAGCGGACGCTTCCTGGTGCTGGAAGGCATCGATGGCTGCGGCAAGTCCACCCAGATCGAGGCCCTGCGCGCCTGGCTGCCGATCAGTGGCCTGATGGCTCCCGGCGCCCAGCTGGTGGTGACGCGGGAACCCGGCGGCACGGCCCTGGGCCAGGCCCTGCGCGCCCTGCTGCTGCGGCCGCCGGAGGGTGCCGCCCCCTGCAGCCTCAGCGAACTGATGCTCTATGCCGCCGACCGGGCCCAGCACGTCGAGGCCTGCCTGCGTCCGGCGCTGGCAGCCGGCGACTGGGTGCTTTGCGATCGCTTCAGCGGCTCCACCGCCGCCTACCAGGGCTATGGCCGCGGCCTTCCCCTGGCCACGATCCTCCAGCTCGAGTCGCTGGCCACCGGTGGCCTGACGCCCGATCTCACCCTCTGGCTCGATCTGCCGCTGGCCGGATCCCTGCAGCGCCGAGGCGATCGGCCCGCCGACCGCATCGAGGCCGCCGGCGAGGCCTTCCTGCAGCGGGTCAGTGACGGCTTCGCCACCCTGGCCGGCCAGAGGGGCTGGCAGCGGGTCGAGGCCGACGGGCCGAGGGAGGCGGTCACGCAGCTCTGCTGCTCCCTGATCACGGAACACCTGGGCGGCCCCGGGGATCGGGGCCATGGCTGAGCTGTTTGCTGATCTTCTCGGCCAGCCGCAGGCGGTGGGGCTGCTGACGGCCGCCCTCGAACGCCAGCGGCTGGCGCCGGCCTATCTGTTCGTGGGGGCCGATGGGGTGGGCCGGCGCTTGGCGGCCCTGCGCCTGCTGGAGGGGGTGCTGGCGGGCGGAACCGCCGGCTCGGTGCCGTTGCGGCGGCGCCTGGCGGAGGGCAACCACCCCGACCTGCTCTGGGTCGAACCCACCTACCTGCACCAGGGCCGGCTGGTGAAGGCCTCCGAGGCTGAGGCCCAGGGCCTCAGTCGCCGCAGCCCCCCCCAGCTGCGCCTGGAGCAGGTGCGGGAGGTGACCCGTTTCCTGGCCCGACGCCCGGTGGAGGGGGGCCGCTCCCTGGTGGTGCTGGAGACGGCGGAAGCGATGGCCGAGGCGGCTGCCAATGCTCTGCTCAAGACCCTCGAAGAACCCGGCCACGGCCTGCTGATCCTGCTCACGGCGACGCCGGACCGGCTGCTGAGCACCATCCGCTCCCGCTGCCAGTCGATTCCCTTCGCCCGCCTGCCCCCCGCCCTGGTGCGCCAGGTGCTGGAACGGCAGTCGCTGTTGGAAGGGGAACCGCAAGGCCCGGTGGCGGATCCCCCCGAACTGCTCGAACTGGCCGCCGGCTCCCCCGGGGCCCTGCTGCGCCACCGGCGGGTCTGGCAGGGTCTGCCGGAGGGGTTGGCGGAACGGCTGCTGGCCCTGGGACGGGAGCCCATGGAAGCCCTGGGTCTGGCCCGCGACCTCAGCGAAGCCCTCGACGGCGAACAGCAGCTCTGGTTGCTCGACTGGTGGCAGCTGCATCTCTGGCGCCAGCGCCTGGAGCCGGCGCCGCTGCGGCGCATCGAGCAGCTGCGCAGCCACCTGCTGGCCTACGTCCAGCCCCGGCTGGCCTGGGAGGTGGCCCTGCTCGATCTGGGCCGCTGAGGGGGCCAGACCGGTGCCGCTCCACAGGCAGCGCCTGGACCACTGCCACCGGCGGCCGCCTTCATCCAGGCAAAGAGATGGTTGTGATGGGCGCCGGGACTGTGGCGAGAAAGAAGACTTGGCATCGCGTTAGGGCCCGTTCCCGCCACGTCTGGAAGTGACGAAAGTCATCGTCTGTGCCGTCGAGGATCGTCAGTGCAGGGGAGAGGCGTTGTCGTCGCAGGATCTGGCTCGCTGAGGATTCAGCCGGCTTCGTTGGTTTTGATCGAGGCCTCCAGCCTGGCCTGTCTGGCGTCGCTGACAATGGTGGCAAGGGGTTCCATCTGATCGTTGCTGGGGAGCTCCAGGCAGTAGCCGGCGCCGTAGACGGTCTTGATGAAGCGGGGCTTGCGGGGGTCAGGTTCGAGTTTGGTGCGGAGGTGGCGGATGTGGACCCGGATGGTTTCGATATCGTCGTCGGGCTCGTAGCCCCAGACCTCCTTGAGGATCAGGGAGGGGGCGACGGTCTGGCCGTGGCGCTGCAGCAGGCAGTGGAGCAGTTCGAACTCCGTGTGCGTCAGGCGGACGGGTGCGTCGAACCAGATGGCCTCAAAGCGCTCGGGGACGAGGGTCAGGGAGCTGAAGCTGAGGATCTCGTTGTGTTTGGCGGAAAGGGGGCCCCGCTCGCTGCGGCGCAGGAGGGCCTTGACCCTGACCATCAACTCCTCAAGATCAAAGGGTTTGGTGAGGTAGTCATCCGCTCCCGAGTTGAACCCGCTGACCTTGTCCTTGGTGCTGCCGAGGGCGGTGAGCATCAGGATGGGGATCTTGGCGGTGCGCTCGTCGCGCCTTAGGCGCTGACAGAGGGTGAGCCCGTCCACCTTGGGGAGCATCAGGTCGAGCAGGATGACATCGGGGCTGTACTGCACGGCGAGGGCCTGGCCCTTGATGCCGTCTTCGGCGCGCTGGACGTCAAAGCCCCCGTGCTCAAGATGGCCGGCGACCAGATCACGCATGTCGCCGTCATCTTCGATGAGCAGGATGGAGGGCTTCATGGGTGGGGTTGAGGCGTCTGGGGTGCTTCGGAAGGGAGCACAAGTGACGGGAGACTACATTTTCGCCGTTCTACCGCTGCCGTGCAGGGAATCGGCGGATCCAGCTCCGCGTCCGACCATCGCTCTCGTTGGTGCGAGGGCGATGGCCCGAAATCGGGCGGATCAAGAAACTCCCCGGGCGGGATTCGAACCTGCGACCAATCGGTTAACAGCCGACCGCTCTACCACTGAGCTACCGAGGAAAACACCCGGCGAACCGGGTTCTGATGACCTTACCTTTCGGCCCCTCCGACGGGCAAGGGGGCCAGGGAGCGGCGCAGGCTTTCGCCGCTCTGCCAGGCGCCGATCGCACCTGCTTCCATGCGGGCGGCCCCGTCGCAGCGCTGCAGTTCCTCGAGGCGGTGGGTGATCCACAGCGCCGTGAGGGGTGAGGCGCTCCGGTGACAAAGCTGATGGATCAGCTCCAGAATCTCGTTCTGGCTTTCGGGATCCAGCAGGGCTGTCGGTTCATCCAGCAGCAGCAGCGCTGCGTCGCTGGCCAGCGCGCCGGCGATCGCCAGGCGCTGCTTCTGGCCGCCGCTCAGGGTGTGGATGGGACGCTGCTGCAGGCCGCTTAAGCCCACCTGGGCCAGGGCCGCAGCCACGCGAGCGGCACGCTCGCCGGTGTTGAGACCCTCGGGGAGGGCCAGCTGCAGGTCGCTGCCGCAACTGGGCAGCAGCAGCTGGTGGTCGGGGTTCTGGAACACCAGTGCGGGCCTGCCCTGGCAGGTGATGGTGCCTTCGGTGGGCGTGAGCAGGCCGGTGATCAGGCGCAACAGGGTGCTTTTGCCACTGCCGTTGCTGCCGACGAGCATCCACAGTCCCGGCCCCGGAATCTGCAACTGACAGTTTTGCAGTGCCTGACGGCCCTCGCTCCAGCCGAAGCGGAGCCCCTCGATGCGCAGGGGCGGCTCCACCGGCGCCGTTGTTGTCAAGGCTCGAAGCTGAAGCCGGGCCGCTTGCCGCCGCCGGCGACCGCCGACTTCTCATACATCTGAACGGCCACGATTTCGCCACTGAGGAGGCTGACGCGCTTCTGCTCGTCCTTCTCACAAGTCAGCTCCAGCACCTTGGGGTGGCCGTTCTCGAGGGCCTGGCGCACTTCCCCGTAAAGGGCCTGGGCCGCTTCCAGGTCTTTGCGCTGGACGGCAACGGGCATGGGGCTGAGCCGCAGGGAGATCTCGACGACGTACATGTAGGGCAGGGAGGACTGGCGCAGCCACTCTGGCGAATCGTGGGCCTCCGGGGAGGCGGTGGGTACTTGTGCTCATTCCTGGGGGTCAAGGTGCGGCCGGCCGCACAGAACGGGCGTTGTCTTTTACGATCGTCCTGTAACGCTTCGTGAAGCTCTTCCCATGACGATCGCCCTAGGGCGTGCACCGGCCACGCGTGGATGGTTCGACGTCCTCGACGACTGGCTCAAGCGCGACCGCTTTGTTTTCGTGGGCTGGTCCGGTCTGCTGCTGTTCCCCACGGCCT
>NZ_JAYGHY010000066.1:0-14230 GCF_034931305.1 Cyanobium gracile UHCC 0281 | reverse complement strand
GGTGTGGCTGGGCTGGGGCAACGGCGGCCGACGGCTGGGCCAGGACGCCCGGGTGCTGGAGCTGCTGGCCCCCCACCAGCCGCGGCTCGTCTGCCTGGGCCTCACCGCGTCGGGGGCCCCGCTCCATCCCCTCTACCAGCCGGCGGCGAGCCTGTTGCGGCCGTATGGGCCATCCTGTGAACGTTCAGCCGCAGCCGCTGCTCCATGGCCCGCACCCCCCGCCGCTACGCCATTCACCTGTTCCTGATCGGCGGTCACCACCAGGAGGTGCACTTCAACACTCTCGAAGACTTCCAGAGCTGGTACGGCGGTGTTCTGAACGCGGCGGCCCTCGATGCCTTCGTCAACGTGCCGATCAGCGACCTGACCAGCGAATTCCTCGTGCTGCGGGCCGGCAGCGTCCAGGCGATCCGGGTGGAGCCGATCTACGGCGCCCTCGACGACTGAAGCGCCCGCCAGGCCGCTCGTCAGAGGGCGGCGGCGATTCGCTCCCGGTCACTGCCCAGCCGGTGCAGCAGCAGCCAGGTGGTGAGCAGGTCGGGCCCCTTGAGGCTGCCCAGCAGGGCGGCCCGCAGCCCCTTCATCAGCACCCCTTTCTTGACGCCGGCGGCGCTGGCGGCCTCCGCCAGCAGCCCCTGGGCGGTCTCGGCGTCGAGCGGGCCCTCAGGCAGCCGCTCCAGCAGGGCGCTCAGGGCGCCGCGGCTGCCCGCGTCGGCCCGCAGGGCCAGGGCCGCCTCATCCGGCTCCGGGGCCGTGAAGAAGGGCGCGGCTTGGTCGACCCCGTCCGCCAGCAGGCTGAGGGAGGGCCCCAGCAGGGCGCAGAGATCCTCCTGCCAGGCGGCGTCGGCGCCGGCCACCTCGCCCCAGCCCCGGGCCTGCCAGAGGGGCTGCAGCCGCTGGCGCAGCTCGCCGGCCGCCAGCCCATGCAGCACCTGGGCATTGAGCCAGTTGAGCTTGTCCCAGTCGAAGCGTGCCCCGGCCCGATTCACCCGCTCAAACGAGAACACTGCCGCCGCCTGCTCCAGGCTGAAGCGCTCGCCGATCCCCTCCGGCGGCGACCAGCCCAGCAGGGTCATGTAGTTGACCAGGGCCTCGGCGGTGTACCCCATGGCGCGGAAGTCGCCCACGGACGTGACGCCATCGCGCTTGGAGAGCTTGCGGCCCTCCTGGTTGAGGATCAACGGAGTGTGGGCGAACTGGGGCGGCGTCAGCCCCAGAGCGGCGTAGAGCAGCAGCTGCTTGCCGGTGTTGGCGATGTGGTCCTCGCCGCGGATCACGTGGCTGATCGCCATGGCGGCGTCGTCCACCACCACGACCAGGTTGTAGAGGGGGTCGCCGATGGCATCGGCGGGCGCCCGGCGGGCGATCACCATGTCGCCGCCCAGGTCGCTGCCCGCCCAGCGCATCTCGCCCCGCACCAGATCGCTCCAGGTGATCGTGGCGCCGTCGTCGATGCGGAAGCGGACCACCGCCTCGCGGCCCTCAGCGATGTAGGCCTGCTGCTGCTCGGCGCTGAGGTCGCGGTGCAGGTTGTCGTAGCGGGGGGCCCGGCCCTCGGCCTGCTGGCGCTCCCGCATCGCCGCCAGCTCGGCATCGCTGGCGTAGCAGCGGTAGGCGTGGCCGCTCGCGAGCAACTGCTCAATGGCCTGCCGGTGGGCCGCGATGCGCTCGCTCTGCACCACCGGCTCCTCGTCCCAGCTCAGGCCCAGCCAGCGCAGGCCATCGAGGATGTTTTCGGTGAATTCCGGCTTGGAGCGTTCCCGGTCGGTGTCCTCGATGCGGAGCAGGAAGGCACCCCCCAGGTGGCGGGCGAACAGCCAGTTGAACACCGCCGTGCGGGCGGTGCCGATGTGCAGAGTGCCGGTGGGGCTGGGGGCCAGCCGAACGCGTACAGGAACCGTTGCGGGCACGGAAGCGGCTCCAGATGGTGAGAACGGGACTGACGGGGCTCGAACCCGCAACTTCCGCCGTGACAGGGCGGTGCTCTAACCGATTGAACTACAGTCCCAGACCGACTTTCGAGGCTCGAATCGCCCCGAGGGGTGGATCCGGCGCCGATGGGCGATCGCGACGGCGCGGACGCCGACTAGGGAAGTATCCATCGTCACCCGTCCTCCCGTCAACGCAGCCCGTTAACGCTGGCTGGCGCGAGAGCAGGGTGCCGATGGCCACACAAAAAGCCCCGTGCCGGGCACGGGGCAGATGGTGCTTGATTGCCGGGAAAGCAGGATTGGAGGGCGGCGCCGGAGCACCAGAAAACCCTGGGCCCTCAGGGGCGGAAGCCGGCGGGTTCAATCAGGCGCACCTGATTGCCCCGGGCGGTGAATTCCCGCCCCTGGTCGCTTTGCACCACGACCCGACCTCCGGATTTGACCCGGATCACCCGGGCCCGGACCCAGCCAAGGGCCGCTGATTCCAGCACCTTGACCACATCACCGGGTTGTAGATCCAACTCCATGTCCGGAACCACGAGACTACAAATGGGACCATCGAACGCGCCGTGGAGGACTTGAACCCCCGACATCAGGTTTTGGAGACCTGCGTTCTACCAGCTGAACTAACGGCGCAAGGCGATGGTCCCTGGACAGCGTGAAAAGGAAACGCGGGCAATGAAATCCCGAGAAACCAGGCTTCAGCGATCGAAGCGCTGTTTGACGCGAGTGGCTTTACCCACCCGGTCACGCAGATAAAAGAGCTTCGCCCGACGCACCTTACCGCGCCGCTCCACCTTGACGGAAGCGACCTGGGGGCTGTGCAGCATGAACACCCGCTCCACACCGATGCCCTGGAAAATGCGGCGCACGGTGATGGTCTGGTTGAGGCCGCCGTGGCGCTTGGCGATCACCACGCCCTCGTAGGGCTGCACCCGCTCCTTGTTGCCTTCCCGAATCCGCACGCCCACCTTGACGGTGTCGCCCACGTAGATCTCGGGCAGGTCGCTCTTCAGCTGACCCGCCTCGAACTCGTCGATCAGGGCCCGGGCGCTGAGCTTGCCGGTGGTCACCTTCACCGTCGTGGCAGCCGTAGCCGTCACGGTTTCCGTCGCCGTTTCCGCTTCCACCGACTGGGGCTCCGCGTCTGGGGTTTGTAGGTCCACTTCCGTGGACGGATCGATCTCGGTTGCCATCCCTGTTCTCGGAGCGCCAGGCCAAACCAACACCTTACCGCCTCAGGTGACCCCCTTCCCCCCAGGCCGCCGCCAGCCCCGCCGCAGCCGCTCCCAGGCCATGAAGCCTCCGGTGACGAGCATCCACAGCAGCCCCAGGCCGTTGAGCAGCACGTAGAGCGTCTCACCCACTTCGCCCACCCAGCCCTGGAGCCATTCGCCTTCATGCAGCACCATCAGCGGATGGGCCTGGTCCCGGCTCAGTCCGCCCCAGTCGCGCAGCAGCCGGTACCCCACCCCCGTGACGGCCGAGACCAGCAGGGGGGCGAGCACCAGCGGCGCCAGCCAGGCGTGGGCCTGCCGCAGGCGGACGCCCCAGGACGGCGTGGCAGGTCGTGAGGGCGCGGCCGGGGTGGGGTTGGACACGGGGAACCAACGGCTGGAGGGACGCTATTGATAACTTGAATGTCCGGCTCCGACTCCCACCGCATGAACCTGTTCGCCGATCTGCTGGCCAGCACCAACGGCGTCAAGGGCGGCGGCACCCCTCTCACCCAGGCCGGCCCCCGCATCCAGAAGGGTCGCCGCGGTGTCGAGGTGAAATCGGCGCGGGAGATCGCGATCATGCGCCAGGCCAGTCGCATCGTGGCCACGGTGCTGCGCGAGATCATTGACATGGCCGCCCCGGGCATGACCACCGGCGACCTCGACCGCCATGCCGAAACCCGCATCCGCGCCATGGGGGCCACCCCCAGCTTCAAGGGGTACCACGGGTTCCCGGCCAGCATCTGCGCCAGCATCAACAATGAGGTCGTCCACGGCATTCCCAGCGCCAAACGGGTGATCAAGGCCGGTGACCTGGTCAAGATCGACACCGGCGCCTATTTCGAGGGCTTCCATGGCGACAGCTGCGTCACCCTCTGCGTCGGCGAGGGCGTGCCCGAAGAGGCCCGCCGCCTCAGCCGCGTGGCCCAGGAATCACTGATGCAGGGCCTGGCCACGGTCAAGGCCGGCAGCACCCTGCTGGAACTGGCCGGCGCTGTCCAGGACCACGTCGAGGCCCACGGCTACGCCATCGTCGAGGACTACACGGGCCACGGCGTCGGCCGCAACCTGCACGAGGAGCCCTCGGTGTTCAACTACCGCACCAGGGATCTGCCCAACATGCAGCTGCGCGCCGGCATGACCCTGGCGGTGGAGCCGATCCTCAATGCCGGCGGCAAGGGCTGCCGCACCCTCAAGGACCGCTGGACCGTGGTGACGGTGGACGGCAGCCTCTCGGCCCAGTGGGAGCACACGATTGTCGTCACCTCCGACGGCTGCGACATCCTCACCGACCGCGATTTCTAGGCCCGGCCAACCCTGCCGCCGTCAGGGCCGCCGCAGCAGGCTCACGTAGGCCCAGCGGCTCAGGGTGGCCAGCGGCATCAGGACGAAGGTGAGCGGGTTCGGCGTCACGATGATCAGGCTGCAGTTCCAGTCGGCCTGCCGCAGGATCTCGCCGGCGACCCAGTCGGCCCCCATCACCCCCACGGGGTTGAGGGTGGAGCGGAAGGGTCCCAGCACCAGCCGCCGCAGCCGCAGGGTTGGCGCCAGCTCCGTTGCCCGCAGGCTGAGCAGCTGGCCCAGCAGCCGCTTGCTGATCTCATACAGGGGGCTGACGGCCGGCTGGATCTCCGCTTCCGAGGTGTTCACCCACACCTCCGCCCGCCGCGCCCCCTGGCGCCTCTGCGCAACCCCGGCGAACAGCTCCAGCAGCCGCCAGGCGCTCAGGGCGTTCACCTCGAGGCAACGGCCGGTCGCCTCGGCGCTGCAGTCGCCATGGACGTTGATGCCGTGGTTGATCACCAGCACGTCCACCTGCTCGAGCAGGGGCTCCAGCGCCGCCTCTTCCCCAACCTGCCAGTGCACCTGGCGCAGGGGGATCAGCTGCCCGTCCGGGCCGGCCAGCTGCAGCGGCGCCTGGCCGTGGCAGAGGGCGATCAGCTGCGCACCGCGGTCGTGGAAGCGGCGCAGCAGGGCCTGGCCCAGAGCACCGCTGGCCCCGGTGATGGCCACGGTGAGAGATGGGCTCGACGGGTCCGGCATGGGCCTGCGGTGGACGTGCTGCCTAGATTGCCCGGCACCTGCAGGACCCGGCGAGGTCAACCCATGTCCATCCCCCTGCTGATTGGCTCCTGCGAACCCTTCAGCGGCAAGTCGGCGGTGGTGCTTGGTCTCGGCCGCCAGCTCGCCCGTGGGGGCGTGCCCCTGGCTTTCGGCAAGCCGCTGGTCACCTGCATGGATGACCCGCTCGACAACTTCCCCGATGCGGCGCCGGGGAACCCCCTGCTGGATCCCGATGTCCGCTTCATCGGCGCCACCCTCGGCCTGTCCCAGGAGCAGCTGATCCCGTCGCTGCATGTGCACGAACCGGCGGCCGCCCGCGAGCGCCTGCTGGCGGGGGATCTGACCCCCGGTGAAGGCCTGACGCTGCTGCAGCGGCGCATCCACGACGACGCCGATCGCCTGGTGCTGCTCGAAGGGGCCGGCAGTCTCAGCGAAGGCCAGCTCTACGGCCTGGGCCTGGTGCAGCTGGCCCACGCCCTGCAGGCGCCGGTGCTGCTGGTGCATCCCTGGAACGACAGTCGCAGCGTCGATGGCCTGCTGGAAGCCAGGCGCCAGCTGGGCGATCTGCTGGCCGGGGTGGTGCTCAATGCCGTGCTGCCGGACATGGTGCCGGACGTGCGGGAGGCGGTGCAGCCGGCCCTGGAGCGGCTGGGCATCCCGGTGCTGGGGGTCATGCCCCGCAGCCCCCTGCTGCGCAGCGTCACGGTGGAGGAGCTGGCCCGTCGCCTCGAGGCCACGGTGCTCTGCTGCCACGACGGCCTCGACCTGCTGGTGGAGACCCTCTCGATCGGCGCCATGAACGTCAATTCGGCGATGGAGTTCTTCCGCCGTCGCCGCAACATGGCGGTGGTGACGGGCGCTGACCGCACCGACATCCAGCTGGCGGCCCTGGAGGCCTCCACCCAGTGCCTGATCCTCACGGGGGCCGGCGAACCCCTGCCCCAGCTGATCAGCCGGGCCGAGGAACTGGAGGTGCCGGTGCTCAAGGTCGACCACGACACTCTCTCCACCGTGGAGGTGATCGATGGCGCCATCGGCCATGTGCGCCTGCACGAAGCGGTGAAGGCCACCTATGCGATCCGTCTGGTGGAGGAGAACTGCCACTTCGAACGGCTGTTCGGCCGGCTGCGCCTGGCGGTCCCTGCCTGAGGGCGCTGCTAGTTTCTGTTCGTTGGTTGTCGATAACGGGTGACCCGGTCCCTAGATATTCCGGCCTTGGACCGGATTGATACGCTCGCCCAGGAGCTGGCCATGCTCCAGGACCGGGGCAAACGCAGAATCGCTTTCCTCGGCAGCCGCCACGTTCCGGTGGTGTCGATCCATCTGGTTGAACTGGTGGCCCGCTCCCTGGCCCAGGAGGGCCACAACCTGATCACCTCCGGGGCCCAGGGCGTCAACGCCGCCGTGATCCGCAGCGTGCTGGAGGTGGATCCGGCCCGGCTCACCGTGTTGCTGCCCCAGAGCCTGGAACGCCAGCCCGGGGAATCCCGCAGCCAGCTGGAGCGGGTGCTGCATCTGGTGGAGAAACCCGAGAACGACGAGCTGCCCCTGCCGATGGCCAGCAGCCTCTGCAACCAGGAGATCATCAACCGCTGCGACCAACTGATCTGCTACGCGTTCCACGACAGCGAAACCCTGCTCTCCAGCTGCCGCACCGCTGAGGACATGGGCAAGGTGGTCAGCCTGATGTTCTTCGACTGACCCCGCTCACTCCGACAGGCTGACCTGCCGCGGCAGCACCTGTAGCCGTGTTCCCTCCCGGCCCATCACCGTCACCTCGGAGCCGGGGGCCAGGGCCTGCGCGGAGAGATTCTGGGCCGCCCAGCTCTGGCCCTGCCAACGCACCCGGCCCTCGCCGTTGGCCTCCAAGCCGGTGGTCACCTCCGCCAGTTCGGCCCGGGCGGCGGGGGGGATCGCCCGCGCCTGGCGCCGGGCCGACCAGCGCCGCAGCCAGGCGTAGCCGGCCCCCACCAGCACGGCGAACAGCAGCACCTGGGGCAGCGGCGGCACGATCGGCACCAGGGCCGCGGCGAGAGTGAGCACCAGGGCCGCCAGGCCGCCGATCAACAGCAATCCATCGCTGTCGGCGCCCACCAGCACCAACCCCAGCAGAAGTGCCGCCAGGGCCAGCCAGAGGATCGGGGGTGCGGGCATGGGAGCGGGCGCGGGGCTGGTGAAAGGACAACGAAGGGAACCGAATCGTTTCCCATTCCCCCCATCCTGCCTAGCGTTGCGCCAGTGAAGAAGGCTGCATGGAAGCGCTCATCATTCCGGTGCTGGTGGTGCTCGCCGGCCTGGGCATCAGCGGCGTCAAGGTCACCAGCAGCAGCCGCTCGATGCTGGTGGAGCGGCTCGGCAAGTACGACCGCCAACTGCGCCCCGGCCTCTCCCTGGTGATCCCCGGCCTGGAGCGGGTGGTGAGCCACGAATCCCTCAAGGAGCGGGTGCTCGACATCCCCCCCCAGCAGTGCATCACCCGTGACAACGTCTCGATCGAGGTGGATGCGGTGGTGTACTGGCAGCTGCTGGAGCACGCCCGCGCCTACTACGGCGTCGACAACCTGCAGGCGGCCATGGTCAACCTGGTGCTCACCCAGATCCGGGCCGAGATGGGCAAGCTCGACCTCGACCAGACCTTCACCACCCGCCAGGAAGTGAACGAAACCCTGCTCAAGGAACTCGATCAGGCCACCGATCCCTGGGGCGTCAAGGTGACCCGGGTGGAACTGCGCGACATCCAGCCCTCCCAGGGGGTGCAGCAGGCCATGGAGCAGCAGATGACCGCCGAGCGGGAGAAGCGGGCGGCGATCCTGCGCTCCGAGGGTGAGCGGGAATCCCAGGTGAATGCGGCCCGGGGCCGGGCCGAGGCCCTGGTGCTCGATGCCAAGGCCAAGCAGGAGGCGGTGATGCTCGACGCCGATGCCCAGGCCAAGCAGCAGCTGCTGCTCGCCAAGGCCCGGGCCGAGGCCGCCACCGAGCTGGCCGCCGTGATCGAGGCCCATCCGGCGGCGGCCGAGGGCCTGCGCTTGCTGCTGGCCAAGGACTGGATGACCATGGGCCAGCAGATGGCTGATTCCAGGGGCGGATCGGTGCTGATGGTGGATCCCCAGAGCCCGGCCTCGTTGCTGGCGGCCCTCAAGGGGCTGCAGGAGAGAGGCGGCAGCTGAGGCCCGCCCCTCGCCCCTGCGCTCAGCTGCGCAGCACCGCCCGCAGGCCTTCGCTGTAGAGCAGGGCGGTGCAGAGGATTCCGCCGGCCCAGCAGAGGCTGCGCACGGGCGGGATGTTGGCCACGTAGGCCGTCAGGTAGCCCAGCCGCAGCAGGGGGTGCAGCCAGGCCGCCAGCGCCAGCCAGGGGGAGACCGCCAGCACGGCGGGCGTCACCACCAGGCACAGCAGGCAGGCCGGGGCGTGGAGGGTGAAGGACTCGAAGCTGTTCTGGTGGGCCCAGTTGGCCCGTTTGCCCCAGGCCGGCAACCGCTCGAACATCGCCCGGGGCGCGGCCAGGTCGGAGGGCTTGAAATCGGCCTGGGAGCGGGCGGCCCCCAGGGGCACCAGGCTGAGCACCACCATGGCAGCGGAGAGCACCAGCGACCAGGCGAAGGCTCCGCCCGCCGCCGCCGGCAGCACCGGCAGGGCGATGCTGGCCGCCAGGACGGGACTGAGCAGGGAGGTGGTCATCGGCAGCGGGCGGCAAGGGTCTCTTTTCTAGGCTGGCGCTGCTTTGCCTTTGCCCGTGCCATGGCCGACAGCTTTTCCTTCGACGTGGTGTCCGACTTCGACCGCCAGGAGCTGGTGAACGCCGTCGACCAGGTGCGCCGGGAGGTGGGCCAGCGCTACGACCTCAAGGACTCCAACACCGAGATCGAGGTGGAGGAGGCCAGCCTGACGATCACCACCGCCAGCGACATGACCCTCGATGCGGTGGTGGACGTGCTGCGCCAGAAGGCCACCAAGCGCAACCTGTCGCTGAAGATCTTCGATCTGCAGACCCCCGAGCCGGTGGGCGGCAACCGGGTGAAGCAGGTGATCAAGCTGCGCAAGGGCCTCAGCCAGGAGCTGGCCAAAAAGCTCAGCAAGCTGGTGCGTGATCAGATCAAGAAGGTGACCGTGGCGATCCAGGGCGAGAGCCTGCGGGTGACCGGCAAGAACAAGGACGACCTGCAGCAGGTGATCACCCTGCTGCGCGGCGAAGACCTGGAGGTGCCGCTGCAGTTTGAGAACTACCGGTGAAGCGGCCGCGGGTTCTGTGTTTCAGCCTGCGGCTGGCCCTGAGGCCGGCGCCGACGCCGAGCCAGGACAGCGGGCCGGGGACGGCAGGAACCGCATGACCGGGATGAACGCCATTGTCCCAGGGGTCGGGGTGCGGGGGTGGTGTGAGCCATCCGGCCCGTGGCTCGGTCCCCGGGCCCGGCGACGGACACTGTTCAGCATCGCCATCCACTTCAAAGCCGGGGCAATAGGTGAGGGATCCATACAGGGGCCACACACTTGGGCCAGGATCATGGGCTGGGAAGGAGGTGATCAACAGTTGCCAACCCCCGTTGAATCCGTGGAAGAGCGCAGGGGTTGTGAACGCTGAACCATTGGCGGTCACGGAGACAAAGCCGCAGTCTGGAAAGATGCATAGGGGCGCCCTGGGGTAAAGACCCGCGGGAGCCCCTGATGACGCCATGAAGGACAGGGCGGCTTCCGCTGGCGGGAAACCGGTGGTTTGTCCAGCTTCAAGGCCACGGAAGGTGCCGACGACACCATCAAAGATGAAGGTGAAGTCCAGGGCGAAAGCAGCCTGGGGGGCCAGCAGGATGACTGCGGTGAGGCCGATGACGGTCGCTGGCGCAGCACAGAAAGCCCGCCGTTTCATTGGAATGGTTCCTCCTTTGCAACTATCTTTCTGAGCTATGACTGGCTAAGCAATAGCCTATTCATCCACCTTCATCTCTGATGCGTTTCTGATGTAATCGTGCATCACGCAGCCAGTCATACGCATCACTGTGGGTCAACTTTGTTTGCCATGTGGTATCCGATGTGGCCACTCCTGAATGTTGGCTGAAGAGACAGCTCAGGTAGCCCCCCGGCCATGGGACAACACGGCTGAGGCAACAACAGGTCAGCAGGGTCGCTGGCCATCCGTCACGTCGGAGCTCGACCGGTTCGCCCCACGGGCTTTCCAGACGGCAGGGGTCCGTTCATCCTGGGATTGCCACCAGATACGCAGCCCCCGGTGCTTCCCTCCCGTCCCTGCCTGGGCCTGCGAACGTGACGCGCGCCGGCTGGCGGTTCTGGATCGATCGGGGCGGCACCTTCACCGATGTGGTGGCCTGCTCGCCCAATGGAGAGCTGCTGGTGCGCAAGCTGCTCTCCGATCCGCCCTGCCCGCCGGATGGCGCAGCCCCGGTGGACCCCGCCGTGGCCGCCCTGCGCCAGGTGCTGGCCCTGGCCCCTGGCCAACCCATCCCCCCCGGAGCCGTCGCCGAGGTGCGGCTGGGCACCACCGTGGCCACCAACGCCCTGCTGGAGCGGCAGGTGGCGCCGGTGCTGCTGCTGGTGAATCGCGGCTTCGCCGATCTGCAGCGCATCGGCGATCAGCACCGGCCAGAGATCTTCGCCCAGGCCATCGAGCGTCCCGAGCCCCTGCCCCTGCGGGTGATCGAAGTCGGCGGCCGGTTGGCGGCGGATGGGGAAGAGGTGGAGCCCCTGCAGCTGGATGGGCCGCTGGAGCAGGCCCTGGCGCAGGCGTGGGCCGACGGGTACCGCAGCTGTGCGGTCGCCCTGATGCAGGCCAGCCGCCACCCGCGCCATGAGCAGGCCCTGGGGGCGTGGCTGGAGGCGCGGGGTTTCGCCCCGGTGCTGCTTTCCCATCAGCTCAGCCGTCAGCCCCGGCTGGTGCCCCGCATCGATACCACTGTGGCGGAAGCGGCCCTGCGGCCGGTGCTGCGGGCCTACCTCGATCAGGTGCGCGCCGCCCTGGGGGACGACACGCCGCTGCGAGTGATGACCTCCGCCGGGGCGCTGCAGGCCCCCGCCCTGCTCCAGGCCAAGGACACGATCCTCTCCGGTCCGGCCGGTGGGATGGTGGCGGCCGTGGCGGTGGCGGCGGCCGCTGGATTCGGCGCCGATCCGATCCTCGGCTTCGACATGGGGGGCACCTCCACCGATGTCTTCCACTTCGACGGCCGTCGCGGCGAGGCCGCCTGGGAGCACAGCAACGAGACCGAGATCAGCGGTCTGCGGCTGCTGGCGCCCATGCTGCCGATCCACACCGTGGCGGCCGGCGGCGGTTCGGTGCTGCACGTGGCGGACGGACGCCTGCAGGTGGGCCCCCGCTCGGCCGGCGCCAGCCCCGGTCCCGCCTGCTACGGCCGCGGAGGGCCCCTGGCGATCACCGATGCCAACCTGCTGCTGGGCCGGCTGCCGGTGCAGGCTCTGCCGCGGCTGTTCGGCCCGGGCGGCGACCAGCCGGCCGATCGGGAGGTGGTGCTGCAGCGCTTCGAGACCCTGGCCCGCGATCTGGGGGCGGGCACACCGGAGGCGGCGGCCCAGGGGGCGCTGACGATCGCCATCGAGCGCATGGCCGAAGCGATCCGGCGCATCTCGATCCAGCGCGGCCACGACCTGCGTGGCGCCGTGCTGGTGACCTTCGGCAGCGCCGGCGGCCAGCTGACCTGCCCCCTGGCGGACGCCCTGGGGATCACCCGGGTGCTGCTCCATCCCCTGGCCGGGGTGCTCTCGGCCTATGGCATCGGCCTGGCCCGCCCGTCGCTGCTGCGTGAGCGCACTCTGCGGGAGCCGTTGGCCGAGGCCTTGCTGCCTCGGCTGGAGCAGGAGATCGAGGCATTGGTTGGCGAGGCCAGTGCCGATCTGCACGACTCTGATGATCTGGCGCCCGATCAGGAGCCGCGCTGGCAGGCTCGTCTGGAGCTGCGCTACCGCGCCAGCGACCAGGGGCTGGAACTGCCCTGGCCCGCCACCACTGGGGACGACCTGCTGGCCGAACTGCGCACCACCTTTGAAGCCCGCCATCGCCAGCGCTTCGGTTTTGCGGTGCCGGACGAGCCGCTGATCGTGGAGCGACTTCAAGTGGAGGTGGGCGCCCCGGGGGCCGAGGCTGCTGCGCCAAAGGCGCAGGTGGAGGCCTCCGAAACGTCGTCTCAGGCTGAACCCTGCGAATGGGTGCCGCTCTGCCTGCCCGAGGCCTCCGGCGCCGGGATGCACTGGCGGCAGGTGCCCCTGTGGCGCCGGGAGCAGCTGAAGGCGGGTCAGCGCATCGAGGGGCCGGCCCTGGTGGTGGAGCCCACGGGCACCACGGTGCTGGAGCCTGGCTGGCGCGGCCGTGTGCTGGCGGGGGGCGAGCTGCTGCTGCAACGGGAGGCGGTGGTGGCGGCCCTCGTGCCGGACGCTGCCGCCACCGAGGCGGTGGATCCGGTGCGGCTGGAGCTCTACAACCATCGTTTTGCCGCCATCGCCGAGCAGATGGGCGAACGGCTGCGCCAGTGCAGCCGTTCGGTGAACATCCGCGAGCGGCTCGACTTCTCCTGCGCCCTGTTCGACGGGGCGGGCCGGCTGGTGGCCAATGCCCCCCACATCCCCGTGCATCTCGGCTCGATGGGGGACAGCGTCGCCAGCCTGCTGGCTGCCGTGGCCGCCGGCACGGTGCCGCCTCTGGCGCCTGGGGAGGCCTACGCCTGCAACGATCCCTTCGATGGCGGCACCCACCTGCCCGACATCACCGTGATCACACCGGTCTTCCCCGCCGAGGCCGGGCCGGACCCGCTGCTGTTCGTGGCCTGCCGCGGGCACCATGCCGACGTGGGTGGCCTCACCCCGGGCTCGATGCCCCCCTTCAGCCGCTGCATCGAGGAGGAGGGACTGTTGCTGCGTCACGTGCCGCTGCTGCGCCAGGGCCAGTTCGATGCGGCGGGGTGGCGGCAGCGCCTGGCGGCCGGCCCCCATCCGGTGCGCAACCCCGACCAGCTGCTGGCCGACCTCCAGGCCCAGGCGGCTGCCAACCAACTGGGGGTGGACGAACTGCAGCGGCTGCTGAGCCGCGTCGGCACAGGCGAGGTCTGCGCCTACATGAGCCATGTGCTGGCCAACGCCGAGGCGGCGGTGGCCGAGGCGATCGCAGGCCTCTGCGATGGCGACCACACGGTCGAACTCGACAACGGCAGTCGCCTCGTGGTGGCCGTGCGCATCGACCGGGCTGCCCGCCGGGCTCGCATCGATTTCAGCGGCACCTCCCCCCAGCAGGAGGGCAACTTCAACGCCCCGCTGGCGATCACCAAGGCCGCCGTGCTTTACGTGTTCCGCTGTCTGGTGGGTCGCTCCATCCCGCTCAACGCCGGCTGCTTCGCGCCGATCGATCTGATCGTGCCCCGCGGCTGCCTCCTGCACCCGCTGCCGCCGGCGGCAGTGGTGGCCGGCAACGTCGAGACGTCCCAGGCGGTGACCAACGCCCTGTTCGGAGCGCTGGGGGTGATGGCAGCGGCCCAGGGCACGATGAACAACCTCAGTTTCGGCGATGCCAACTGCCAGTACTACGAGACGATCTGCGGCGGCACCGGCGCCGGCGTGCTGGCGGATGGCACCGGTTTCGCCGGCACCAGCGCGGTGCAGAGCCACATGACCAACTCGCGCCTCACCGACCCGGAGATCCTCGAGGACCGCTTCCCGGTGCGCCTGGAGCGCTTCGCCATTCGCCATGGCAGTGGCGGCACGGGGCGCTGGCGCGGCGGTGATGGTGTGGTGCGGCGGCTGCGTTTCCTGGCGCCGATGACCGTCGCCATCCTCTCGGGCTCCCGGCGGGTGGCCCCCTTCGGACTGGCCGGTGGCGGCGACGGCGCCGTGGGGCGCAACCGGCTGGTGCGGGCCGACGGTCGGGTGGAGGAGCTGGCCGGCTGCGACCAGGTGAGCGTGCGGCCCGGCGACCTGCTGGAGATCGCCACCCCCGGCGGCGGCGGCTTCGGCCCACCGGCGGAACGCAGCGCGGAAGCCCGCGCGCAGGACAGCGCGGAAGGC
>NZ_JAYGHY010000065.1:0-14556 GCF_034931305.1 Cyanobium gracile UHCC 0281 | reverse complement strand
CTGGCCACCAGGGCCCGCGCCGCCCGTCCCGCCCCGCTCAGCCGCAGCCGCTCGGGCCGCTCGCAGCGCGCCCTGACCTCGGCGGTGAGGGTGGCGGCCTGCAGCTGGCGCACAAGGGCGTGGAGGGGCATCGCAAGGCGGGATCAAACCGGAGGCGATCCTCGCAACCCGTTTGCGTCCATGCTGGGGGTCGGTTCGCCCCGCAATGGCCCGCTTCCGCTGTCCCACCTGCCGCCAACGGCCCCTGAGGCTGGAGCAACCCTTTTCGGGTGTGCCCCGCTGCGGGCGCTGCGGCGACCTGCTGGAGCCGAAGCCCCGTCACGGGCGCGCCTGGAGCCTGGCCCTCGGGGTGGCCGCCCTGGTGCTGGGCGGGGCCGCCTTCCCTGGCTTGCTGGAGCAGGTGGGGAGCCTGCCCGAGCAGGCCCCGGATGTCACCACCCGGCTGCTGGAGCGTTTCGAGCCGGCTCCCGATCCACGCCTGCGGCCGATGGCCCTGCTGGAAGGCGGGCTGCTGGCCAACCTTCAGGAGGCCGACCGGCAGTGGATTCCCACCGCCGAGCCCCTGGCTGGGGGCGGCATCCGTTTCCTCTACCGCCGGCGGGCCGGTGAACCCGAGCTGTCGGTGCCGGAGCTGCAGGCCCTGATCAACTCCCCCCCGGACCATGGTGAGAAGCACCGGGCGATCGCCGAACTGCTCAGCGTTCTGGACCAGGTGGGCGTGCAGGTGGAGTTGGTGGAACCCAGGAAGACGGGCGCCGCCGGGGAATGGGATCACGCCGCCCGCACCCTGCGGATCAAGCCTGCGGTGGTGGAGAAGGGAACGGTGGACTTCGCCCAGGTGCTCAACCACGAGGCGATCCATGTGGCCCAGAGCTGCGCGGCCGGCGGCCTGCGCGCTGTCCCCAGAACCCTTGGCCTGGGCCAGGAGGTCCCGCCGGAACTGCGGCTCCATCTCGATGATCCCCTCTACGCCGGGGCCTCCGACTGGGAGAAAGCCCTGGAGCGGGAGGCCTACGCCAATCAGCGGCAGCTGGAGATCGGCACCACCTTGATCCGCAGCCATTGCCGGACCCGATCGGCGGGCTGAAGGCCGGGCCCGGCCCGGGACCTCAGCCGGAGATGTGGGCGATGAGATCGAGGCACTTGCTGGAGTAGGCCCACTCGTTGTCGTACCAGGCCACCACCTTGACGAAGGTGTCGGTGAGGGCGATGCCGGCGGAGGCATCGAAGATCGAGGTGCAGGTCTCACCGACGAAATCGGTGGACACCACCGCCTCTTCGGTGTAGCCGAGGATGCCGGCCATCGGCCCTTCCGAGGCGGCCCGCATGGCGGCCTTGATGGCGTCGTAGCTGGCCCCCCGCTCCAGGTTCACGGTCAGATCCACCACCGAGACGTTGGGGGTGGGAACCCGGAAGGCCATGCCGGTGAGCTTGCCGCTCAGGGCCGGGATCACCTTGCCCACCGCTTTGGCGGCACCGGTGGAGGAGGGAATGATGTTCTGGCCGGCACCGCGGCCACCGCGCCAGTCCTTGACCGACGGGCCATCCACCGTCTTCTGGGTGGCGGTGGTGGCATGCACGGTGGTCATCAGGCCATCGCGGATGCCGAAGTTGTCGTTGAGCACCTTGGCCATCGGCGCCAGGCAGTTGGTGGTGCAGGAGGCATTGGAAACGATGTCCTGCCCCGCATAGGCGGTGTGGTTCACCCCCATCACGAACATCGGTGTGTCGTCCTTGGAGGGAGCCGACATCACCACCTTGCGGGCGCCGGCGCTGATGTGGGCCCGAGCGCGCTCGTCGCTCAGGAACAGACCGGTGGATTCGAGCACCACGTCGGCACCCACCTCGCCCCAGCGCAGGGCGGCGGGATCGCGCTCGGCGGAGATGCGGATGCGGCGGCCGTTGACCACCAGGGCACCGCCATCGACGGCCACCTCGCCGGCAAAGCGGCCATGGGTGGAGTCGTAGCGAAGCATGTAGGCGATGTAGTCGACATCGATCAGGTCGTTGATGCCCACCACTTCGATGTCATCGCGTCCGCAGGCGATGCGGAAGACGAGGCGTCCGATGCGTCCGAACCCGTTGATGCCGATCCTGATGGTCACCTGCGCGTCTCCCGAGTCAGACCAAGGACTTGAGCGTCGCACGGGGCAGGTGGCCGAAAGCGGAGCCCTTCAGACCATTGTCGCCAGATGAAACGGGCTCAGCGTCCCGGTGCCTGCTGGGCCTGTTTGAGGCGTTGCCGGAGCCTGCGGCTCCAGCCGAACGCCATCGCACCACCCATCAAGGGCAGGGGCCCCGGCACCGGAACGCTGCGCAGCGCCGTGGGGTTGAACGGCCTGCCGTTGATGACGGCGTTGACACGATTGGAGCCGTTCGTCGATCCAAATCTCAGCGCGGATCCATTGTTGATGACGATCAGGGACCCTGTGATGGTGGATGGGTTCCCATTGCCGGAGCGATTCAGCGTGGCCGTCCCGCCGCCCGTCAGCAGGAACGTGCCGAAAACATCGGAGCCGCTCAGACTCAGATTGGAGCCAGGGCGAGCAAAGTTGAAGATGATCTTGGCAGGATCCACATCGCCTTGCAGCGTCCAATCCTGGTTGGTCGTCAGGCTGGTGGGCATATTGAAGACAAAATAATCACTCCCTGATCCCACGAAGTTCAGGTCAACGTTTCGACCAACCGTCTGGACGTTGTAGTAGTTGATGCCACCGGTGGCGCTCAGCGCGCCGGTGAGCGTCAGGCGGCCCGAGAGGTTGACGGCATCGTTGTACTTGCAGGAGCTGAGCGCCACGGTGCAATTGGACGCGTTGATGCCGCCGATGTAGGTGGCCACAGCCAGGGCATCCGCTTCGGCCTGGACGGTCCAGGCATTGCTGACCACCGTGGTACCGGGGCCGTTGGTGACGGTGGCGGACTGGGAGCGGAAGATCTGATTGGCCGTGACCGAACCGGCATTGAGCCGGGCCTTACCGCCCACCAGCGCCGAGCCGTTGGATGGCTGGGCAGGCGCCGCTGGGGCAACGCTGCAGCTCGGCGGCACCGACACCGTGCTTCCCCCATTGAGTTGGTTCGGCGAATTGGTGCTGGTGCCCAGGGTGGACCGCACGTTCCGCGAGGTGATGTTCACCAGGCCGAAGCCAGCGGCGCAGCCCAGGTTGAGCCCATCGGCCTGGGCAACGTTGGCCCGCGCCGGCAGGAATGGTTCCAGCACAAGGACTGTGGCGATTCCAAGACCGCTGGCCAGACCGGAAAGGGTGGCCCCGCCAGGGGGACGACTGTGGCGATCAAACGGGTGGCCATCGGCACCAAAGAAGGGTCCGTCAATGGCCTCGCTGGCTATGGGGTGTGATCGTGCACTCACTGGAATCATTCACTTGGTTCAGAGGATTTGACCCGAGGGGAAATGAAGACTTCCTCTTTTTTCAGGCGGTACTCTGCATTCGTAAAGAAGGAATTGCTCGCCCAGAATCTAACACTTCTGGCCATGTTGTCAGGGACGCCTGCGCCACTGACCGATGGACCGCAGAGGCCCAAAGCCAGAGAAGTTGCAGCTGCAGACCAACGAGTTTCTGCAGACATGCCCACACCATGGGCACAATGTTGGCGATTGGATCCCGCTGGGTCTGGCACCCCCTGATGAACCTGCATGACCCGGGACACGGCCTACGCCGCGTCAACACCACCGATTTCCTGTCCCTGATCGCCCTGGCCCTTTTCGTCACCTACGGGGTGACGCTGCTGAACACGATTCTGCCGCTGGCCTTCCTGCAACCGGCCTGGCTTGTCACCCTGATCAGCGCCCTCCTCGACAGTGCGCCTCTCGCCCTGCTGGGCCTGGGTCTGGTGCATCTGGTGGCCTATCTGGAGCCTGACGACATCCAGATCCAGGCCCGCCGCGATGCGATCGCCCGATGGGCGGTCGGCGCCGTCATCGGCTTCCTGCTCCTGTTTCCCCTGCAAATCGCTTCCGCCGTTCAAGGTCATGGGCTCGTGGCCCGCAGCCAGAGCAGCGCCATGCGGTTGGCCACCGAACGCGCCGAGGAGTTCCAGCGTGCCATTGATGGCGCCACCTCGATTGAAGACCTGCAGCAGAGAATTGCGACCCTGCAGGGACCCGGGCTCCAGTTGACCGAGCAGCGTCAATCGCTGCCAGCGCTCAAATCGATGCTCTCCAAGCGACTGGAGGCGTCCATCAAGAGCTCATCGGATCTCATTCACTCGCCCTGGAATCCCAGTGTCTGGGCGATCATGCAGCGCACGCTGCGGGTGTTTCTCCTTGCCGCGGTCTATGCCCTAGCCTTCGCGGCCGGCAGCCAGCGTCGGGTCAGCGATCTCTCGCTGCTACGGGAGGCCCAGATGCACTGGGATCTCTCCAGGGCCAGGTTGGTGCGGCGGCGTCAACAGCGCCTTGAGGTCAGGCAGCGGCAGCAGCTGTTGCAGGAGGAGAAAGCACTGGAAGCCCGTGCCCAGAGACGGCGACAAGCCGACGCCCCGGTCCCCCCACCGCCGGCCGCCAAGGTGACGTCCTCCCGGGCTCTCCCTGCCGACATGGCCTACTTCCACCAGCTCAGCGTGGACGGGGAGCAAAACCAGGTGGGGGAACCCTCCTGAACGCTGCGGCTGGAGGTCAGTCGGCAGGGCCTGAGGCCGCTGGCCCATCGGCCTTGCCCAGCAGGGTTTCCTCCTCCAGAAGCATGTTGAAACGCAGCAGGTCCGTGTCCTTGAGCTGCTGCCGGCTGCTCACGCCCAGATGCTTCTCGAGAAAACGGCGACCCATGGCGCCGTCCCAGCCGAGCTGCAGCAGCAACAGGTTGCACTGGTCGAGCAGGTCGGCCCGGCGCAAAGGAACGGCCACCGTGGCCGGATCACAGCCGGGCTCGAGGGCCTCGATCGCCTGCAGATAGGCGATCAGATCGGCATAGATGGTGATGCGGTCGCGGCTGGGGTGGCCAAAGGAGCGCTGCAGATAAATGGCTTCCCGGTCCCTGTCCCATCCCAGCCGCCGCATCTGCAGATCCAGGTGGGTGAGCTCGGCGCTCCAATCCTGGGGGTCTTCCTCCTGGCTCACCGGCGTGGGCGGCGGTTCAGGTGGTGGCGGCGGCTCCGGAGTGGGCGTTGGTGCCGGTGATGGCGTCGGTGCTGGTGCTGGCTTTGGGGCCTCAGCTGCCGCCTGCCGCGGCGGGCGCGGGGTGCCCGTGCTCTGGAGGCTGGCCAGTAAGCGAGCTCTGGCCCTGTCCTCCGCTGCCTCGGCATCGCCGGCCTCCCCCAGGGCACTGCCCAGGAAGCGCTCCCCATCGCGGGCCGAGACCAGCACGACGCGGCGGCCACCGTCGCAGTGCAGCAGTCGGACCTGAAGTTGCATGGGAGGGATCAGGCGGGGCCGGCAGTCTTTCTAGAGTGCTTGTTTGAAGGCGCCAGGGCCGAGCGAACGCCAGGAATGGAAGTGGAATCGGTGGAGAGCCTCACACCCCTGCTGCAGCAGGCGGACCAGTGGGGCGAGGTGCTGCTGCTGTTGCCACTGCTGGTGGGGCTCGAGGCGGTGCTCTCCGCCGACAACGCCATCGCCCTGGCCGCCATCTCCCGGCGGCTGCATGACCCGGCGCGGCAACGCCAGGCCCTGAACCTTGGCCTGGTGCTGGCCCTGGTCTTCCGGCTGGGCCTGATCGCCCTGGCCAGCTTCGTGCTCAATTTCTGGCCGCTGCAGCTGCTGGCTTCGGCCTATCTGCTCTGGCTCTGCGGGCGCCATCTGCTGGGCCAGGACGACGACAAGGACGAGATCGCCGACGGTGTGCAGCCAAGCCTCTCCGCCCAGGTCCCCGGCTCCCACGACTCCGGCCATCCCCACCACGGCGCCTCCCTGGGGTCGATCGTGGCGACCCTGGCCCTCACCGATCTGGCCTTCTCCCTCGACAGTGTCTCTGCGGCGGTGGCGGTCACCGACCGGCTTCCCCTGGTGATGGCGGGAGGGGTGATCGGCATCATCGCCCTGCGGCTCACGGCCGAACTGTTCCTGCGCTGGCTGGAGATCTTCCCCCATCTGGAAACCGCCGGCTATCTGGCGGTGGGGCTGGTGGGCCTGCGGCTGCTGCTGCGCCTGCTGCTGCCGGCGATGGAGGTGCCGGAATGGGCCCTGCTGCTGGTGGTGGCCGCCCTGTTCGCCTGGGGCTTCTCCCTGCGCACGGCCCCCTCTCCCCTGCCCGAGCAGGGCAGCGGCGACGCCTGAGGGCGGCCGGAACGATGCGGATCGAACTGCGTCAGATCGACTCGGACCGGCTGATCACCAGCATCGAGATCGAGAACCTCAGCGATGTCCCCCATCCCGGCCGCTGGCTGACCACTGGCGATCGCAGCTTTCTGGTGCTGCAGCGACGCCACCGTTACCGGCTGCGGCAGGGCCGCTACGAACTGACGGCCGTGGCGCTGCAGGTGAAATCCCAGCAGCAACCAGCCGATGCCCACTGGTGGGACGGGCGCTGGGTGATCGGCGACCCCCACTGCCGCTTCAACGCCCGCAGCCCCCTGCTGCGCTGCGCCGTGCTGCCCGAGGGACCCTGCGAGCGCTGCAGCCACCGCAGCCCCCGCTGAAGCGATCGCGCCACCAGCCGGTCCTAGGCTGGGGGCCAACTCTGTCTTCGCGCCCGATCACCGCCCCTTCCTCCAGGCCCCAGGCCAAGGTCATCCGGAGCCGACCCAGCGGCAACGGTTCCGCCCCCACCCCTGAACCGCTCACCCCGAGCCACACCGCCACCGGGCTGAATCCGCCGGTGGCTGGACTGGCGACGGATTTTGCCGTTCTGGGGTTGTCGGAGCCGATTCTCAAGGCCGTGGCCGCCAAGGGCTACAGCAGCCCATCCCCGATCCAGCTGCAGTGCATCCCGGCGGTGCTGGCGGGTCACGACGTGATGGCTGCCGCCCAGACGGGCACCGGCAAGACGGCCGGTTTCACCCTGCCGATGCTGGAGCGGCTGCGCCACGGACCCCACGCCCGCGCCGGTGTGGTGCGCGCCCTGGTGCTGACCCCCACCCGGGAGCTGGCGGCCCAGGTGGCGGACAGCGTCACCGCCTACGGCCGCTACCTGGATCTGCGCTCCGATGTCGTTTTTGGTGGGGTGAGCGCCAACCCCCAGATGCAGCGGCTGCGTAAGGGCGCCGACGTGCTGGTGGCCACCCCTGGCCGGCTGATGGACCTGCACCAGCAGAACGCCCTGCGGCTTGACCGGGTCGAGATCCTGGTGCTGGACGAGGCCGACCGGATGCTCGACATGGGCTTCATCCGCGACATCCGCCGGATCCTGTCGCTGATGCCGGCGAAGCGCCAGAACCTGCTGTTCTCGGCCACCTTCTCCAGCGAGATCCGGCGGCTGGCCACTGGCCTGCTGCACAACCCGGTTCAGCTCCAGGCCACTCCCGAGAACCAGGCCGCACCCCTGGTGGAGCAGGTGATCCATCCCTGCGACATGGACCGCAAGGGGGATCTGCTCAGCCATCTGATCCGCAGCAACGACTGGCGCCAGGTGCTGGTCTTCTCCCGCACGAAGCACGGCGCCAACCGGCTGGCGGAGCGGCTTGAGAAGGAGGGGCTGGGGGCGGCGGCGATCCACGGCAACAAGAGCCAGGGGGCGCGCACCCGGGCACTGGCGGAGTTCAAGAGCGGCGAGGTGCGCGTGCTGGTGGCCACCGACATCGCCGCCCGCGGCATCGACATCCACCAGCTGCCCCATGTGGTCAACCTCGACCTGCCCAACGTGGCTGAGGACTATGTGCACCGCATCGGCCGCACCGGCCGGGCCGGCCAGAACGGCCATGCGATCTCCCTGGTGGCGGCCGAAGAGCATGAGCTGCTGCGGGCCATCGAGCGCCTGGTCGGCTCCCCCCTGCCCCGTCAGGAGGTGTCGGGCTTCGAACCCACCGTGCTGTCCGCCCCACCGCTGGATCTCAGCGGCGGCCGGGGCCGCCGAAGCCAGGGGCCCCGCCAGGGCCAGGGCCACGAGCGGGGTCGGCGCCGCACCGGCTCCCGCTGAGCTGCCCGTGGAACGGCCATGGTTGTGACAACCTTCGCTGCCGCCCTACGTTGAACTGACGATCAGCCTCTTTCTGACATGCCCTACGAACCCGGATCCACCCAGTGCCGCGTGCTGATCGACTGCAAGGCCCAGATCGAAGGCATGCTCCTCGCCCTGGAACGCATCGACAACAGCCGCCACATCCGTGACCAGTTGGTGGCCGTCCACAACCAGCTGGAGGGGCTGCACGAACTGCACCGTCGCCAGCCCGAAGAGCTCGCCTCCAGCAGCGGCACCGCAGGCTGAGGCAGCCCCTTGGGCCGCTGGGCCGTTCACAGCCGTCTCATCCACCCCCACCGGCCGTTTCCGCCTGGAAGCGGGGCTCCCATCCCTGGCAGGCCGCGTAGGCGCCGGCCAGGGTGGGTCGTACCGCCCGCTGGCCAGGCCTGAGCTCGTGGCTCACCACGTAGCACCCCAGCCGGTCTCGGAAGATCTGGCATCCCGAGCCGGTGCTGTTGACGAAGGAAAGGTCGCTGGCCATGACATCCGCATCCGATCACTGGATTTGGTCTAGTCCCTCTAGCTACCGTCCAACACTGAGACGCCCTTAAGGGAACAAAACGTCAACAAGTGTTGCCCAACGGGCGCTTCAGGGAGTATTAACACCGATGCATTGACCGGGAACCAGTCCCAGTTGCTGGATCAGGGCCTGCCCCTCGCTGGCCCGGCGTCCCGGCAGCTGGGCCTGGCGCAGCAGCACGGGGCAGCCGCCGCTGGCCAGCACGAGTCCCTCCCCCTCCACCAGCTCGAGCACGGTGCCTGGATCCACGGCTGGCGTGGCTTCACCACCCCAGCGGGCCGCCAGGACCGCGCCCACCGGAGTGAGCTGGTCGGCGAGGCGGCTGACCAGGGGCTCGGTGGCCAGAAGCTTCAGCCGCTCGTCCCCCCAGGGGCAGGACGCCTGGGGATGGAGTCCCATCACCCGGCGGTGAATGGCCAGGGCCGAGGCGTCCCAGCGCACCAGGGTGTCCTCCTTGCTGAGCTGACGGGCATGGCTGATGTCGCCGGCCTGGGGCCGCACCCCCAGACGGGCAAGGCGTTCCGCCTCCGCTCCGGGGCCCGCCGCCTCGATGCGCGGCAGGGCCTCCACCAGCAGCTCGGCGGTGAGCTGGGCCAGCCGCTCCCCCAGCTGGCCGGCGTTCTGCAGCAGGGGGATGGGCAGACGCCGCTCCAGCAGCACCGGGCCGGTGTCGAGGCCCTCTTCCATCGCCATGATGCCGACGCCGGTCTCGGCGTCCCCCTCCAGCAGGGACCACTGGATCGGGGCCGCACCCCGCCAGCGGGGCAGCAGGGAGCCATGGCCGTTCCAGCAGCCCAGGGGGGGCTGGGCCAGCACGGCCGGCGGCAGGATCTGGCCGAAGGCCACCACCACCGAGACGTCGGCCCCCAGGGTCGCCAGCTCCTGCTGGCAGACCAGATCCCGGCGAATGCGCTCGGGGGTGAACACCGGCAGGCCCAGGCCCAGGGCCCGCTGCTTGACGGCCGAGGCCACCAGGGACTTTCCCCGACCGCGGCGGCGGTCGGGCTGGCTGACCACCCCCACCAACGCATGGCCGGCCTGCCGAAGGGCATCGAGGCTGGCCACGGCGTAGGCCGGAGTGCCCCAGAACAGGATCCTCAAGCGTCGCCGGTGATCGAGAGACCCTCCACCCAGACGTGGGGGCAGAGGCCATCGGGGGTCACCTTGGCGGGACCCTCGAAGCCGAGGATGGCCTTGAGCAGGGTGCGGATGTCGCCGGCCACGGTGGCCGCCTCGATGGAGCGGGGGACGCCGTCCTGCACCAGCCAGCCGTCGAAGGGGAGGGAGAAGGAGCCTTGGCTGGCCTTCACCCCTGCATGGAGGGCCGAGAGGGAATCAATCACCACCAGGCCGCGCGCATCACCGCTGGCACCGGCCACGAAGCGATCCAGACCGGGGGCACCGCCACCGCTGCCGGGGGTGGGTCCGATCTCGAACCAGTCGGGACCCACCGAAACCTTGGCCCCGAGGCCCGCATGGCCGGTGGGAGACACCCCGAAGGCCCGCGCCGTGGCTTCCGAATGGAGGAAGTGGCGCAGCACACCCCCCTCCACCAGGGACAGCCGGCGGGTGGGGGTGCCTTCCCCGTCGAAGGCGGCCGCACCCACATTGGCCGGGTGCAGGCCGTTGTCGTGCAGGGACAGGAAAGGGACGGCCAGCTGCTCGCCCAGGGACTCACGCCGGCTGAGGCTGACGCCATCGAGCACGGCGCGGGCATTGAACAGGCTGCTGAACGCGCCGATCAGATCGAGGAACGCCTCCGGACTGAAGACGCAGGTGTAGCGGCCGGTGGCGATGGGGGCGTAATCGAGGTGGGCGATGGTGCGCTCCGCCGCCTCTTGCACACAGCCGGCCACATCAAGGTCGGCGGCGCCGTAGGCCAGCCGCACCGCGCCGCTGCTGCGGGGCTTGCGGCCCGCTTCTTCGGCCCGGGCATAGAGGTAGAGGGAGGCCGTGCTGAGCCGCTGCTGGCGGCAGGCACCGTCGCTGTTGATGTAGAGCCGGTCGCTGCTGCGCTGGGCCAGGCCGTTGTACGGGACCGTGCCGATGGCCGGATGGAGGCCGAGCAGGTCGCGCTCTGCATCCCGCAGGGTGTCGAGCAGGGTGAGGATGCTCAGCGGTGTGCTGAGGGGCTGCTCCAGCACCGGCAGCGGGGCCGTGGCCAGGGGGGAGAAATCAGGGATCTCATCGACATTGCCGTAGGCACTGGCGTCGCGGGCGCCGGCCAGGGCCCGGGCCAGGCCGGCATCGGAGAGGTCGGAGGTGCTGGTGATGCCCACCAGACCGTCGTCGTTCCAGACCCGCAGGGTGATGGCACTGCGCTGGGCGCCCTTCATCTGTTTGGCCTCGCCCCGGTCAACCTGCACAGAGGTATCGGTGCTGCAGGAGGCGCCCAGGTCCCAGCGGCGGACGCCCTCGGCGAGGGCCAGGCTGGCGAGCCGTTGGCGCAGCACCTCGGCGTCGAGGCTGGCGGTGAGCGATTCGGTGCTCTCCATGCTCAGCGTCCTCCCACGGTGATGGTGTCGACCTTGATATGCGGCTGGCCCACGGTGACGAAGATGCTGCCGCTGACCGAACCGCAGAAGCCGGCGGCCAGCTCCAGATCATTGGCGCACATCGAGATGCGGGGCATCACCTCCTTGGCATCCCCGATCAGGGTGGCGCCCTTCACCGGCCGGGTGAGGCTTCCGTTCTCGATCAGGTAGCCCTCCTCGACAGCGAAGTTGAACTGGCCCGTGGGGCCGACGCTGCCGCCGCCCATCGACTTGCAGTACAGCCCCCTGTCGACCGAGGCGATCAGGTCCTCCGGGCTGTGGGGCCCGGCGGCGATGTAGGTGTTGCGCATGCGGCTGGCGGCGGCGAAGGCATGGCTCTGGCGACGGCCGCTGCCGGTGCGCGGGTGGCCGGTGCGGCGTTCGCCGGCCCGATCGCTGAGGAAGCGCTGCAGGATGCCGTTCTCGATCAGCACCGTGCGCTGGGGTTCCATGCCCTCGTCGTCCATCGAAAGGGAACCGAAGGCGCCGGCGGTGAGGCCCTCATCGACGGCGGTGAGGGCCTCGTGGGCGATCGGCTGACCCACCATGTCGGCGAAGGGGGTGGTGGCCCGCTCCACCTGGGTGGTTTCCAGCAGGTGGCCGCAGGCTTCGTGGAAAATCACACCGCCGAAACGGTTGGCCAGCACGACGGGGAACTGGCCGGCCTCGACATAGTCGGCCCGCAGCATGGTGCCGGCGCTGCTGCAGACATCGACGGCGGCGGCTTCCGCGTCCCAGTGGCGCAGGTCGTCGGGGCTGTCGGAGGTGCCATAACGCCTCCCCAGGCTGGCCCGGTGGTCACCGTCGGCGACCAGCACGTTGAGACCCACCGACTGGTGCAGGCGCACATCGCGGGCGAAAGTGCCGTCACTGGCGGCCACCAGCACTTCCTGCCAATCGCGGGCGTAGCTGCCCCGGCGCACCTGCAGGTGCTGGCCATGGGCCAGCAGCCGGTCGGTGCCCTCAAGCAGCCGGCCCGTGGCTTCGGCCAGGGAGGGACAGGTGTGCAGCCAACCCTCCTTGGTGGCGGCGAAATCCCGCAGCTCCGGCAGGCCATCGAAGCGGCCACCGGCCTGCACCGGCAGCACCAGCCCCAGCATGCCGAGGGCCTGCTCCAGGGCGGCCCGCAGGCCGGCGGCGCTCAGGTCGTTGGTGGACACGAAGCCGTCCCGATCGCCCAGGAAGACCCGCAATCCGGCCCCGGCACCGAAGGCGGGACTGACGCTGGTGATGCTGTCCTGCTCGGCGAGCAGGCCGAGGTGGTCGGAGCGCTCCAGGAACACCTCGACAAGATCGGCACCAGCCGATCGGCCACCGGCCAGTAGAGGTTCCAGGACGGTCCGCCAGGCGGGATCACCGAGGGCCGCAGGCGATGCGGACCGCTCGGTGGCGGCAAGGGCGCCGGTGGGAGGGGAGACGACCAAGCGGCGAAAGAAGAACTGGGCCGATTCTGGCGGGTCGGCTCAGCGCACGGCGGGCTGGAAGCGCTCGCTGCGGATTGGCGCCATCAGGAACAGGCGCGCCATCTGAACGCCGTTGCCGACCCAGTGGGGCAGCTTGCGCAGGGTCCGCACGGGAGCGGAGGCGCCGGATCGGTCGGCCTCGGCCAGGGCAGCGTTGTTCTGCACCAGCTTCTCCAGCCGCTCGTAGAACTCGGGGTGCTCGACGTTGAGCACCACGGGGAACACCCGGGCGGAGGTCTCGTTGGTCTTGGCGATCACGTACTTGTCGTAGGTGCGGGCATCAAGCCCGAGGGCCTCGTAGAACTCCTTGCGGGCCACGTCTCGCACATACATCGTGGCGAAAACGGCCAGCAGGAAGAAACGGCACCAGAGGCGGGCGGTAAAGCCACGCACCGTGTCCGGCTGGGCCTTCATCAGGGCATCAAAGAAATCGCCGTGGCGGTTCTCGTCCTGACACCAGTTCTCGAAGAAGTTGAAGATCGGGAAGATCTTGCTTTCGGGATGCTGCTCGAGATGGCGGTAAATGGCGATGTAGCGCCAGTAGCCGATCTTCTCGGAGAGGTAGGTGGCGTAGAAGATGAACTTGGGCTGGAAGTGGGTGTAGGCCTTGGTGGCCGTCAGGAAGCCAAGGTCGAGCTGGAGGCCGAAATCAGCCATGGCCTTGTTGAGGAAGCCGGCGTGGCGGGCTTCATCGCGGGCCATGTGGGCGAAGCATTCCGCCAGCAGCGGGTTGCGCTCCTTGATGCGGCGGCTGAGTTCCTTGTAGAGCAGGAAACCGGAGAACTCCGAGGTGCAGCTCTGCTCGAGGAACTCGACGAACACCCGGCGGGTTTCCGGATCGAGTTTGTCGGCGGCGCCTTCGAACTGGTCGTCGCGAACGAAGTGGTGGCGGTTGTAGTCCTTGCGGAACTCCTCGCAGATGGCCTCCAGTTCCACTTCGTTGGGCCGCAGATCCATCGCCGCCATGGCGTCGAAATCCGTGGTGTAGAAGCGCGGGGTGAGGATCGTGTCCTTCACCGGGTCCTTGATGGCCGGGGCATCAGGGGTGCCCACCCGGGGGGCGGTGGGGGCTTGGGTGGTGGGAGGCACCATCGCGCTGGACGTTCAGAGAGCTCGGCCGCCATCGTAGGCATCGATCCCCGCGATCGGTCCGGATGTGAAGCCGCGGATGTGAAGCCAGCGAGGGGTTCGGCAGCTCAGTTGGGGCCGAGCCACTTCTGGCCGTTGAGGCGCTGCACGAGTCGCGACACCAGCAACTGGAGGGTCATCTTCTTCTCATCGATCAGGAACGACTCCAGCAGGCTGGGGCTGCCCCCCCCTTCCGTCAGGGCGATGGTCTTGGCGGAGCTGATGTCCGGCTGGGTGAAGCAGAGCCAGAACCGTCGCTCGCCGGGAAGCCGGCCGCGGACCATCCAGCAGTCCGCCCCCACCACCGGCATGGCGCCCTGCTCGAACACCAGCTCAGGCGAGGGACCGCCGTAGGCCTCGATCTCCTTGATCAGGGCCGGCAGCAGCAGTTCCGGCACGAATGCCTCGAAGGGCTTGTCTTCAGGCGCGGGGGGCTTCGCCTTCGGGGCTGCTGTCTTCGCCTCCGGCGTGGTGGCGACAGGGGCGGGCGTGTTGCTGGGGGTCTCGGTCACCGGAGCGATCCCTGGGCGCGTTGGTGTGGGGACTTTAGGCAGCGTTCTCCAGCCTCAGGTGTGCGCGGAGACGGGACTCACCACTCCTCACCGTCGCCATCGCCCCAGTCGTCATCAACGGTGGCCACGGCCGCAGGGCGCGACACTGCGGCCGGCTCGGGACGGAAGGGCCTGGGGGCTCCGCCCTCGGGGCGGTGCAGCACGCGGTAGGGCACCGAAACCGTGGGTGCAGGGTCGCCGGGGGCACGGCTGGGGCCGGCGGGCGCCGCGGAGGCCGGGGCGTCGCTGACGCTGGGGGGCCTGGGCGTGGATCGCGCCTCGGTGCTGCCA
>NZ_JAYGHY010000064.1:0-14612 GCF_034931305.1 Cyanobium gracile UHCC 0281 | reverse complement strand
GATCGGCGTCAGACGGGCCAGTGGGTGGCTATGCATGGGGGGTGAGGTCTTGGGACGGGCGGTGACACCCCGACCCTGGCGACCTCACACCCAATCGTCAGCTGAACAACCTGGTGGGACTACACACTTAAGGTGTCCGCCGGTAGAGAAGACCTGATGAAGGTTCATTGTCCCACCTCTTCCAGCAGGTGCCGTTGACGGTTGTGGCGCGCCGAGCCGGCTACCGCAGCAGATTGTTGCAGGCCCTGAAATCCCAACGGCCAACGACGTCCGGCTGGGTTGCTCTCGTGCTGACGAGAATCCGCCGCTGCTGATTCGCTAGAAGGCCAGCGTCTCGGATTTTTCCTCAATCTTGCCATAGGTCCGGAGTATGATGCGGCGCTACCACTGCATGTTGACGGACTTAAGCCAGGCGTTGGGTTCAGTTTCAAGAACCAGTTCGTAGGATTAAACTGACTCAAGAGGAGCAGGCGAACTCGAAAGTGGGGCCTTTTTCTCCTGAAGAGCCATCCCCATGATAATCATGCCAGGCCAGTAGAGATAAACAAGGATTTCTAGATTCTCTCCAAAAGTATACATCAGCAAAATCACGATCATGCTCAGACCAACCTTACCCAACTGATAACGGGGATTAGAGGCCCGTAAGATCAGATCGATGATCGTGGCGGCCATGGGCACGACCAAAGCAAAAAAGCCAACGATCCCCTTGACGAAGAGAACACCAGCCCATGTGTGATGAGAACCGATTGGCATGAACTCAACCAGATGCGGGCCAGACTCAACGATGCCATGACCCCAGATGGGGGCTTCTTCCTCCCAGCGTCGATAAGCGATACGCTTAAGAGCGAACCGTACGCGGGTCGAGTCGGCTCGCGCACCTTTGAAATCTTCCCAGAAATTGCTGGCCGCCGTCAACAGCATTGGCGCGAGAATGCCACCAAGGTAGGAAACCATTCCAAGGCCTATCAGGGTAACCGGGCGGCGGATTCTACCAATCAGAGTGGTAACTGCTGGAATGAGGATAATACAAACCTGAGCCAGACGAGACTTGCAGATAAAACACATCACGATGGCACCAGCCATTCCAAGTATCTTCCAATTCCGATTCTCTTCTTGAAGGCAAATCATGAAGTAGACATTGCCAACAAATCCAAGGGCTGGCCCCCAAGGAGTGAACAGTCTCCAGCGAAGATCTCCAGTTGTGTGATCGATTTCGTAGAGTGGAACATCAAAGAAGGAATCACCCGGTCCGCCGACTGCCCGCAGCGGTGAAACATATAAGATTTCTGGAAGATGGAGAGATGGAGTGATGAGTAGGAATGGCACGATGATGAGTGTATGCAGCCCAACCATGCAGACAGCCCTGCTGATGATTCCGGTCCGGATCTTCAGGCAGCCAGCCAGAGGATAAAGGGCCAGTCCCGCCCATCCCTTGGCCCAGCCGATCGTCGATTTGATGATCATTCCGGTGCCAAGATTAAAATCCACATGGCCGCCAATCAGGGCCACCTCCATAAACACCATGCCGATAATCCATAGCCAGATCACTGGCGATATCACGATCTCGTCATACTCATCTGGATGATCCATCCTGGCCAGGATCATCACAATCAGGCATCCAAGAAGTAACCAGCCCAGAACAGAGCCAACAACATAGAGCCCACCGGTTAACCAGACAGGGTATGTCAATACGATTGACCACCACACCAAACGCTCTGGCCAGTTTTCAGGCTGCAGATCGGAAGGCTCGCTGCGTCTTTTCCAGAATTTGATCCCCATCGATACCAGCAGTGCTCAGGTGGAGATAAAGTTGGCGATCCGCTTGACCCATGGTTTGCGGATCCAGAGAATCCATAGCCCCACGGTGGTGAGGATTGATCCGAACGCAGAACCGGCTAATACCAGACCCTTCTTTGGAGATGTGGGCTTCTCCGGCAAGCTAGGCTCAACGGCAAGCTGCACAAGCGGAAAGGCCGCGAATAAATCCCCTTGCCCGAGATCAATCTTCGCCAGGGTGGAGGCAAAGACTGCCTGAGCGATCTGTTCGTCTCGCAGCAGACTTTCTAAGGCGGACTGGCGTTGGGACATCCAGCGCAGTCGACCCTCCAGCGAGGCGATCTGCTCATCCAGCTTGCGCACCTGGGCGGCCGCGCCGGTGGCGGCTGACTGGTCCGTCACCAAAGACTGGAAGAGAGCGTCACGACCGGAGCCGCTTGAGGAGAGGGCCAGTCGACTGAGGATGTTGGCGGCCAGTGGTCGACCGAGCAGCTGACGGGCACGACGCTGGAGAGCCTGCTCAGCCGACTGTTGGCGCTTCACCTCCTTCCGGATGCGTGGATGGTTCGGACCGAACTTCGAGCTCTCAACTTTTAGGATCGCAGTGGCTTCGCTGTAGTCCTTCAGATTTTGCTGAAAGATCTGGTCCACTTGTAACTTGAAGGCATCCGCGGCCTCCGCAGCCGTCAGTCCCAGGTTTCGACTCAGCTTCTGCGCCTTCCCTTCGGCCTGCGCTTGCTGGGACGCAAACTGTGCACGATCACGACGGAGTTGCTCGATATTCGTGGATAGAGCCTCCACTTGCTCAAGCGAATTGATTCCAGAGCTCAACTTGTAAGCTGAAACCTTCCTTTGTGCCGTAGCCAGCTTGGCTTGTGAATCTCGCAGGATTGTTTGAGTAGGAACCTCCCGCTGCTTGATTTCACTGGAACGAAGCTCGTTGAGCCTCTGGCGCAAGGCATCGTAGAGGGCATAGGACTTCTTGCGAGCCTCTTCGGGAGATGGACCCGTCACCTCAATCTGCATAATTGTAGTATTGTCAATATTCTTGATTCTTGGTTCATCGAATCTATCTGTCGGGAGGTTGGCATTCTTTGCTGCCTGGCTTATCACTTGTTCACTGGCAAAGATATATTCGTAATTGGCGCGAGGATCAAACGTAGACGAAGCTCCTCCGCCAGAGCCACTTGTTGCAGAAGCCTGGCCAATCTCCGGTAAATTAACATTTACGGCATTGACACTTCCAGGAAGAATCAATGCCCAGGAACTGGTGTAAACGGGCTTGGAAAGGGTTAGAAAAAGAATGCTGGAGCCCCAGATCAAACAGTTTGTACTGCCACTCACCAGAATGTAGCGGCTCCAGCGAAGCTTATCTGTACGACTCAGTCCCTGCCACCAACGCCTGGGATGGGGCAGCTGTAGACCAGGAAGATTGCGGAATTGATCCGTAACCAATCGACTTCCCTTGCCAACGAAAGAGGGCATCCGCACAGTGGGGAGTCTTGGCAGACGGGGAGGAGGAAAAGCCACGTTCTGCTCAGGGAGTAAAGAGGTCGTAGAGAAGAACACCAGGAGAGATGATCTGGTCCAGGATGCGAAGAACACCGCTGAAGTTCACAACGGCCGAGTCGTAGCAGGCCACGGCATCCGTCGGCATGAGATAAGGATTGTTCTCGTTACTGCTGGAGCGTCGCAACAATTCTTCCACACCCTTGTCGAGGGTGGTGGTCTTGCCCGTGGTGGCGTCCACCCTCACCAGTACGGCACGGCGGTAGGCATTGGTCAGTATTGTGCCACCGGCACAGTTACCGGAGACCACAGCATGGGAGAAGCGGGAGCCATAGGGGAACGAGGTGGCATCCCGACCGATGGCTGAGGTGGCGTTGCTGTTGGCGGGTTCCGTGAGATTGGAGATGTAGATCTTCACGCCCACTGGCGTGATCTGCGACGGCCGAACAATCAAGGGATTTTCCTGTCCCGTATCGGGTACCACCACCCGATCTCCGGAGATCAGTGGCACATCCTTGAAGGGTTCACCGGTGAAGACCCCACTGAGATCAAGCACCCGGCGCTGTTGACCACGAATCAGCTCCACCGCCGACACATTGGCTGTGGGCAGCAATCCGCCAGCGGAACGAAGCGCTACGGACAGAAAGCGATTGAATGCACCCTGGCCGCCTTGGGCAACAGGAGCCGTCGTCTGCTCAGAAGGCGTCCATTCATTGATCAGGACACGGCCGGGTTGGAAGGTGGATCCGCTGACAAACACCTCTGCTGGCGCCCACTGAACCACGTTGACACTCACCTTCAGATACGATGGCTGAAAATAGCCATCCCTAACCAGGGCTTGGTAAATACGCTCTTGAAGCTGGTAGGGTTCAAGACCTGCAACAGGAATTCCCCGAATAAAGGGGAGTTCAAGCTCTCCATTGAGATTAACCTCAAAGATACCGCTGAACTCCTCACCCTCTGGAATCGTGACCTTGACCCGATCTCCGGGGGACACTGGGAGGGCTTTTGCACCCCTCGCCGGAAGGCACAGCATCGAGAGCAGCAGGGCAAAAATCAGTTGTCTAAACATGCGAGCTACCGCTATGCATGAATGTCAGGTTCTGTGGATTGCGGCCTGCGTGACGTTTGCGGAATCTTCAGGAGGCCTTCTGAATTAATACCCTAGCGCAGCCAAGCGGGGTCCACAACACCCCGTTGGCCTAGAAGAACGACTAGGGCCGACGATGTCAGCGGTTTTGGCTCATCAACGGAGGGCACCAACAGACTGTTCCAGTCTTCCCCGTCAGGCATTTAATCAGTGCAGTTGGTTGTGAACAGCCAAGATAAGATCTGTGAGAAACGATAGTGAAGTTATCTCTTGACCCAACCTGGTGATCCGGTTCTAAAGGTCACGTGTTGGAAATTGAGGTAGCCAAGTTGATTCTCGGCGCTATGCTCCTAGTGACTACCCCCATCCTGGCAACGGGGGAAGGCGTAAGCTATCTCCCATCTCTTGTTTAAAGAGTCCTTCGGTTCTATCCTTTCTGATGATGAAGAAACACTTTATCTACACCGAGGCCAGAAGCGGCAGCAACTTTTTGGTTGATCTATTCAATCAGCATCCTCACTTGGTGAACTATGGTGAAGTCCTGGGGGATTGGACAAAGCCCCACAAAATCTATCATGCACTGATGAGAAAGAAGCCAGATATGGCCTACTTGAAACTTATTTACTCTAGCCAACTCTTCTTTTATCTATCTCAATGCTACTACGCTTATCAGAACTTTAGGCGTCGCAAACCGATTCGGTTTAAATGCTATCGACAGATCAGCTCCGTTGGAATCAAAGACTTTCACCATACGCTTCTAAAATATGGTTTACTGGACTTTTTTAAAAGCAATCCAGACCTCTACATCATCTATCTCTATCGCCAGAATCTGCTCAAACAGCATCTATCCCTAGAGGTGATGCGAACAACTCGGGTGGTGTCATCTGAAATGACTCAGGATGGCAAAACTGTCTCACAGGCTAGAAGCGCAAGAATTTGGGTAGATCCATCCGATGTTCTCGCAGTTCTGGCCAATGCTGAAAAGGAAGTCTTGCAGCGTGAGGACATCCTTAGCCATGTCGACTCAGGTCACCTCCTTAGAATCTCTTATGAAGATCTATTTGCATCCCCAGAGTCTCAGGCGCAATTTCGTCGCCAGGCTTTTGAGTTCTTAGGCGTTGAACCCATCGCCGTAACCAGTCGCCAGCGAAAATTATCCTCTGATAATCTGCAAGATTTGATCGAGAACTACGATGAGCTTCATCAGGGATTAATCAATACACCTTATGCCAAGTATCTCTATTAATCTCACCTCCTGGAGAAGTATGAGTCTTTTCATTCAATAACATGCCAATCACATGGTTCAAAAGAAAGCTTCGAGACGCAGATAGCCCTTTTCTGCGCAACGTAGGCTGGCTTGGTGGATCAACGGCAATGATCCGTATCTCGCGGCTCTTGGCCACCATAATCCTGGCTCGTTTTCTGACCAAGGAAGATTATGGCTTGGCGGCCTTGGTGATGACAATCAATGAGTTTGTCTTGGTCTTTACCCGTAACGGGATTGGTACGAAGCTCATCCAGGCCGATTCTGAGCACGTAGAAGGATTATCACGGGAAGCCTACTGGTTGAATTGGCTGCTTTTTACTGGTTTGTTTTGCGTCCAGGTGCTAACGGCTTTTGTCGTCAGCTGGATTTACCAAGATCAACGTGTCATCGTGCCAATTTGTGTCTTAGGACTGGTATTACTCATCATTCCCATGGGGTTGGTTCAAGCATCCCTTATTCAGCGCGAGGGAAGGTTTAAGATCATTGCTTTAGCGCAGCTTGCTCAAGTATCTACTGATAATATACTATCTGCCATACTTGCGATTTCAGGCTTTGGCCTTTGGGCAATCGTGCTGCCGAAGGTTCTCGTTGCTCCCATCTGGCTTGTTGTGATGCTGAAAAATCATCATTGGAGACCCCACGGCAAGCCTACGGCTACACACTGGCGGGAGCTTATGGGTTTTGGTGGCCCTATCTTAGGAGTGGAGCTGTTGCAAACCCTTCGTAGTAACCTCGACTACTTGATTGTAGGTCGCTTCCTGAGCCTTGAAGCTCTGGGTGTGTATTACTTTGCCTTCAACGCTGGAGCTGGCATTAGCTTAGGCATTATGAATGCAACCAAGGCGTCCGTCTTGTCTCACTTGTGTGAAGCTCGCGATAATCTGGCAGACTTTAGAGCTCGCTATTTTCAGAGCCTGAAAGTAATGGGTTCTGCCATCGTACCCCTTGTGCTTTTGCAATCTACCTTGGCTCCGTTCTATGTGCCGATTATATTTGGTTCCCGATGGGATAGCGCCATTCCCATTTTGATCATCATTTGTCTGTCAGCCATTCCGCGCCCATTCGCTGATGCCGCATCCCAGTTGCTAATCGCTATCAACAAGACAGAATGGGATTTGACCTGGAATATTATCTTTACCTGCTTTTTTGCTGTTGCCTTGTTCATCGGGGTTCAATGGCAGGCCATTGGTGTTGCGATCGCCGTTTTGCTCAGTCACTGGTTGTGCTTGCCTCTGTTTACGATCTATGCGTCTCGATTGGCCTTCAGGCACTTAGCGCGTACCCAACCCCAATGATCACGCGCTTCCAATGGGGTTCAACAGTGTGAACCCCTCCGAATTCAGCATCCCATGCTGCTTCCTCCCATTGAAGCTAACAAACAGCTTTCTCAACTGTTCCATCGTCTTTCAAAAAGTTGCATACAAAAGATCCATCCCCAAGATTCCTGGGTCTAGCCAAGCGTGCGACTATCCTTTCCGAAGGCCCTGATGTTCCTGGCCCGCACCTGTAGCCACCACCGGCCATCAGCCTGATCAACACCTCATCATGAAGGTTCTTCACGTTCTGGCGACTGGTGGCACAGGAAAAATCTGCGGTATCCGGCCCAGCCTGGAGATGCTTGCATGCTCACCTCTCGGTGAACGGCATCGCTTTGCGATGGTCGCTTCGGAGGAAGTGAACAGCACACTGGCGGACTGGAATCCGGATCTATTGATCTGGCACAAAGCCTGCTCCTGGAAGGGGTTGCCAAGCCTGATCCGCCATCGGGCACGCCGGCAGATCCTGTTTGAACACCACTACTGCGCAGGCTTTGAACGGCACAACGTGCCTTCGACCCTCCGCTTCCGCACCATGCTGCGTCTCTCCTATGCCGCCATGGAGCAGGTGGTGGCCGTTTCACGTGCGCAGCGGAGCTGGTTGCAGACAGCCCATCTGATCTCCGCGTCCCGGAGTCGAGTTCTGCTCTCCTCCCGGACGGTTGATGATTTCCTGGTGCTCCCCTCACCTCCTCCGGCAGAAGGACGCCCCCTCACCTTGCTGGCGTACGGGCGGCTCACCACTCAGAAGGGCTTTGACCGCCTGCTGAGGGCTCTGCGCCTGCTTCCGGACGGTGGACTGCGGCTGCTGCTCGTCGGCGAGGGGCCCCAGAAGGGGGAGCTTGAAGCACTGGCTTCTGCCGATCCGCGTGTTGAGCTTCTTGGTGCGCGCAAGGACATCCCCGCACTCCTGGGCCAGGTGGATGCCGTCGTGATTCCTTCCCGTTGGGAGCCCTGGGGAAATGTCTGCCTGGAGGCACGGGCGGCTGGACGGCCCGTGATCGTGAGTGATGTGGATGGGCTGCCTGAACAGGTGTTGGACTCGGCTGATGGGAGCGCATCCTCCCAGGTTGGTTCCTGCGGTCTGGTGGTAAAGGGGGAGTCGGACGCTGACCTGGCGGCCGCCCTTGAGGCCCTGTTGAGCAGCACAGACCAGCAGCGGAGCGCCTGGTCGGCGGCGGGGCGATACTCCGCCCGGAGTGCATGGAGTGACTACATGGACGCCTGGAGCCACCTTCTGGATGAGTTTTCATGAGCCTGATGTCTCTGGTGCCGCACGCCATGTCGCAGCACTGCTGCCATCGGGTTGCCGGCAGCATGCACATCGGCTGGCTGATCGTGCCATGGCCAGGCCTTCCATTCCCCCTGGCACAGCTCCCAAGGACGATTCTGTTCTTTCCGCCATCCGTGGAGGCCGCTGCCTTCCTGATCCTGATCACGCTCTCGGCCCAGTCCCGGCTCTTTGATACCGCCTCCCGGATGCTGTTTCGGTCTCAGCTGGAACGGAACCTGACCATGGCTTTCCCTGCGGTCCTCTCACTGGTGGGGCTGTTGGCCCAGCTTGGCCTGCACGTGTTCACCCTGATGTTGGCCCCCCGCCAGCGGCGGGATCAGCAACCAGCCTGCAGCTGAGAGCGCCATGGCAAACGCAATCACTCCACTCGCCAAAGCACCATTGATTTCCGTGGTGATCCCGGTCCACAACGGCGCCACCCTGCTGCGTGCCACCCTGCAATCGGTCCAGCAGCAGAGCCTCTCCGACTGGGAACTGATCGTGCTGGACGACGGCTCCAGCGACGACAGCGCCGCGATCGCGACCGCCATGGCCAGCGAAGATCCCCGCATCCAGGTGCTGCGCCAGGCCAATGCCGGCGTCTCCCGGACCCGCAACAGGGGGGTGGCCGCTAGCCAGGCACCCCTGATCGCCTTCCTCGATGCCGACGACCTCTGGCATCCGGACAAATTACGCGCTCATGTGGAGCGTCACCAGGGCGACGCCGGCCTGGGCGTGAGCTTTGCCCGGGTGGAATTTCTCAGCCCGGAGGGGAACCCCACCGGAACAATCGCCTCCCACCCCAGCGTCCCCCTCAACCCTGCGGATTTCCTCTGCGAAAACCCCACCACCACCACGTCGAACTGGGTGCTGCGGCGCGAGGTGTTCGAGGCGGTAGGCGGATTCGTGGAGGACATGAGCTACTCCGAGGATCTTGAGTGGTTGCTGCGGGTGGCCTGCACCGGCCTTTGGCGCATCGAAGCGATTGATCGGGTGCTCACCTACTACCGCACCTCAGCCAGCGGCCTCTCCGCCAGCCTGGAGCGGATGGAGCGGGGCTGGCTGCGCCTGATCACCGAAGCCCGCGGCTATGCGCCCCAACTGGTGGCGCGCCACTTTGCGTCGGCCCAGGCCGTCCATCTCCGCTACCTGGCCCGACGATCTCTGCGGCTGCAGGGGGATCCAGCGCTGGGGGCCGATTACATGCTCCGTGCGCTCCGCTCCGATTGGACGCTGCTGATCCGCCAGCCCCGACGCACCGGGCTCACGGCCGTGGCCGTGTTTACGCGCCTGATCCTGCAGACCCTGCGGCGTTGGCTGAGACTGGGGAGCCGATCCAGCCGGGCCGGGCCAGGTCCTCGACCCTGACTCAGCGTTTTTGCAGCCATCTCCCTTCCGCCAGCGTCGTTGTGCCCCGATCCGACCCACCCCCCCAGACGGAAGCCCAGCCGCTCGTGTCGGTGGTGATGCCGCTCTACAACTCGGCCCGCACCGTGGCCGCCAGCCTGGAATCGGTGCTGGCCCAGACGTACACCAACCTGGAGATCCTGGTGGTGGACGACGGCTCCACCGACGACGGGGTGGACATCTGCCGCAGCACCGGCGATCCCCGCATCCAGATCGTGCCGCAGAAGAATCGCGGCCTGGCGGGGGCACGCAACACCGGCATCCGCCATTCCAGCGGGGCGATCCTGGCCTTTCTCGACAGCGACGATCTCTGGCTTCCCGCGAAGATCGAGCGGCATGTGCAGCACCTGCAGGCCAATCCGGCGGTGGGGGTGAGCTATTCCCGATCGGCCTTTATCGACGACCAGGGCCAGCCCCTCGGCATCTACCAGACCCCGCCGCTGCAGCACATCACCCCCGAGCTGATTCTCTGCCGCAATCCGATCAGCAATGGTTCCTGCGTGGTGATGCGCAGAGAGGTGCTGGATGGGATTCGCTTCGAGGCCAATCTCTATGGCACCCCAGAGAGCTACTGGTTCGACGACAGCTTCCGTCAGTCGGAAGACATCGAATGCTGGCTGCGCATCTCGCTTCAGACCCAATGGACGATCGAAGGCCTTGCTGAGCCTCTCACCCTTTACCGGATCAGCAGCGGCGGCCTCTCGGCGAATATCGAGAAGCAGTTCGCCAGCTGGCAGCGGGTTCTCGACAAGACGGCCGGCTACGCCCCCGACCTGATCCAGCGCTACGGCCTACGGGCCCGGGCCTACCAGCTTCGCTATCTGGCCCGCCGATCGATCCGCGAAGGCCAGCCTCGTCTCGGCGTCAAGCTCTGCCATCAGGCCCTGGGCACCTATCCGGCTCTGCTGCGGGAGGAACCGCTGCGCACCCTGATCACCTTGGCAGCTGGTTACCTGGGAACTCTGTTGCCTAAGGCCCTTTATAGGCTGATGGAGAATTCAATGATGCGGATCACGGGGCTGATGCAGCGTCTGAAGATCGCTCTGCAGTCCAGCCGGCATCGGGCCAGCACCTCTGCATCGCGAGGGGGCTGAACCATGCAGTTATTGCTCGTCTGCTCTTCCGGGGGCCATTTCAAGGGTCTGTTCCAGCTGGAGCCGTTCTGGCGCCTCCACCAACGCAGCTGGGTGAGTTTCGACTCCGCCACCACCCGTCAGGCGCTGGAGGGGGAACAGGTGAGCTGGGCCTACAGCCCCACCAACCGTCACCTGCCCAACCTGCTGCGCAATGCCCTGCTGGCCTGGACCGTCCTGCGGCGACAGCGGCCCGATGTGATCCTCTCTACCGGCGCCGGCGTGGCGGTGCCGTTCCTGATCCTCGGCAAGCTGCTCGGCCATAAGACTGTGTTCGTGGAATCGATCACCCGCATCGAAACCTTGAGCCTCTCGGCACGGCTGGTGCTGCCCTTCCTCGACCTGCTCTACGTGCACTGGCCCCAGCTGCAGGCCCGCTACCCCCGGGCTGTGCTGATCACCTCCTTGAGCGAGGGAGCCATCGAAGCAGCATCCGGATGATTCTGATGACCGTGGGAACCAAGAAGTTCCGCTTCGAGTGATGGACCCATAGGCTGAATCATGTCCTTGCGGATGTTCCGGTGGGAGAGGAGGTGGAGGCGCACGAGGGCACCTGAACCGTTCTCTCTGCAGGGCCCAGCCCCACCAAATCGTCCTGCCTTGTAGGGGCTCGATGGGCAAGGGACCCATGCCTCGAGCGAGACGCCTCGGCTCCCAGTCGGGCTCCCGTGAGCCTCTTTGATTCATTCTTTGACGAGGGTTAAGGTCGCTTTCCGCACCAATCCTTCAGGGCTTCATGATCGGGCGGCAGTCCTTCCATGCAGCCAATCCTCCTTCAAGAACAGAGAGCTTTTGAAGGCGACTTCCGGCTAGGCTAAAATACGGTTTCGGCAAGCCAGCGAAAGTCAAGCCTTGGAAGGGGGCATGTCACCATGATCACGATTGATGAACTTCGCCAGCGTTCCCTGCCGTTTGTCAGGGCCGATCAGGAAGGAGTGATTGAAGAGGTCAATGATCTGATGCAAGAGGTCTACGGCTGGGCATCGGAGGATCTCATTGGCAATACCCTGGGTTTGATTCTTCCCTCTGCCTTTCAAGACGCCCATCATCTTGGCTTCTCCAGATTCAGGATGACGGGTGAATCAGAGATACTGAATCATCCGCTTAAACTGAAGACAGTTTGCAAAGACAAGCGAGAAATTCTTTCGGAACACTTTATCGTTGCGGAAAGGCATGGCATGACATGGAGCTTTGCTGCAACACTCAAGCCCCTTGAATAACCAGAGCAGCACGGAGATTGTTCTGCTGGGGCAATTGCGTCGAACCCTCGGACGCCTCGAGGCTGCCCTCGGCTCTGTGGAAGACGCCTTGGCCCTGACGGACTTTCAGGGACTGGTGGAATGGACCAACCGTGCCTTTGATCGGCTGGTGGCGCGGCCCCGTCTCCATAGCCTGGGCAAGCCTATCGATGAACTGTTGCCACAGCGGTTCGTGGAGGGTCAACCTGGGCCTGTCTTCGACCTGCTGGGCAGGGCTCGAAACAGGTCAGGGCGCACTGTCTGGGACCTTTCGCCCGTTCCACCACGCAAGGTCGTCGAGGTCAGCTGGTCTCCGGTCAATCTCCAACCAGATCCTTCGTTGGTCTTCGTTTTCAGAGATCTCAGCGACATCACCCGGATTCAGGACGAACTCACCGATTCCAGGGACAGCCTGGAGAAGCAAGTGGCTTCCCGAACCCTTGAGCTGCGGCAGGCAAGGGATGAAGCGCTTGCGGCCACTGGAGAAATGAGCGTCTTTCTCTCCACCATCAGTCATGAGATTCGCACGCCCTTAAATGCCATCATTGGCCTGACAGATGTGTTGATGGATACCAGTCTCAGCCCGAATCAATCGGAGCTGGTCCATACCATCCACACCAGCGGCGAATTACTGCTGAGACTGATCAACGATATTCTCGACCTCTCGAAGATCGAGGCTAAGAAGCTATCGGTTCGACTGGACCCATTCTCTATCGGGGACCTTGTTGGGGAATGTGCACGCATTATGGATGCATCCATTCAGGCGAAAGGTCTGACGCTGGAAGTGCTCATGTCTCCTGAGCTTCCCGTCGAGTTCCAGGGTGACAGTCTAAGGATCAGACAGATCCTTCTAAATCTAATCAATAATGCCATAAAGTTTACGGATGATGGCTTTGTTCGCGTAGAGCTCAGTTACCAACCTCTGAAGGGTAAGAAGGGTCAGGTTGTTATCAAGGTCATCGACAGTGGCCATGGAGTATCTCCAGAGTTCATCCCCAAGATGTTCAAAAGTTTTTCTCAGGAGCATGGGCGGCTTCATCACTCCAGCCAACTTCAGGGAACCGGGCTTGGTCTGACCATCTGCGACCGACTTTGTCGCCTGATGGGTGGCACGATCCAAGTTGAAAGCGAGATTGGGAAGGGTACTTGTTTTACGGTTTCCTTGCCTCTTCTGCACACCGGTGACTCTGCTTCGTCTGGAATCTGGAAGGACGACCATCGTTCTCCCACCCAGACGTATCCATCAGTCAGTATCCTGGTAGCAGAAGACAACCGAATCAATCAGAGAGTTCTCGAGTTGCTGCTTAAAAAACTGAACCAACACGCTGAATTCGTTTGCAATGGCCAGCAAGCTGTCGAGAGGGTGTTGCAGGGTGGCATCGACATGGTGTTCATGGATCTCCAGATGCCAGATGTTGACGGCCTTCAGGCGACCAGGCTTCTGCGTGCGTCCAGCATTGATCAGCCCTACATCATTGCCCTTACGGCTTTTGCATTTGGTGACCATGAGTCCGAGTGTATCGCTGCTGGGATGAATGACTTTCTCAACAAACCAGTTCGCCCTGCCGATCTAAGGCTTGCCTTTGATCGCTTCTGCCTGTGGAAAGATGAGGCGACCTCCCCCAACCAACAGACCTTTCACGAGCGCCAATGATGGCAGAGTTCAGCGACCCTATTGACCTTCAGGCCTGGGAGGCGCTCCGCGCCATCGGTGGCAGCGACGCCGATGACATGATGAATGAACTGATCACCTTTTACGAGGAAGATTCCGCAGCATTGATCGCCTCCATCAGGCGGTGCAGTCATTCTCTTGATCTGAACGAGCTGCGGGCGGCAGCCCACGCTTTGCGTTCACCCAGTGCCACCCTGGGCGCTCTTGGCCTGGCTGAGCTTTGTCGCCGTCTTGAGTTGGCATCAAGCTCGGATGACCTTTCTTCAGTGAACAGCCTGATTGATGAGCTCCTCGTTGTACACGAACGAGTCTTGTCTTCCTTGCGGGCAATGCGGACTGACCAATGACTGCATCCACGCGTATTCTCCTGATTGACGATGATCGCGTTTTACAGACCGTACTGGAACGCCTTTTGCGTCGAGAGGGAGCTGATGTCCTTGTGGCTTCCACTGGACAAGAAGGTCTCTCCTTGGCGCGGCGTTATCTGCCGCAACTGGTCATCTGTGACTGGTGCATGGCTGAAATGGATGGACTTGAAGTCTGTCGCACGTTCAAGGCAGATCCTGAGCTGGCGGCGTGTTTTTTCATCCTGCTGACGTCCCGTGCCGGTATCCAGGACAGGGTCGCTGGCTTGGATGCGGGCGCCGATGACTTCCTCATCAAACCCGTGGATCCCGGCGAGCTGAACGCTCGCGTTCGTTCCGGGCTTCGGTTGTATGAGAGTAGCCGTCTGCTCAGGGTCATCAGCCAGGATCTTGCTGATCAGAAGCGTCGACTCGAAGACGAGTTGTCCCAGGCTGCCGACTGGCGTGGACCCCAAAAACTGAACCAGTCCTTATGAGAGCTTCCCTACCGGCCAGACTTGGCCAGGAGAAGCCCCATGAAACGCAAGCGCCACACCCCCGAGCAGATCATCCGCAAGCTGCGCACC
>NZ_JAYGHY010000063.1:0-15775 GCF_034931305.1 Cyanobium gracile UHCC 0281 | reverse complement strand
CGACCTTGGCCTTGAACTCGGGGCTATGGGTGCGGCGTTTGCTCATGGGTGGGAGCCCCCTCTCAGGGGAGGTGCCCCGCCTCACAGGTTAACGATGGGCCCTGTCCAGAAAACCCAGACCACCTCAAATCTCATCATCACCGTGCGCCACGATCCTTAGGCCGTTCTGCCGAAGTCCGAGGCTTTCCGTCGCATCAAAACTGACGACCTATCCGTCGATCGGAGACCATCTGGCTGTGAGGCCAGGGCCTGTGTCGCCTCCATCCTCAGCCAGCTGGACGACCCACGGTGACGGGTGGTGTCAGGGCCTGGCCTCCTGGGTGTGCCTCAACAGGTTCCCCAGGCAAAAGCGCCCTGCAACGGTGCCCGGCCCCCAGCCCAGCCCAGCCCCTGGGGTGGACCAGGACGGCGGATGCTGGGGCGCGCAACGCGTGCGGAGTTGTTTACAAAGCAGTAGGGTAAAGAAGACAGAAAAGCACCGACCACCGTTGCTGGTGCTCCCGTGCTGGTCTGCTCCTCTCAAAGAGAAGGCGCCATGAAGCCTGTCATCAAGAAGGGATATGGGTCCACTGGCCGACGGGGAACGGCCCATCGGGTTGCGACCAACGCCCAAGGCATCTTGCCGCTGCCGTTGGAGCTGGCGCTGAAGGAGCGGATGAAGGAACTCCACTGCCTTCAGCAGCTGGAGCAGATCATCGGCGCCAATCAGGGAACACTTGACGACGTTCTTCAGCAGACGGTTGAGGCCATCCCGGAAGCCTGGCAGCATTCTGCCTACACCGTTGCCAGAATCTCCTGGGGCTCCAAGGTGTATCAGACGGGCGATCTGGATCGTTGCCCGATGGTTCAGTCGTCGGTGATCAGGTCCAACGACACCATCTACGGCTGCGTGGAAGTTGGCTATACCGAACCGTGCGCAGAGGCCATCGAACGGCCTTTTCTGGTGGAAGAACGGGTGCTTCTGGACACGATTGCCACCCGTCTCGGCAGCCTGATCGCCGGGGCAGTCGCCGAAGAAGGGTTGAAAAGAACCCTCCAGAAGAACGAGAGGCTGTACAAGCAGTTGCTCACGGTTCTGGGAGGGATGGCGGAGATGCGTGATCCCTACACCTCCGGCCACCAGCACAGCGTGGAAGCACTGGCCCTGGCGATCGGAGAGGAATTGGGACTGCCCCTGCGGCAGCTGGAGGGCCTGCGACTGGCCGCCTCGGTCCATGACATCGGCAAGATCATCGTGCCGGCGGAAATCCTCTGCAAGCCGACGACACTGACCCGCCATGAATACGACCTGATCAAAGACCATGCCGAGGCTGGCTACAACATCCTCAAGGACGTGGACTTTCCCTGGCCGATTGCCCGCATTGTTCAGGAACACCACGAACGGATGGACGGCAGCGGCTATCCCAAGGGCCTGCGGGGAGAGGAACTGCTGCTGGAATCAAGGATCGTGGCGGTCGCCGACGTGGTGCAGTCCATGTGCGCCCATCGCCCCTACCGTGCCGGTCTGGGCATCGATGCCGCTCTGGCGGAAATCACCCAGAACCAAGGCAGGCTTTACGACCCCGTTGTGGTGGAGGCCTGTCTGCGACTGTTCAACGAGAAAGCGCTATGTGTGTAGCTGTTGACGTCTGAACGGACCCCCTGATGACGGCCGCCTGCCACCGTCCCCTCCGTCTGCCGCCAGGGGTTGATCTGCGCGGAGAACTGGAGGCCCTGGCCCAGGGGGATCCGGGGCTGTGTGGCTTCGTCCTCTGCGGCATCGGCAGCCTGGAGAGTCCGGTGCTTCGCTTCGCTGATCAGGACGGAGGGATCATGCTGGCCGGCCCGCAGGAGGTAATCACGCTGACAGGCAGCGTCAGCAGGGATGGCGCCCACCTGCACCTGGTGGTGGCGGACGCCCAGGGCTGCATTCTGGGAGGACACCTCTGCCATGGAGGCCGGGTGCGCACCACGATGGAAGTCCTGATGGTCTGCCCGGAAGGCTGGAAGCTGGGCCGGGAGCGGGATGCCGCCACCGGCCACCTGGAGCTGACGCTCAGCCCATCGATGCTGCGCCACCCACCACTTCCAGGATCTCCTGGGTGATGGCCGCCTGGCGGGCCTTGTTGTAGTCGAGGGTGAGGGTCTTGGCGAGCGCCTTGGCGTTGTCGCTGGCGTTGTTCATCGCCGTCATCCGGCTGGCCAGTTCGCTGGCGGCCGCTTCCTGGAGAGAGCGCAGCAGCTGGTTGGCCAGATAGAGGGGCAGCAGGGCATTGAGCAGCTGCTCGGGACTCTGCTCAAACACGAAGTCCGGCTGAAGGGCCGGCTCAGCGTTCTCCACCGTGCCGACTTCCACCCCGAGGCGGCCGTCGCGGGTGATCAGGCGGAAGATCTCGTCATCCGAGCTGGCGATGCCCTGGGGATCAAGGGGCAGCAGGGTCTGAACCACCGGTTGGGAGCTCACCAGGTTGATGAAGCGGGTGAAGACGATCTCCACCCGGTCGGTACTGGCCGAAAGAAACTCAGCCAGCACTTCGTTGGAGATCTCGTTGGCATCCTCGGAGGTGGGCACCTGCTCCAGGCCGGTGAAGGTGGCCCGGATCGGGTAGGAGCGGTTGGTGAAGTAGGTGATGGCCTTGCGGCCCATCAGCACCATGTCCACCGCGAAGCCCTGGCCCTTGAGTTCAGCGAAGCGCTGCTCGGCCCGGCGAATGACATTGGCGTTGTAGCCGCCGCAGAGGCCCCGGTCGCCGGTGACCACCAGCAAGGTGATCGTGCCCACCGGACGGCGTTCGGCCAGCAGGGGGGAATCGGCCCCCTCGAAGCCCATGCGGGATTCGAGGTTCTGCAGCACCCGGGCCAGGCGATCGGCAAAGGGGCGGGTGCGCAGCACCTGCTCCTGGGCACGACGCACCTTGGCGGCGGCCACCAGGCGCATGGCTTCGGTGATCTTGCGTGTGTTCTTGACCGAACTGATCCGGTCACGGATTGCCTTGAGATTGGCCATGGGTGGAGATTCCTCAGGCGGCGGCCAGCATCGAGGAGGTGACCTCGCGGATGGCCTCCTTGAGCATGGCTTCGGATTCGTCGCTCAACACCTTGTCGGTCTGAACCTTGTTGATGAACTCGGGTTTGCTGCTCTTGAGGTACTCGCGCAGCTCGCGGGCGAACTGGGGCACCAGGTCCACGGGCACGTCGTCGATCAGACCCTTGACGCCCGCATAGACCACCGCCACCTGCTCGGCCAGGATCAGGGGGCTGAACTGGGGCTGCTTGAGCAGTTCACGCAGACGCTTGCCCCGGGCCAGCTGGGCCTGGGTGGCTGCATCCAGGTCGGAAGCGAACTGGGAGAAGGCGGCCAGTTCGTCGAACTGGGCCAGCTCCAGCTTCAAGGTGCCGGCGATCTTCTTGATGGCCTTGGTCTGGGCGGCGCCGCCCACCCGGCTCACCGAGATGCCCACGTTGATGGCAGGCCGCAGGCCGGAGTTGAACAGGTCGGAGCTGAGGAACACCTGGCCGTCGGTGATCGAGATCACGTTGGTGGGGATGTAGGCAGAGACATCACCGGCCTGGGTCTCGATGATCGGCAGGGCGGTCATGCTGCCCTTGCCCATGGCGTCGGACAGCTTGGCGGCCCGCTCCAGCAGGCGGCTGTGGCAATAGAAGACGTCGCCGGGGTAGGCCTCACGACCGGGGGGACGGCGCAACAGCAGGGACATCTGGCGGTAGGCCTGGGCCTGCTTGGTGAGGTCGTCGTACACCACCAGGGTGGCCTTGCCCTTGTACATGAAGGACTCGGCGATGGCCGCGCCGGTGTAGGGGGCCAGGTACTGAAGGGCCGCCGCTTCCGAGGCGCTGGCCGCCACCACCACGGTGTAATCCAGGGCGCCGCGCTCGCGCAGCACTTCCACCACGTTGGCCACCGAGGCGTTCTTCTGGCCGATGGCCACATAGACGCAGACCACGTCCTCACCTTTCTGGTTGAGGATCGTGTCGATGCAGATGGCGGTCTTGCCGGTCTGGCGGTCGCCGATGATCAATTCCCGCTGGCCGCGGCCGATGGGGATCATGGCGTCGATGGCCGTGATGCCGGTCTGCATGGGTTCATGCACCGACTTGCGCTGGATGATGCCGGGCGCCATCGACTCGATCAGTCGTGTCTCGGTGGTGGCGATCTCACCCTTGCCGTCGATCGGCTGTCCCAGGGCGTTCACCACCCGGCCGAGCATGGCGTCACCCACGGGCACCGCCGCGATGCGGCCGGTGGCTTTGACGGTGCTGCCCTCCTGGATCCCCAGTCCCTCGCCCATCAGCACCACGCCGACGTTGTCGTCTTCGAGGTTCAGCGCCAGACCCTCGGTGCCGTCCTCGAACAGCACCAGCTCACCGGCCATCACCTGCTCGAGGCCGTAGACCCGGGCGATGCCATCACCGATCTGCAGGACGCTGCCGACGTTGCTGACAGACACCGACTTGTCGTAGTCGGCGATCTGCTTCTTGAGGATGGCGCTGATCTCGTCGGGGCGGATGGAAACCATGGGTGGGAGTCCCCGGAGGGGAGGCGATGAAGTGAGAAGGAGAGGGGAAAGGGAGCGAAGCGCTAGCTCACGTTGGCGAGCGTCAGGCCGAGCCGCCGTACCTGAGCGGCGAGGCTGGCGTCGATCACCCGGGAGCCGACACTGAGGACGAACCCACCGATCAGGGCAGGATCCACCGCGAGGCTGATCTCCACCTTGTCGGTACCGGCCACGACCTTGGCCTTCTCGGCGAGCAGGGCCTGCTGATCGTCGCTCAGGGGGCTGGCGGAGGTCACCGTGGCCAGGGCGATCTGGTTCTGCTCGCGATAAAGCTCGAGGAGCCGTTCCAGGACGGCATCAAGGAAGCCGATCCGCTGGCGGTCGGCCAGCAGCTTGAGCAGGTTGAGGAAGGAGGGGGAGATGCTGGCGCCGAAGAGCTGCTCGAGGGCCGCCTTCTTGCCTTCGACCTCCAGGACCGGGGAGGCCATCGCCTCGCGCAAGTCACTGGAGTCGCGCCAGAGGGCCAGGATCGCCCGGGCCTGGTCGATCACCGCCTCAGTGTCCCCGTTGGCGTCGCAGACCTGGAGGAAAGCTTCGGCGTAAGGGGTGGTGATGGTGTTGAGCAGAGGCATCAGGCGTTCCCCATCGATTGAATGGACTGATCGATCAGCTGGGCCTGGGTGCTGGCATCGAGGCGACCGGGCAGGCTGGCGAGGGCCTTGGCAATCGCCATCTCGGCGGCTTCGCGCTGCAGCAGCTTGCTGACGCGGGACACCTCCGAATCCAAATCGGACTGGGAGTCCTGCTTGAGCCGCGCCATCTCCTCGACGGTGCGCTTCTCGCTCTCAAGGCGGATGGCCTCGGCGCGGGACTTGCCGTCGGCGCGGATCTTCTCGGCGCGGGCGCGGGCCTCACCCAGGCTGTTCTGGGCCACGGCGAGGGACGCGGTGGCGACGCTCAGGCGCTCCTCGGCCTCCTTGAGTTCGCCGAGGATCCGCTCGCGGCGGCGCTCCAGGATGCCCCCGAGGAAGCCCCGCAGGAACCACACCAAGCCAGCGATCACGATCGCCAGGTTGATGATGTTGGTCTCGAAAATGTCGAGGTTGAGGCCGAAGGTGCCGTGGCTGGCGACCAGCGTCGGCAGCGTGGACAGGAGAGAGAGGGGAATCATGAGGCGGGCAGGAGACGGTCGACGATGAGGTCGGCGAGCCTGTCGGCATCGGCCTCAAGAACGCTCAGGGCATCGGCCCGCTGGCCATCGATCTTGCTGCGGGCGCTTTCGCGACTGGCGATGGATTCGGCCTGGGCCACCGCCATGGCCTCGCGATACAGGCGGTCGGAATCCTGCTCAGCCTCGAGGATCACCTTCTGGGCTTCAAGCCTGGCCCCCTTCAGTTGCTCCTTGAGGTCGGCCTCGAGGCGCACGGTCTGGGCGATCTTCTCCTTGGCCTGGGTACGGCTGGTGGCGATGTACCCCTCACGGTCCTCCACGGCCTTGCCGACCGGTCGGAAGAACAGGCTGTTGAGGATGAAGGTGAGGAGCACCACCTGCAGCGCCATGAGCGGCAGGGTGGCATCGAGGTCGAACAGACCTCCCTCGGGCGACCCTGCGGTCGCACCTGCCTCGGCAAGCAGAAGCCAGCTGGTCATGGGGCAAAAAGGCGGGCGGTGGTGGAGGCGTGGATGGAGCCGGGGGTGGAGAAGGGCCGCGACGAATGTGCGGCCCGCTCATCCCCGCGACGGCCTCCGATCAGGAGAAGGGGTTGGCGAACAGCAGCACCAGGGCGACCACCAGGCCGTAGATGGTGAGCGATTCCATGAAGGCCAGCGAGAGCAGCAGGGTGCCGCGGATCTTGCCTTCGGCTTCGGGCTGACGAGCAATGCCTTCGACGGCGCCTTGGGACGCACTGCCCTGGCCGATGCCAGGACCGATGGAGCCGAGACCGACGGCAAGACCAGCAGCCACGACAGACGCAGCGGAAGTAAGGGAATCCATGGTGGGGTTAGAAATGTGGGGCGCCGGGGAAGCGCGGAAGGAACCTTGTCGAGAACCCTGCGCCGGGGACACCTGGGAAGGCGGGCCCGGATCGTGCCGGACCTGCGCGCAGTGAGTTTGCCAGACCGGGGGACCGGCCCAGCGGGGGCAGGAGCTAGTGGTGCTCCTCGTGGACCGCCTCGCCGATGTAGTAGGCGGCAAGGGTGGCGAAGATCAACGCCTGGATCGCACTGGTGAACAGGCCGAGGAACATCACCGGCAGGGGCACCACCAGGGGCACCAGGAACGCCAGCACGGCCACCACCAGTTCGTCGGCCAGAATGTTGCCGAACAGACGGAAAGAGAGCGAGAGCGGCTTGGTGAAGTCCTCGACGATCTTGAACGGCAGCATGATCGGCGTGGGCTCCACGTAGTACTCGAAGTACCGGAAACCCTTGCGGCTCAGGCCTGCATAGAAGTACGCCAGCGACACCAGCAGAGCCAGGGCGATGGTGGTGTTGATGTCGGCGGTGGGAGCACCCAGTTCACCGCTGGGAAGGTGGACCAGCTTCCAGGGGATCAGGGCACCGCCCCAGTTGCTCACGAAGATGAACAGGAACAGGGTGCCGATGAAGGGAAGCCAATCGCGGTAGGCCTTCTCGCCGATGTACTCGCGGGCGATGTCACGCAGGTAATCCCAGAGGAACTCCAGCAGGTTCTGCACGCCCTTGGGATCGCGCTCCAGCCGTCGGGTGCCGACCACAACAACGGCCAGCAGCGCACCGATCACGACCCAGGAGCTCAGGAAGACCTGGCCGTGGATCTTGTAATTGCCAAGCTGCCAGTACAGGTGCTGGCCGACCTCAAGGGCGGCGAAGGGAAGGGCGAGGGGCAACGGAGCCATCGGGGATAGGACCTGGCGGAACGTCGGGTGCCGCAAGGCGGCTGGACAAGATGGGGGTTCAGGTGTCGAGGACGGCCTGAACGATCAAGGCGGGTTTGTAGAGGAGGAAACCCACCAGGGCCGGCAGGATCTCAAGGGCGGGAAGCCTGACGGCCGCGAGCACCAGCACCAAAGGCACCAGCAGCTGGGCCTTGCCCACCCCCTTGGTTTCGACGCCGAAGCGGGAGACGCTGCGGGCCAGGAGCCGGAGGTAGAGGAGACCCGCCAGGGCTCCCACCAGCAGACTGAAAGCGGTAGGAAGGTCGAACCACAGGGCCGTGATGGGCACCGCCAGGGCGGTGGCACAGACCGTGGAAAGAAGCATCCGGCGCTGCAGGAGCAGGTAACCGTCCATGCCGTTGTTCACCGACGACGAAGCGTCGGCGTCTTCAGGCAGGGGAAGACCTTCGTTGGTCGGATGCACTGCGACCGCTTCGGCCGACGTCTCCACGGGGGGAACGGCATCCGGAGAGGGGGTCAGGGCAGCCTGCAACCGTCGAGGCTCCGTCTTGGCGTGCGGACTTTATCACTCGGCCCGTTCAGGCTCTAAGCAACAGAAGCACCTGCTCCGCCAGCAGTCGCCGCGCCGCCGCCAGCCGCTCTTCGGGGCCCTGGGCCAACGGAAGCGCCCCGATCGGGGTGCCGGCGGGGGCCGCCTCCAGGGCCTCCATCAGGGCGAGCTCGGGCTCGGTGATGGTCAGGGGGCGCAGCTCCGGCCCCAGCAATGCGGTGGACGGCCAGCCCCACAGACAACGGTTGCGCTCGCCCCCGGCCGCCAGCAGGGCCTCATCGCTCCAAGCCTCCGCTGCGGCCTCCGCTGCCCCGTCGCCGTCCTGGCGCCGCAGGAAGAACTCGAAATGGCTGATGTCGGGATCGAGGCTTTCCACCAGGGCCCATTGCTGCGCCGGCGGCAGGGCCTGGGCCCGCTCCAGCAGCTCCCCCTGCAGCAACCGGGCCGGATCCCAGACCTCCGGATTGGAGAAACCGGCGAAGCGAACCCCGGGCTGATCGACGAAACGGAACAGGCGCTCCAGGTCGTAGCTGGTCTCCTGGGGGTGGAGGTACATGTCGGCGAAGTTGGCATCGGCGGCGGTGTCGAGGGCCCAGCGCTGCTCGTGGTGCCGCCGCAGGCGGTTGGTCTCGGGAAGGGTGCTGAACAGCTCGCGCCCCAGCCGCAGGCCCGCCGGCCCGGTGCCCACCCCCATCAGGGCCAGGGCCCGTTGGGTGCGGTGAATCTCCCAGCGGCCACCATCGGCATAGAGAAAGAGGTGCAGCAGTCCCCCCGGCCGCAGCAGGGGGACCAGGGCGCGCAGACCCAGCTCGGGTTGGTCGAGGTGATGCAGCACCCCCACCGAGTTGATGTAGTCAAAGGGGTCTTCCCCCGCCAGGTCGAGCAGGCTGCGCTGCTCGATGCGCAGCTCCGCCACCCGGGCGGCGGCCCCGGAGCGGGCGGTGCGCTCCCGGGCCACTGCCAGGGCACCGGCGCTGATGTCCACCGCCAGCACGGCGGCCCCCGGGTTGAGATGGCAGAGGTAGTCGGTGCTCACCCCCGTGCCGCAGCCGGCGTCGAGGATCCGCCAGGGGCGCGGCGCCGGCGGCAGGCCCCCGTCCACGGCGGCCACGACGCTGTCCACGCACCAGCGCCAGTTGTATCCCGGCGGCGGGCCGTCCTGGAGGGGGTCCCCGGGGTAGGGGAAACGGTCGTAGAAGGCGCTCACCACCGGCGTGGCGGCATCCAGCGGGGCCTCCGGGGTGTGATTCATCAGTGCCTTGGTGCAGGGTCCGGCAGCATTCCACGGCGCCGGCCGCCGTTCAGCCTGAGCCTCAGGAAAGGCTGCAAACATTTGTTCATCCCCCGCCGGGGGGCCAGGGGGGCAGCCGTAACGTGACCCAGCCCGGCTCGCTCTCGTTCATGACCGTGACCGCCAGCAGCGGCAGCACCAGGGTCGCCCCCCAGCGCTACGACACCCTGCCGCTCTCCAGCGTCCGGAAGGCGGAGCAGCAGGACCGTTTCCCCGACGGCGGCGAACTGGACGCCCTGACCACCTTCTTCCGCAGCGGCCAGATCCGCGTCGAAGCCGCCCGACGGATCTCCGCCAACGCCGACGCGATCGTGGCCCGGGCCGCCAACCGCATCTTCACGGGCGGCACCCCCCTCTCCTATCTCGACGCTCCCCTCAGCACCCCCAGTGCTGGCGCCAGCGATGGTGTCGCCCTCGCCGCCGACCAGGCCGCGTTCCAGCGCTCGGTGCGCACCTTTGCCCAGGGCTCCGGGGGCAGTGGACTGCTCGGCCGGATCCTGGAGGGCGTCCAGGCGGACGCGGACGTGCGGGTCGTGCTCCCCAGCGGCTTCAACCCCATCTCGGTGGCGATCTACGGCAACGCCCGCATGCGTAAGTCGCTGCGGGACATGGCCTGGTTCCTGCGCTACGTGGGCTACGCGGTGATTGCCGGCGATCCCAGCATCCTGGCGGTGAACACCCGCGGCCTCCGCGATGTGCTCGAGAAGGCCTGCTCCCTGTCCGCCACCAACGTGGCCCTGCAGGAGATGCGCGCCGCCGCCGCCAGTCTGTTCAAAGGGGAGCCGGAATCCCGCCAGCTGGTGATCGACTGCTTCAACGTGCTCCTCAAGGAGCTTGAGGTGGCCACCCCCTCCACCCGGGCCCGCCTCGGCAGCCCCGTCAACCAGGGCCTGCAGCTGCCGGCCACCTATGCCCTCGCTGCCGAAGGCGCCCAGCGCTTCGTCATGCGGCCACGCCTTTCCGGCGCTGAGAAGGCCGAGATCATCCGGGCCGCCTACCGCCAGGTGTTCGAGCGGGACATCGCCAAGGGCTACTCCCAGGTGGTCTGCCCGGTGGAGGCCACCCAGGTGCGCCAGGGCCAACTCTCGATGCGGGAGTTCATCCGCGCCCTCGGCCGCAGCAAGGTCTACCAGCGGCAGTTCTATGGCCGCTTCTCCAACAGCCGGGTGGTGGAACTGGCCTTCCGCCACTTCCTCGGCCGCGGTGTGAGCTCGATCGAAGAGTTCCGCCAGTACTTCGCCATCGTCAGCGCCAAGGGTCTGGGCGGACTGGTTGACGCCCTGGTCAACGGCATGGAGTACGCCCGGGTCTTCGGTGAGGAAACGGTTCCTTACCTTCGCGACATCGGCGAGGAAGCCCAGGAAAGCGCCGGTTGGGGATCCAACCGCAACCTTTTCCGCTTCAGTGCCCCGTTTGAAGGTGCGCCCCAGTACATCACCCTCTACGCCTCCTACCGCCAGCCCCTGGCCGACCAGCACCCCTACGGCGGTGGCAATGACCCCCTGGCCCTCACCTACGGGGCGATCTTCCCCTCCAGCACGGCTTCGGTGGCCACCCGCCCGGCGCCCTTCAGCTACGACACCCGTCGGATCCTGATCGGCAACGGCATGGCCCAGCCCGGGCCCATGGACAGCGCCCAGTTCCGCAAGGCCACCCCACGCCGGGTGGGCCCGAAGGTGGTCCGTCTGCGCCAGATCGCCACCGGCGGCAGCTCCACCCCCCGCCGGGGCGGCCAGCCCAGCATCCGCGGCACCGAATCCAGCACCCAGGCCGTCATCAATGCGGTCTACGTGCAGGTGCTGGGCACCGCCGGCTATGCCGGCGAGCGCAACAAGGTTGAGGAGATCAAACTCGAGAACGGCGATATCAGCCTGCGGGAGTTCGTGCGGCAGGTGGCCCGCTCCACTGCGTTCCGGCGCCGTTACTGGAGTGGCCTTTACATCACCAAAGCCATCGAGGTGATGCACCGTCGCCTGCTGGGCCGGCCCACCTTCGGCCGCTGGGAGATCAACGCCTACTTCGACACCGCCGCCCGCAAGGGCTTCTATGGCGTCGTTGACGCCATGCTCGAAGGCCGTGAGTACAACGAGTGCTTCGGCGAGGACACCGTCCCCTACGAGCGTTTCATCACCCCGGCCGATCGCAACGCCCGCCGGGTGCCGGGCCTGGTGCGGACCCTGGAGACGGTCGCCGACATCACCCCCCTCCAGCGCCCCATCGTTCCGGTGGCCCAGGTGCTGCGCACCGTGGGCGACCTGGTACCCCGCAACCTGGCGGACCGGCCGAAGGTGCGTGGACAGTGGAAAGCGGATGTGGCCGGTGGCCAGAGCGCCACGGTGTCTTCCAGCGTCCCCAGCGGTCCCCAGACGGTCAGGCAGCCGCCGGCCCCCACCCGCAGCTGGAGCCAGTCCCGCTGGCAGCCCGGCGGCGGTTCCGCCCCGGTCTGGCGCAGTGGTGTCTCCACCACGGGAGGCCGCAATGGCTATGGGGCCCCCGCCAGCATCGGCATCGCCGGCAGCTGGAAGGCCACCGTGGGCACCAGCCTGCTGAGTGGCGCCGCCATGGCCCCCGACGGGGCGATGGCCAAGGCCCTGCGGCCAGGCTCCCCCCAGGGCTTCAACCGCCGCCAGAGCCTGCCGCGTCCCGTGCAACTGCTCCGGGATCCCAGCGAAACCCAAGTTCAGGAGGTGGTGCAGGCGGTCTACCGCCAGCTGCTCAACCGCGTGCCTTTCGCAGCAGAACGGCAGATGGATCCGGAATCCCAGCTGCGGGATGGCCAGCTCTCGGTGGCCGAATTCGTCTCCCAGATCGCCGGCAGTGATCTGTTCCAGCAACGGCTCCAGCGGATGGCCCCCCTGCGGGCGGCTTCGGCTGCCTACCTGGCCCTGCTCGGCCGTGCCGCCATGCCGGCGGAAGTGAGCCGGTTCCTCGCCACCCGCGCCACCGCCGGCCAGCAGGCCGCAGTGGCCGAACTGCTCAACGCCCGGGAGTACGCCTCGGCCTTCGGCCAGGACACCGTGCCCTATCTTCGTGGCCTGGCCACCGAAGATGGCGTCCCCCTCACCACGGTGAACCGCACCGCCTCTCTCTACGGCGGCAATGGGGGTCTCACCCCCTCGGTGCGAGGGGCGATCTGATCGCCATCCACCCGATCGAGACTCGCCTCTGAAGGCAGCGGATTCCCTGCTTTAGCGATCCCCCGGGTCAGCCCCGGGGGGTTTCTTTTGGCCTGTCTCTACAACGAGACGGGGAGATTGGGCTGTGAATGCGCTTGCGGTGCGTCAGAGGGCGACAACAAGAGATGAACTATTGCTGCGCTGGAATGGTGTTAAGAACTCCCGCGAAAGCCGTTGCAAGCCAAGGGATCTCACCAAGTCATCCGCCGTGAAGAACTGTTACCGGCCCCCATGGGAGCGCGGGGCCTTGCCACAGAATGATGCGACGGTCGGCCAAGCCGATCACCCTTACCCACCGGATACCGGTCTCCTTCACGGTGACCGCTTGTTTCGAGGCAGAACTGCATGAGCATCGTCTCCAACTCGATCATCAACGCGGACGCCGAAGCCCGCTACCTCAGCCCTGGCGAACTTGACCAGATCAAGTCGTTCGTGGCAGGGGGTCAGCGTCGTCTGCGCGTCGCCCAGGTCCTGGCTGAAAGCCGGGAGCGCATCGTGAAGCAGGCCGGAGGCCAGCTTTTCCAGAAGCGCCCCGATCTCGTTTCCCCCGGCGGTAACGCCTACGGGGAAGAGATGACGGCTTCCTGCCTGCGCGACATGGACTACTACCTGCGCCTGGTCACCTACGGCGTGGTCGCCGGGGATGTGACCCCGATCGAAGAGATCGGCGTCATCGGGGCCCGCGAGATGTATCGCGCCCTCGGCACCCCCCTCGAAGCCATGGCGGAAGCCGTGCGCGAGATGAAGACCGCAGCCACAGGGCTCCTCACCGGCTCCGATGCCGAAGAGGCTGGCTTCTACTTCGACTACGTGGTCGGCGCCCTCTCCTGAGGTTTCACCTCCCTCCCGTCCATCGCCATCAAACCCAGGATCCATGCAAGACGCCATCACCAACGTCATCAACCAGGCCGACGTCCAGGGGCTCTATCTCGACGGCGGCTCCATGGGGCGCCTCGAGCAGTACTTCGCCAGCGGTGAGCTGCGGGTGCGTGCCGCCGCCACCATCAGCGCCAACGCTTCGGCCATCATCAAGGAAGCCGTCGCCAAGGCCCTGCTCTACTCGGACATCACCCGTCCGGGCGGCAACATGTACACCACCCGTCGCTACGCGGCCTGCATCCGCGACCTCGACTACTACCTGCGCTATGCCACCTACGCCATGCTGGCCGGTGACACGTCGATCCTCGACGAGCGCGTGCTGAACGGCCTCAAGGAGACCTACAACTCCCTGGGTGTGCCCATCGGCGCCACGGTGCAGTCGATCCAGGCCATGAAGGAAACCACCGCCTCCCTCGTCGGTCCCGATGCCGGTCGTGAGATGGGCGTCTACTTCGACTACATCAGCTCCGGCCTGGGCAACTGATCCCCAGCAACGCCCCCACCACGGCACGTTTTCCGAGGATCACCCCATGCGCCTGTTCAAGATCACAGCCTGCATCCCCTGCCCCGATAAGGCGCGCAGTCAGAGGGAACTGCAGAACACTTACTTCACCAAGTGGGTGCCTTATCACAGCTGGTTCGCCGAACAGCAGCGGATCATGAAGCAGGGCGGCAGGATCCTGAAGGTGGAACTGGCCACCGGCCGTCGTCAGCAGAACTGCGGCAACTGAGTGCCCCCGGCACCATCGCTTCATCGCCCGGCCCATGGCCGGGCTTTTTTGTGCCTCGACCCACCCCAACCCGCAGAGACGGAGAAATGTTCGGCGCGACTCGACAAACCCGCCTTCGTCACGGCTGAATGGGCCATTACCGGAACCCTGCCGCGGCCTTGTCCACTTCTTCGCCACGCCTGCTCCACGGCCGCCCCGGCACCGGCTTGATGCCGCTGCCCTGGCAGCAGTGGCCAGCAGAAGCCCGCCTGCTGCTGGGCCTGGTGGCCCTCTGGAGCCTGCTGGGCCTGCTGGTGCTCACGTCCGCCAGCTGGTGGGTGGCCGAGCGGGAGATGGGGGACGGGGCCTACTACGTCAAGCGCCAGGCCATCTGGCTGGTGGCCAGCTGGGGGCTGCTCTGGCTGGCCATGCGCACGACAATGCGGCGCTGGCTGCACCTGGCGGCGCCGGCCCTGCTGGTGGGCGCCCTGATGCTGGCCGCCACCCTCGTCGTCGGCACCACCGTCAACGGGGCCAGCCGCTGGTTGGTGCTCGGCCCCGTGCAGCTGCAGCCCTCGGAGCTGATCAAGCCCTTCATCGTGCTGCAGGGCGCCGTGATCTTCTCCCACTGGCGCCGCATCGCCCTCGACCAGAAACTCCTCTGGATCGGCATCTTCGGGGTGGTGATCCTGCTGATCCTCAAGCAGCCCAACCTGAGCACCGCCGCCCTGCTCGGCCTGCTGCTCTGGCTGATGGCCCTGGCCGGCGGACTGCCCCTGACGATGCTGCTGGGGGCCGCCGGCGGCGGTGTCGTGCTGGGCAGCCTCAGCATCATGATCAACCCCTACCAACTGGCCCGGGTGAGCTCCTTCCTGGATCCCTGGCGCGTCGCCCAGGGGGACGGCTACCAGCTGGTGCAGAGCCTGCTGGCCATCGGTTCGGGGGGGGTGCTCGGCTCGGGTTTCGGGCTGTCCACCCAGAAACTCCAGTACCTGCCGATCCAGACCACCGACTTCATCTTCGCCGTGTTCGCCGAGGAATTCGGTTACATCGGCTCGGTGATGCTGCTGCTGTTCCTGGTGATCTTCGGTTTCGTCGGTCTGCGGGTGGCCCTGGCCTGCCGCAGCAACCAGCATCGGCTGGTCGCCATCGGCTGCACCACCTTGCTGGTGGGCCAGTCGATCCTCAACATCGCCGTGGCCAGTGGCGCCATGCCCACCACCGGTTTGCCCCTGCCGATGATCAGCTACGGCGGCAACTCCCTGCTGAGCAGTCTCTTCCTGGCCGGGCTGCTGCTGCGTTGCTCCCTGGAGTCCTCCGGTCTCGAGCCGGTCCGTCCCCGGCGCCGGGCCCAACGGCCTGCCCCGATAGGCTGAGCCCTGCTGCCACATCTGACCGGCCATGCTCAGTTCCGGGCTGCCGTTCGCCGACTGGGCCCGCAGCAGTGAACTGCTGCTCCAGGGCTCCCTGGCCCACCCCGGTCCCCTGACCCTGGCGGTGGTGTTCAGCGGCGGCCTGCTCACCAGCCTCGGCCCCTGCTCCCTCTCGCTCCTGCCCGTCACCCTGGCCTATCTGGCCGGTTTCGGCACAGAGCCGCAGGGCCGTGCCCCCTGGCAGCGCAGCGTCAGCTTCGCCGCCGGCATCGTGGCGGCCCTGGTGCTGCTGGGCCTGGCCAGTGGCCTGATGGGTCGCCTCTACGGCCGCATCCCCGGCCAGCTGCCGCTGCTGGTGGCCGTCGTGGCCGTGGTGATGGGCCTCAACCTGCTGGGCCTGCTGCGGCTGCCCCTGCCGGCC
>NZ_JAYGHY010000062.1:0-16099 GCF_034931305.1 Cyanobium gracile UHCC 0281 | reverse complement strand
AGGCCGTGGGGAACAGCAGCAGACCGGACCAGCCCACGAAAACAAAGCGGTCGCGCTTGAGCCAGTCGTCGAGGACGTCGAACCATCCACGCGTGGCCGGTGCACGCCCTAGGGCGATCGTCATGGGTGAAAGCGGTGCGGATGACCCGCAGGGCTGTGGGTTACCGGGGGATGGTAACAACGTCGATCGGCCCCCCGTGCCAGGCGACACGGGCTGAAACTGACGCCTCCGGCACGCTTCGCGGCAGGATGGCGGGCCATTGCCCTTTCGTCCCGCATGGCTTCGCCCGGCGTCGCTTCCCCTTCGGCCGACGAGCAGGTGCTGGAGCAACCGGTGCTCGGCTCCCGCCGTCTCTCCAACCTGTTGGTGGCGGCCGCCGTCAGCATCGGTGGCCTTGGTTTCGTGCTCACGAGCGCCTCCAGCCGCTTCGGCCGCGATCTGCTGCCCATCGGCCACCCTGCGGCCCTCGTCTGGGTGCCCCAGGGTCTGGTGATGGGGCTCTACGGCGTGGCGGCGCTGTTGCTGGCCACCTACCTGTGGCTTGTGATCAGCATCGATGTGGGCTCGGGCCTCAACCGTTTCGATCGCGGGTCTGGCGAAGCCCGCATCAGCCGACGCGGCTTCCGCCAGTTGATCGAGGTGGTGATCCCCCTGCGGGACATCCAGGCGGTGAAGGTGGAGGTGCGCGATGGCCTCAGTCCCCAGCGACGCCTGGCCCTGCGGGTGCAGGGTCGCCGGGACATGCCCCTGACCCGGGTGGGAGAGCCGATGCCCCTGGCCGATCTGGAACTGGCGGGTGCCCGACTGGCCCGCTTCCTGGGTGTTCCCCTGGAGGGCCTTTGAGATGGCTCAGCAAGGCAAGCGACAGCGCACGACCTCTGCATCCCTTGGCTGGCGGCTGCTGCTCCTGGTGGTTCTGGGGCTGACACCCCTAGGCCTGGCGGCCTGCGCCGCCGACAGCGGCAACCAACCGCTGGGCTGTGAGGCGGCCACCACCCCCTGTCTGCAGGGAACGGCGGTGGTGGCCATGGAGACCAGCAAAGGACCGGTGGAAGTGAGCCTGGACGGTGCGGCGGCCCCGCTCACAGCGGGCAACTTCGTCGATCTGGTGCGACGCGGGGTCTACAACGGCACCGTGTTTCACCGGGTGGTGCGTGAGCCGGTGCCCTTCGTGGTGCAGGGTGGTGATCCCAGCAGCGCCGATCCGAAGGTGGCCCCCAGCGACTACGGCTCGGGCGGTTTCGTTGACCCCGCCAGTGGCGAGTCCCGGCGCATCCCCCTGGAGCTCAAGCTCAGCGGCAGCCAGGAACCCCGCTACGGCGAAGAGATCACCACCCCCACCGCCACGCGCCAGCTCGCCCTCACGCATGAGCGCGGCGCCATCGCGATGGCCCGCTCCAATGACCCCAATTCCGCCAGCGCGCAGTTCTATGTGGCCCTGCAGGCGCTGCCCGAGCTGGATGGCCGCTACGCGGTCTTCGGCCGGGTGACCAAGGGGATGGAGGTGATCGATCGCATCCAGCAGGGGGACAAGCTGATCCAGGCCCGGGTGATTGAAGGGGGCACGCTCGTCAAGAAGAAGCCCTGAGGCCCGCTCAGGCGGGGACGCGCTTGCCCTCTTACGCGGGGACGCGCTTGTCTGAGGCGGTGGCTTTGAGCAGCTCGGTGTTCACCCCCGAGGCCCGCTCCAGAGCCACCTTGCCCGTGCGGGCGATCTCCAGGATCCCGTAGGTCTCAAGCAGCCGTTCCAGGGCCACCAGCTTGCCCGGATCCCCCACCACCTCAAGGGTGAGGGCGTCGTCGGCCACGTCCACCACCTTGGCCCGGAAGACCTGGACCAGATCGAAAATGGCGCCGCGGTTCTCCGCCGGCGCCGCCACCTTCAGGAGCATCAGCTCGCGCTCCACCGCCGGAATGGTGGAGAGATCGATCACCCCGAGCACGTTGATCAGCTTGTTGAGCTGCTTGGTCATCTGCTCAAGGGTGCGGTCGTCCCCTTCCACCACCATGGTCAGGCGAGACATGCCCCGGTGCTCCGCCGGCCCCACCGCCAGGCTTTCAATGTTGAAACCCCGCCGGGCGAACAGACCGGAGATGCGGCTCAGGGCTCCCGATTCGTCTTCCACCAGCACCGAGAGGGTGTGCTTCATGTCGGGCTCGTGATCGGGGTGCGGCGGGGGACCGGAGGGAAAGCCGGCACGGTCTAACCAAAGGTACGCGCCAGGGGACGCCTTCCCTTCAGCCCGTCTCCAGACACTCCAGCCAGCGGAGCACCGCGCCATGGAAGGCGTCCGGGGTCTCATCGTGGGGACAGTGGCCGCAGGACGGGATCACCTGCAGGTCGAGGTCGTGGCGCAACCGCAGACACTGCTGGGACACCTCCAACGGCACCAGCCGATCCTGGCCGCCCCAGACCAGCAGGGTGGGCCGCCCCAGCCGTTGCAGCAGCGCGACGGCGGTGGCCTGGTACGGCCGCAGCGCCATGCCGATGCTCATCGCCCTCAGGGCCCGTACCGCTCCGGGGCGTCGGGCGGGCCGGGCGATCAGCCGACGCAGCTCCTGGTCACCGATCACCGGGTGGTGGTAGGCCGACTGGATGCCCAGGTCGAGCAGGGGGGAATGGGCCAGCAGCGGAACCACCAGCTCCAGGGGCAGGAGCCGCAGCAGAAGGTGGATCACCCCCCGTTTCAGTCGCCGGCGCCAGGGGGGACGGCGGGGCTGGCGGCGCCCGGCCATCAGCAGGCTGGGATCGGGCAGGGGCGCCGCCACCACGGCTCGCACCCACTGCGGGGCATACACGCTGCAGGTCAGGGCCACCAGACCACCGAGGGAATGGCCCACCAGCACGGCCGGCGCCTGGACCACCTCCGCCAGGAAGGCCTGCACCTGCCTGGACCAGAGGCGGTTGTCCAGGGCCTGATGACGATCCAGGCCCGGCTGGCTGGAGGCGCCGAAGCCGATCAGGTCGAGGCCGTAGACGCACCAGCCCGCTGCCGCCAGGGGGCCGGCGTTGTGGCGCCAGTGGCCGCTGGCGGCCCCGAAGCCGTGCAACAGCACCAGCGCCGGCCCGTCAGGAGGGCCCAGGCGGCGCCAGTGGCAACCGTGGCCGCGCCAGTCCCACTGGGCGTGGTCCCCCCAGTCGGCTCCCTGCTGCGGCGCGGTCTCCCCGGGGGCAGGCTGGAGGTCGGCGGACGACACCGATGGTTGCGGCAAGGACCCGGATTTGAGCGAACCCCCTCACTATTGCGAAGGTGCGGCCGTCGTGGAGACCGGTGACGGCTTCTTCCGACCCGCCTCCAGGCCCGCCAGGGACTTCGGCGTCCTGCTGGCGCGGACCCTGGTCGCCGCCGGCACCGATGGGCCCGTGCAGGTGCTGGATGGCATGGCGGGCTGCGGCATCCGGGCCCTCCGCTACGGCCTGGAGGGCGGTGCCACGGCGGTGTGGGCCAACGACGCCGACCCGGACCGCCTGCCCCTGCTGGAGCGCAATCTGGCCCGGCTGCCGGCGGCGGTGCACCGGCAGCTGAGCACCGCCACGGCCCAGCAGCTGCTGGCGGGCTGCCTGGTGGAGGGGCGCCGCTTCGAACTGGTGGATCTGGATGCCTTCGGCTGTCCGGCCGCCCTGGTTCCCCTGGCCCTCGAGGCGGTGGCCTTCGGCGGCGTGCTCTACCTGGCCAGCACGGACGGACGTTCGGCCACGGGCCATGACCGCCTGGCCGCCGTGCGCCGTTTCGGTGCCGCCGCCCGGGCCCATCCCGCCAGCTGGGAGATCGCCCTGCGCCTTCAGCTGGGGCTGCTGGCCCGGACGGCCTGGGCGATGGGGCGGGGGCTCAGCCCCCTGCTGAGCTTCAGCGAAGGCCGGGCGTTCCGCACCGCCGTGCGACTGGCGCGCCATCCTGCCGCCGGGGAGGAGGCCCAGCTGGGCCTGGTGGCCCACTGCCATGGCTGCGGTGATCAGCAGGTGCAGAGCCTGCTGCGGCTGGGCCGCTGGCGCCCCTGCGCCTGTCCCGGGGCCGCTTTGGACCAGGGGCCGGCCCTGGCGGTCAGCGGCCCGCTCTGGATCGGCCCCCTCCAGGATCCCGCCACGCTCGTGGCGATGCTGCAGCAGGCCGAGGGGGGGGGTGCCCATCTGGAGCGGCCGGGCCGGCGGCGGCTGGAGCGGCTCCGGGACGACCCGGCTGCCACACCCCGCTGCTGGCCCGTGGACGTGATTGCCCGCCATCTCGGTCAGGGGCCCCCGCCGCTGGCGCCGCTGGTGGCGGCCCTGAGGGCGGAGGGGTTCGCCACGGCGGCGAGCGGAGTCATGGCCGGCCAGCTGCGCAGCGAGGCCCCCTGGCCGGTGATCGTGGCTACGGCCCGACGGCTGCTAGATAGGTAGCCCGTTCCCCCTTGTCCGGGCCATGGCCTCTGAAATCTTCGGCACCGCCGCCATCTTCTGGGTGCTGATCCCCGTCGGGCTGGCGGGCGGCGCCCTGCTGCTCAAGCTCCTGAACGACTGAGCGCCGGAGTCCGGCTCCGCGCTGGAGCCAGACGCACCCTTAGGCTCAGCCCGCTTCCTTTGCAGGGGTCCATGAAGGTTCTGGTCGTCGGTGGAACAGGAACCCTCGGTCGCCAGATCGCCCGTCGTGCCCTTGATGCGGGACACACCGTCCGCTGCGTCGTGCGCTCGCCACGCAAGGCGGCCTTTCTGCAGGAATGGGGCTGTGACCTCACCCGTGGTGACTTGCTGGAGCCCGCCAGCCTCGACTACGCCCTGGAGGGCCAGGAGGCGGTGATCGATGCCGCCACGGCCCGGGCCACCGATGGCGGCAGTGCCTACGAGATCGACTGGGACGGCAAGCAGAATCTCTTCGCCGCCTGTCGGCGCGCCGGTCTGGGCCGGCTGGTGTTCATGTCGCTGCTGGATGCCGCCAAGCACCGTGGCGTGCCGCTGATGGACATCAAGGCCTGCACCGAGGAGTGGCTTGAGGCCTCCGACCTCGACTACACGATCCTGCGTGGGGTCGCCTTCATGCAGGGCCTGATCAGCCAGTTCGCGATCCCGGTGCTGGAGAGCCAGACCGTCTGGGTGAGCGGTGCACCGACGCCAATCGCCTACATGAACACCCAGGACGTGGCCCGCTTCGCCGTGGCCGCGCTTGAGCGGCCCGAAACGATCCGGCAGGCGTTCCCGGTCGTGGGGCCCAGGGCCTGGATCACCGGCGAGATCACCCAGCTGTGCGAACGGTACAGCGGCCGCGAGGCCCGGGTGTTCCGGGTGCCGCCGGTGCTGCTGGGGCTGATGCAGTCGGTCACAGGGTTCTTCGAAGCCAGCCTCAACGTGGCCGAACGCCTTGCCTTCGCCGAAGTTGTGGGTGGCGGCGAGCCCCTCACCGCGCCCATGGAGGCCAGCTATGCCGCCTTCGGCCTGGATCTCGCCGAAACGACCCGGCTCGAGGATTACCTCAAGGAGTACTACGACACGATCCTGCGGCGTCTGCGGGAGATGGAGTCCGACCTCGACAAGGAAGCCAAGAAGAAGCTTCCCTTCTGAAGCGGCATCAGCCGTCAGTTCGTGTGTACTATTGCTGGGGTTTGCCGGCGGTCATGGCGATTTCCCAGATCAAGAATCTTCAGCGGCGGCTGGCCAACCTGGAGGAGGAGGCCATCGCCGAGCTCACCCGCGCCTGCGGGCATGAGCTCTGGTCTTCGCTGGGCTTTGATGCCTTCGACACGCTCGAGGATCCGGATCGCCGCGCCCGGGCGAACTACTACTACGGCCAGCTCCAGACGGTCAGGGAGTTGAAGGACGCCCTGGTCTGAGCAGCGCCGCCAGGCGTTGTCGCTCCTGCGGGCTCACGGCGCGCCAGCTGCCGGGGGCCAGGCCCACCAGAGTCAGGGGCGGGCCGCCATCCATCAGGTCGATCGCCGTGCGCAGCAGGCGCAGGGTGGGCAGTCCCACTGCGGCGGTCATGCGCCGCACCTGGCGGTTCCGCCCCTCGCGCAACTCCAGTTCCAACCAGTCGGTCGGCACCCGCAGCCGGTGGCGGATCGGCGGATCTCTTTCGGGCAGGGAGGGGACGGCCACGGCCCGGGCCCGGGCCGGCAGGGTGCGTCGCCCCTGCACCATCACCCCCTGACGGAGGCTGTCGAGGGCCGGCGGGGTGATCACACCCTCCACCTGCACCAGATACCGGCGCCAGTGTCCCTGGGCTGGGTCGGTGAGCCGGGCCTGCAGCCGCCCATCGTCGGTGAGCACCAGCAGGCCCTCGCTGTCCGCATCCAGACGGCCGGCGGCATAGACGCCCGGTTGATCGACCAGCTCGGCCAGGGTGCCCCAGGGACTGCCCGGTTCCGGTCGGAACTGGCTGAGCACCCCGTAGGGCTTGTGGAGCAGCAGGGTGGTGGTCACTGCTCCAGACGAATCAGGTGCTTTCCCGGGCCCGCCAGAGGTTGACCACGCCAATCGAGATCAGCAGCAGGCCCAGATCCATCGAGATGGGAGGAAGGATCATCGGGTGGGGCCAGGGGCGCTCGGTCGGCCGACCCTATCGCTCCGGTCTTCCCAGCGTGTGAAGCGTTTGGGGGCGGGCACGGCCGGCGCTTAAGCTGAAACTCTGTTGTTTTCCTCAAGCCAGCCTTCCCGCATGATCGAAACGTCCGGTGTGATCGAAAAGGAGCAGGGCAACGGGTTCTACCTCGTCACCCTCGAGCAGCCTGCCGGTCACCAGTGCCTCTGCCGGGCGGCGGGCAAGCTGACCAAGTTCCGTATCAAGCTGCTGGCCGGGGACAAGGTGCTGGTGGAGATCAGCCCCTACGACCTGACCCGGGGCCGCATCACCTACCGGGAACGCAATGCCGGAGCCACCGGCCCGAGGCCGGGGGGCAACCGTCCCGGCGGGCCCAGGCGCCGCTGAGGCCGACCGGGGCGGCTCAGATTTCCAGCAGGCCGTCGGTTTCCGGGCGGCGGTCGAGGTGCAGATCCCTGGGAACCATCAGAACATTGGCCTGAAGCAGTTCGGGGTGGTCTTCCAGTGTGAGCAGCCACTCACGGAATTCCTCGTTGATGGCATAGCTGTCTTCGAACAGCTCACGGCCATCAAGGGCGGCCCGGCGGGCCAGGGCCCAGCAAACCGCCACAGTCACGCGGCGATGGCCTGCGGCATCCAGCGGGGCCTCAAAACCGCCGTCCTGGTCGCTGGCGTCGTCTCTTGGAGTGTCCATCGGGTTGATCTCGGTGGAAGTCCTGTGGTGCCCACGTTGACTGCTGGTGGGCACCTCGATGGTGTTGGTTGTCACATCGTTGCAAGAAAATCGGTGGCAAACGGCCCGATGCAGCCACTTTCAGGCCGATCCGCGCCGAAAGGGCGGCAGCACGGGCCCGCTGACGCTCAGCATCCGGCCGGCATCGTCCGCGATGGCCTGCAGCGGCAGGCGTTGGGCGCTGGCCGGGGAGCCGGCGCTGCCGGGCGCCGTTTCCGTCGGGCGGGGCCGGATCACGTAGGGCTCACTCACGGTCCAGGCCCGGGCATAGCTGATCAGCAGGGGATCGGCCGGCGCGAACACGTAGGACGGCCGTCGTGGGATGGTTTCCTGACCGGAGCGATCCCCGTCCATGCGAACGGCCCTGGTGATCGCCTGAACGAAGCGACTGCGGGTGACCACGGTGGTCAGGTAGGCCACCACCCGTAGCCGGGGGGCATCGAAGCCTTCGGCGCACATGTCGATACTCACCAGCCAGTCGGCCTCCCCGGCCTGGAAGGCCGCCAGACGCTGGGCCGCCTCCGGATCCTGGGAATGCACCAGGTGCACCCGGTCCCCTTCCTTGGCCAGCAGGTCGGCGATGCAGCCGGCATGGTCGATGTCGCGGGCCACCACCAGACCGCCGGCTCCTGGATGCTCCATCCGCACCCGTTCCAGGCGACGGCGGGCCTGCAGCAGCAGCCGCAGGGCGATCCCGCCCCGATCCCCCGGGCGGATGGCCCGACGCAGGTTGCGGGCCCGCCAGCTCTCCCGCTGTTCCGCCGAGAGGGGGGAGGTCTCGGTGTCCCGTCCGCCCTCCGGGCGCCCGTGTTCGACCCAGCCATCCTGAAAGCGGAATTCCAGGGGCCGCACGTCGCCGGCGACGATCAGGGCACGGGGCTCGACGCAGAGATCCGGGATGATGCGCTCGGCCGGTCCGTGCTGGTCGTGCATCCGCACCCGGCGGCCGGAACAGAAGCCGAGGTTGTCGGCGCGGAAAGGGGTGCCGGTGAGCCCCAGGCGTAGCTGGGCGCCGCCGCTGAGGCTGCTGAAGGCATGCCCCCAGGCGGTGGCTTCCGGTTCGAGGGGATCAAGGCCCAGGTGGTGCACTTCGTCGCCGATCGCCAGCCAGCGCCGGCCATGGAGATGGCCGGCCAGATCAAGCTCCAGGCGCCGGCGGTGCAGGGCGGCCGCCTGGTAGCTGAGCAGCAGACCCTGGCCGGTCGCTGCCGGTGGCGGTCCCCCCGGGGTCTCCCATTCCTGCAGGACCAGGCCGAGGCGGGCGGCGGCGCCGATCCACTGGCGGGCGATGGCGCTGCGGTGGCAGAAGACCACAAAGTGCTCCAGGCGTCCTTCCCGTTGCAGCTGCTGGAAGGCGAGCAGGGCCCCCAGGGTCTTGCCGGCGCCGGGACCGGCATGCACGAGCACGTCCTGGCCCCCGGGACTCGCCGCGACCAACCGGGCCCGCAGCAGCTGAATCAGCCGGCGTTGCCAGGCCCGGGGCTCGGGGCCGCGGGGGGCGCCGGGGACTCCCGGCAGGCCGGCAACGCGGCGCAGACCCAGATCGAAGGACGGTGGCGCCATGGGCCGATTCTGCTGGGCTGGCCAGGGCCCGGTGGGCGTGTCCGCACATTGGCGCCCGGTGGCTTGCCGTCACGGGCGGGCCTGTCTATCGCGGAAGAAGTGTGTGTGGCCCCGCGTTGGTCAAATTGCTGATTCCCAGGGAGACGGCTCCCGGAGAGCGGAGGGTCGCCGCGACCCCCGAAACGGTCAGGCGGCTGGTGACCAAGGGGGCGACCCTGCAGGTGGAACAGGGGGCGGGCCAGTCGGCCGGCTTCCTCGACGCCGACTACGCCGCCGTGGGCGCCGAACTGTGGGATGGGGAGGCCGGGGCCTGGGGGGCGGTCGACGGGGTGCTCTGTGTGCAGCCCCCCCGGAGCGAGGACCTGGGCCGCCTGCGTGAGCAATCCCTGCTGGTGGGCTTGCTGGCCCCCTACGGCGCCACCGCCCTGGTCGAGACGCTCAACGGCCGGCGGGCCTCCGCCATCGCCCTTGAGCTGCTGCCGCGGATCACCCGGGCCCAGTCGATGGACGTGCTCTCCTCCCAGGCCAACATCGCTGGCTACAAGGCGGTGCTGCTGGCGGCGGCCGCCCTCGATCGCTACGTGCCGATGCTGATGACCGCGGCAGGCACGATCCAGCCCTCCCGGGTGCTGATCCTGGGGGCCGGCGTTGCCGGGCTTCAGGCGCTGGCCACCGCCCGCCGCCTGGGCGGCGTGGTGTACGTCTCGGATGTGCGGCCGGCGGTGAAGGAGCAGGTGGAATCCCTCGGTGGCCGCTTCATCGACCCGCCGCAACTCGAAGAGGCCCCCGCCGAGGTGGGCGGCTATGCCCGCCAGGCCAGTGAGGCCTTCCTGGCGGCCCAACGCCAGCAGCTGGCCGACCAGCTGGCGTTGGCCGACATGGTGATCTGTACCGCCCTGGTGCCCGGCCGGCCGGCTCCCCGCCTGATCAGCGAGGCGATGCTCGACGGCATGCGGCCCGGCGCGGTGGTGGTGGATCTGGCCGTGGCCCAGGGCGGCAACTGCTTCGGCACGATCCCTGGGGCCACGGTGGAGCGCCGGGGCGTGCTGCTGATCGGGGCCGATTCCCTGCCCAGCACTGTGCCCAACCACGCCAGCGCCCTCTACGCCCGCAACATCGCCACCCTGATTGAGCACGTGCTGGGCGAGGACGGTTTCCGGCTGGATCCGGAGGATCCGATCCTGGACGGCTGTCTGCTCACCCATGCCGGCGCCTGCCGCCGCGCCGACATCGTCGAACCCGCCGGCCTGTCCCCCATCGGAGCCCGTTCATGAGCCTTCTGACGCAGTCCCTATGGGTGCTCCTGCTGGGCAGCCTGCTGGGGCTGGAATTGATCGGCAAGGTGCCCCCCACCCTGCACACCCCGCTGATGTCGGGGGCCAACGCCATCAGCGGCATCACCGTGCTGGCGTCCCTCACCCTCATTCAGAAGGCCGGAGATAACACGGCCCTGCTGGTGATCGGAGCCCTCTCCCTGGGCTTCGCCCTCTACAACGTGATCGGCGGCTTCCTCGTCACCGATCGCATGCTCGCCATGTTCCGCCGCAAGGGTGACAGCCGATGACGTTCTCCATGGATGCTTTTGCCGCCGCCATTGATCTGGCGGCCGTGCTCCTGCTGGCCCTTGGCATCAAGGGCCTCTCGAAGGTGAGCTCCGCCCGCGGGGCCAATGGTCTGGCGGCCCTGGCCATGGGACTGGCCGTGGTGGGGCTGCTGATCCAGATCCGGCCCGACCCGATCGCCTGGCTCTGGATCGCCGCCGGCAGCGCCGCCGGTGGGCTGGCTGGCCTGGTCACGGCCCGCCGGGTGCCGATGACCGCCATGCCGGAAACCGTGGCGCTGTTCAACGGCTGCGGCGGCATGGCCTCTCTGCTGGTGGCCATGGGCGTGGCCCTGTTCGATGGCGGCACGTCCGACATCGTCGCCCTGGTGTCGATCGCCGTGTCGGTGTTCGTCGGGGCGATCACCTTCAGCGGCTCGATTGTGGCCATGGCCAAGCTCCAGGGCTGGCTGGACACCCCCGGCTGGACCCAGAGCCGCCTGCGCCACGGCGTCAACATTTCGCTTGCGGTGCTCTGTCTGGTGTCGGCCGTGCTGCTGCCGGGCGATCCCTCCGGCCTGCCCCTGTGGCTGCTGATGGGGGGCTCCACCCTGCTGGGCATCGGCGTCACCCTGCCCATCGGCGGCGCTGACATGCCGGTGGTCATCTCGCTGCTCAACTCCTATTCCGGGGTGGCGGCGGCGGCGGCGGGCTTCGTGGTGGGCAGCCAGCTGCTGATCGTGGCCGGCGCCATGGTGGGGGCGGCGGGCCTGATCCTCACCCAGGTGATGTGCACCGCCATGAACCGCTCCCTGGTGTCGGTGCTCTTCGGTGGCGCCCTCGGGGCCAGCACCGGCGCCGTGGGCGGTGGCGGCAGCGAGGCGGGCTACACCCGCATCACCAGCTGCAGTGCCGAGGAATGCGCCATGGCCCTGGAGCAGGCCGAGCGGGTGGTGTTCGTGCCGGGCTACGGCCTGGCGGTGGCCCAGGCCCAGCATTCCCTGCGGGAGCTGGCCAAGCTGCTCGAGGGTCATGGTGTGGAGGTGAGCTACGCCATCCATCCGGTGGCGGGGCGCATGCCGGGCCACATGAACGTGCTGCTGGCCGAGGCCGATGTGCCCTACGAGCAGTTGCTGGAGATGGACCTGGTCAATCCCGAGTTCCCCCGCACCGACGTGGTGATCGTGCTGGGGGCCAACGATGTGGTGAACCCCCAGGCCAAGAACGACCCCACCAGCCCCCTGTACGGCATGCCCGTGCTGGAGGTGGATCAAGCCCGTCAGGTGTTCGTCGTCAAGCGCAGCCTGGGGGCCGGCTACGCCGGCATCAACAACGCCCTGTTCGAAATGCCCCAGACCGCCATGGTCTTCGGCGATGCCAAGGCGGTGCTCAACGGCTTGCTGAGCGAGCTCCGTTCCATGGGCGTGGGCAAGACGAAGGTGGCAGCCTGAGGGAGGGGCCGGTGTCGTGAGCCACCTTCCCCACCATCTCGGCCTGCCCCCCTTCCGCCAGCGTTCCCCCTGGATCGGCGGCGATCTGCAGACCCTGCGGGACACCCTGCGGCCCCTGCGGTTTCCCCCCGATCGTGCCGAGGCCATGCCGATCCCCCTGGCGGACGGCGACCAACTGGTGGCTCTGCTGGACCGTCCCGACGGTGGCGCACCGATCGGTCTGGTGCTGGTGCTGCATGGTCTGGGGGGCTCCGGCGACGGCCCCGGACCGCGGCGCCTGGCCCAGGCCCTGGCCGCCGAGGGCTTCGCCGTGCTGCGCCTCAACCTGCGGGGTGCCGGCCGCGGTCGGCCCCTCGCCCGGGGCACCTACTGCGCCCTCTGCAATGACGATCTGGGGCCGGCCGTGGCCTGGGCCCGGCAGCTGGCCCCCGACCTGCCGCTCTATGGCGCCGGTATTTCCCTGGGGGGCACGGTGCTGCTCAACGCTGGCCTGGGCGGCCTGGACTTCGATGGCCTGGTGTCCGTCAGCAGTCCCCTCGATCTGGGGGTCTGCGCCGTCCAGTTCGAGCGCCGCCGCAACCGGATCTACCAGCGCTGGCTGATGCAACGCCTGCGGGAGCAGACCCTGGCTGATCCGGGTGGGCTCCATGAGGCGGAGCGCCAGGCGCTGCTGGGGCCAACGCGGGCCCGCACGATCCGGGCCTTCGATGCGGCCATCACCGCGCCGCGCTGGGGTTTCGCCTCGGTGGCCGACTACTACGCCGCCGCCAGCCCCCTGGCTTCTCTGCTCGACGGCCGGCCTCTGCCCCCCACGCTGCTGCTGCATGCCGGCGACGATCCCTGGGTGCCGGTGGGCCCGCTGCGGCAGCTGGCGGCCGCCCTCCCCAGCCAGGCTGGGGCCGGCGCAGGAGCGCTCCCCACGGTCGTGATCACGCCCCATGGCGGACACAACGGCTTCCATGCCCCCGGTGATGGGTCGGCCTGCTGGGCCGATCGGCTGGTGGTGGCCTGGTTACGGCGCCTCAGCCGGGGGCAAGGGGGCGGCTGAAGGGGGTGCGGCGCACGATCCACTCCTCGATCGGCTCCCCGCCGATCACGTGCTGGTGCACGATCCGCTCGATCCGCTCGGGGGTGACGCCGCCGTAGGTGAGGCCCTCCGGCCAGATCAGCAGCACCGGCCCGTCGCAACAGACGCGCAGGCAGTCGGCCTTGGTGCGCAGCACTACCCCCTTGGGCCGGCCGGGCTCCTCCAGCCCCAGCTCCCGAACCAGCTGTTTGAGCCGATCCCAGCTGGCTGCCCCGACGGCCGGGTCGCCACAGAGCGCCTTGGTGGGCGTGGCGCAGAGCAGCAGGTGGTGCTGGACGCTGCTCATGCCGGCAGGGCCGGGGCCGGTTGGCCGCGGAGCGCGACCGCCGCCTCACGGGTGGCCTGGCGGGCCCAGGCGTCCACCGCCAGCACGTCGTCGAGGGTGGGGGTGTCGTGGTGGTCGGCGTGGTGGCGATCACAGACCCGCTCGATCAGCTCGGGGATCGCCAGGAAGGGAATCGCCTCGTCCAGGAACAGGGCCACCGCCTGCTCGTTGGCGGCATTGAGCACGGCGGGCATGGTGCCGCCGGCCCGGCCGGCGGCGTAGGCCAGCGCCATGCAGGGGTACTTGGCGCTGTCGGGGGCGCGGAAGGTGAGCTGGCCCACGGCGGTGAGATCGAGGCGGCGCCAGGGTGTCTCCAGCCGCTCCGGCCAACTGAGGCAGTAGAGCAGGGGGAGCTTCATGTCGGGCCAGCCCAGCTGGGCCAGCACCGAGGAATCGGCCAGCTCCACCATCGAGTGGATGATGCTCTGGGGGTGGATGACGATCTCGATGTGGTCGTAGTCGAGGCCGAAGAGGTAATGGGCTTCGATCACCTCCAGCCCCTTGTTCATCAAGGTGGCCGAATCCACGGTGATCTTGCGCCCCATGCTCCAGTTGGGGTGGCTGGTGGCATCGGCCACCGTGGCCTTGGCAAGATCGGCGGCGGGCCAGTCGCGGAAGGCGCCGCCGGAGGCGGTGAGCTGGATGCGCCGCAGGCCCGGTGTCGGCACGCCGGTGGAGAGGCGGGCGGTGTCGGCCCAGGGGGTGCCCTGCAGGCACTGGAACAGGGCTGAATGCTCCGAATCGGCGGGCAGCAGCCGGCTGCCGCTTTTTTTGAGTTCGGGCAGCACCACCGGGCCGGCGGCGATCAGGGTTTCCTTGTTGGCCAGGGCCAGGTCCTTGCCGGCCCGGATCGCCGCCAGGGTGGGCAGCAGGCCGGCGCAGCCGACGATGCCGGTGACCACCAGATCGGCGCTGGCCCAGGCGGCGGCGGCGCAGAGGCCCTCGGAGCCGCCCACCAGTTCGGGCAGCCGGGCCGGACGCTGCGCCGGTTCCAGGGCCGCCAGGCGGCTGGCCAGCTCGGCGACCCGGTCGGCCTCGGCCAGGGCCACCACCTCCGGCTGGTGGCGGATGATCTGCTCCACCAGCAGATCGAGGTTGCGGCCGGCGGTGAGGGCCACCACCCGGAAACGGTCGGGAAACTCCTCGGCGATCTCCAGGGTCTGGGTACCGATCGATCCGGTGGAGCCCAGCACGGCGATGGCTTTCACGGTGGGGCCCCCGTAGGGTTCGTGGCGATCCAGTGTCCCATCTCCTCTTTCGCCATGGCGGACGGCCTGCCCGATTCAGCTTCCCCCTTGACCCCGCCAGCGGCGAAGGCGGGCGGGTTCTCCCTGCCCTACGTGGTGGCCTGTGGCCTGGCGATGGGCTCGGCGGATGTGGTGCCCGGGGTTTCGGGCGGCAGCATGGCCTTCATCCTGGGGATCTACGGCGAGCTGCTGGAGGCCATCGCCGGCTTCGACCTCGGGTTGCTGGCCCTGCTGCGCCGCGGTGCGTGGCAGGCGGCGGCGGCCCGGATTCATCTCGGCTTCCTGGTGCCGCTGGTGGCAGGCCTGGCGGTGGCGGTGCTGGTGATGGTGCGGCCGATCACCTGGCTTTACGCCGAACATCCGGTGTTCCTGTTCGCCTTCTTCTTCGGGCTGATCCTGGGGGCCATCCTGCTGATCGCCCGCCACGCCCACTGGGGCGTCCAGGGCCTGGTGGCCATGGCGCTCGGCGTGGCGCTGGCCCTGTTGCTGGTCACCCAGGCTCCGGTGACCATGCCCCACGACCCGTTCACCCTTTTCTGGAGCGGGGCGGTGGCGATCATGGCGATGATCCTGCCGGGCATTTCCGGCTCCTTCCTGCTGCTGGTGCTGGGCCAGTACCAGTACGTGATGGAAGGGGTGAAGGGGCTTGATCTGTCGATCCTGCTGCCCTTCGCCGCCGGCTGTGCCGTCGGTCTGATCAGCTTCGTGCGGCTGCTGCGCTGGTTGCTGCATCGCTTTCACGGCCAGGTGGTGGCCCTGCTGGTGGGTTTCATGGCCGGTTCCCTCTGGAAGATCTGGCCGTTCCGCACGGTGCTCGAATCCACCCGCAACGCCAAGGGCAAGCTGGTCGTGCTGCGCGATGCCCTGGCGGCCCCCCCGGATGCCGGCAGCCTGGTGGTGGCGTTGCTGCTGGCGGCCGCCGGGATCCTGCTGGTGGTGGGGATCGAGCAGCTGCAGCACCGGGTGGGCGTGGAGGAGATGGGGGGGTGATGGCTTAACTGGTGCCTCGCCGATCCCTTGTCATGTCGTGGCTGCAGCGCTGGAACTTCATCGAACGGGCCCGGATCGAGCGCCAGCTGTGGGACGCCTTTGAGCGTCGCGAGAATCTTGAGGTGTTGGTGGAGGAGTGCCGCCAGGCGGTGACGGCCGGTGATCGCGAGCGGGCCTTCCAGCTGGAGGTGTGGCAGACCACCCTGCAGCGAATTCGCAAGCTGGAAAAGCTGATGGCAGACAAGCAGCCCTGAGCGGGTCGACGTTCCGATGGCACCGTCGTTGTTCAGAAGACGCTGAGGGGCCTCGGGTCCGGCCTCTGGGCCAACCGCTGCCACGCCTGCTGCACCAGGGGCCACACCAGCTCGGGCGGCAGTCCGTCCATGCAGCTGTGATGCTCCAGGGGGCAGGCGGGGTTCTCGAAGCGGACCTGGAGGCAGCCGCTGCAGCGGTGATCGCTGCGGCTGATCCAGACGTGCTCGGCCCGGGGCGCCCAGAGATCGCGGGGACTGGCACCGATGCCGTCCGCGTCGGTGCCGAAGAGGGCCACGGTGGGGCAGCCGGCGGCGGCGGCCAGGTGCAGCGGGCCTGAATCGACGGCGATGCAGAGGCGGCTGCGGGCCAGGGCGCCCACCAGGGCCGGCAGGCTGAGC
>NZ_JAYGHY010000061.1:0-16580 GCF_034931305.1 Cyanobium gracile UHCC 0281 | reverse complement strand
GCGGCGGCCAGCGCCACCCCGGCGGTTCCGGCCCTGCGGATCTATGGGGTGGGCGTGGCCGCCCAGCAGCTGGAGGAGGCGGTGCGGCGCCGCCAGTTGCCGGTGGAGGTGGTGGAGGAGCCGGAGCAGGCCGATGCGGTGCTGAGCGTGCGCGGCCAGCTGGGCCGTGATCCGGAGCTGCGGCGCCAGGCCCGCGACCTGGGCCTGCCGATCCTGGTGATCAAGTCGGACACGCCCCACCAGCTGCAGCGGGCCATGGAGCGCCTGCTGGAGCGGCGCCAGGGGGGAGGCGACGCGGTGGAGGGCGAAGAGCCGGTTGGTGTCGGCGCGGCCCGCCCCGATGACGCCCATGCGGCCCTGGAGGAATGCCGGCTGGCGGTGGAGCAGGTGGTGCTGCCCCAGGGCCGGCCGGTGGAGCTGCTGCCCCGCAACGAAGCGGTGCGTGCCCTGCAGGCCGAGCTGGTGCACCACTACCGGTTGCGCAGTGCGGTCTTCGGCCGCGGCCGTCAGCAGCGGCTGCGTGTCTTTCCCGCCTGAAGGGGCCTGCCGCCAGGGTGGACGCGGGCGAGTTGACGAAGGACCAGCCGCTGTGGGTAACTAGCAAGGCGCCGGTTACGGACCGACGTTTTTCCCATCCCATGGGTTGATTGGGCCGTCGCCAAGCGGTAAGGCATCGGGTTTTGGTCCCGACATTCCTAGGTTCGAATCCTAGCGGCCCAGTTTTTTCTCCTTTTCCCACCGGTGCCTGAACGCCCTCTGCTGGTGTTCGATTTCGATGGCGTGCTGGTGGACGGCATGGCCGAGTACTGGTGGTCGGCCCGCCGGGCGGCGCTGGCCCTGGTGGCCGGCGGTTGCGCCCGTGGTGCCGCCACCGCCCCGTGGCAGCTGCCGGAGCAGGCACCGGCGGGCTTCGCCCGGCTGCGGCCCCTGATCCACAAGGGCTGGGAGATGGTGCTGATGGCCGCCGAGCTGGGGCGGCCCGAAATGGATCTCGACGCCGCCGTGGCCGACTACGACACCTTCCTGGCCCGCGCCCTGGAGCGCTGGGGCTGGAGCACCGAGCAGCTGCAACGGGCGCTCGAAGACTTGCGCCAGGAGGCGATCGCCACCGACCTGGATGCCTGGCTGGCCCTGCACCGCTTCTACCCCGGCGTCGAGGCGCGCCTGGGCCGGCTGGCGGCGGAGGGAGCCGACTGGGCCGTGCTCACCACCAAGGGCGGGGCCTTCGCCGCCCGGCTGCTGGCTGCCGCTGGCCTCACGCCCCTGGCCCTCTACGGCCACGAACAGGGCAGCAAGCCCTCGGTGCTGGGGCGGCTGGTGGCGGAGCGGGATCCAGTCGAGCGCCCCCTGTGGTTCGTGGAGGACCGCCGTCCCACCCTGGAGCTGGTGCGGCGGACGCCGGGACTGGAGGCGGTGCGCTGCTACCTGGTGGCGTGGGGGTACCTGGGCCCGGGGGACGGCGAGGGGCTGGCACCCCTGGGGATCCGCTGGCTGGAGTCCGCCGGTTTCGAGGCCCCACTGGCGCAATGGCCATGAGCCGCTAGAGTACGCCCGTACTACAGATTGATACGCCGGAGTCTCCGGGTGGCACTGGTTGTCCAGAGGCCGCAGGATGGCGCCCGGTTCCGGCCCCAATCTCCGCCTCCACCCACCGCTTCGACGGCTCCAGCCTGCTGCGGCCCGTTCCATCACCCACCCCCACCATGCCTGCCGATTCCAGGGCCTCCTCCGCCTCCGCTGCCTCCTCCGGCTCTCCCTCCACGTCCACCTCCTACGTCTCCGCCGCTGCCCCCAGCGGCGATCCCAAGGCCGCCGCTGAACGCGACAAGGCCCTGGGCCTGGTGCTGACCCAGATCGAGCGCAACTTCGGCAAGGGTTCGATCATGCGGCTGGGGGATGCCTCCCGCATGCGGGTGGAAACGGTCCCCACCGGGGCCCTCACCCTCGATCTGGCCCTGGGGGGCGGCTATCCCAAGGGCCGGGTGGTGGAGGTCTACGGGCCGGAGAGCTCCGGCAAGACCACCCTCACCCTCCATGCCATCGCCGAGGTTCAGAAGCGCGGCGGTGTGGCGGCTTTCGTCGACGCCGAGCACGCCCTTGATCCGGTCTATGCCGCCGCTCTGGGGGTCGACATCGAGAACCTGCTGGTCTCCCAGCCGGACACCGGCGAGATGGCCCTGGAAATCGTCGACCAGTTGGTGCGCTCGGCCGCCGTCGACGTCGTCGTCGTCGACTCGGTGGCGGCCCTGACGCCCCGGGCGGAGATCGAGGGGGAGATGGGCGACCTGGCGGTGGGCAGCCAGGCCCGGCTGATGAGCCAGGCCATGCGCAAGATCACCGGCAACATCGGCAAATCCGGCTGCACGGTGATCTTCCTCAACCAGCTGCGACAGAAGATCGGCGTCACCTACGGCAACCCGGAAACCACCACCGGTGGTAACGCCCTCAAGTTCTATGCCTCGGTGCGGCTCGACATCCGCCGCATCCAGACCCTCAAGCGCGGCACCGAGGAGTACGGCATCCGGGCCAAGGTGAAGGTGGCCAAGAACAAGGTGGCGCCCCCCTTCCGGATCGCCGAGTTCGACATCCTCTTCGGCCGCGGCATCAGCACCCTGGGCTGCCTGCTGGATCTGGCCGAGGAAACCGGTGTGGTCACCCGCAAGGGCGCCTGGTATAGCTACGAGGGCGACAACATCGGCCAGGGCCGCGACAACACGATCACCTGGCTGGAGCAGAACCCCGGGCCGAAGGAGGTGATCGAGCAGCTCACCCGCCAGAAACTCACCGAAGGTTCCGAGGTCACCGCCAACTCGATGAAACCGCTGGCGGCGGCAGCCAAGCTGGCGGCGGCCAAGCCCCAGGCTGGAGAGGACGCCGCTGAGCTGGAGGCGCTGCCCACCGCCGGCTGATCACCGGGCTCCGGTGTGAAGGGCCCGGCTCAGGGCTGGGCCGGCAGGGCGGAATGGCTGGTTCGCGTTGGGGCCGCGACGGTTTCGGTGGAGGGCTGCAACACCAGCACCACCCGCTGGAGTTCCTGGATGGCGTCGGCGCCTTCCAGCTTCACCAGCTCCTGGCCGTTGCGGGATTCCACCCAGCTGATGCCGAAATCGGAGACGAGCAGCCGCACCATGTGGTTGTCGCCCAGGTCGGCCACGAAGGAGGCGCCATGGCCATCGCGGCCATCGCCGCAGGTGTAGCAGGTGGCCACATGGCCCTGTTTCTTCAGAGACACGGCCAGGGCCTGGAGGCTCAGGATCAGATCCTCAACGGCCGAGCGGTATTGCTCGGCCAGCCGGAGAAACATGGAAGGTGTCCATCACGATCCGCAGATCATAAGGATTTCTTCCGATTCCTGCTAGGTGCAAATGCTCATATGTGGAGACCGGCACCCCGCCCTCAGCCGTCCGACAGGCTCCACCAGCCCGCCGCCGGGCCGATGAAGCGCACCGTCACCCAGAACAGGGCCAGGCCGCCGATGCCGATCCAGGCGCCCTTGGTGGTGATCGCCACGAAGCGGGAGGCCTGGTTGCGGGTCAGGGGCAGCCAGTCGACGATCCGGGGCGAGGTGTCGACGTCCTTGGCCTTGCTGACGCGCGGCTTGTCCCGGGGCGGCAGTCCCTGCTCGGCCCGGCGTTTGGCTTCCCCCATCAGGGCTCAGACGGCAACTGGAGGCAGGCTAGGGGTCGGGCCGCAGCCGGGACAGCTCCACCCAGGGTTCGAGGGCGGTGAACACCAGCCGTCCCCAGCTGCGGCCCCGCAGGCGGCCATCCAGAACCGCCAGCCGCCCGCCGCTGCGCCGCAGCCCGGCCACCCCCCGCTGCAGCCGGTTGAGGGCCTCCGGCAGCAACAGTTCCCGGAACCAGTCGCGGCCCTGCTGGCGCAGCACCCCGACCCGGGCGGCGGTGAGGGGATCCTCCAGGCTGGCGATCGGCAGCAGCCCCACCACCACCTGGCAGGGCAGGGGCAGTCGCGGCTGGTGCTCCAGCCACCAGCTCCAGCTGCAGCACACCACGCCGTTGCTCTCCGGTGAGGTGTTCTGGTGGCAGACCCGGCTGCCGAACTCGGCGGCCAGGCCGCTGGCCAGGCCCAGGCAGAGGGCCGAATCGTCGATCAGCACCACGGTCAGGCCGCTCTGGCCCAGCACCAGCCGCCGGCTCTGCTCCAGCAGGTGCTGGGCGTACTGGGGGCTGTTGGGCAACGGTTGGCGCAGGGGGGCGAACAGGGGCAGGGGGTCGGACAGGGGGGGATCGGCCAGATCCAGCACCACCGCCGGCTCCAGCCCCAGGGCGGCAGCGGCGGCGGGCTGGCCCTCCGCCGCCCGGCCGGTGGCCAGCTCACCGATCAGCACCGCCCCCCGTCCCACCAGCAGGCCGGTCAGTTCGCCCAATGGCTCGAGCGGTTGGCGTAGCAGATTCCACTGCAACAACGACGGATCCACCCGGGCCCAGCTGCTCCAGCCGGCGCCGGCGCTCAGCCAGCGGGGCCAGGGCTCCGGCAGGGGTTCGAGCAAGCGCAGCAGGTGGCGCAGGGGGGCTTCGTCGTCGTCGGCGAGGGCCACCAACCGGTGGGGGGAGCGGGGATGGGCCAGCACCCGGCGGCTGAGCCGTTCGTGCAGGTTGAGCAGACAGGCTTCGGCGCTGGGCTGGGCGCGGCGCAGCTGATCCCAGTGACGGGGCTCCAGTTCCACCTCCAGAGCCTCGCGCAGGGCCACTTCCAGGGTCTCGGCCTCGGGGATCACCAGTTGCCGCTCCCCCAGTTCGCCGTTGCGCCAGGCCGCCACCAGCTCCCGGTGGTCGAGCAGCCAGAGCCGGCTGCCGGGCGGGGCCCCGGGCCCTTCCCAGCAGGGAAGCTCCAGCCCCACGCTGCGCAGGCGCGGCCATTCCACCAGCAGCAACCGCTGGCGCAGGGCCGGCGTCACCACCAGGGCCAGGGGCGTTTCGCTGAGGGCCAGGGGCACCAGCAGGCTGATCCACCAGCTGGGGGCGGTGCCGGGGGCCAGGCGCACCAGGGTGTGGTCGGCGCGGCGCAGGCTGCGGGCCACCAGCCGGCTCAAGGTGAGGTGATGGGGCCAGCGTTCCACCCCCTCTCGCTGCAGGAGAGCCTTGAGGTGCTGGTGGGCGCGGGCTTCCAACATGGCTGGATCGTAGGAAGCTGGCCCCAGCCGATCCGCAGCGACGATGACACCCCTCTGGCAGCGCGAACCGGTGGGCGTGGTGGGCCTGGGGCTGATCGGGGGCTCCCTGGGGCTGGACCTGATGGCGATGGGAGCGCAGGTGCGGGCCTTGGTGCACCGGCCGGCCACCGCCGCACGGGCCAGGGAGCGCGGTCTGGCCACCGAGGTGAGCATCGATCCGGCCGTGCTGGAGGGCTGCGGCCTGGTGGTGCTGGCCCTTCCCCTCGACCGCCTGCTGGATCCGGATCCCGCCCTGCTGGCGGCCCTGCCGGTTGGGGCGGTGATCACCGATGTGGGCTCGGTGAAGGGGCCGGTGCTGCGGCGCTGGCGGGAGCTGCTGGTGGCGGCCGGCCGCTTCGTGGCCTCCCATCCGATGGCAGGCACTGCCCGGGCAGGGGTGGAGGCCGGGGAACCCGGCCTGTTCCGCGGTCGGCCCTGGGTGGCGACTCCGGAGGCCGGCACCGATCCAGTGGCGCTGCAGGTGGTGCGGGAGCTGGCGGAGGCGCTCGGGGCCCGCTGGCTCTGCTGTGACGCCGAGGCCCATGACCGGGCCGTGGCCCTCATCTCCCATCTGCCGGTGCTGCTGGGGGCGGCCCTGTTGCAGGCGGCCGATGCCGGGGGTGGCGAGATCGTTGCCGGGGCGGAGCTGGTGCGGGCCCTGGCCTCCAGTGGCTTTGCCGACACCACGCGCGTCGGCGGCGGCAATCCGGAGCTGGGGATGTTGATGGCGCGCGCCAACCGGGCGGCGCTGCTGGAGGCCCTGGATCACTACCGCCAGTCCCTGGCATCCCTTGAAGCGATGGTGGCTGGGGAGGAGTGGTCGGGCCTGCAGCAGTCGCTGGCGCGCAGCCAGGCGCTGCGGCCTGACTTTCTATGAACCTGGGGTGCCGATAGGCTCACTGACTCCATGGCATTCGGGCCGGGCGATGAAGACCAGGCCTTTGAGACAATCCCAGCGCCTCCGCAGCGCCGCCGGCAGCAGCGGCATCCGTAGCAGGCGGATCAGGCCCGGATCCTCACCGGGTGCCGTGGTGTTCGTGGGCGAGCAACGGCTCGAGAGGGTGCAGATTGATGTCATCCACTACGACGGTGACGGCTGGTCGGAAGAGATGGATGTGTCGGTGCGAAGTTGCGCCGAGGTGGTGCGCCAGGACAGCATCACCTGGATGAACGTCAGCGGCGTCCATGACGTCGACCTGGTGGAACGCCTCGGCGAGTGCTTCGGTATCCATCCAATGACACTGGAGGACATCGCCAACACCACCCAGCGGCCCAAGGTGGAGGTGTTTCCGGGCTACGTCTTCATGGTGTTGAAGATGATCGCTTTCAACGAGGAAACCAAGACCATTGATATCGAACATGTGAGCGTGATCCTCGGCGATCACTTTGTGATCTCTTTTCTCGAGGATGATGGCGATGTGTTCGATGGGGTGCGTGATCGTATCCGATCTTCCAGTGGTCGGATCCGCTGGATGAAGGCCGACTACCTCGCCTACTCCCTGCTGGATGCCGTTGTCGACCATTACTTCCTCGCCGTGGAGCGGATGGGCGACATCATCGAGGAGGTGGATGACAGGCTGCTGGAGGATCCCCACCCCGGCGACATCAAGGAGATCCACGGGCTCAAGCGGGCCATCCTGAGCCTGCGCAAGGCCGTCTGGCCGATCCGTGAGGAGGTGGCGATGATCTGCAAGGGCGAATCGTCGCTGCTGTCGGCCGATTGTCGGGTGTTCTGGCGCGATCTCTATGACCACTGCATCCAGATCATTGATCTGGTCGAAACCCACCGCGACATTCTCGGCGGCATGCACGACACCTATCTGTCGACCCTCAGCCACCGCATGAACGAGGTGATGAAGGTGTTGACGATCATCTCCACGATCTTCATTCCGCTCACTTTCATTGCCGGTGTGTATGGCATGAACTTCAAGGAAATGCCCGAGCTGGAGTGGCGCGGTGGTTACTATTCGGTGTGGGCGTTGATGATCGTGATCGGCATCAGCCTTTTCCTCTTTTTCCGTCGCAAGCATTGGCTTTGAAGAGCGGCTTTGCAGAGCGGCAGTGGCTCAGCGGCTCCTGGCCGGGGCTCGCCAAAGGGATGTAGCAACCGCCACTGACTTTGGGTTTTCTTCCCCTGCGCTAAGGATCATTGCCGCCGCCTGGCGCCCGTGGGAAAAGGCCGTTGCCGTTTCTAGCGTTGTTGAGCCATCAGTGAACGACCGTGAGTTTTCTGAGCGAAGCGATGCAACTTCTCAAGGACGCCGGCGACGCCGCGGGCCTGTCGGAAGGGGCCATCAAGTGCCATGCCGGTTGCTATCGGGACAATCTGTCCCGCTGCAACGACGCGATGCTCCAGTACGAGCGGGTCTGGTTGCAGCAGCAGTTGCGGGCCCTGCGCGATTGCCAGGGCCATCCGGTGTTGATGGACCGGGTGGGGGGTGAGCAGCGTCTCAACGGGCTGGTGTCCCAGAGCGTGCTGTTCCAGCTGTTGTTGCAGAACGAATTCGCCAGGCGGGGCCTGGCGCCGGTCGACCACCATGGACCGGTCGTGGCGGCCGAGGAGGCTTGGGAGATCACCAGCGTGCAGGTGAAGCGCGAGTGGGGCATCCTGCCGGCCTGATCGCCCTGCTGCACCTGGGGCGGATCCACGACGAGACGCCGGCGCTGCGGCGTTTCCTCGCCCAGCGCGGCATCGCCAGCGAGCTGGTGCCCCTGCCATCGCTGGTCCACGGCGACACCACCGACTGGGGGCGCTTTGATCGGGTCAGCGTGCGCGACTGCCGCGACAGCCATGGCCACCCCGACTTCCTGGCCCGCATCAGCGCCCTGTCGGAACAGCTCGAGGGCCTTGGGGTGCCGCTGGCCAATCCGCTGCCGGTGATCCTGGCGGGCCACGCCAAGAGTGATTACCTGCCCCAGCTGGAGCGGGAGGGGGTCGCCCTGATCCCCAGCCGCTGGCTGCCCCGCGGTTGGCGCGGTTCGCTGGCGGGGCTTCTGGAGGTGTGCGGCTGGAGCGAAGCGGTGCTCAAGCCGGCGATCGGCGCCAGGAGCTGGCACACCTACCGGGTGCGCCGTGCGGGCCCGCGCCTGGCGATCACCGCGGCCGATGGCAGCACGGCTGTGGCGGCCGCGGACGCCGATGGCTGGCTGGAGCGGCTGGCGCAGGACGGGGAGGTGTGCCTGCAGCGCTTTTTGCCGGAGATTTGCCGGGCGGGGGAGTTCAGCGCAGTGTTCCTGGGCGGACGTTTCTCCCACGCGGTGGCCAAGAGCGTGGCGGCGGGGGGGTGGATCGCCCACGAAGGGTTTGGGGGCCGCAACCGCCTGCGGCAGGCGAGTGCGGCGGAACGGCGCTGGGCCGCTGCGGTGGAGGAGCGCCTGCGGCGACGCTTCGGCGTGCTGCCCTACGCCCGCATCGACGGGATCCGCGACGGGGACGGCGAGCTGCTGCTGCTGGAGTGTGAACTGGTGATCCCCCGGCTGTTCCTCAGCGAGGGGGAGGCCTTCGGCCGTTATGCCGACGTTCTGGTGGGACCCACCAGCACCCGCATGGCCTGGTAGCCGTCGAGGGTGGGCGGCTCGCTCTCGGGCAGCTCCTCGGAGTGCAGGGCCACGGCCACGGTGGCCACCCAGGGGCGCGTGCCGGGGTCGGTGGGGAACACCAGCACCACGGTGCCGCCCGAGGGGGTGGTGGCGGGATCTTCCGCCACGATCTCCTGGGCCACGCGGGTGCGGCGGCACTGCAGGGCACGGGACTCCAGCAGGGCCACGAACTCGCCGCTGCTCCAGCGGGCCTCGCTCCCCTGGCAGGGGAAGCGCTCGCTGAGGGCGGCGACACCGAGCTCCTCGATGGCGCTGGTTCGCCGGCCATCCCAGACGAGTAGCAGGCTGGAGTCATGGCTGAGGGCGTTCTGCTCGACCCGCTCGCGGTCGAGCACGAGCCGCCGCTCCAGGCCCTGCTTCTCCGCGGGCATCGACAGGCAGACCTTGAGGGCCTGGGCCACCTCGCAGCTACGTCCCTCGCAGAAGCCCCGGTGGGCGGTGAGGATGTCGTCGGCGGCCGCCACGATCTCCAGCGCCGGCAGGCTCTGGCTCAGGTCCTGCATCATCGCGTTGAACAACACACCCCCATCGCCGAAGGGGCCGCGGTCGGGATCGGTGGCAGCGAGCATCTGATCGATGGCGGAGCGCACCAGCTCCCGCCTCCAGGTCAGATACGTCATGGGAATTCGCTCCTGGTGCAGTTTTTTGTCAGTGTGTCTGCAGTGGCGGAAACCAGCCACGACCCGTTACATTCCGCGCTTTTTGTAGCGAGATTTACAAAATCTGGTGTGGGATTCGTGATCAATGGGCCTCTGGCCCGCTGGGGGAAGGCGCGATGTGCCGACGCAGCCGCAGCATCGGCGTCTCACCCTCGAAGCCTTCGTCGTAAGTGGTGGGCTCCAGTTGCCCCTGCCACCCCGGCGGCAGGCCGGCCAGCAGGGGCTCCACCCAGGGATGCACCCGGGGGTGGCGTTCGATCGTGTGGGCGGGATAGATCCGCACCTCCTGCCGGCTCACCCGCAGCAGTTCGGCCAGGGCGCGCCGGTGCCAGTCGAGGTCGAAGTCGGGCTGTTCGCTGAGGCCGCCGTCGGCGATCGGGGCATAACAGAAGAGGAGATGGCCAGAAAGCACCAGATCGAAGCTGGCCGCCTCGAAGGGAAGGCAGGGGAGCGCCGCGGCGCGGTAGGCCTGCGGATGCTCCCGACGGTCGGCCAGAAAGGCTTCGAGGGCCTCCATCTTTCCCTGGCGAAACCGGTCCTGGTCAAAGTCCGGGCGCAGGGTCGGACTCAGGGCCAGGCGCTCCATGGTGAAGGCGACGTCGTCGCGGCAGCGACGCTCCAGCTCCGGCAACGACAGGGTGTAGAGGGGATCGGCCGCCACGCTCTCCACCCCGGCGGCGCGGGCCAGGGCGGTGAAGGAACCAGGTCCGCCGGGGCAATCGAGCACCCGGTGGCCCCGCCAGTCCGCCAGATCGAGGTTGAAGAACGCCAGTGCGTCAGCCCCGGTGCGACCGAAGAACACCACCCTTGGCAGATCCATCGGTGGTACTCAGGGCCCCGGAACGCGTCGCAGGCTGAGGGCGATGGCGCCGTCGGCCCGGCGCAGCTCCAGGGACTCCCCTTCGAGCCGCAGGCTGGCGGCCGTGGGCAGGGCGGCCAGGAACTGGCGCTCCTGCTCCATCACCCCTGTGCCGGCGCAGAGTTTTCGGGTGGCCACCGGGGTGCCGATGCGCAGGCGGGTGCCCTCCAGCCGCACCGGCGCCGTGAAGCGGTTGCAGCCGCTTGAGCCAGCCAGCTGGCCCTGGGTGAACCGCAGCGAGAGGGTGGTGCCCAGGATCGGGCTCACCAGCGCCTGGCGGCCGTTGTTGAACCCCGCCACCCGCCAGGTGCTTCCCACCAGCCGCTGCGTCTGGGCCACCAGCACCAGCAGGGGCCGGCCGTCGGCCGAGAGCAGCCGCAGGCGCTCGCCGTCCAGGCGGAACCTCCTGCTGCTGGTGAGCGCGGTCTGGAAGGCTTCCGCCTGCTGCATCACCGCCGGCGGGCAGGCCATCTTGGTGCTCAGGCCCCGGGCCGACACCTGCAGGCTTTTGCCCCGGACCGTGACGGGGGCGCCAAAACGGTTGCAGCCATCGCTGCCCGCCACCCGGCCAGCCTCAAAGCGCAGGGTGAGGCTGGTGCCGTTCTGGGGCTGGCGCTGCCCCAGACGCTCCAGCACCCAGGCGGTGCCCTCAAGCGGGGAAGGGGAGGGTGGTGCCGCCAGTACAGCAGGTTGCGGCGCCGCCGGCAGGAGGGCCAGCAGGGCGAGCAGCGGCCGCAGGCGTTGGCAGTGCATCGTGATCACAGGCAACTCAGGACCCCAGGCGGGCGGCGATCCAGGCGCCCATGCCGCCGGCGGAGGGGTGGGGCACGGCGTCGCGATCGACCCACCAGAACGAGAGGGCCAGCACGTTCAGACCGATGACCAGGGCGTAGATCCGCCAGCCTTCCGGGAGCTTCATGACGTCGGCGTGCGATCGCGGCGACGATAGATCCCCCGGCGCTGGCCCCGCATGCTCAGGCCCCTGCCCGTCGCGGCAGCACCCGGCCGGCGGCATCGCTCAGCGAGCGGGGCAGCCGTTGCGGATCGATGGGCCGCAGGGTGCGCAGATCGAAGCTGGTGTCCACCAGCCGGGGCGGGCTGCCGACCAGATCCAGCACGGTGAGCGTCTGGAAGGGGGTGGTGCTCTGGCCCAGCAGCCGGCGGGGGCCGCTGCCCATGGCGCCGAGGTGGAACAGATCCAGCTGGCCCAGCCGGGCGGGGAAGTAGGCGTGCTGATGGCCGCTCACGTAGGCCTCCACCCCGTGGCGGTCCAGCAGCTGCTGCAGAGCCGCCGGCTGGGCCAGCACCTCCCCTGGGCGGTCGCGGCCCTGGCTCACGGCCCGCAGCGGCAGGTGGCCCACCACCAGGCGCCGGCTGGCGGAGCGGGCGGCGGGGCCCGCCAGAATCCGCTCGGCCCAGCGCAGTTGCTCCGCCGGCACCTGGGCGGTGGAGGCGTCCCACACCAGCAGGAACACGTCGTCCTGGCGGATGGCGTAGTGGAAGGGGAAGTCGCCGCTGTCAACGAAGCGCAGACCGAGGCTGTCGCGGCGCGCTCGCCAGAAGCGGGCCGCCTCGGCGCGGTCGTCGGCGAAGAGAAAGCGGCCGCCTGCACTGGCCCCGGAGGCGTCATGGTTGCCCATCGCCGGGGCGAACGGCAGGCCGGCACGGCGCAGCGGGCCCAGAACGCTGCGATCGAAGCCCGCCCACATGGCGGCCAGCCGCTCCCGCCCCAGCCCCGCCTTCTGGCCCGCCACCATGTCGCCGGCGCAGATCACCAGATCCGGGCGCAGCGAGGGGATCAGGGCCACACCCCGGTGCACCTCGGCGATGTAGGTGGTGGAGCCGTAGGAGCTGTTGAGGTCACTGATCAGCACCAGGCGGGTGCCGCCGCGGGGCGGGGCCATCAGGCCCGCGGACGGGGCGGCCAGGGATCGGGCAGGCTTCCACGCCTGCCACAGGCCGGCCCCCAGCGCCAGGGCGGAGAGCGAGAGCACCTGGCGTCGGCCGAGGGTCGGCGGCATGGGGGAAACGCGGCGAACCGACCAACAGGATGGCCGACCCATCGGAGCAGCGGATCGCCTCACCCGTGCCGCTCATTCCATGGCGGCCTGTGGGGCAGGCCGCAAGGCAGGGCTGGGACGGGCTTCGGTGGAACCGACCCGCACGAGCAGGCTGTGGGCGGCCGGCACGTAAAACAGCGCCAGGGCGGTGGCCCCCACCAGACCGCCGGACACCGCGATTGCCAGCGGTGGCCAGAAGCCGGTGGGATCGAGCATCAGGGGCAGGAAACCGGTCACGGTGGTGAGCGTGGTGGCGATCACGTGGCGGGTGGCCTGCAGCACCACGGCGGTGGTGGCGGCAGGGTCGCCGGCGGCGGCGAGCGGATCGGTGCGGATGGCGTTCAGCACCACAATCGAATCGTTGATCGCCAGCCCGATCAGCCCAAGCGTGCCCAGGATGGCGGTGAAGCCGAACACCGATCCGCTGAGCTTGAGGGCCAGGGCCGCCAGCCCCACCGACAGCAGCGCCACCGAGGCGATCAGGGCGGCCATCCGGAAGGAGCGGAAGGACAGAACCAGGGTGGCGGTCATCAGGATCGCCAGCACCCCCACCGTGGAGAGCAGGTTGGTGACTGCATCCCCGCGGGCATCGGCTTCGCCGCCGTAGGCCAGGCTGACCCCGGCCGGCAGCTGCCAGCCCTGCCGCTCAAGCTGCCGGCGGAAGCCGCCCAGCACCGAATCGGGCAGGGAACCGGCGGACAGGAAGGCCCGCACGGTGTTGATGCGCTGCCCGTCCCGCCGGTCGATGGAGGCCAGCTCGGGCTCCAGCCGCAGGCGGGCCAGGGCCGAGAGCGGCAGGGTTTTGCCGCTGCTGGGGGAGACCACATCCAGGGAGGCCACCTGCTGGAGGTTCCCCCGCTGGGCCGCGGCCACCTGCACCCGCACCGGCACCGTGGTGACGCCCTCCAGGATCGACCCCCCCACGGCGCCCTCGAGGCCCGCCTGCAGCTGGCGGGCGATGGCCCGGTTGTCGAGCCCGCTGCGCCGGGCCTGCTCCTCATCCACCGCCAGGGCGAGGCGGGGCAGGGCTTCGCTGAGGCTGGCGCTGGTGTGGGTCACCGCCTCCTGCTGGGCCAGACGCCGCCGCAGGTCGTCACCGATCGCCCGCAGCTGGTTCAGGTCGGGGCCCTGCAGCCGCAGCTCGATCGGTGCCTCGAAGGGGGGACCCTGCTCCAGCTGCTTCACCAGCATCTGCGCTTCGGGGAAGGCCCCATCCAGGCGCTCCTGCAGGGAGCGGAGGGTGTCGCGGAGGTGATCGGTGCTGCGCAGCTGCACCAGGCCCTGGGCGTAGTGGGGAGCGTTCTCCTGGGAGGCGACCACGTTGTAGAAGAACGGCGGCGCGCTCTCGCCCAGGAACCAGTGCACGTCGGCGACGCCGGGATGGGCGCGCAGCTGCCCCCGGGCGGCCAGCGCCAGGGCTTCGGTGCGCTCCAGCGTGCTCTGCTGCGGCAGGCGCATCTCGATCTGGAACTGGTCGCGGTTGGTGGGGGGGAAGAACTGCTGCTCGAGGCTGCCGAAGAGCACGAAGCCGAGCACCGGCAGCAGCAGCGACAGGGCCACCCCCCGCCAGGGATGCCGCAGGGCGTGCTGCACGGTGCGGCGGTAACGGGTCGCGAGCAGCGGCAGCGACAGCCCTTGCTCCCACCAGCGCGTTCGCGGACCCAGCGGCTGCCAGGGCTGCAGCCGGGCGGTGAGGGCCGGGATCACCGTGAGCGACAGGACCAGGGAACTGGCCAGCGCCAGGATCACCGTGAGGCCGATCGTGCCGATGAATTCCCCGGTGGCCCCCGGCGAGGTGGCGATCGGCAGGAAGGCCAGCACCGTGGTGAGTGTGGCGGCCAGCATCGGCACCAGCAGATAGCCCACCGACTGCCGCACCGCCTCGCCGGCTGCGGCGCCGGTCCGCAGCCGCTGCTGCACCTCATCGACCACCACGATGGCGTTGTCGATCAGCAGCCCCAGGGCGATCACCAGACCGGTGGCCGACATCTGGTGCAGGGGAATCGCCAGCACCCGCATCCAGCCGAACACCATCAGGGCCGAAAGGGGCAGGGCCGCACCCACCACCAGCGCCGCCCGGCCACCGAGCATCAGCACCGACACGGCCACCACCATCAGCGAGCCGGTGATCAGGTTGCTGATCACACCATCGAGGCGCTCCTGGACGTAGCGGCTCTGATCCAGCACCGTGTGCAGCCCCACGCCCTCGGGCAGGGTGGCGCGCACCTCGGCGAGCAGCAGCCGGGCGGCTTGCGCCCAACGGTCGACCCGCTCGCCGGAGGCCACCGTGGCCGACACCACCACCGCCGGAAGGCCGTGCACCAGGGCCATGCGGCTGGCGGGGCTGCGCACGCCCCGGCTCACCTCGGCCACCTGTCCGAGGCGGGCACTGGCACCGTCGGCACCGGTCTGCAGGGGGATGGCGCGGAGGCGCTCCAGGGAATCGAGGGCGCCGTCCACCTGGAGCAGCAGCGCGCTGCGGGCGCCCCGCACCTGCCCGGCCGCCTCTTTGGCGTCGCTGGCGGCGATGCGCTCCGAGAGGGCCTGGGCCGTCAGCCCGAGCCTGGCCAGCTCCCGGGCGCCGATCGCCACCCGGATCTCCTCTTCGGGCTCGCCGCTGAGCTCCACCTTGTCGGTGCCGGGGAGCGCGCGCAGGCGGGTGTCCAGGTCTGACGCCAACCGGGTCAGGATCGCCAGGTTGGGGGCACCGGGCAGCTCCCAGGTGAGGCCCACGATCAGGGCGCTGGCGCCGATGTTGCCGTCGCGGAACTCCGGTTTGGAGGCCTCCGGCGGCAGCTGGGGAGTGGCATCGTCGAGTTTGCCGCGCACCTTGCTCCACACCGGCGCCACCTGGCGGATCGAATCCTTCAGGGCCACGGCGATCACCGAGGTGCCGGACGACGAGGTGGAGTCGAGATGGTCCACCTCCTCCAGCTCCAGCAGGGCCTTCTCGAGCGGTTCGGTGAGCAGCGACTCGACCCGCTCCGGGGTGGCCCCCGGCAGGGCGGTGATCACCAGGGCATTGCGCTGGGTGATCAGGGGATCCTCCAGCCGCGGCAGGGTGAGCAGCGACGACAAGCCCCAGACCACCACCAGCAGCAGGGTGAGCAGCAGCAGCTGGCGGTTGCGGTGAAAGAGGTCGAGCATCAGTTCGCGGCCTTCACCCACTGGCCCGGCACCACCCGATGGGTGCCCGCGGCGATCACCTGTTCACCTGGGCGCAGGGTGCCGCGCACCAGGGAGCGGTCGCCTTCGCTGTGCACCAGCTCCACCAGGCGCCGGGCCACCTGCCGCCCCTGTTCCGGTGTGGCGCCGGGCGGTGCCAGCACGTACACCGACCAGAGGCCCCGCTCCGCCGCCACCAGGGCGTCGGTGGGCAGCCAGAAGCCCTCGCCCCGCTCACGGCGCCGCAGGGACAGGCGGGCCGTCGCCCCCACGGGCAGATCCGCCGCCGGCAAGCGCAGCACCACCGTGGCCGTGCGGCTGGCGGCATCGAGCTCCGGCAGGAGGGCGCTGATGGTGCCGGGCAGCTGGCGATCTCCCACGGTCACCGGATGGCGTTCGCCGGGGCTCAGGCCCGCCACCACCGACGGCGGCACCCCCACCCGCACCTCGCGGGGGGCGGCTTCCACCAGGGTGAGCACCGCCTGGCCGCCGCTCACCACCACCCCCTCATCGAGCTGGCGCCGGCTCACCGTGGCGGCGAACGGGGCCACCAGCACGCTGCGGCCCAGGTCGACATCGTTCTGGCGCAGGCGGGCGCTGAGATCGTCGACCTGACCGTCCGCCTGGGCGAGGCGGCTGGCCAGCGCCCCGGCGCCATAGATCTGCTGGTCGAGATCCTCGCGGGAGATCGCTCCCTGGGCGTGGAGCCGGCGGCGGCGTTCACGCTGCAGCTCCGCCAGGGTGAGCTGCTGACGCACCTCCGCCACGGCGGCCCGGGCGACCCGCTGCTGGGCCAGCAACTGCTGACGCTGGGCCCGCAACCGGCGGCTGTCGAGGCGAGCCAGGGGCTGGCCCGCCACCACCCGGTCGCCCTCCTCCACCAGCACCTGCGCGAGGCTGCCGCCGAGCTCGAAGCCCAGGCTGCTGCTGCGGCCGGCCACCACCTCACCGGTGTAGTCCCGGCTGGCGACGTACTGGCTCACCGGCTGGGCCGTGACCACGGCGACGGGCAGGGCCCGGGCCACGGGCGGGCGGGGGCGCGGGGTGACGGCCAGGGCGAGGCC
>NZ_JAYGHY010000060.1:0-16880 GCF_034931305.1 Cyanobium gracile UHCC 0281 | reverse complement strand
GCCCAGCCGCGAGCGCCTGCGCCGCCCCAGGGCGCGCCAGGGCCTGGCGCTGCAGGGGGCTTCTGTCGGTGAATAGCCCGGCCTGGACCAGAACGACCAGGGCCAGCCAAGGACCGATCAGCAGGGCCCCCAGTCGGTGGGAGCTTCGGCGACACAAGGGCACCAGGGCCCAGGCCAGACCCAGGCCCAGCGCCGCCAGGGCGAACTGTCCCGGTGTCGGCGCGAGGCTGGCCACCGCATTGGCCACGAGTCGGCCCGCCGGCGCCCCTGGCCAGAGCACCACCGCCGCCACCAGCAGGAGAGCCAGTCCCAGGCCACCCGTGCCCAGGCGGACCCAGCGGGCGTCCCAGCCAGATCCGCTGCTCCAGGAACGCAGGCCAGCGGAGGCCGCCAGGGCGATGAAGGGGGTGAGCTGCAAGCCGTAGTAAGGGGTCTTGGTGCGGAAGGCGCTGAGCAGCAGCAGCATCAGCAACGGATAGAGGAGCAGCAGCAGGCGCTGGGTCCGCTCCAGCGGTGCGGCTAGCCAGCCGCGCCAGCCGGCCAGGGCGAACAGGCTCCAGGGGACGGTGTTGGCCGGCAGGTTCCACAGGTAATAGAGCGGACCGGCGCTGTAGACGTCGCTCTCCGAGAGGTAGAGCAGCTTCTGCCACAGGCCTGCCACCACCGGCAGGCCCAGCACCCGCAGGCTCAGGCCCAGCCACAGCGCCACCGGCAGCCAGCCGAGGGCGAAGCCGAGCCAGAAGGCGGACCGCCGCAGCACGGGACGGCGCTCCAGCAGGGCGAAGGGCAGCAGGGCCAGCACCGGCAGCGCCACCATGAAGCCCTTGATCAGGACGGCCGGGCCGATCCAGGCCCCGGCCAGCAGCGCCCAGTGCCGTTTGGGGGTGTCGCCGGCCCGCAGCAGGGCCAGGATTCCCAGCAGCTCCAGGGCCAGCAGCGGCATGTCCTGGCTGGCGAGGTGGGCGTAGTCGAGCCAGAGGGGGGTGAGCGCCAGCACCGCCGCGGCGAGCCAGCCGGCGCCTTCACCCCCCAGCAGCCTCCTGGCGAGGGCCGCGCTGAGAATCAGGGAGGCCACGGCGGCCACCAACGACGGCACATGGGCCACCCAGGGGGCCAGGCCCAGCAGTCGGTAGGCCGCGGCGATCAGCCAGGGCAGGCCGATGGTGCGATCGAAGATGACCTGGTCCCACCAGGGCGGAGCCAGCCACTGGCCGCTCTGGGCAATCCAGCGGGCCTGCAGGGCGTAGTAGCCCTCGTCGTGGGCCAGGAAGCTGCGCGGCGCTGCCGTGAGCAACAGGGGCAGGAAGGGCAGCGTTGCCCAAAGGGCCTTCATGGGCGGCACTCTGGCAGCACCCCCGGGTACCGGACGTTGTGTTTTCTGGCACATGGTCACTGGATGGGCAGGTCCCCCTGGGTGATTGTGCGTCTGGCGCATTGCGCCGCTTCCGTGTGAGGAACCCATGAAACTTTTCCAGCAACTGCTGGTTGCTCCCGCAGCTCTCGGCCTGCTCGCCCCCGTGGCGGTCCAGGCAGCTGAGCTCAACATCGACGGCGTCAACAAGTACGCCGCCGAAGAGCAAGTCACCAGCATCAACCAGTTTTCCGACGTCAAGCCCACGGACTGGGCCTTCCAGGCGCTCTCGAACCTGATCGAGCGCTACGGCTGCGTCGCCGGCTACCCGAACGGCACCTACAAAGGCGGCCAGGCCATGACCCGCTATGAAGCGGCGGCCCTGCTGAACGCCTGCCTCGACCGGATCACTGAAGTGACCGACGAGCTCAAGCGCCTGATGGCCGAGTTCGAAAAGGAACTCGCCGTGCTGCGCGGCCGTGTGGATGGCCTGGAGGCCAAGGTGGGTGAGCTGGAAGCCACCCAGTTCTCCACCACCACCAAGCTGACCGGTAAGGCCACCTTCATCATCGGCGCCAACAGCTATGGCGGTAACGCCCAGGTGAGCCCCCTCGCTTCGGCTGTCACCGGCGTCCCCGTCTTTGTCCCAGGGTCCCTCACCCCCTTCGGCCTGCTTGATGCCAACACCTGGGCGAACCAAGCCCGTCGGACCCAGGGCGCCACGGCGTTCAACTACGACATCCAGCTCAACTTCGACACCAGCTTCACCGGCAAGGACCTGCTGCGCACCCGCCTGCGGGCCGGTAACTTCGCCGACTCTCCCTTCGGTGGTCCCACCGTTGGCCTGAACGCCACCGAAGCCGGCTTCGAAGAATTCTGCGGCCTTGGCGTCGACTGCGGTGACGTGGTCGCCATCAACCGCCTCTTCTACCAGTTCCCCCTGGGTAGCAGCTTCACCGCCACCATCGGTGGTCGGGTCCGTCAGGACGACATGCTCGCCGTCTGGCCGTCCGCCTACCCGGCTGACACCGTCCTCGACATCTTCACCTACGCCGGTGCTCCCGGTACCTACAGCCTCAACCTGGGTGCTGGTGGTGGTCTGTGGTGGAAGAGCGGCGGCTTCAGCATCAGCGCCAACTACGTTTCCGCCAACGGTGACTCCGGCAATCCGATCGCTGGCACCGCCAACTGCGGTGGCATCGGCAACGCCTGCTCCGCCCAGACGGGTACGGCTCAGGTGGCTTACACCGGCTCCAACTGGGGCATCGCGGCGGCCTACACCTACTCCTCGGGTGGTGCCGGTACCTATGGCGGCAACGCCACGCCTCTGGCCAACGCGCTCTTCGTGAACTCGAATGCCACCAACTCGGTGGGCATCAGCGCCTACTGGCAGCCCAGCAACTCCGGCTGGATCCCCTCGATCAGCACCGGCTGGGGCATCAACCGCAACCAGTTCAACGGCACCAACTTCGTGGACGGGGGACTCGTCTCCACCACCGGCATCACCAACGCCACCAGCCAGTCCTGGTACGTGGGTCTGCAGTGGGATGACGTGTTCATCAAGGGCAACGCAGCCGGTATGGCCGTCGGCCAGCCCACCTTCCTGACAGCAGTCAGCGGTGGCAACACCGTCTTCGGGGGTCCCGCCGCCGCCACCGCCATCGTTGATGGCAACTACGCCTGGGAGTGGTGGTACAAGTTCCAGGTCACCGACAACATCAGCGTGACCCCGGCGCTCTACTACCTGAGCGCTCCGTTGGGTCAAGTCTCCAAGAACGTTGGCGCCATCGGAACCAATGGTACCGATTTCAACAACTTCGGCGGCTTCATCAAGACCACCTTCAAGTTCTGATCCTTCAGGATCAACTCCCCTCACAAACTGTCCTCTCATTGGCCCGGCTGCACTGCAGCCGGGCTTTTTTCTGTTTTCCAAGTCCAGGGCTCTGGCACAGGCCGATGTTCCTGTTGTTACCCCTGTCCTTGACCGATTTCATTTTCGCTCCGGCTGCCACCGATATTTTTTGGCCTCCCCTTGCGGGGATTCCTCTTTTTGGTGTGAGGACCAATGCAACCCTTTCCGAAACTTCTGCTGGCGCCGGTGGCCCTTGGCCTGCTGTCGCCTCTGGCGGCTTCCGCCGGCGAGATCTCCCCCTCCCAGGGGGCGGAGATCTCCACCTACATGGAGCAGCAGAGCATCGACAGCTTCAAGGCCTGGAAATCCCAGAACCAGGTCACCAGCATCAACCAGTTCTCCGACGTCAAGCCCACCGATTGGGCCTTCCAGGCCCTCTCGAACCTGATCGAGCGCTACGGCTGCGTTGCCGGCTACCCCAACGGCACCGTCAAAGGCGGCCAGGCCATGACCCGGTTCGAGGCGGCCGCCCTGCTGAACGCCTGCCTCGACCGGATCACCGAGGTGACCGACGAGCTGAAGCGCCTGATGGCCGAGTTCGAGAAGGAACTTGCCGTGCTGCGCGGCCGGGTGGACGGCCTGGAGTCCAAGGTGGGTGAGCTGGAGGCCACCCAGTTCTCCACCACCACCAAGTTGCAGGGCGAAGCCACCTTCGTGATCGGCGCCAACAGCTTTGGTGGCAACCAGAGCCTTCCGAATCCGGCCCTGGGCGTGCCCGCGGCGGCGGCCAACGCCTTCCCCGCCAACAACCGGCGCAACTGGGGCGCCACGGTCTTCAACTACGACGTGCGTCTCAACTTCCTCACCAGCTTCACCGGCAAGGACCTGCTCTACACCCGGCTGCGCAGCGGCAATGCCAACAACAGCCCCTTCAACGGCCAGCCTTACAACCTGATGGCGCTGGACAAGCTCACGGCGCCCACGGCCGGGGCCGACGTCGTCAACATCGACCGTCTCTACTACCGCTTCCCGATCGGCCGTGACTTCACCGCCATGATCGGCCCGAAGGCCCGGGCGACCGAGTTCCTGGCCATTTCCCCCTGGTTCTACAAGTCCGAGATCCTCGACGTCTTCACCCTGCACGGTGCCCCGGGGGCCTACAACAAGGCCACCGGTTCCACCTTCGGCCTGATGTGGAAGCAGAACGTTCCAAAGGGCAAGCCTTACTTCGCGGTCTCCACGGCCTACGTCGCCCCCGTCGCCGACAACGGCAACCCCAACCAGGGCGGTCTGTTGAACGAGCGCAGCCGCGGCACCTGGACCACCCAGGCCGGCGTGGCAGGCAAGAACTGGCGTTTCGCCGTCGCCTGGAGCTACGTCCAGTGCGGCCAGAACTTCCGGCGCGGCACCTCCTTCGCCCAGCCGGCCGTCGGCTGCACCAGCATCACCAACAACTTCCTGGGTTCGGAGAACTTCGGCACCAGCGCCTCGTACTCCAACAACTTCGCCACCACCTTCGCGTGGCAGCCCAAGAAGAGTGGCTGGATCCCCTCCATCAACCTGGGCTGGGGGTACAACGCCATGACCCAGCCCCAGCTGAATCCCGTCCTCGCCAGGGTCAACGGCATCAACGTGCCGGTGCGCGATACGGTGCCGACCTTCAACCAGTCGGCCAACCGGGGTGCCAGCCAGTCCTGGAGCGTGGGCCTGCAATGGTCCGATGTGTTCGCCAAGGGCAACGAGGCCGGCATGGCGGTGGGCCAGCCGGTGTTCACCACCTCGCTGCGCAACGGCGAGACCCCCCAGGACGGCAACGTCGTCTGGGAGTGGTGGTACAAGTTCCAGGTCACCGACAACATCAGCGTGACCCCGGCCCTGTTCTATCTGAGCCGACCCAACGGCCAGTTCACCACCGCCGGCCAGTCGAGCAGCGTGCTCGGCGGCCTGATTCAGACCCAGTTCAAGTTCTGATCTTTCGGGGTCCCCCATTGGGCCCCCCTTCGCGGGGGGCTTTCTCCGCTCCCAGGTGCTGGCAACGCCCGCCCCGTCTGTTCCTTGCCCTGTCCTTCTCTTTTCTCCGCCACCCATTTCCCCGACGGCAAGGATCATCTGGGCGTCCATGTCAGCTGCAATACCAGCCGGTGTGCTGCTGCCTTTGGGCTCCTGGCAGGGATTCCTATACCTTTGCGCCGTCCCCCTCGCGGGGATTCCTCTTTTTGGTGTGAGGACCAATGAAACCCTTCCAGCAACTTCTGCTGGCGCCGGTAGCCCTTGGGCTGCTTGCTCCGCTTGCGGCGTCCGCCGGTGAGATCTCCCCCTCCCAGAGGGCTGAGATCTCCACTTACATGGATCAGCAGAACATCGACAGCTTCAAGGCCTGGGAAGCCCAGAACCAGGTGACGAGCGTCAACCAGTTCTCCGACGTCAAGCCCACTGACTGGGCCTTCCAGGCCCTCTCGAACCTGATCGAGCGCTACGGCTGCGTTGCCGGTTACCCCAACGGCACCTTCAAAGGTGGCCAGGCCATGACCCGCTACGAAGCGGCGGCCCTGCTGAACGCCTGTCTCGACCGGATCACCGAAGTGACCGACGAGCTCAAGCGCCTGATGGACGAGTTCGAGAAGGAACTTGCCGTGCTGCGCGGCCGGGTGGATGGCCTGGAGGCCAAGGTGGGTGAGCTGGAAGCCACCCAGTTCTCCACCACCACCAAGCTGCAGGGTGATGCGGTCTTCGTGATCGGCTCCAACTCCTTCGGTGGCAACCAGGGCCTTCCGAATCCCGCCGTCGGCGTCCCCGCTGGCGCGGCCAACGCCTTCCCCGCCAACAACCGGCGCAACTGGGGCGCCACGGTCTTCAACTACGACCTGCGTCTCAACTTCCTCACCAGCTTCACTGGAAAGGATCTGCTCTACACCCGTCTGCGCAGCGGCAACTTCAACAACAGCCCCTTCGGCGGCCAGCCGTACAACCTGATGGCGCTGGATCGCGCCTTCTCGCCCGCCGGTGGTGCTGACGTCGTCAACATCGACCGTCTCTACTACCGCTTCCCCATCGGCCGCGACTTCACTGCCCTGATCGGCGCCCGGGCCCGGAACACCGAATTCCTCGCGATCACGCCCTGGTTCTACAAATCGGAGCTTCTCGACGTTTTCTCCCTCCACGGTGCACCCGGCACCTACAACAAAGCCACCGGAGCCACCTTCGGCCTGATGTGGAAGCAGAACGTGAAGAAGGGCAAGCCCTACTTTGCGATCTCCACGGCCTATGTCGCCCCCAGAGGCGACAACGGCAACCCCAACCAAGGCGGCCTGCTGGGTGAGCGCAGCCGCGGCACCTGGACCACCCAGGCCGGTGTGGCTGGCAAGCAGTGGCGCTTCGCCTTCGCCTGGAGCTACGTGCAGTGCGGCCAGAACTTCCGCCGCGGCACCTCCTTCGCCCAGCCGGCGGTCGACTGCCCGAACATCACCAACAACTTCCTGGGTTCGGAGAACTTCGGTACCAGCGCCTCCTACTCCAACAACTTCGCCACCACCTTCGCGTGGCAGCCCAAGAAGAGCGGTTGGATCCCCTCCATCAACCTGGGCTGGGGTTACAACGCCATGACCCAGCCTGAATTGAATCCCCAGACCGCAACCCTGCGTGTCGGAAGGTCGTCGGTGAGGGTGCCGACGTTTGCCACGGTCCCCACGTTCAACCAGTCGGCCAACCGCGGCGCCAGCCAGTCCTGGAGCGTGGGCCTGCAGTGGTCCGACGTGTTCATCAAGGGCAACCAGGCCGGTATGGCCGTGGGTCAGCCGGTGTTCGCCACCTCGCTGCGCAATGGCGAGACCCCCCAGGACGGCAACTTCGCCTGGGAGTGGTGGTATAAGTTCCAGGTCACCGACAACATCAGCGTGACCCCGGCCCTGTTCTATCTGAGCCGCCCCAACGGTCAGTTCACCACCGCTGGCCAGTCGAGCAGCGTGCTCGGCGGCCTGATTCAGACCCAGTTCAAGTTCTGATTCTTCCTTCACCTTCCTCACAACCCTCCTGCCCCCCTTTCGAGGGGGGCTTTTTTTGTGCGCCATCGGCCTGGCCCATCGGCGATGCTGGGTCCAGACGGCGCTTGCCGCGCATGGCCAGGACCCCAGCCGACCACTACGCCACCCTGGGGGTCCCGCCTGGGGCCACCACCGACGAGATCAAGGCCGCCTACCGCGCCCTCGTCAAACGGCATCACCCGGATGCCGGCGGTGATCAGCGCACGATCCTGGCCCTCAATGCCGCCTGGGAAGTGCTCCGGGACGGCGACCGTCGCCGCCATTACGACCACGGTGCCGGCCTTGGCTCTCCGGCGCGCACCGCGGCGGCAGGTTCAGGGACGACAGGCAAGGGGGCACCGGCGGGCCGCCACCGGGGTGCGGGGGCGGCCCGTGACGAGGAGCTGCTGGGCTGGCTCCAGCAGGTGTATGTGCCGATCGACCGGTTGATCGGCCAGGTGATCAACCCCTTTCCGGCCCAGTTGCGCTCCCTGGCGGCCGACCCCTACGACGACGACCTGATGGAGGCCTTCTGTGCCTTCCTCGAGCAGAGCCGCTTGCGGATGGAGAAAGTGGAGGCGCTGTATCGGTCCCGGGCCTGCCCGGCGGCGGCCAGGGGTTTCGGTCTCAGCCTGTACCACTGCCTCAGCCAGGTGCAGGATGCCCTGGTGGAGCTGGAGCGCTACACCATGGGTTACGTGGACAGCTACCTCCATGACGGCAAGGAGATGCTGCGTGAGGCCAGGCAGCGCCGCAGCCGGCTGAAGGAGGAACGGCGCCGGGTGGAGCTCTAGGCGCCGGGCATCGCCTCGAGCTGGTCGAGCCGCAGCCACACGTCGGGTACGGGCCGGCGCCAGCGCAGCTGGGCGTACCCCCCCTGGATGGCGAGGATCTCCCCGGGCCCCTCGAACAGGTAGCCAGGGGCCACCGGATCACTGGCGCCGGCCTCCAGGCTGCCGGTGTAGGCCGTTCTGTTCACCCTCACCAGGGCACCCTTCTTGAGGCTCGGTGCAGCGGCAGGCGCGGAGTCAACCATCGTGGAGAGGAATGGTCAGCCCAGGTTAGGGCCGCCGGAACCTAACCTCGGCACTGGACTCCGATGGACCCGTGGGCATGCGCTTGCTTCTGCTCGGATGCACGGGTTTCGTTGGCCGGGAGCTGGTTCCCTTCCTGCTCAACCTCGGCCACCAGCTCACCCTGGTGAGCCGCCGGCCCCGGCCTGACAGCGAAGCGGCTGATCCAAGAATCACCAACCTCTGCCTTGATCTGGCCGAACCGGCCAGCTGGAGCCAGCCCCCCTTGCTTGAGGCGCTGGCAGCGGCCGATGGGGTGGTCAACCTGGCCGGAGAGTCGATCGCCGACCAGCGCTGGACCCCCGCCTACCGCCAGCGCCTGCTGGACAGCCGCCTGGTCACCACGACGCAGCTGGTGCGGGCGATGGCGAACCTGGCCAAGCCTCCCTCGGTGCTGGTGAGCGGATCGGCCGTCGGTTACTACGGCACCAGCCTGGACGGGTGCTTCACGGAAGCCAGCCCGCCGGGCGATGATTTCCTCGGCCGTCTCTGCGCCCGCTGGGAAGCGGCCACCCAGGTCGCCCCCGAGGCCTGCCGCGTCGTGGTGCTGCGGATCGGCATCGTCCTCGGTCCCGACGGCGGCGCCCTCGGCAAGATGCTGCCCGTGTTCCGGGCCGGCTTCGGCGGGCCGGTGGGCAGCGGCCAGCAATGGATGAGCTGGATCCAGCGCCACGATCTCTGCCGGCTGATCGCCACCGCCCTGGAGGACGACGCCTACGCCGGCCCCTACAACGCCGTGGCCCCCGAGCCCACCCGGATGGCAATCTTCGCCTCCACCCTGGGCCGGGTCCTCGGCCGGCCCAGCCTGCTGCCCGTGCCGGGCCCCCTGCTGCAACTGCTGCTCGGGGATGGCGCCAAGGTGGTGCTGGAGGGGCAGCAGGTGAAGCCCGAGCGCTTGCTGGCCCAGGGCTTCCATTTCCAGTTCACCGACCTCAGCGCTGCCCTCGCCGCTGCCACCAGCCCAGGGCACCGCTGAGCAGCGCCGCCGCCATCAGCAGGCCGATGGCCGGGGTGAACAACGGTTGCCACAGCCGCTGGAAGAGTGCCAGGGGGGCGTCGAGCTGCCGGCCATGCAGCACCACCGCCACGGCGAAGAACAGGGCTCCAGCCAGCACGAGAAACACGTCGGCCACCAGAACGATGTCGATCACGCGGCGCAGCTGGGCGGCGGGGCCCGTGGCGGGGGTGCTCATGCCGTTGGGGTGAGCCCGGAGGGGGCGGGAATCCCGGGTGTGCCCAAACCTAAACTCGACCGGACTTGGTGTCCCGTGTGCCCCTTTCCCCTGCTCCCAGGATCCTGCTGATCAGCAACGGTCATGGGGAGGATCTCAATGGGGGGTTGATTGCGGACGGTCTGCGCCAGTGTTCTCCTGGGCTGGAACTGGCCGCCCTGCCGATCGTCGGCGCCGGCTCGGCCTACGGACGCCGGGGCCTGCCGCTCCTGTACCAGGGCCGAACCCTGCCGTCCGGAGGCATGGTGTACCAGGGCCTCAACATCTGGAAGGATCTGGCGGCCGGCTGGCTGCAGCAGAGCGCGGCCCAGCTCTGGACGGCCTGGCGCCAGGGACGCCACTACGACCTGGTGGTGAGCATCGGCGACCACGTCCCCCTGGTCTTCGCCCTGCTCACCGGGCGCCCGACGGTGGTGTTCCTGGTTTCCACTTCGAGCTTTTACGAGGGCCGGCTGCGTCTCTCGGCCCTCACCCGCTGGTGCTGCCGCCGCCGGCGGGTGCGGGTGGTGCTGACCCGCGATGCCTTCAGCGCCCGCGACCTCCAGGCCCAGGGCCTGGCCAAGGCCCTGTTCCGTGGGTATCCGATCATGGACATGCCTCCCCCTGACCCGGGCCAGGTGGCCCGCCAGGAGGGCACCCGAACCCTGGCGCTGGTGCCCGGCAGCCGCTTCCCGGAGGCGCTGCACAACCTGGTGCTGATGCTGCGGCTCTGCGGCCAGCTGGGGGGCCTGGCCGGGGATGGGCGCTGGCGCTTCCTCGTTGCCGTGGTGGAGAGCCCCCACTGGAAGGAACTGGAACCCCTGGCCGCGTCCGTCGGCTGGCACCTGGCCGATGGTGTGCTCCGCTCCGCCTCCGGCCATCTGGAGGTGCGGCTGCTGCCGGGTGCCCTGGCGTCGATTCTGGCCGCCAGTGATCTGGTGGTGGGCATGGCCGGCACCGCTGTGGAGCAGGCGGTGGGGTTCGGACTGCCGGTGGTGCAGTTGGTGGGACGCGGTCCCCAGTTCAGCTACGCCTTCGCCGAATCGCAGATGCGGCTGCTGGGACCCACGGTCCACACCGTGGGGCGGCGTCCGGCCGACAGCGTCGCGCTTCAGGAGGCCGCGGGGCTGATCCTGCGCCTGCTGGCCGATGCCGGCCTGCCGGATCGCTGCGCGCAGGCGGCCCTGGAGCGGGTCGGACCGCCGGGGGGCTCGCGGCGCATCGCTGAAACCGTGCTGGAGACCCTCGCCGAGGGCCTGGCGCTCAGCTGAGCCAGGCCTTCACCTTCTCCAGGGCCTGCCAGCCCGGCCGCCGCTGCAGGCCATCGGCAATCGAGCCCTGCAGTTCGCCCGCCAGCTCTGGGGCCATCAGCATCACGCGCTTGACCACGTCGATGTGCTCCCGCACCCCCTTGGCGCCGGTCTCCAGCATCGCCACGCTCAGGTTGATGCGGGCCTGGGGGTCCTGCGGATTGAGTTTTACCGCGTTGCGAGCCGAGGGCAGCGCCGCCTGGGGTTGGTCGAGCAGCAATTGCAACCAGGCCAGACAGGTCCAGCCCGCCGACTGGCGCGGTTCCTGGGCCGTGATCTGCAGGAACTCATCGATCAGATCCTCCGGCGCCGCCCCCTGCTGGTAGCGGGCGATGGCCTGGTCGAAGCGAGAGTCCTGCTGGGCCGTCATGGCGGCGGGGGGGGGCTGGGTGGGGATCGTCAGACTCCCACGCCACGGGGCCGTGGCGCCACCGCCGGGCCAGGCCTCAGACGGCGAAGGAGCTGCCGCAGCCGCAGGTCTGGGAGGCGTTGGGATTGGTGAAGTTGAAGCCGCCGCCGATCAGGGCCGAGGAGAAATCCAGCTGCATGCCGTAGATGTACAGCAGGCTCTTGGGATCGCAGACCACCCGGAAGCTCGGAGCTCCGGCCGGTTCATAGGTGTAGGTCTCGTCGTCGGCCAGGATCCCGCCGCCGTCGATGAAGTCCATGGTGTAGCTCATGCCGCTGCAGCCACCGGAGCGCACGCCCACCCGCAGCACCTTGTCGCCCCCCTGGGAGGCCATCAGGGTGCCGAGCTGGCGCATGGCAGGTTCGGTGATCAGGATGCCTTTGCCATCCACACCGGCCGTGGCGGAGACAGTGGCTGCGGCATCGGCCGCAGGAGCGGCGCTGGGGGTCTGGACGGGGCTGCTCATCGGGCGCAAGGGGGTCGGATGGGAAGGACGGGCCGCCGGACGACGCGGTGAGAGACCACTCTATGGAGATCCTTCCGCCGTGGGTAGGCTCCGGTCCATAGAGTCGGGACCTTCACGGGAATCCAAGGGTGCGGGTCGCCATCGTGGGTGCGGGTCTGGCCGGTCTGAGTGCGGCCGTCGATCTGGTCGATGCCGGTCATGCGGTGGACCTGTACGAATCCCGTCCTTTCATGGGCGGCAAGGTCGGCAGCTGGGTGGACCCCGACGGGAACCACATCGAGATGGGCCTGCACGTCTTCTTTTTCAACTACGCCAACCTTTTCGCCCTGATGCGCAAGGTGGGTGCCTTCGACAACCTCCTGGCCAAGGAGCACTGGCACCTGTTCGTCAACCGTGGCGGCGATCTGCGGTCCCTGGATTTCCGCTTTCCCGTGGGGGCTCCGTTCAACGGCCTCAAGGCCTTCTTCACCACGTCCCAGCTCGACTGGATCGACAAACTGCGCAATGCCCTGGCGCTCGGCACCAGCCCGATCGTCCGGGGCCTGATCGATTACGACGGGGCCATGACGGTGATCCGCTCGCTGGATGCGATCAGCTTCCAGCAGTGGTTCCTGAGCCATGGCGGTAGCCCCAGGAGCCTCAAGAGGCTGTGGAACCCGATCGCCTATGCCCTGGGATTCATCGACTGCGAGGCCATCTCGGCCCGCTGCATGCTCACCATCTTCATGATGTTCGCCTCCAGAACGGAGGCCTCCAAGCTCAACCTTCTCAAGGGCTCGCCCCACCGCTGGCTGACCGGTCCGATCCTGGACTACATCCAGGCGAGGGGGGGCCGCCTGCACCTGCGCCACCGGGTCAGCGAGATCCGCCACGAGGAGCGCAACGGCCAGACCGTCGTCACCTCCCTGGTGCTGGGCACCCCGGAAGGAGAGAAGCGGGTGGAGGCCGACGCCTACCTGGCCGCCTGTGATGTGCCCGGAGCCCAGCGGCTGCTGCCCCAGGCCTGGCGCCGTTTCCCCGAGTTCGCCGCCATCGACCGGCTGGAAACCGTGCCGGTGGCCACCGTGCAGCTGCGTTACGACGGCTGGGTGACCGAATTGGGCGATGGGGCCGGAGCCCAGGCCCGCCGCGCCGATCTGAGCCGCCCGGCCGGTCTCGACAACCTGCTGTACACGGCTGATGCCGACTTCAGCTGTTTCGCCGATCTGGCCCTGGCCAGCCCGGTCGATTACCGACGCGAGGGGTTGGGCTCCCTGCTCCAATGCGTGCTCACCCCGGGTGATCCATGGATCCCGTTGAAAACCGAGGAGATCGTCGCCCACACCGATCGCCAGGTGCGTGAATTGTTTCCCTCCGCCGCGGGGTTGCAGCTCGTCTGGAGCAACGTGGTGAAACTGGCCCAATCGCTCTACCGGGAAGCCCCCGGCATGGAGCCGTTCCGCCCCGACCAGCGCACCCCCGTGGCCAATTTCTTTCTCGCCGGGAGTTACACCCGCCAGGACTACATCGACTCGATGGAGGGAGCCACGATGAGCGGCAGGCTCGCGGCCGCAGCGATCCTGAACCAACCCGTGGCGCTGGCCACCTGCGCGGCGGTGGCCTAGGAGCACAACCATGGGCAAATGGCTTGAGCACAGTGTCACCACCGAGATCCAGGCCCCCGTGGCCCGGGTCTGGGAGGTGTGGAGCGATCTGGAGGCCATGCCCCGCTGGATGCGCTGGATCGAATCGGTCGTCTCCCTCGACGACCCTGACCTCACGGACTGGACGCTGGCGGCCCAGGGCTTCCGTTTCCACTGGAAAGCCCGGATCACCGAGCGGGTCGATTCCCAGAGGCTGCATTGGGAATCGGTGGGTGGCCTGCCGACAAAAGGGGCCGTCCGCTTTTACCCCCTCGGGCCCGACCTCACCGCCGTCAAGCTCACGGTGAGCTATGAACTCCCTGGTGTGCTTGCGCCCCTGATGGAACCCACCATCATGGGTGGCATCGTCACCAGAGAATTGCAGGCCAACCTTGACCGATTCCGCGACCTGGTCGAAAAGGGATAACGGCCGTTTCGGCCTCGCCGCCCTGGTGCCCTTACTGCTTGCCGGATGCGCTGCTGCCCCCACGGTGCAAGCGCCACCACCACCGGCGCCCCCCAGGCCGGCCCCTCCTGCAACGGTGCCTGGGGCGGTCCCGGCGGGGTTGACCCCACTGCCCACCTCCCAGCAGGTGGTGGCGGCCTTCCCCATCGGTCGCAAGGATCCCTTCGGATCCCTGGTGCCGGAGATGGTCCCTGGTTCTGCCGCGGCGACCGGCGGAGGGACGGCAGCGGCGCTCCCCCCCCCGGCCTTTCTGCAGGACTTCCGCGTCACCGGCGTGATCGACAGTGGTGGCCAGCGCGAAGCGGTGGTGACCTACAAGCAACTCAGCGGCAGCCTGCGCCGGGGCGACCGGGGTGGCCGCAACACCGATCTGCTGCCCTCCGGCTGGAGCGTGGCTGCGGTGGATGTGGCCAACGGTCAGCTGATCCTGCAAAGCGGCAGTCGCAAGGTCAAGGTCGACCTCTGAGGGCCAGGCTGCAGGCCGCCACCAGGCCCTCCAGGTCGTGGGGATCCGCTTCCCCATCCACCCGTCCGAGCCGCTCCATGCAGCGCTGACTTGTCTGGGGGCCGATCGAGATCACCTGCACCCCCTCCAGCTGCTGGATCCAGGCGTCGCCGAAGCTGCCGGCCAGCAGCTGGACCGTGTGCTCCACCGTCTTGCCGCTGCTGAACGTGATCGCATCCAGCCCGCGCCGCTCGAGGGCCTGCAGGGCCCCGGTGGGCAGCCCCGCCGGACAGCGCGTCTCGTAGGCGGCCACTTCCACCACCCGGGCGCCGGCGGCGGCAAAGGCTTCGGCCAGCAGTGTGCGACCGCCGCTCTGCACCCGCGGCAGCAGCAGCCGTTGCCCCCAGCCCGACACGGGGAAGTGCTCGATCAGGCTGTCGGCCACGAAGGCCGGGGGCACGAAATCGGCGGGGGCTCCCAGGCCCTCCAGCGTCTGGGCGGTCTTGCGCCCCACCGCCGCCAGCCGGACACCCCTGGGCCTGCGGGCCAGGCAGGTTCCCTGCCGCAGCAGCCGCTGCTCCACGGCGTCCACTCCGTTGGCGCTGGAGAAGACGATCCAGTGGAATTGATCCAGTTCCGCCAGGGCATCGTCGAGGGGGCCCCAGAGATCGGGTGGACCGATCACCAGGGCTGGCAAGTCAATGACGCTGGCGCCGGCCTGCTCAAACAGCTGGCGGGCAGCTCCCAGCTGGGTTTCGGCCCGGGTCACGGCGACGGTGCGGCCCGCCAGTGGCAGCGGCATGTCCATCAGGCGTCCAGCCGGACGAGCGCCCCGGCCTGTTGGGCCAAGGCGAGGGCCTGCTGCGGTTGGCCCTGGCGTTCCAGCAGGGCGATCGCCCGGCGGAACCCATCCCGGGCCCCGGGGATGTCGCCGGCCAGCAGCAGGGCGGCCGCCAGGTTGCGCTGGGCGTCGGCCTGCTGCGGTGCCAGGGCCAGGGCCTGCCGGTAGGCGGCGATCGCCTCCGGCAGGCGGCCCCGCTGGCGTTCGATCAGGCCCAGATTGAACCAGGCCAGGGGAAGCTCCGGGCAGAGCCGGGTCACGTCCGCCGTCAGGGCCGCCGCTTCCTCCAGGGCCCCCTGGCGCAACAACAGGGCCCCGAGGTTGAGCCGGGCCCCCAGGGTCAGTCGCTCCTCCACGGGCACCTCCAGGGCCTGGCGGTAGAGCGCGGCGGCGGCGGCGGGCTCCCCAGGGCTGCGGGCGATGGCGAGATGGAGCAACAGCTCGTAGCGCTCGGCAGGCGATCCGGCCCCGACCCGGGCCAAACCCTCCTCCAGCAGGGCGATGCCCCTGGCGTGATCGCCCTGGCTCACCTCGAGGGCGCCGAGCTTGGCGCAGCTGTAGGGGTCGCCGGGCCGGGCAGCCAGCTCCGCCTCCATGGCCTGGCGCAGGCGTGCGGCCTTGCCGGAGGCCGCCAGCAGGTCCGGGCGGTAGCCCTCGTGCACCAGGGCCGGTTCCGCGCAGGCCAGCACCTGCCAGTGGGGCTCCCGTTCCAGCAGCGCGGCCACGCTGTCGTCGACCATGGCGTGGTACCGGCGGCTCCAGCGGATCGCGGCATGGCGGCGGAACAGGCGGCTGACGCTGGAGAAAGGGGACTGGGCGGCCCCCACTTCCTGGCGCAGCAGGTTGATCAGCAGCGCCTGCGGCGGCTCCATCAGGGCGCGCAGCGGCGCGCGTGCTTCGGGCCGCAGCCACTCGTCGGCATCCAGCACCAGCACCCAGTCGCCCCGCACCAGATCCAGGGCGTGGTTGCGGGCAGGGGCGAAGTCCCCTGGCCATTCCAGATGGTGCACGCTGGCGCCGCAGCTGGCGGCGATGGCTGCGGTGCCGTCGTCGGATCCGGTGTCCACCACCACCATCTCGTCGACGAAGCCGGCCACCGAATGCAGGCAGCGCTCCAGCCGCTCCGCTTCGTTGCGCACGATCATCGACAGGCTCAGCATCGGACGCTGCGGGGCAGGACGGTCGTGCCAGGAGGCTAAGTGCCGGTGAGGGGTCAGTCGGTGAAGTCCACCGCCGTCGCCGGCTTCGGACCGAAGCCGAGGCGCCCCAGCAGTTCGCCCTGGGCCAGGGCCATCTGGCCCGGGGACCAGGCGGCCGGCACGCCGGGCTTCAGCAGCGGCTGCAGGGCCTGCCAGGCATAGGGGCTGCCGTACACGGCCAGGCCCGCCAGTCGGCCGGCGGCCTGCAGTTGGTGGATCACCGCCGGCCAGGGATCCGGGCCGTCGGCCCGACCGCGGAACGGGTTGCCGCGCACGAACAGCTGCAGCAGCACCGGACCCTCGCCCAGCCGCTCCAGAGCCAGGGGGGCCTCCCCATCGCCGCTCCAGGGGGAGGGCCCCTGGCCGTCGATCAGGCAGGGCCGCCATCCTGCGGCCGCCGGCAGGGCCAGGGCCGGAGCGCCCGCCGTCAGGAAGGGGCAGCCCAGGCTGTTGTCGAGCCGGATCAGGTTCACCCCGGGGCCGCCGCGCACCGGGCCCTGTCCCTGCAGCTCCAGGCTGCGTTGCACCAGCTCCAGCGCCAGGGCCTGGTCGGCGGCGGAGGGACCATTGCTGAGCTGGCCCAGGGGGGCAGCGGCGCTGGGGTCATCGCTGGCGG
>NZ_JAYGHY010000059.1:0-17269 GCF_034931305.1 Cyanobium gracile UHCC 0281 | reverse complement strand
GAGCTGGCCGCCCCGGGCCGCCAGCCAGCCGGGCAGCAGCTCCAGGGTGTCGGGGGCGGCATGGAGCAGCAGCCGGTGCTCCCCTGGATCAGCGGCGGGACAGCCGGCCGGCCAGGGCATCCGCTCCGCCACCGGCGCCTCCAGCAGGCAGAGGGCGTTGAGCAGCAGGGCCGTGGTCGGCAGCTCACGGGAGACCTGCAGGGCCGCCTCCCAGTGGCTGAAGCCCACCACCAGCTGCTGCCAGGCCACCGCCTCGGTGCTGGCCAGCCGCAGGGCGGTGATGATGCCGTTGGTGCCGTAGGCGTGGTTTAGGGGCGCGCTGGCGGCAGCGTCGAGCCGCAGCAGCCGGGGTTCGGGTTCGAGCGTCACCACCTCCAGCCCCAGCAGGTGGCCGGGATCGCGCAGGAAGCCCCAGCGCAGCGAGCCCAGGCCGCCCGAGCCACCGGCGAAGAAGCCCCCCAGGGTGGCGCTGCGGTAGGTGCTCGGGGCGAGCCGCAGGGCCCGGCCGTAGACCGCCAGCTGCCCGTCCAGGTGGGCCAGGGTGCAGCCGGGCTCCGCCTCCACGATGCCGCTGAGCGGATCCACCGCCCGCAGCTTGTTCAGGCCGCTGAGGTCGAGCACCATGCCACCAGCCAGCGGCACGCACTGGCCGTAGTTGCCGGTGCCGGCACCCCGCAGCGTCAGCGGCACCCGGTGACGGGCGCAGGCCCCGGCCACCGCCATCACCTGCTCCAGCCGGTCCACCTTCACCGCCACCTGGGCGCAGCGGCCTTTGAGCAGCTGTTCCAGCACGGGCGAATAGTCGTGGAAGTCGGCCGAAAGCCGGCCCAGCTCGGCGGGGGACAGGATCGGCGTCAACGCCAGCGGGCTGGCAGCCAGTTCGGCGACCAGAGCCCGGATCCGCTCGGGATCAACCGGTCTGAAGTCATCCATGGCAGGCGGTCAGCAGTGGGGACGGTTCTTCGCACGGGGGCGGCTCCAGCCAGCGGCCGGCCCGCAGCACCCGCCGCCGGGGGGGACGGGCCAGCAGCTCGCCCCAGGAGGAAGCCCCCAGCACCAGCAGATCGGCCGGGGATCCCTCCCGCAGGACCCCGTCCCAGTCGAGGCCCAGCAGCTGGGCCGCGGCGGTGCTGAAGGGACTCAGGCCCAGCCGCCGCCAGGGCACCAGGTGGCTGGCGGCGAGGCTGAAGCGCAGCAGGGCGATCGGATCGAAATCCCCCCCGGGGAACCAGGGATCCTGCACGTTGTCGCCCCCCACGGCCACGGTCACGCCAGCCTCCTGGAGCTGGCGGATCGGGGCCTGGGGCCGCAGCGACGGGGTACGGCGCTGGTGTTTGCCGAGCAGCCACAGGTTGGTGGTGGGCAGGGCCACCACCCCCACCGCCGCATCTGCCATCGCCTCCACCAGGCGACGGCAGGGCCGATCGGCCAGCAAGGCCATGCTGCTGGCGTGGCTGCAGGTGAGTGGCACCGCCAGGCGGTGCCGCCGCAGCAGGTCGCTCACCAGGGCCACGCCCCGGCCATGGCCCTCGGCGCACTCATCGACGTGCAGGTCGACCCCGCAGCCGAGGCGCTCCGCCAGCCGCAGCAGGGCCAGCAGCGCCGCGCGGTCGGCAGGAGTGGAGCGGAAGGGGGCGCCGAGCACGCCGCCCAGCAGGCCACCACGGGCGGCCACCCAGGCGGCGAAGGCCTCACCCTCCGGCGTGCTCCAGTACCCCACCGGCACCATGGCCACGAGCTGCAACTCCACCCGGCCCCGCCAGTGGCGGCGCAGCTCCAGCAGCACCTCCCAGCTGGGGGTGGCCCAGGGACCGAGGCTGTCGATGTGGCTGCGGATCGCCCGCAACCCGTAGCGCCAGGCCCGCGCCAGGGCCTGTTCGCCCCGCCGCCGCACCCCATCGGCCCGCCGCTCGGCCGCTTCCCGGCCGTTCGCCGCCATGGCCCCGGCCATGGTGCCGTCGGGATTGGGGAAGGCCTCACCGCTGAAGGCCTTGTCGAGGTGGGCATGGGGCTCCACCAGCGGCGTCAGCGCCAGGGGCAGGGGGGCGCCAGAGCCAGCGGCCAGCGCGTGGATGGCCCGGATCCGGCCGTCGGCCTGCTCCAGCTGCACCGCCACCAGGCCCTGGTCGTCGGCCGCCGGCAGCCGGGCCAGGGGATCGAGCAGGGCCCTTGGGAAGCGCATCGGCGGCAGCAGTCCGGCCGGCGGCGACGCGGCGCTCACGGCATCGGGCTCCCCGGCGTGCTCTCGCCGGCGGAGAGCAGCACGAAATGGCCCGCGACCGCCAGGGTGACGGCCTCGTAGCGGGGGATGCTCCAGTTGGGCAACACCTTCTCCCCACCCAGCCGGGTGCCGTAGAGGCTCAGCAGGCCGAAGTTGTAGCGACGCGAGTGCTCCCGGGCCAGACGGCCCAGCACCTTGCGCTGGGATCGCACCAGTTCCGGACAGTTCTGGATCAGCAGCCGGGCCAGCAGCGGCAGCCCTTCGTTCTGGCACAGCTCCTCGCTGGCCAGTTCGGTCAGCTTGTCGGCGGCAAACTCCTCGAAGGCGGCGGGGCCAGGGTTGGTGACAGCCAGGCCGACCAGGCCCGCCGAAACGGCGGTCAGGCCCAGGAGGCCGGAAACGGTGCGGGTGGCGGTGGTCGGCGGTGGCAAGGGGGGCCGGCGGGCTCACTTGATACATTGGCAAAGACCGCGGCGGGCGTCGCCAAGTGGTTAAGGCAGTGGCTTGTGGCGCCACCATTCGGGGGTTCGAGTCCCCTCGCTCGCCCTTCAGGCCCGGCGCTTCGGCGTCGGGCTTCTTTTTTGGCCCGGTAGCTGGTCCAGCAGGGCCTCGCCGCCCTGTCGCACCGGATCGGCGCAGGGCAGCCCCGTTGCCGCCGCCGTGGCCTCCAGCGCCTCTGCCGCCGCTGACCCGTCCAACAGGGCGGTGTTGAGGGCGATGGCGGCCACCCGGGGCGGAGGACCACAGCCCACCGGCCGGCCCAGGGCCGCCAGGGCCTCCACAGCGGCGATCAACTGGCCCAGGGGGGGGAGGGGGAACGCGTCGAGGCGCTGCACCGTGCGTTGCCCGGCCCGGTGCACCAGCACCAGGTCGGTGGGCTGGCTGCCGCGGATCAGAGGCAGGGTGGCACTGGAGCCCGGGTGACAGAGCGATCCCTGCCCCTCGATCAGCACCAGGGTGTCAGGGCCAGCCCCCGCGGCGGCGGCCAGCACCGCCCCTTCCACGGCGCCGGCCGCGTAATCGATGCGGACGGCGTCCAGGGCCACGCCAGCGCCACTGATCAGGATGCCGGCCTGGCCGGTGCCGACAAACCGTGCATCGCGGCCGCGGCGCCGGGCGGCGGCCTGCAGCTCCAGACAGGCGCTCATCTTGCCCACCGACATGTCCGTCCCCACCCCCAGCAAGCGGCGGCCCGGCAGCCCGGCGGCGCGGCCGGAGGCCACCGCCAGGTCGGGGGGCTCCCGGCGCAGGTCCCAGATCCAGCGCCCCGGCTGCACCAGGGCCGCCAGGGCTGGATCGTCCCCCAGGCGGCTGTGCAGACCACTGGCCAGCGACAGGCCCGCCGCCAGGGCGGCCGCCACATCGGCGCCCATCCCCTCGGGCAGGCGGCCGCCGGAGGGGGCGAGCCCCACCACCGCCACCTCGGGAGCGAACGGCAACGCCTCCGCCAGGGATCCCACCACCGGCACGGCCCGGTCGATCCCGGTGAGTTGCCCCAGATCGGCGCCGGGGTTGGCCGGATCCACCACCGCCACGATCGGCCCCTGGCGGTAGCGGAGCATCGCCAGGCCTGTCTTGCCGCTGAGGTTGTCCAGCCCCCCGTGCTGCAGCAGCACGATCGGAACGTCAGGGCCGAGCACGGATCACCCCCAGACCAGGCGACGCGGCGGGCCACAGCCGATCGCCTTCGAGGACGGGCCCGGTGAAGGGGTCGTCGACCAGATTCAGGTGGCTGTCGAGATCCGGCCAGCGCACCAGCGGCAGCAGCTGGGCGGCGGCGCCGTTGAGCAGGGCGCTGTCGGAATAACAGCCGAGCATCACGCCCAGCCCCAGCCGTTGCGCGGCTCTTGCCATCAACAGGGCCTCCGCCAGCCCGCCGCTCTTGAGCAGCTTGATGTTCACCCCATCGACATAGGGGGCGAGCCGCACCAGGTCGGCCAGGTTCCAGCAGCTCTCATCGGCCACCAGGGCGATGGGGCAATCCAGCTCCAGGGCGGCGAAGGCGGCGCAGTCGGCCTCCGGATCCTCCAGGGGAGCCAGGGGCTGCTCCACCAGCACCACGCCCTGGGCGTCCAGCCAGCCCAGCATCGGCAGGGCCTGCTCCAGGCTCCAGCCGCCGTTGGCATCCACCTGCAGCTCACAGGCCACTCCATGAGTCTGGTGGCGCCGCTCCAGCGCCTGGGCCACCGCCCCCACCAGCGCCCGGTCGTGGTCGAGCCCCTCCGGACTGCCGAGCTTCAGCTTGATGCGGCGGGCCGGCAGCTGGCCCCACCAGCGCTCCAGGCGCTCCAGCACCGCCGCCTCGCTGCCCAGGCCAAGGGTGACGCTGGTGGGGCTGATGGCGGCTTGGTCGAGGCCCCAGAGCCGCCACAGCGGCTGCCCCAGCCGCTGGCCCCACCAGTCGTGCAGGGCCAGATCCACGGCGCAGCGAGCTGGCGGCGACAACGCCTGCAGCAGGGGCTCGAAGGCCTGGAACGGTTCTGGCTCGAGCCCTTCCAGAGCCGGCAGGATCGCCTCCAGTTCGGCCGCCAGGGCTTCGCTGCTGTAGGCCCGGTGGCCCGTATCGAAGCCACCGGTTTCGCCGAGGCCGGTGCAGCCGTCGTGCTCCAGCTCCAGCACCAGGTGCTCCACGGTGCCGGTGGTGCCGCGGCTGATGGTCAGGGGCACCGCCTTGGTGAGGGGAAAGCGGCTCAGACGGCAGCGCATTCCAGAAAGGGGCCGGGACGTTCACGCTGCCACAGCCACCCCGTCGGCGGCGATAGCGGAAACTGGATCCCATGACAGCCACCGTTTCCGGCCCGCCGGCCGACCAGGCGCCTTCGGCACGGCGCGGCAGCTACTGGATCACCACCTTCGGCTGCCAGATGAACAAGGCCGATTCCGAGCGCATGGCCGGAATCCTCGAAGCCATGGGCTACACCCCTGGCAACGACGAGCACACGGCCGATCTGGTGCTGTACAACACCTGCACGATCCGGGACAACGCCGAGCAGAAGGTCTACAGCTACCTGGGGCGTCAGGCCCAGCGCAAACGGAGCAACCCCGGCCTCACCCTGGTGGTGGCCGGCTGTGTGGCGCAGCAGGAGGGGGAGGCGCTGCTGCGGCGGGTGCCGGAACTGGATCTGGTCATGGGCCCCCAGCACGCCAACCGGCTCGAGGCCCTGCTCACCCGGGTGGAGACCGGCCAGCAGGTGGTGGCCACCGATGAGCATCACATCCTCGAGGACATCACCACGGCCCGGCGGGACAGCGCCGTCTGTGCCTGGGTGAACGTCATCTACGGCTGCAACGAGCACTGCACCTACTGCGTGGTGCCAGCGGTGCGGGGCCGGGAGCAGTCCCGCCTGCCCGAGGCCATCCGCCTGGAAATGGAGGGGCTGGCGGCACGGGGCTTCCGTGAGGTCACCCTGCTGGGCCAGAACATCGACGCCTACGGCCGTGACCTGCCCGGCATCACCGCCGAGGGCCGGCGGGCCCACACCCTCACCGACCTGCTGCGGGCGGTGCATGACGTGCGGGGCCTGGAAAGGATCCGCTTCGCCACCAGCCACCCGCGCTACTTCACCGACCGGCTGATCGACGCCTGCGCCGACCTGCCCAAGGTGTGCGAGCACTTCCACATCCCGTTCCAGAGCGGCGATGACGCCGTCCTGCGGGCCATGGCCCGCGGGTACACCGTGGAGCGTTACCGGCGGATCATCGACCGCATCCGTCAGCGCCTCCCCGATGCGGCCATCAGCGCCGACGTGATCGTGGCCTTCCCCGGCGAAACCGATGCCCAGTACCGCCGCACCCTGGCGCTGATCGAGGCGGTCGGCTTCGACCAGGTCAACACCGCCGCCTACTCGCCGCGGCCGGGCACGCCGGCGGCCGACTGGCCCGACCAGCTGCCGGAAGCGGTGAAAGTGGAACGGCTGCAGGAGGTGAACGCTCTGGTGGAGAGGGTCGCTGCGGAGCGCAACGCCCGCTATCTGGGCCGCCGGGAGCAGGTGCTGGCCGAGGGGGTCAACCCCCGGGATCCGGATCAGCTGATGGGCCGCACCCGCACCAATCGGCTCACCTTCTTCGCCGCCGACCCCGGCGATGGCCGGCCCTACGTCCCGGGGGACCTGGTCGACGTGCTGATCGAGACGGTGCGGCCGTTCAGCCTCAGCGGCCGGCCCCTGGGCCGGGAACCGGTTCACTGATACGTTTGGCCCTCTTCCCTGTGCCGATGGCCCCCCATCCCACCCGCGTCGGCCTGGTGTTCGGGGGAGCCTCTGGCGAACACGCCGTCTCAATCCGCTCGGCCCAGACCGTGCTGCGGGGTCTGCGCAGCGGCACCAATGCCGAGCGCTACCGGGTCAGCTGCTTCTACATCGATCGATGCGGCGGCTGGTGGCCGGAGGCCGTGGCGACGGCGGTGCTGGAGCGAGGCCTGCCCGCCGACGCCGACGCGCTGGCCGGCCAGCCGCAGCCGGGGGGCTTCCGGGGCTTTCCGGAGGGGGCCCTGGAGATGGAGGTGTGGTTTCCGGTGCTGCATGGCCCCAACGGGGAGGACGGCACGGTCCAGGGGCTGTTCACCCTGATGGGGGTGCCCTTCGTGGGCTCCGGCGTGCTGGGGTCGGCCCTGGGAATGGACAAGCAGGCCATGAAGGCCGCCTTCGCCGCTGCCGGCCTGCCCCAGGTGCCGTACGCCTGTGTGGAGGCGTCCGAGCTGGACGCCACCCACCCCGGCGCCCAGGAGGCCCTGCTGGAGCGGCTGGAGAGCCAGCTCGGGTATCCCTGCTTTGTCAAGCCGGCCAACATGGGCTCCTCGGTGGGCATCAGCAAGGCGGGCGACCGTGCCGCCCTGCTCTCGGGCCTGGAGCTGGCCGCGGGCCTCGACCGGCGCCTGGTGGTGGAGCAGGGCGTGAAGGCCAGGGAACTGGAATGCGCCGTGCTGCAACGCCGCGATGGTCAGGGGGACGGGCTGAGTGCCTCGGTGCTGGGCGAAATCCGCTTCGATGCCGACTGGTACGACTACGACACCAAATACAGCGATGGTCTCAGCCACACCGTGATCCCCGCTTTGGTGAGCGAGGCGGTGAGCGCCCGGGCCCGGGCGATGGCGCTCGACGCCTGCCGGGCGGTGGCGGCCGGGGGCCTGGCCCGGGTCGATTTCTTCTACGACGAGGCCACAGGCAGCCTCTGGCTGAACGAGATCAACACCCTCCCGGGCTTCACGAGCCAGAGCATGTACCCCATGCTGTGGGAGGCCAGTGGATTACCGCTCCCCGACCTGGTGCACGAATTGGTGCTGGGCGCGGGAAGATCGGAGCTGCGGATGAACGTGGAAGGAACGGCGGCATGATCCATGGCCTGCTGTGGCTGCCCCTGCTGGCGGCTTTCGTGCTCCTGGTCGCCCTCGGCTGGATCGAGCGACGACGGCAGCAGCTCTTCCGCGACTGGGCCAGCGGCGCCGAACTGGCCAAGCTGGATGGCTGTGGGGCGGCCCGGCTCATCGAGGGGGAACTGAGCTGGAGCAAGTTCGTGGCCGGCAGCTTCCAGCCGGTGGGCTGCTTCAGCGTCAAGCGGCTGGAAATGGTCGAACTGCTCTCGCTCAGCTCCGGGGAGGCCCCCCTGACCGAGGAGAGCGAAGGAGCCTGCAGGCTGCGCCTGGTCGGGGGAGGCCAACAGGAGGAACTGCCGTTCGCCGATGCCCGCCGGGCCCGGACCTGGATGGATGAACTCATGGCCCGCTCCCGCTGCGAACTGTGAAGCAGGCCCCACCCGCGCCGGGAGCGCCGCTGCCTCCCGGGGTGCTGCGCCGTAAGGAACTTCGCCGTCAGCGCCGCAGCGAGCGGCTGCGGCTGCTGTGGCGCATCCTGGTCTTCAGCGCCGTCTCCGCCGGCCTGGGTTACCTGCTGCTGCGGCAGGGCTGGACCCTGCGGGAGCCGGCCCAGGTGGAGGTGATGGGCAGCGCCGTGGTCAGTCGCGACCAGGTGATCACGGCGGCCGGTCTGCGCTTCCCCCAGCCCCTGATGGCGCTGCAGCCCCGCCAGGTGGCCAGCGACCTGATGGGGGCCCTGCCCGTGGAGCAGGTGAAGGTGAGCCGGCTGATGCTGCCGCCGCGGCTTCGGGTGGAACTCAAGGACCGGGAGGCGGTCGCCCGGGCCGAGCGCCGCACCGACCGCGGGCCTGAGATGGGCTTCGTGGATGGCCTGGGCAACTGGATCAGCCTCCGCCAGCACATGGGGGTGCGCAGCCAGGGCGACCTGTCCCTGCTGGTCGTCGGCTGGAACGCCCGCCACAGGGCCGTGCTGGCACGGGTTCTGAAGGAACGGGAGGTGCTGGGTCCCGGTCTGAAGGAAATCCGCTTCGAACCGGACGGCAGCCTGTGGCTCAGCACCACCCAGCTGGGCCAGGTGCGGCTGGGTCCCCCGGATGCCCGCCTGCCCCGCCGGCTGGAGGTGGTCGCCCACCTCAGCCGCACACTGCCGGCCAGCATGAAAGGTGCCCCACCCCAGCTGATCGATCTGAGCGATCCCGAACAGCCCGAGCTGAGCCTGGGCACCAGAGGCGGATCGGCCGCGCCGCCCCCTCCCCCCAAGCCCAGTCCAGCCCCACCGCGCCCCGCCCCAGCCGGCACCCAGTAAGGGATCTCAGCCGCCGCCAACCAGCCAGCGACCCAGCCAGACAATCCGCACAGGCCGTTGCGCCCAGAGGCGATTCAGTCCAATGTGATCTATCGGCAACTTTGGCTGAGCTGGCCACCGACATAATGCAGCCGCAGATCAACGGCCAGACACCCCCTCCCGCGATGTCGCGCGATCAGGACCGCCTACACCACGTCGATCTTTCGTCCCCGCAGGAGCCCCACGCGATGAGCCAGATCTCGCCCAGCAGCAACGGGATCGTCCCGAGCCAATCGGCCCGGATCGAGGTGATCGGCGTGGGGGGTGGCGGCAGCAACGCGGTCAACCGGATGATCGCCACCGACCTCACCGGGGTGGGCTATCGGGTGCTCAACACCGACGCCCAGGCCCTGCTGCAGTCAGCGGCGGGCCAGCGCATCCAGCTGGGCCAGAAACTCACCCGTGGCCTGGGGGCCGGCGGCAACCCGGTGATCGGCCAGAAGGCGGCGGAAGAATCCAGGGCCGATCTGCAGCAGTCGCTCGAAGGCGCCGATCTCGTCTTCATCGCCGCCGGCATGGGCGGTGGCACCGGCACCGGCGCGGCACCGATCGTGGCGGAAGTGGCCAAGGAATGCGGCGCCCTCACCGTGGGCATCGTCACCAAACCGTTCGGCTTCGAGGGCCGCAAACGGCTGCGACAGGCCGAGGAGGGCATCGCCCGCCTGGCCGAGCATGTCGACACGCTGATCATCATTCCCAACGACCGCTTGCGGGACGCCATCGCCGGCGCGCCGCTCCAGGAGGCCTTCCGGGCCGCCGACGATGTGCTCCGCATGGGCGTGAAGGGGATCACCGACATCATCACCAGGCCGGGTCTGGTGAACGTCGACTTCGCCGACATCCGCTCGGTGATGGCCGATGCCGGCACCGCCCTGCTGGGCATCGGCGTGGGCTCCGGACGCTCACGGGCCATTGAGGCCGCCCAGGCCGCCATGAGCAGCCCCCTGCTGGAATCGGCCCGCATCGACGGCGCCAACGGCTGCGTCATCAACATCAGCGGCGGCAAGGACATGACCCTGGAGGACATGACCACCGCCTCCGAGGTCATCTACGACGTGGTCGACCCTGACGCCAACATCATCGTGGGCGCCGTCGTGGATGAATCCCTGGAAGGCGAGATCCACGTGACGGTGATCGCCACGGGTTTCCAGAGCGGTGGCCACTACAGGCCGGAGCGCACCACCACTGCGAGCTTCGCCGACAACCTCACCCACACACCCGAGGAGCGCGGAGCCATGATCCCGCCGTTCCTGATCAATCGCCAGAACCGGGTCGACTGACGCCCGGTACCAAGAGGGTGACCCGGAATCCACGCCTGCCCTGAGCATCCCGTGTGGCTGCTCCCTTCCGGTCCTGACCAGATTTGGGCGTCAGAGCCGCGTGGGTCCGAGTCGGGTTGATGCTAGCAATGCCCCCTCCGCCCACCGTGCCGTGCCCCTGCGACCCGCTGATCTGACACGGCGCAAGCAGGGGGGTCTGCCGATCACCATGCTGACCGCCTGGGACGCGCTCTCCGCCGCCGTGGTGGCCGGCGCCGGGGTGGATGCGGTCCTGGTGGGCGACTCCCTGGCGATGGTGGTCCTGGGCCACGCCACCACCCTGCCAGTCACCCTCGAGGAGATGCTGCACCACTGCCGCGCCGCTGGCCGGGGGCTGGCGGCAGCGGCACCGCAGCATCCGCCGCTGCTGATCTGCGACCTCCCGTTCCTGAGCTACCAGTGCGGCGCCGATGCGGCGGTGGCGGCCGCAGGCCGGGTGCTGAAGGAAACGCCGGCGGTGGCGGTGAAGCTGGAAGGGGCCGAGCCCGAGACGTTGGCCGTGATCGATCGGATGGTGCGCAGCGGCATTCCGGTGATGGGCCATCTCGGGTTGACACCCCAGTCGGTGCATCAGCTCGGCTACCGGCGCCAGGCCGGCGATCCGATCAGCCAGGAACGGCTGCGGCGGCGGGCCCTGGCCCTGCAGGAGGCCGGTTGTTTCGCCCTGGTGATCGAGCACGTTCCGGCGGAGCTGGCCAGCGAACTGAGCGCCGCCCTGGTGATTCCGGTGATCGGCATCGGCGCCGGTGACGGCTGCGACGGCCAGGTGCGGGTGACGGCCGATCTGCTCGGGCTCACCAGCCGCCAGCCCCCCTTCAGTCCCCCCCTGATGCAGGGCCGGGCCCTGGCGGTGGAGGTCCTGGGCCGATGGGTCAAGGAGCAGGGACCGGCATCGACTCCTGCTCCCGCTCCTGCTCCTGCCACCAGACCAGCATCTCCCGCAGCACCCCATTGCTGAGGGCCAGCCCCTGGGGATCCGCCAGGCGCCAACGGGGACCCTCGATGCGCAGCAGGCCTCGCCGCTCGTAGGTGGAAAGCCGGGCGCGCAACCCTTCCAATTGGGACGCGTCAATCCGCTCCTGGCGGGCCAACCGTTCCAGGTTCACCCCCTCCCGGCAGCGCAAGCCCACCATCAGCCGTTCATCGAAGGGCAGGCCCTCGCCGGCATCAGCCGGCTCCTCCGCTTGTGCCGCCAGCGCCTCCTCGTAGCCGGCGCGGGTGCGGGGGTGGGCCCGGCGGCGACCGCGGGGGGCCCCGGTGGCGCCCATGCCGAAGCCCCACCAGCCGGCACCGCTCCAGTAGACGCGGTTATGGCGCGAGGCGTGGCCGGGAAGGGCGTAGTTGGACACCTCGTAGTGGCCGTAGCCGGCGGCCGTCAGCCGGGCCCAGGTCAGGTCCATCAGGTCGGCGGCCAGATCCTCCGGCGGCAGGGCCAGCTCCCCCAGCGCCAGGCGCCGCTCGAAGACCGTGCCGGGTTCGATGCTCAGGTCGTACACCGACAGATGGGGGGGCTCCAGGGCCAGGGCCTCCCTGAGCTGGTCGTCCCAGTGGGCGGCGTCCTGCCGCGGCAACCCCTGGATCAGATCCAGGCTCCAGCTGGCCAGGTCGCCCCGCCGCTGGGCCAGGCCCAGCCAGCCGGCCGCCTCGCGCAGGTCGGCGCCGCGGTGGCGACGGCCCAGATCCGCCAGCACGTCATCGTCGAAGCTCTGGCCCCCCAGGCTGACGCGGTTGATGCCGGCGGCCAGGTAGCCCGCCAGGCGGGCCAGATCGAAGCTGGCCGGATCCAATTCCAGGCTCAGCTCCGCCCCCGGCGCCAGGCCGAAGCGGCGGTCGAGGGCCTCCAGGATCCCCGCCACCTGGGCGCTGCTGAGCATCGACGGGGTGCCGCCGCCCAGGTACACCGTCGCCAGCGCTGGGCCGCCGGGGGAGCTGGCGATCTCCCGGTGCAGCAGGTCCAGGTAGGCGACGACGGAGCCCGAGGTGGCCCCGTCGGCCCTGTCCCCGAGGGGCACCACCGGGAAATCGCAGTAGAAACAGCGCCGGTGGCAGAAGGGAATGTGGACGTAGGCGGATCGGGGATCCATCACGGGCGGTAATCCCTGGGACCCAAACGGCGGAAGATCGGCCAAGCTGCTTGCCAGACCAGCTGGGCGGCCAAGGCGTCGGGACTTCGAAGCATGGTGGACACCCTCATCTTGCTGCTGTTCCTGATCTCAGGGGCGGCCACCGGCTGGCTCGGCGTCGACCTGCTGCCGGAGCAGCTGCTGCTGGAGGTCACCAACCAGGAAGGGCTGCGGATGGTGATGGGCGGGTTCGGTGCCTTCTTCGGGCTGATCGCGGGCATCTTCTTCCAGCAACTGCGCCGGCGCCTGATGGCCCAGGTGCGCAGCATGCCCACCGATCTGCTGATCAGCCGGGCGGTGGGCCTGATCCTCGGCCTGCTGGTGGCCAATCTGCTGCTGGCGCCGATCCTGCTGCTGCCCCTGCCCTGGGAGGTGGTGCTGGTGAAGCCGTTGGCGGCGGTGCTCAGCAACGTCTTCTTCGGGGTGCTGGGATACAACCTGGCGGAGGTGCACGGCCGCACCCTGTTGCGGCTGTTCAATCCGGCCAGCACGGAGGCCCTGCTGGTGGCCGATGGGGTGCTGCTGCCCGCCACCGCCAAGATCCTCGATACCAGTGTGATCATCGACGGCCGCATCCGTGGCCTGCTGGCTTCCGGCCTGCTGGAAGGCCAGGTGATCGTGGCTCAGGCCGTGATCGATGAACTCCAGGCCCTGGCCGATTCCTCCAACAGCGAGAAGCGCGCCAAGGGACGCCGGGGCCTGAAGCTGCTCACCGAACTGCGCGAAAACTACGGCCGCCGGCTGGTGGTCAACAGCACCCGCTACAGCGGCAACGGCGCCGACGACAAACTGCTCAAGCTCACCGCCGACACCGGCGGCACCCTGCTCACCGCCGACTTCAACCTGGCCCAGGTGGCCCAGGTGCAGGAGCTGAAGGTGCTCAACCTCAGCGAACTGGTCATCGCCCTGCGGCCCGAGGTGCAGCCTGGCGATGGTCTCCAGCTCAAGATCGTGCGCGAGGGCAAGGAGGCCGACCAGGGCGTCGGTTACCTGGAGGACGGCACGATGGTGGTGGTGGAGGATGCCCGCCGCCGCATCGGCGAACGGCTGCCCGTCACCGTCACCGGTGCCCTGCAGACGCCCACCGGCCGCATGGTGTTCGCCCGCTGCGACCGCAACCAGGACCGTCCCGGCGAGCGGGGCAACGGCCGGGGACTCGACAAGCAGGGAGGGAAACCCGTCGCCCTGCAGGAGCACCAGCCTCCTGGCCCCGGCTAGGCTCCTGCCTCAAGAGTGCTGGTGAGCGCGGATGACGGTGTCGGCCCCCTACTACGGCGATTCCGCAGTGATGCGCACGCCGCCGCCGGATCTGCCGTCCCTGCTGCTCAAGGAGCGGATCGTCTATCTGGGCCTGCCCCTGTTCTCCGATGACGACGCCAAGCGTCAGATGGGCATTGATGTCACCGAGCTGATCATTGCCCAGCTGCTGTACCTGGAATTCGACAATCCAGAAAAGCCGATCTTCTTTTACATCAACTCCACCGGCACCAGCTGGTACTCCGGCGACGCCATCGGTTTCGAGACCGAAGCCTTCGCCATCTGCGACACCCTGCGCTACGTGAAGCCGCCGGTGCACACCATCTGCATCGGCCAGGCCATGGGCACCGCCGCGATGATTCTCTCGGCCGGCACCAAAGGCCAGCGGGCCGCCCTGCCCCACGCCTCGATCGTGCTGCACCAGCCCCGCTCCGGCGCCCGCGGCCAGGCCAGCGACATCCAGATCCGGGCCAAGGAAGTGCTGCACAACAAGCACAGCATGCTGGAAATCCTTTCCGAGAACACCGGCAAGCGTGTCGAGGACCTCTCCCGCGACTCCGACCGGATGACCTACCTCACCGCGGAGGAGGCCAAGGCCTACGGCCTGATCGACCGGGTGCTCACCAGCCGCAAGGACCTGCCGACGGCGGCCCCGGTGGGCTGAGCCCAGCCCCCAGCGGCCCTCGGCCGACCCCTTCCACCACCTCTTCTCCCCGGCTCCGAACGAGAGCCTTCCCGACATGCCCATCGGCACCCCCAGCGTTCCCTACCGCCTTCCTGGCAGCCAGTACGAGCGCTGGGTCGACATCTACACCCGACTGGGAGTGGAGCGGATCCTGTTCCTCGGTCAGGAGGTGACCGACGGCATCGCCAACAGCCTGGTGGCCCAGATGCTGTACCTCGACTCCGATGACAGCTCCAAACCGATCTACCTGTACATCAACTCCCCGGGCGGCTCGGTGACCGCCGGACTGGCGATCTACGACACGATGCAATACGTCAAATCCGACGTGGTGACGATCTGCGTCGGGCTGGCGGCCTCCATGGGCGCTTTCCTGCTGGCGGCCGGCACCAAGGGCAAGCGTCTGGCCCTGCCCCACAGCCGGATCATGATCCACCAGCCCCTGGGCGGCACCAGCCAGCGCCAGGCCAGCGACATCGAGATCGAGGCGCGGGAGATCCTGCGCATCAAGGACATGCTCAACAAGTCGCTGGCGGATATGTGCGACCAGCCGCTGGAGAAAGTCACCAAGGACACCGACCGCGACTACTTCCTCAGCGCCGCCGAAGCCAAGGACTACGGCCTGATCGACCGCGTGATCGCCCACCCCTCGGAGGCGGCGGGCGGCTGAGGCCGGTGCGGACGCACACCTAAAGTCTGCGTTTGCCCTGCCTGCCGCCCGGAATGGCCCAGCTCTTCTACGACTCCGACGCCGATCTCGGCCTGCTGAACGGCAAGACGGTGGCCATCATCGGCTACGGCTCCCAGGGCCATGCCCACGCCCTGAACCTCAAGGACAGCGGTGTCAACGTGGTGGTGGGCCTCTACGACGGCAGCCGCTCGGCCGCCAAGGCCCGGGCCGACGGCCTCGAGGTGCTGAGCGTCGCCGACGCCTGCGCCAAGGCCGACTGGATCATGGTGCTGCTGCCCGATGAGGCCCAGAAGGCCGTCTACGCCGCTGAGATCGCGCCCCACCTCAGCGCCGGCAAGGTGCTGAGCTTCGCCCACGGCTTCAACATCCGCTTCGGCCTGATTCAGCCGCCCGCCGACGTGGACGTGGTGATGATCGCCCCCAAGGGCCCTGGTCACACCGTCCGCTGGGAGTTCCAGAACGGCCAGGGCGTGCCCGCCCTGTTCGCCATCGAGCAGGACGCCTCCGGCAACGCCCGCGCCCTGGCGATGGCCTACGCCAAAGGGATCGGCGGCACCCGCGCCGGCATCCTGGAAACCAACTTCAAGGAAGAAACCGAAACCGACCTGTTCGGTGAGCAGGCCGTCCTCTGCGGCGGCCTCAGCGAGCTGGTGAAGGCTGGCTTCGAGACCCTGGTGGAAGCGGGCTACCAACCAGAGCTGGCCTACTTCGAGTGCCTGCACGAGGTGAAGCTGATCGTCGACCTGATGGTCAAGGGCGGCCTCACCGCCATGCGGGATTCGATTTCCAACACCGCCGAGTACGGCGACTACGTGAGCGGCCCCCGGCTGATCACCGCCGACACCAAGGCGGAAATGCGGCGCATCCTGGCCGACATCCAGGACGGCACCTTCGCCCGCAACTTCGTGGCCGAGTGCGAGGCGGGCAAGCCCGAGATGGCCAAAGCGCGCGAGCGCGATGCCGCCCATCCGATCGAACAGGTCGGCAAGGGCCTGCGCTCGATGTTCAGCTGGCTCAAGGCCGCCTGATCCCCAGCCGATGCACAGGCGCCTGCTGACCCTGGCCTGGAGCAGCAGCCAGGCCGGCGGCACCCTCGCCATTGGCGCCACCGCCTGGCTGCTCAGCGGCCTCACCCCCTCACCACTGGTGAACGGGATGCTGCCGGCCCTGGCCACCCTGCCGCTGCTGTTGCCCCTGCCCCTGCGGATTCGCCTCGGCTACCTGATCCAGCTGCTCAGCCTGCTGCTGCTTCTGGCCGTGGCCTCCGGCCTGCTGGGCCGCTCGGTGCTGAGTCCCCTGCTGGGCATCGCCCTGCTGGCGGTTGGTCTGCGCCTGGCCCAGGAGCCACTGCAGCGCCAGCTGCACGGCCTCTGGGCGGTGCCGATCGGTGAGCTGCGGGCCGGAGCCGAGGCGGGCCGGCTGGTGGGCAACCTGCTCACGGCCCTGCTGTTTCCCCTGGGCAAGGCCCTGCTCCAGCTGGGCAGCGCCCTGGTGCTGCTGCTGCCCCTGGCGCCGGTGATCGGCGCGCTCCAGGCCGGCAACCCCTGCCTGCAAGGGTCCGCCGCCCATCTGGACAGTGAGGCCCTGCGGCTGGAGCCCAGCGGCGTGCTGCAGGGGCTGCTGTTCGGGGGCCTGTTCGCCCTGCTGCCCCTGTGGGTGCGCCAGGAGGCGGCAGGCAACTGCTTTGATTTCGGCCTGGTGCTGACGGCCTACGGTCTGGGCCGCACCGGTGCGGAAGCCTGGGGCCTGCGGCTGCCGCCGCGCCTGCCCTACCTGCTGATGGCCGCCGTGCTGGTGGCCACCCAGTTCGTCGGTGGCTGGGGGGCCGTGGTCCTGTTCGTGCCCTTCGGCCTGCTGGCGGCCCTGGCGGACACCAGCCTGGCGATCGGCATGGATCCGGCCGGTGACCTGCAGCGCAACTGGAACCGCCTGGAGCGCTCCTCGGCCCTGGGGGGCCTGCTGGGAAGCCTGGGGATGGGCTTGATCGCCCAGGTGCTCGGCCTGGCCGGCAGCCTGCCGATCCAGTTGCTGGCGTTTCTGGGGGCCGGAGCCCTGCTGCCCCTGCTGCAACGTCTCCGGCGTTGACCCCCGCCCTGCTCGTGCTGCTCGCCTGCGGGCTGGATCGACTGCTGGGGGACCCCCTCTGGTGGCCGCACCCGGTACAGGCCATGGGCTGGTCCATCACGATGCTGCGCCAGGCCGTTGAAGCCTGGGCGGGCGATGCCCCCCGGCGCCTGCGCCTGGGCGGGGCGCTGCTGGCCCTGGTGGTGGTCGCCGGCAGTGGCCTGGCGGGCTGGGGGATCGAGGCCCTGGCCAGGCG
>NZ_JAYGHY010000058.1:4086-17666 GCF_034931305.1 Cyanobium gracile UHCC 0281 | reverse complement strand
TACAACACTTACAGACCGCATTCGGCGCTCCAGGGGCGTACGCCCCTGGAGACCCTCCAGCAGTGGAGAGCGGCCTGACTACCCACCAGCTCTCAGAAGAACTGGACCAGTAAGGGGGGTCACGTCAGGGCCAGAAGAAGGCGCTGGCAATGGCCGTCACAAATCACCTGGGCCGCAGGCGTTACACCAAGCTGGCGGAATGGTTGGCACCATCTTGAGATCCGTCTGCGGGGATGGCTCAGATGGTCATGAGTCAGCCAAAGCCGCGATCGAAGAAAGCATCAACAGCAGTTCCGGCAGTCGTTGCTGGCTGGCCTGATCACCTGGGAGGAACGCAGGAACTGCCTCGATGAAAGCGGGCGTCGCCAACAGGACTTGGAAGTGTGCCGCGAGAGCGTTCCGGAGCTCAGGCGGGCTCAGCCGACACTCCTCCAGCAGCGACTCGCGACCGTCGACGACCGCCATCAGATCCTCCAGGTCGTGGCTGAAGAGAAACGCTCCCTGCCCACGGCCGTAGAAGGCCTCCAGCTTGGTGGCCAGGAACACCGGTGCAGTCACCATCCTGATCGAGCGGCCGCTCGGCAACACCTGAAGCTGGGCGGACTCCACGGCCAGGGGATACCAGCGGTTGGAGAACCCGAGGATGTTGCCTTGGGCGGGCATCAGGTCGAGGGTGATCTGCTCGATGCACCAGCGACAGAGGGGTGCACCGGGCCGTGTGTCCTCCTGGAACCCCCGTGCCCGCAGCTGCATCCCCAGCTGGTAGTAGTCGGCCCTGGCGATCACGCGGCAGATCACATCCACATCCTGGGTGGGCCGGATGTCCGGCATGGCCGGATCTGTGATCAACAGACCGGCCACCGCTCCGCCGACAAACACCAGTTGCTCGAGCAGGGCCTCTCCCAGATGCGCAGCCGCCTGTTCGAGCAGGGCGACATTGGGGTCATTGGGGTTCATGGCTGCAGCCGCTCCTCCAGCAGCGCCACGGCCAGGGCCTGTTCACGGGCGCTGCCGCCACGCACGGCATCGAACAGGGCCAGCAGCTCCCCCAGTGCCGGGTTGCGCGCCGCTGCCTCAGGAACACTCGGGTAGAGCGGGGTGAAGGCGAGGCCACGGGTCGTGCCGTTCTTCCACGGCCAGACCGGCGGCGGATCGCTCCCCGGCCGGATCTGCTCCTTGAGGGGGGAGGCGGCGTACCCGGTTGGAATACCCCGGGTCATCCCGCCCTGGCTGGCCGGGAAGCAGTAACGGGCACCGTGCTGGAGAAACTGCTGCAGCGCCGTACGGATCACCTGTGGCTTGCCATCGCTGGTCTTGACGGCCAGCCTGGCCACCACCGCCCGCTCCACAGCCGCATGGGCCTCAGAGGCCGTGATGCCCAGCTCAGCGCCGAGTGCGGCGTAGCTCGGTGCCAGCTCGAATGGAAGCGCCAGGCGAAGAAGCACCACCAGGTCCTGGGGGCGCAACACGGGCTGGGGATTGGAGGGGAAGCGGGCCAACGACGTGCCTCATTCGCTATTCGCGAATAGCAAATATAAGCCGCCTGGTGGACGGCCGGCCGGACACGAGCGGTGCCGAGAGCACAGTGTTCCTGCTCGGAGGAGGCCTGGTGATGAAGGGCACCCTGACCACAGAGCCGGCGATCTTCCTTCCCACCCTGCTCAGCGATGAGCGCCGCATCCAGGCAGCCAGAACCTCCTCCTGGGTTGAGCAACGCCTGGGCCTTGAGCTCAGCGCCTGGCAGAAGGCAGCCGTCCGGACGATCGAGCCACTCAGGCCCACCACCTCCACCAGCGTCTGCGGCCCGCCGATCTGGCGTGGCGGCCATCACAGAGCGGGTAGCGGTGGGAGAGGCCGCAGCCGCAGACCATCACCGAGCTGGCCTGATCAAGCCGCAGCTCCCGTGACACCCAGCCGGAGCCGAGGTGGGCGCCATCGCAGATCCAGCCGTGACGGCTGCGGCCACAGCGGCAGAGCTGGTGCACGCCGGCTGGCAGTTCCAGGGGAATCGGACCCGCAGAAGGCGGAGCCGATTCAGCCATGGCATTCCCAGCCGCAGCTCGTGTGGCAGGGCTCACCGTTGGGGTGCCCCTTGGCGCAGACCTCGCTGCAGAACAGGGAAGCGCCGCTGCGGAACGGGCTGTCCGCTTGCACCATGCAGTGGCAGCCGGGGCAGGCGCACTGCAGCGTGGCGGGTTTCTCCAGGGTCGCGTTCATGGCCTCTCCTTGCTCAGTGCCGCTACTAACAGTCTGGTACCGCCGGCATCGGGAAGGAACGGCTTGCCGTACTGTCAAGCGGGGCTCCTGGATCTATCAATGAATCAGAGGCCACGACCAGGGCAGCGCGAGCCCAGACCCTGCAACCGGCCAAAGGGCGCCCGACACGGGGCGCCCTTCTCATTTGGAACCTGGCCAGCGGTCACCATGAACCGAGGAGGCAAGCCCCCCGACTGTTAGCAAAGAAATCCGCTCGGTCTCGCCCATCCACCAGGGTGGCAAAACCATGGAACTGCTCGTGAGACTGTTCGTCGGTCAACCACCAGCCATCCTGACGGTGGCCGTCGTTTTTCTGGCGGGCTACCTGGCCCTGCGGTTCCGATGGCCCGGTGTGGCCCGCCATCCCCGTGCACTGTTGTTCGGGGCCATGGGTTGGGGGATCTTCGCCGGCTGGGAATGGCTGGTGCTGCTCAGAACGCCGGAAGCGAACATCCGGGTTGATCTGCTTGTGATCGGCCCCGTGCTGTTGCTCCTGTCGTCTTGGTCACTCCTGCGGGCGTTTCGATAGCCGCGGTGGCTGATCGCGCCACACGGATGCTGTGCATGCTTGCCGCTCTCGCCAGCCTGGTGATCGTTGGCACGGGCACCACCGGGCTGCGAACGGGGGATCTGCCGTTTCTGGCCTTCCTGATTGCCCCTTACTTCGGCCTTGGACTGCTGGCCTGGAGGGAGCGGGAGCGGCCCCGCCTTTCGAACCTGCTGTTCGTCGCTGTGCTGGTGCTCTCCCTGGGAGGCACGCTCCTCCTGGGAATCGACAGCTACCGCTTCCACACCGTGCCCGAACATCGCCTGGTGCAGCGGATGACCATCCTCACCGTGCCGATGCTGCAATCGACAGCCGTGATTGCGATTGCCCTGCTGCTTCAGGTGAATCGAATGCTGGCAGGCCATGGCCGCGCAGGGACTGGCCGGTCAAGCCGCCGCTGAGGGAAACGGCGAAGGGTCAGGCCTGATTGCCCAGACCCTTCAGGGCATCGCCGACGGCATCGATTACCTTGGCCTGAGCCTACTTAGCCTTGCCTGTGGCCTTGAGTGGGTCATCACCGGTGAGCTCGCCGGCCGCCGCCTGCAGCTTGCCCTCGGCATCCTTGGCGGAAGCCTTGATCTTGTCTTCCAGGCTCATGGTGATAAGACGAAAGAACTGAAGTGAACCTTAGGCCCAGCGAGGTGAAGGATCTTCAGCAGGGATCAGGCCCGTTTGAGCACCCTGAGCACCACCAGCAGGATCACCGCACCGAGGGTGGCCACCACGATGCTGCCCAGCAGGCCGCCGCCCACGGCTCCACCGAGACCGCTGAAGAGAAGCCCACCGAGCAGGGCTCCGATGATGCCCACCACCAGATCGCCGACGAGCCCGAAGCCTCCCCCTTTGACGAGAACCCCGGCAAGCCAGCCGGCAATCACACCGACGAGGAGGAACCAGAGAACGTTCATGGTGGATTCCGCTCAGGACAAGAGGGCCATCGGACCGTAACCCTCGTGGTTGCAATCGCCATGGTCTCGTAGAACTTCGTAGTCGTTGCTACCGCAGTCGCCGCTGTCGTCGCATCCCTTGGCTCAGGCTGCTGGAAGCTGTGGTCAGGTCTGGCGGCTGATCCCAAGACCGATGGCTGTTCTCTGACCTTTGCTGCGGACAGGGGGGCCCTTGAACGCAAAATGAAGATCTTTCTTCGTCCTCATGGGTGATCGTCAGGCCTCCTGGGCGCTGCTCCTCAACGTCCTGCTGACAGTGGCAGGGCTGGCCTCGCCGGCCAGCGCCCAGCCTCAGGTCCAGGGCAGCCCGATTCGCTCCCTGCTCGAGAACGGAGCAGGCCGGCTGTTGTGGATCTATGACGGGATCCGCCACGTGGAACTGCCCCTCGCCGATGGCAAGGCGGTGATCGGCCTGAGCTGTGAGCGTCAGACCTGGACCGTGTTCTCGATCGAGCGCGGCGGGAAGCAGGTGTACAGCTTCCGTGAGGACCCTGCCTGGGGATACCAGCCTGCAGGGCCCATCGCCGCATCTGGACTCTGCACCGCCCCTGTGCGCGTCGCTGAGTGACGCGAGGCCGCTGGCTGCCGCCGCTTGACTGTGCGGCTGGAGAGGGCAGGGTTGCGGCAATCTGCGCCGTGGGCCTCACCCTCGGGCTGATGGTGTTGCTCGGGAGCGGCGGGGAGCAGGGTGTGACACCATCCATCTCCGATCGCGTCATCTTCTTGGCTGTAATGGGGGGGCCTTGGAGCAGGCACTGCCGTGGTTCTCTTGTGGATTGCGGCTTGGATGCACCGGCGGCTCACTCACCAGACTTCAGCTCGACGCCGTCGCTGAAGATGGAGTTGCTCGTGAGCACCGCCAGGCCCTTCGGCATGGCCTCCTCGGCCGGGATCCGCTGATTCTCCGCGGAACGATCGCCGTCGACTCCCTATGGCGGCCCTAGGTGGCGGGGATCCTGCGGCCGGTCTCCAACCGCCATAGGTCGCGCTAGAGGTTTGCCAGGGCAAGGAGCAACTTCAGCTTGAGGTCGTTCTTGCGAATGCCTTGGTAGAAGACCCTTGCGGAAGCGGAACTGACATTTGATGATTCGAAAAGAATGCTCAACTTTGGCGCGGAAGTGGACCTTCGCCGCCTCAGTCAGATCCTGAAGCCAGCCCTATGATGTCTCTTGAAGCACTCTGCGCTGGCCGAGCTTCATGGCAATCCTGAACTCAGCTTCACAGTCCTGGAAATCACCACGGTTCTCGATTCCGATGTGGCCTGCAACTGCTTCGCAGAAGCCAGGGGCTACGCCGTAGATGAGGCGCTCATCCCCATGAAGCCGGTCTGCTGCTGTGTTCAGCTCATGAGCATTGGCGACAGCCAAGAGCCAGTTCGTGACCAAGGCTCCCCTTATTGCCAGCAACAGAGCTGACGCTCGCCTGTTGACAAAAATGCATGGCCAATGTTAAGATTATTGATGTGCTTTCTTGCAGAGCTAATCTTAAAGCATGATTTAATCCTTTGCTTCACAGCATTTTCTTTCAACAATCGACAAAGAGTGTTCAAAATGAAACAAAAACATCACGTTTTCGTTGCCGCTGTCGCCGCGAGTGGGCTGTTCCTGCCTCTTGCCTCCCATGCCATTGATCCGGCTTATGCCAAGAAGCTCGAGAAATCTGGCTGTACCCAGCTAACCGAGTTGCAGGGCTGCGACATCAACAAGACCAAAGCCGAAAATGCCAAAGCTGGTTTCGGAACGGCACCGGCTGTCGCCGCTTTGCCTTACACCGGCCAGTGGATCGCCAAGAATCCCGGAACTGGGCAAACCGTGGCCATCATCAGCATCGATAACAAAAACAAGGTTGTGGTGAACGGCAAGTCTGTCGCCAGCAAGCTCAGTGACGGTGCCTTGGTGTTCAAAACCGGCTTTATCACCTTCACGATTCAAGGCGATCCCCGCATCGCCGATGAGAGCAGCTGGTTCGACTCCGACGCTCGGACCAAAGGCCCGATCCGTCGGCAGTAATCCTTGGGACTTAGGCCAAACCAAGGCATCTGGAGGAGCTTTGCGCCTGCTGCGGCGCCATCGCCATCGCCATCGCCTCATGATTGCAGCGACTGATGGCAGGTTCCAAGGAGACGCGGATGGCCTGTGGTCCTGCAGGTGCCACTACCACGGGGCTCTCCAGGCCCGGCAGGAACCAGGCGTGGAGAGCTCTCGCCATTGCCGAGCAGTTCCTCGGCTCAGTTGCAGTCGGCCTTGGTCGTGTAGGTGATCGACTGGTAGCGCCCATCGGTGGTGCGAACGGCCACGCAGTTGTTGGTGCGTGGCTGCTCCCAGTACGTGAAGGAACTGTCGGCCAGTTTCGCGCCGCCGCGGTAGGTGTAGCCCTTGGCCGTGATGGTGGCTTCTGCGCCCGATGCACGAGCCCCGACGAGCGACTGCAGCTCTCCCACGGGAGCACCCTGGGTGGCTGGCTCACTCCGCTGGACCGGCTTGCCGCTGATCAGGCCTCCGATCAGGGCACCCAGCGCAGCCCCGACGAGGGCCGTGCTGTCAGCCTTCTGGGGAGGGGTTTCAAAGCGGGCGTCGGGATTTTCAACCCGATCGAGCCTCACGGACAGTTTGCGGGGTTCTCCGTCTTCCCAGCTGAAGACATCGTGATCAGGCTGAGCGGTGTGGCGCACGTTGCGGATACCGGCGTGGGTCTGCACCCTCAGTGCCTGTGGATTGGGACCCGAGAAGTTGAATTCGGTGCCGTCATCGAGTTTCACCACGTAGGCATCCACGCCACCAGCCTGTTTGTGCTTGAAGGTGCAATGGCCGTTGAAAGGCACATAGCCGCCACTGGAGAGCTTGCAGCGTCCCTGGGCGCGCACGAGCACCTCGGCCAGGGCTGCCTGAGGAGCGATGGCGGTGAAGCTGCAGAGCGCCAGGCTGGCCGCTGAGAGCAAGGAGGCGGAACGCTGCCAGGGACGGGGCATGTGCGGTGATGAATTTGAGCGGCTGATCCTAAGGGTCCCTCCGCCCGAAGCCTGTTCCTTGCCCGCTGTCCTCTGCTGCTGCCCGAAAGAACACCAAGCCAGTCCTCTCCAGCGCTTGTGACCCACGGGGTAGCGGATCCGGTGTCTGCCACTGGTGAGGTGTTCGCTCAGAGCGATCAGACCCTGGCGCAGCTGATCAGCATGCAATTGGATGCCATCCAGGCCGGCAGCGGTCATGGGTGGTCGTGCTCAGAGGCCCCGCTTCTGGGGTGTCACCTCGCAAGGCAGCCGGTGCTCGCGGGGATCCTTCTCGTTCCACGCCAGGTAGGCGGTGCCGGGGTCCGCTCGGCGCAAGGGGATGGCCGGCGCCACGCTGGGGTTGGTGGGGTAGGTGCGGCCGTCGTTGCGCAGCACGGCGTAGTAACTGGTCCCGGCATCCACCCGCACACGGGTGATCAGCTCCTTCCAGCCGTTGTGGCGCCGCTCGGTCACGATCAGGGGATCCTTGAACAGGCTCATCTGGGTGATGAGCTCCAGCCGGCCGGGGCTGGGCTCGCGGAAGATCAGCAGCGGGCAGCCGCCGGTGCCGCAGAACATCGGCCCCACCACCTGGGCCACCACCTCGGCTCTGCCGTCGCCGCCCAGATCCACCCGGCTCCAGCTGTAGCGAGGCGCCGGCAGGCGCTCGCATGCGGCCTTGATCCTGTTGCGCTTCACCATCTCCCCCTCGGCACTGCCGGGATCGGGACCGTGGCCCTGGCCGTCGTCGATGCGCACCGGGAAGAGAACCTCGCGCAGGGCCGCCTCAAGGGAGGGGTTGGGCCGGGGCTCGGGCGGGACCGAGCGCACCACCGTGGGCCTGGCGCTGGTGGTGGGCTGGGCCTGCAGCGGTGGCACCAGGACGAGGCCGGCGGCCAGTGGCAGCAGGGGCAGGGCGACGCGCTGAGCCAGTGGGATGCGGCGGCGAAGGCGGACCATCCGGGGCCAAGGGAGCGACACACCCCTTCCTAGCCGGCAACCGGGAGGCAGATGAGGATAGGTATCCGTAGGCATAAGGCGGCTCCTCGCCTTCCCGGATAGCCAGACCCCTCAACCGGCCCAAGACGAAGTCTTCTCATTGGCTTCTTTCCGGCATCTGTTCTATCCGGCATCTGTTGGAGCAGCGTCTCAACGCTGGCCACCTTGTCCTCCAGCGTCTGGTTCCGATCGGTTCGGGGGTTGACCTTCACGGTCGTGTAGACGCGGGGACAGCCCATGGCATGCACCGCCTGATGACAGGTCTCGATCGCAGCAAACACCGGTCCCCACTTGCCCTCGATCGCGGTGCCGTTGGGGTGCAGCTGGATCTTGAGACCGGCGTTCAGCAAGACCCGCTCACACGCAGCGATGTAGGGCGCCAGGTAGACGCCGACCCCAATCGGTACAACGCCGAGATCGACGATCACCTTCATAGAACTGCCTCCGGAGGCTTCATTGAGAGGCTCCCATCCTCCTGGCCCCCTCTACCTCCCGGCCGAAGAGGCCTCAGGCTTCCCCCGCGGCGCCAAGCCTTCTCAGGTAGCCAGACCTAGCGTTGAGGCCATACCGCCGGGTGGGCCATGGCCGTGGTGAACCGCTGCGCGGTGGGGATCTACCCCAGTGAGAAACTGCTTGCGTGGGCGCGGCAGCACGACCTGGATGTCAATGCGGCTGGAGCCAGGGAGCCCTGCCTGTATATGATCCCCGGCTACGAGACGGAAGAGGAGGCTGAGGAGATCATCAAGGAGGCCTACGGGACGATCTTCGAAGCCGAGCTCGACGACTGGCAGCGCGACACCGGCACCTGGCCGGCGGAGCGCACCTACGCCATGTTCCGCAAATGGTTCGACGTGCGCCTCTACCCCCTGATCCAGGACCTGGTGGGCGAGGAACTCACCGCAACGGAGGTGGATGAGGAGTTCATCGGTGAGCTGCGCCCGACGTTGGAGGGATTGCACTCGTCCCCCCTTGAGCCTTCTCTGATTTCGTCATCCCGCCACGACGACGGTCTCCTGCGAGAGGCTGGGCTTGTCTGGCGTCACCCCGAGGCTTTATGGATCCAGTGGCCGAAATCAAGGAGGCCGTTGCCTCCCATGCAGCCAGGAGCGTGGAGCATGGGGAGCAACCATGCACTGAACCCTGCCATTGTGGCTCAGCGAGGCACAATGAAGCTCAAAGAAAGAATCAAGCCCACGCTCACCTTACAGGGCCTGGAGAGAGTAGAGGCAACATGGGTTGATGAGCCGTGATAAAATAGGCTTGAGAGGGTGTTCCAGCTAGCTTAATGGCAAAGCGCAGCATCAGATTTGGGCTCTGCTTGATTGCTGCCATCACCAGCAACGGAGGTGATGCCTTGGCTCAGTCGCTACCCTCCGGAGCGATCCAGCGTTACGAGCGTGACCAGCGCCTGCGCGACACCCTTGATGAGCAGAATCGTCGCCAGCTGGAGCAGCTCAACAAGCCACAGGTCCCCGAACAACCACCCCAGGAGAAAGAGCCACTGCCGGAAACTCTGCCTGACTTCTTCTACAGCAGTGTGAGCTTTGAGGGGGTGACGGTGGAGTGGAAGGGGCAGCTCGAAGCCCTGGCCGCTCCCTATCTGAACCGTCCCGTCAGCCTGCGCGACCTGGAAACCCTGCGCAGCGCCATTCGCGACGCCTATCGCTCCCGTGGCCTTCTCGCTCTGGTGCGGATCGATCCGAGCGGCCCCAAGGGTGGTCCGCTCATGATCACCGTCACGGAGGCGCGCATGGGGGAGGTCAGGATTGATTCCACCGTGCCGCACCACCTCAACGACGGCATCGCCAAGGCCACGATCAGGGCCTCCGTGGCCCAGGGCAGTCTGCTGCGTCTCGACAAACTCACATCCGCCCTGCTCAAGCTCAACGATCTGGCGGGGGTGCAGGTGCGCTCCAGGCTCCAGCCGGGATCCGAGACCGGCACCACCGATGTGGTGCTCAGCGTCTTCGACACCGATCGCACCAGCGGCGAGCTCAATATCAACAACGAGATCAACCGTTTCCTTGGCAGTATTGACGTTGATCTGACGCTCACGGGTTCGAATCTGCTGGGTCGAGGCGAGCGGACCTCTCTGGAGGGGAGCTGGTGGGGCAACAGCTCCGGCACGGGCAACTGGGTGGGATCGCTGAACTTTGCACTTCCCGTCACACCTGACGGAGGCCAACTGAATCTCTATGCCAACTACAACAGGTACCGGCTTCTTGATGAACTCTTCAGTGCTGACATCAATGGCAGCACTGGCAACGTTCGGTTGGGCTTTCAGCAGCCCCTGTGGCGACGGCCCATGCAATCACTCTGGGGCTCCTTAAGCGCGGAGTACAACAGCTACATCGACAGAATCCAACGGACTGAGGTCCGCGACAGAGACAGCCAGGTGCTTCGGCTCTCCCTGATCGGCCAGAAGCAGGATGCGATTCTCGGCACCGGCTTGAACACGGCATTGCTTCAATACAGCCTTGGCAATCTGGATCGCTCCGGCAACAGCAATGATCTGTTTCTCGATGCCCTGACCGCCAACACGGATGGTGGCTTCAACAAGGTGGGTCTGGTGTACAGCCGCTATCAGGTTTTTTCCGATCGCTGGCAGGCCAAGGTGTTCGTTCAGGCCCAGAAAGCCTTCAACAATCTGGACGGTGCCGAAAAGATGTCCCTCGGCTATCCCAATGGTGTGCGGGCCTATCCACCGGGAGAAGCACCCGGGGATAGCGGCTTCAGTGGCCAGTTTGAACTCATCTACCGTGCATCTCCGCTGCTGTCTTTTGTGGCGTTCATCGATGCCGGTTACATCTGGCGCTGGAACACTCCCTTCACCGATGCGCTGCAGCCCAATTCCTTTGGCCTGGCCGGAACGGGCTTGGGGGTGGATCTGGGCACCTCCGGCGAATGGCTTCTCTCCCTGAAGGTCGGCTTCCCCATCGGCAACAACCCTGGCAGCGTGGAGAACACCGATGCTGACGGCTTCAACAAGGGAGCCAGGGTGTGGGGTTCCCTGCGGTGGTGGTTCTGATGAAACGCGCCGATCCAACCGTCTCGACCACCTTGCCGACCCTCCTCTGGCGCCTGTCACACGCAGGAATGGTGGCACTGACGCTGGCCCAGTCCAGCGCGCCGCCGATGGCCCGCGCCCAGGTGCTGCCCACCAGTCCCCAACAAGTGGGCAGCGGGGCCCATACCGTGACCACCTCAGGGAGCACCCTCACCGTCACCACCCCTGGCCGGGCGGTGATCAGCTGGGGCAGCTTCAACATCGGCCCCGGTGGCACGGTCGATTTCCAGAACCAGGGAGCCGTTCTCAACTACGTGCGCAGTGGTGGAGGCGCCTCACGCCTTGATGGCGTGCTCAGGGCCATCAACCCTGTGGTGTTGATCAACAACCAGGGCATCACGGTGGGCTCCACCGCCTTGGTCTCCGTGCCCAGCATCCTGCTCACGAGCGGCACACTCGCAGCCGGAGCCGTGGAGCAGTTCCTTTCGGGTTCGGCCTATGGCCCTGGCCTGAATGCCCCGTTGATCAGCATCGTCATGGCCGATGGGGATGGCCCCATCCAGGTGGATGGCACCATCCGTTCCACCAACGGAGGCGGCATCGCCCTGGTGGCTCCCGCGGTGACCCTGGGTCCAACGGGAGCAATCTTCACCAGGGGCGTCCGCAGCGCAGCCACCGGAACAGATGGCGTCAACACCACCGTCAATGGCGTGGTACCCGAGGGTTCCCTCTGGATCGGCACCACCGGGTTGCCGACCAACACGTTCACGGCGTCTCCTGGCCTGCCCACCGGCTTCGGCTTCATCCAGATCAGTGGCAGGCCCTCTCCCCAACGGGCGACCCTTTCACTCCAGGCCACCTACGACCTGGAGCGCTTCGTGATCAGCACCTCCGGGGCCAAAGCCGGTCAGTTCAACGATCTCTTCTTCTCCCCCAACTTCCGGGCGGCTGATTTCTTTGTCTATGACGGCATCGAGGCGATCGAGGAGGGGCATCGGGAAAGCACCAATGGGGGCTCCCTCAAGCGCCGTCTGACCCATACCGACGCCCAGGGCAACCTTGTCGCCGAAGAACGAGACGAGGCCAGCGTCCTTGGCCTGACGTTGCCAGCCGGGGCCGTTCTCTTGAATGCCGATGGTGTTCGTGTCGACCAGACATCGGGCAAGCTCACCTCCGGAACGCTCACGGTTCAGCCCGGTTCGGCAGCTCTCACGAACCCGGATTTCGTTGACCAGTTCGGCACCGGCCCCCTGAAGGTCACCATCGACGGCGGCGCCTCATCGGTGGTCGGCAGCAATGGGGTCAGGGCGCCCTATGGCCCGCAAACGGGACTGATCACCTGGACAAGGACGATTCCGGGGTCTCCCACCACCCAGATGGTGGCCATTCCCGGCGGATCGTTCACGATCATGCAAGGGCTGACGAATCCTGGTTTCACCAGGCCCCAGGAAGCTGGCATCAGCCAGACCTTTCTCAGGCAAGAAGGTGGCTATTTCCATGGCAACCATGGCACCTACGCAGGCACCAGCCCTTGCCCTGGCTGCCGCTATGTGAATCCCGTCACGGGTGAAGTGACCTACTGGAGAGGTCACTTCACCACCGACAGCAACGGCCGTCCGCAGTTCACCACCGCTGGCAATCTGCCTCCCACCCATGTGCTCTACGTGGTGGGAGGTCGGACATACGTCACTGACGCGTCAAGCTTCAACCCCCAGACCACGCCGAAGACGCCACCGACCCAGGTGGTGAGACCGCCGGTCTACCAACAGGTCACCACGCCGGGCACTCCCACCGTGGTGCAGCTCCAGCAGGCGCTTCCCCTGGCGGGCCAGACAGCGGTTCCCCAAGGTTCAGGCACGTCCACATGGCAGCGGCCGACCCAGGTGCCCCAACCGACCCCTGCTCCGACCCGGGCTCCCCTGCAACAGCCGCTGCTGACGCCGACGCTGGCACCGACCCAGGTGCCCCAACCGACCCCTGCCCCGACCCGGGCTCCCCTGCAACAGCCGCTGCTGACGCCGACGCTGGCACCGAGCCAGGTGCCCCAACCGACCCCTGCCCCAACCCGGGCTCCCCTGCGACAGCCGCTGCTGACGCCGACGCTGGCACCGAGCCAGGTGCCCCAACCGACCCCTGCTCCAACCCGGGCTCCCCTGCAACAGCCGCTGCTGACGCCGACCCTGGCACCGACCCAGGTGCCCCAACCGACCCCTGCTCCAACCCGGGCTCCCCTGCGACAGCCCCTGCTGACGCCGACGCTGGCACCGACCCAGGTGCCGCAACCGACCCCTGCTCCGACCCGGGCTCCCCTGCAACAGCCCCTGCTGACGCCGACCCTGGCACCGACCCAGGTGCCGCAACCGACCCCTGCTCCGACCCGGGCTCCCCTGCGACAGCCGCTGCTGACGCCGACGCTGGCACCGAGCCAGGTGCCGCAACCGACCCCTGCTCCGACCCGGGCTCCCCTGCGACAGCCGCTGCTGACGCCGACGCTGGCACCGACCCAGGTGCCGCAACCGACCCCTGCTCCGACCCGGGCTCCCCTGCAACAGCCGCTGCTGACGCCGACCCTGGCACCGACCCAGGTGCCGCAACCGACCCCTGCTCCAACCCGGGCTCCCCTGCAACAGCCGCTGCTGACGCCGACGCTGGCACCGACCCAGGTGCCCCAACCGACCCCTGCTCCGACCCGGGCTCCCCTGCGACAGCCCCTGCTGACGCCGACGCTGGCACCGACCCAGGTGCCGCAACCGACCCCTGCTCCAACCCGGGCTCCCCTGCGACAGCCGCTGCTGACGCCGACGCTGGCACCGACCCAGGTGCCGCAACCGACCCCTG
>NZ_JAYGHY010000058.1:0-3986 GCF_034931305.1 Cyanobium gracile UHCC 0281 | reverse complement strand
TGACGCCGACGCTGGCACCGACCCAGGTGCCGCAACCGACCCCTGCTCCAACCCGGGCTCCCCTGCGACAGCCGCTGCTGACGCCGACGCTGGCACCGACCCAGGTGCCGCAACCGACCCCTGCTCCGACCCGGGCTCCCCTGCGACAGCCCCTGCTGACGCCGACGCTGGCACCGACCCAGGTGCCCCAACCGACCCCTGCTCCGACCCGGGCTCCCCTGCAACAGCCGCTGCTGACGCCGACGCTGGCACCGAGCCAGGTGCCCCAACCGACCCCTGCTCCGACCCGGGCTCCCCTGCAACAGCCCCTGCTGACGCCGACGCTGGCACCGAGCCAGGTGCCGCAACCGACCCCTGCTCCACAACCCTCCAGTGCAGCAAAGCCGGTGCTCCGACCCATCAGCCCAGGCGAATGGCTGCCGACCTCTGGGGTGCGGCCTGTGCCACGAGCCGATTCGTTCAGTTACCAGATCCCGAGGGGATTGATCGAAGAACGCATCCCCGGTGCCATCCCAGAGCAAAGCCGCGCTCGCCTGGTGGACGGACGTGCCCTGCCACCTGGAGTGGAATTCGACGCCTTCAGCCAGACGTTCGAGATCAGGAGCTACGGCAAGTTCACGCTGCCACTCGACGTGTTCCTCACCGTGCCGACCCGCAGCGGCACGTCCGGCTCGTTCACCCTCACCATCGGCAAACCCTGAAGCGGCTGAGCCATGCCGACCACTTCTCCAGGCCTAAGCCTGATCATCGGCAGCCGCAACGAGGGTGACTATCTGCGGCGAACTGTTGAGGGTGCACTGGCGCTCAAGCCCCCCGAGGGGGGCCTTGAGTGCTCCCTCTACGACGACGCCTCAAGCGATGGCAGTACGGACTTCTGCGACGAACCCCACTGGCGTCAACTTCGCGACCAGGGAACCCTCAGGCTGCAGCGAGGGGCCTCCCGGATTGGCGTTTCCCGGGGCCGTCGCCAGGGCGCGGCCGGTTGCCGTTCAGAGGTTCTGGTATTCCTCGATGCCCATCTGGAGTTTCCCCAGAGCGATCTCTGGTTGAAGGTTCAGGAGCATTTCCTCAACCCCGCCTGCGATCTGCTGGGCATCGACTGTTATGACAGCCGGAATGATGCCTCCACCGCCGGCTCGATCTACAGCAGTAAGCAGTTGTGCCATCTGAATCCTGCCTGGGTGAGGCTGCAATCCGATGCCCTGGTGGATGTGGCGGTGCCCTTCGTGAATGGCGGCTTCTTTGCCATCCGCCGGCAGGTTTACGAACGGTTGGAAGGTTTCCCGGACTTCCTGGAGGACTGGGGCCATGAGGACCGTTTCCTGTCAATGCTGGCTGGGCTCTGTGGCTACATCTGCCGGGTCGATCAACGCCTGCGCGTCGGCCATCTCTACAAGGATACGTTCAATGAACAGGAGGGACTGACCCAGCCGGAAGTCATTTCGGACCGCCTCCCGAGCGATGGGGTTGTGTTGCCGGAGTTTGTCTACCGCCATGCCGATGCAGCCACACGGGGTGTGTCGACGATGTTGATGAACAGCCTGCGTTGTGGCGTCGTGCTTTACAGCTCCGAGGTGGCTGAGCGCATGCATGAACAATTGCGCTTCGATTTCGGTGCTGAGATGGTCGAGACGGCCTTACTGCTGCTCCTGCAGGAGAGGCCCCAGCTCGACAGCCTGATGCTGCGCCTCGGTCTTGGCCCCGAACAACGGGACCGGCAAATGGTGGACTTCTTTCAGCGTTTCAGGCCGGTGCTGCCGATGCTCGATGAAGCGGAGCTTCATGCCACAGCTCAGTTGCAGGATGCCCAATTGGCGCTCGATCACGTGCGCCAGTTGCCCCTGGAGCTGCCGTCGCTCCATCAGCCAGACGCTGACCACTACCGTACAGCCCGCCTCTACCGCGAGGCCCTCTATTGCTTCCAGCTGCAGCAGCACGAGGAGGCGACCCGCCTACTGGCCGAGTTACTGACGATTGATCCAGACTACCTGCCAGCCATCTGCCTGCTGGCTGTGAATCTTCGGGCCGTGGGACGACGAGAGGGCGAAAGATTCTGGCTTCAGCGCGGTGCTGAGCTCATCGAGCGTCATCGCGACCAGGCTGGACCGGGGCCCATCGGGGCTTTCCATCCGGCCAGCCTCAACCCCTACCTGCGTCATCTGTACTGGCCTGAAGCGGATCGGATGATCTGGGCGGCCCTGGCGGATCTTGAGGAAGGGGCCGGACACCCATCTACGGCGGTGGGGTGGCTGCTCAAGCTGCTCGATCAGTCGCCTGAGGAGAGTGGCGTGCGAGAGCAGCTGTTGCGTTTGATTCAACCAGCTGATTGATACCTTTGTGCCTACAGTGTGTCCCTGCTTTCCCATGGGGCCAGGGGCTGAACGTGAATGAGTTCAACGGAACAAGCGATAGACAAGAATCTCCATGGCTATCCCCTGACTTTGAATCGATGCATAGGTTCAGGGCTGCACCTGAGTCGCGCCGATCGATCCTCTCCAGATCCCTAGTCACTTTGTCCTGGCAATCCACTCCGCCTCGCGATGGCTCGCCAGGCTGCACGGGCCCAAGTACTGACGATCCATCAAGGCCATCCCGTCCTGCACCAGGGTCAGCTTGACCGGCATAGTCGAGCCCACTGGAGTGATCTCCGCCAGCTCGACGCCATCAGCAGTCTTGCCGCGTTTGGATAACGACACCCAGGAACCGGGTTGGAGCAGGCTCTCCCCCCCTCTGCCAGGAAGTTGACGCCTCTCCATCCCGACCATTTCAACCACCAGGGGGCCTGATGGAATCGATCGATGCGTCCTTACGAGTTTGCGGAAAAACCGTCTAAGCAGTCGCGTTTTCCCATCTCCGAGCCAATTTCTTGGTGATTTCGTCAGATGGATTCATTTCAAGCGCTCAGACAGCCTGAATTCGCTGCATTTGGACTGTTTTGGCGGCCCAGCTGCCGCCGTTTGCGCACACCTTTGGGCATCTGGTGGTTCATGCCGCCGCCATCGCGGGTTCTCTCCGAGCCGGTAGTGCTTGAACCGCTCCAATACCGCCGGCGGCTTGGCATTGATGATGGTGATGCAGATATTGGTGTCGAGCACGATCATGGGCTGATCGCTTCCCGCATCTGCTCCTCGGGTTGCTCGCGCGTGAGCACAAACCCGGGTTCGAAGGCCGCCAGCCCCGCCTCCAGGGTCTGCCAGGGGTCATCAATGGGCAGCAGCAGCACACCGTTGCCGAAATGCTTCACCACCACCTCACTGCCGCTGAAGCGGTACTGCTTCGGCAGCCGTACCGCCTGGCTGCGGCCCGATTGGAACAGACGTGCGGTGTCCATCGGAAGTCCCTGATCGGGTAGTGACCCATGGTAGCTACCATGAAACGAACTGGGCTCAAGGCAGCAAGGGTTAGAGCTGCGCAGGCCCCACAGCCCTTGCCCGAGCGGCGCACCTGAGCCATTGAGAACGCAGCAGCAGCGCAGCACTCTCCAGCCCTTCAATGTAGTCACAAAAGCAGCAGCTCCCATGGCTGATGCAGTCGCAAATCAGGTGTCGGTGCGGGATCTCAAGACCCACCTCTTCGAGTGGCTGGCCCGCGCCCAGGCCGGTGAGGTGGTGGAAGTCACCTCCCACCGCAGGCCCATTGCCCGCATCACCGGCCTCAGAACAGCTGAGCAGAGTTGGACCCATCGCCTGCAAGCGGCCATCGATGCCGGGATCGTGAGCTGGAGCGGTCAGAAGCCTGTGTTTCCCCCGCCGGTTCGCCTCAGCGCTGGAGGGAAGCTCGTGAGTGAGATCGTGCTGGAAGACCGGGATTGACCCGGTGATCCTGTTCTGCGACACCAGTGCGCTGATCAAGCTGCTGATGACGTGGACCCCAAAAACTGATCCAGCCCTTATGAGAGCTTCCCTACCGGCCAGACTTGGCCAGGACAAGCCCCATGAAACGCAAACGCCACAACCCCGAGCAGATCATCCGCAAGCTGCGCAGCG
>NZ_JAYGHY010000057.1:0-18376 GCF_034931305.1 Cyanobium gracile UHCC 0281 | reverse complement strand
GCCGTGAACAGGTCCCCCTGCCGGCTCATGGGGCCAGCCGCCGGGACGGCGGCAGCACCGGTCCGGGGGCGGCGGCGTAGCGGAACCGACCGATCCAGCGTTCGGCCTGGTCGGCGGGAAGCTGCAGCCGCTGCTGCAAGTCGGCCAGATCCCGGAAGGGCTCGCGGGCCCGCTCCTGCAACAGCCGCCGGCAGCGCTCCGGCCCCAGACCGAGACGCTCCCGCAGCAAGCCTTCGGAGGCCTGGTTGATCGCCAGGGGAGCCGGCGCCTGGGCGTGCCCAGCCTCGTCATGGCGGGCGAAACGAAGCACCGGCATCCAGATCAGCACCTGCTCGGGGGGGACCTGCAGCGACCCGGCCAGTTCCCCGGGGTCGCGCCACTGAAGGCCGTCGCGTTGCAGACGGATCAGGCGATCCACCAGATCAGGCCGGCAGCCCGGTAACCGCAGCCAGTCGCCAGCAGCGGCAACGTTGACCTCCAGCGTCCAACCCAGGGCGGCCGCGTGACGCACCTCAGCGGCATCGCGCAGCCGCAGGTTGGGGTTGTGGGCCAGCTTGAGGGCGAGCAGCTCTCGCTCCACCGCCTCGTCGGCCGCGGCTGGTGGGGGCGGCGGCAGCTGCCCGGTGGCCACCAGCAGCCGGCGGGCCAGGGGATCCAGCCAGTGGCGCCCTGCCATCGAGGCCCACCTGCATCACGTCGGGCCTGAAGCTAGCGGGTGCTTCCGGGTCGGGGCCAGTCGACCAGGCCCAGCCGCAGACCGGTGACCACCGCCTGGATGCGACCACTGACCCGCAGCTTGAGGAGCACATTGCGCACGTGGGTCTTGACCGTGTCGACCGACACCATCAGCTCCCCGGCGATCTCGGGATTGCTCAGGCCCCGCACCACCCGGTCGAGCACCTGCCGTTCACGGGCACTGAGCCGCTCGTGCCCGGCGCCGGGCTCCTGGTCGGCGCGGAAAACGCCGGCCAACGAACGGTCCAGGTACATCCCGCCGCCGATCACGGTGTGCAGGGCCTGCAGACCGGAGCCGTGCAACAGACGCGACTCCGGCACGATGGCGTCGCAACCGGCACGCAGGGCCGCCTGGATCAGGGCCGGTTGGTGCTCCTGGGACACCACCAGCAGGGTGCGGACCTCGGGATGGCGGCGCTTGGCCTGCACCACCAGGTCGACGCCACAGCCTTCCTCCAAGCGGTCGCTGACCAGGAGCAGGCTGGGTTGGTGCTGACGCACCAGGGCCAGCCCCTCGGCGGCGGTGGTGGCGGCACCCAGGATCCGGGCGGGGGTTCCCATCAGCAGGGCCACCTGGGCCCTGCTGCCAAGGCAGAGCACCAACCGGACGCCCTTCAGCAGAACCAGTCCCTGGCTGACGTCGTCACGCACCTGGGGCAACAGGGGGGTGAGGTCCACGGGAACAGGGGGCTCGACCGCCCCAGCGGATGGAGATCCATCTTCAACAGGTGCTGCGCATCGATTCGGTAGCGGCCATGGCGTGATTACGTGGATCCGCACTCCCCAGGCGCCCCCGGCCTCTGCAGAATCGTTGTCTTCAGCAGACCGGAGCCAACCTCCCCATGGCTTTCTTCGAGTCCGAGATCGTCCAGGACGAGGCGAAACGGCTGTTCACCGATTACCAGCAGCTGATGCAGCTGGGCAGTGAGTACGGCAAGTTCGACCGCGAAGGCAAGAAGCTGTACATCGAACGGATGGAGGAAATGATGGAGCGCTATCAGGTGTTCATGAAGCGCTTCGAGCTTTCCGAGGACTTCCAGGCCAAGCTCACCGTTGAGCAGCTGCGCACCCAGCTCGGTCAGTTCGGCCTCACCCCGGAAAAGATGTTCGAGCAGATGACCCTCACCCTGGAGCGCATGAAGAACCAACTCGAAGCCGCCGGCTGAACCCCCGTGAAGGATGTCGTCGTTGTCGGAGCAGGGCTCGCGGGTCTGGTGGCGGCGCGGCAGCTGCGGCAGTCCGGCCTGTCGGTGGGGGTGATCGAGGCGGCGGCCTCCGTGGGGGGCCGCATGGTGCGCTCCCCCCTGCAGCTCGAGCAGGCCCGACCACCGGCGTGGGTCGACCTGGGCGGCCAGTGGGTGGGACCCAGCCATTCCCGTTTTCTGGCCTTGCTCGAGGCCCACGGTCTGCGCCGTTTCCCCTCGCCCCACGGCGGTCAAACGGTCCTCTGTTTCGGGACCCAACGCTGTACCTTCAGCGGCTTCTTCCAGGGGTTCCCGGAGGGCCAGCCACCGTCGGTCCCCAGCCGCGACTGGGACGATGCCATGAACGCCCTGAAGCAGTTCCAGGACCTGGTGGCGACGCTGCCCGCGGGCCACCCCCATCACCATCCCGCCGCCGCCGCCCTCGACCGGCTGAGCTTCCAGGACTGGATCGATACCCACACCCACACCCCTTTCGCCGCCTGGTACTTCGCCTATTTCTGCCGGGCCGTGGGCTTTCTCGGGCCGGCCGAGCCGGATCAGGTGTCGTTGCTGCACGTGGCCTGGGGACAGCGCACGGCGTCCCAGGGGGACCACCCCGAGGAGGACCTGATCCACGGCGGTGCCGGCCAATTGCCGGCGTTGCTGGCCGAAGGACTGGGGGACGCCCTGGTGCTGGGGGAGCCCGTGCGGGCCATCGATCAGCCCGAGGGAGAGGCGGCCGTCACGGTGATCACCGATCGCGCCAGCCACCACGGCCGGGCCGTGATCGTGGCCATGCCGCCGGCGCTGGCGGGCGCCATCCGCTTCACGCCGGAATTGCCGGCCGACCGGCTCGCCCTGCAGGAGGGGATGGCCATGGGGAACTGCACCAAGGTGCTGATCGCCTACGGGTGGCCCTGGTGGCGCGAGGCGGGGCTCTCCGGCATCGGCATCGGCGATCGCCCCTGGGTGGAGCTGTGCGCCGACAGCTCCGACCCGGAAACGGGCCTGGGGGTGCTCGCCGCCTTCGTGGTGGGTCGCCGCCGGGAGCGCTGGGCGGCCCTGGGAGCGGAGCAGCGCCGGGCCGCGGTGCTGGAGGATCTGGCCGCCTACTTCGGTCCCATGGCCCTGGAGCCGCTGGACTACGTGGAGAAGAACTGGCCCGAGGAACCCTTCGTCGGTGGCGCCTTCGCCGCCTGGATGCCCCCCGGCCTGTGGACCCGCAGCGGCGATGCCCTCCTCCGGCCCCACGGCCGGGTGTTCTGGGCCGGCACCGAGGTGGCGGAGCGCTGGCCGGGTTTCTTCGAGGGTGCCGTCGACAGTGGCGAGAGGGCGGCGGCCGCCGTGGCCGCCCTGCTGGGCTGATCAGACGGTGCCCTGCGGCTGCCTACCATCCCCCCAGGCAGCCGGCTGGCGTTGATGGGCGAAGCACTCCAGGCGAAGCAGGCGGATCCACCGGCTCTGCCCGAAGCCCTGGCCAGGGGCATCGCCGACCTGTTTCCCGCCGGCCGGAATGCCGACCCTGACCAGCGCCTGGAGGCCAGGCTGGCGGAGTCGTCGCGCCAGGGGCGGCCGCTGAGGGTGAAGCTGGGCATCGACCCCACCGGCAGCGACATCCACCTCGGCCACAGCCTGCTGTTCCGCAAGCTGCGGGCCTTCCAGAACGCCGGCCATACGGCGGTGCTGATCATCGGCGACTTCACGGCCCGCATCGGCGATCCCACCGGCAAGAGCAGCACCCGCGTGCAGCTCGATGCGGCGGCGGTGGAGGCCAATGCCGCCACCTACCTGGCCCAGCTGGGCCAGGGCCAGCCCCCCGAGCACGCCCTGCTCGATTTCGACACCCCCGGCCGGCTGGAGGTGCGGCGCAACTCCGAATGGCTCGCCGGTCTGGCGCTGCCCCAGGTGATCGAACTGCTGGGGATCAGCACCGTGGGTCAGATGCTGGCCAAAGAGGACTTCGCCAACCGCTATGGCTCCGGGACCCCCATCAGCCTGCACGAGTTCCTCTACCCCCTGCTGCAGGGCTACGACTCGGTGGCGGTGCAGGCTGACCTCGAACTGGGCGGCACCGACCAGAAGTTCAACGTGGCGATGGGGCGCGACATGCAGCGCCATTTCGGCCAGCGGCCCCAGTTCGGGCTGCTGCTGCCGATCCTGCCCGGCCTCGATGGGGTGCAGAAAATGAGCAAGAGCCTGGGCAACACGGTGGGCCTCATGGAAGACCCCCTCTCAATGTACTCCAAGCTGGAGAAGGTGCCGGACGCGGTGGTGGGGGACTACCTCACCCTGCTCACCGACCTGGACACGGCGACGCTGCCCAGCGAGCCCCGGGAGCGGCAGAAGGCGATGGCCCTGGAGGTGACCGCCACCCGCCATGGGCGCGACGCGGCACGGCAGGCGCAGGCCGATGCGGCCGGGCTGGTGGCCGCCGGCCACTCCGGAGCAGGGAAGGTATCGGGGGACTTAAGCGCGGACAGTGTGCCCGAGGCCTCCCTGGCGGGTCTGACCTTCCCGCTGAAGGCCTTCTACCTGCTCAGCGCCCTGCAGGTCTGCGCCAGCAGCAGTGAGGGGCGACGCCAGATCCAGGGTGGCGGCGTGAAACTCGACGGCGAAAAGCTCAGCGACCCCAACCAGGAATTCAGCAGCCCCCAAGAACTGGCCGGCAAAGTGCTGCAGCTCGGCAGGAAGACCTTCCGGCGGCTGGTGGCCTGATGGCGTCCGTTGATCGCACCACGCTGGCGTCCGGCCCCGCCGAGCGGATCATCCTGGCCCTCGACCGCGGCACTGCCGACGAGGCGCTGGCGCTGGTGGCGGCGATCCCGGAGCTGTGCTGGGTGAAGGTGGGCCTGGAGCTGTTCACCGCCGCCGGGCCAGGGGTGGTGCGGGACCTGCGGCAGCGGGGTCTGCGGGTGTTTCTGGACCTGAAGTTCCACGACATCCCCGCCACCATGGCCGGCGCCTGCCGCAGCGCCGCCCGCCTGGGGGCGGAGCTGATCACCGTGCACGCCTGCGCTGGAAGCGAGGCCCTCGCCGCCGCCCAGGCTGCGGCCGTGGAGGGGGCCGCCAGTGAGGGCCTCGGCTCCCCCACCCTGCTGGCGGTGACCGTGCTGACCAGCTGGGATCCCGACCGCTTTCACCAGGAGCTGGCCATCACGACGCCGCTGGCCGCCTACGCGACCGAGCTGGCCGCGATGGCCGCAGCGGCGGGCCTCACCGGCGCGGTGTGCTCCCCCTGGGAGGTGGCCGGCCTGCGGGTCGCCCATCCCCAACCCTTCGCGCTGGTGACCCCCGGCATCCGCCCCGCCGGCAGCGCTGCGGCCGATCAGAAGCGGGTGATGACACCGGCGGCGGCGGTGGCGGCCGGAGCCAGCCAGCTGGTGATCGGTCGGCCGATCAGCGGCGCCACCGATCCGGCAGCAGCCTTTGCGGCCTGCTGCGCCGAACTCCAGGGCGCGCCGGGCTGAACAGGTTCAGAGCGGACCCGGGGCCGTATCCAGCTGCAGGGGGGCCGCCTTGCCGTAGAGCCAGCCCTGACCATGGAGCCAGCCCTGGGAGGTGAGCAGGCGGGCCTCCTCGATGGTTTCGACCCCCTCGGCCACGGTGTCCAGCTCCAGCCCTTCGGCCACCCCCACCAGAGCCTGGGCCAGCCGCAGGCTCTTGGTGTCCTTGGCGCGCATGGCACAGGTGAAGGAACGATCCAGCTTCAGCCCGGCGATGGGCAGATCGCGCAGATGGCTGATCGAGGAATAGCCGGTGCCGAAATCATCCACATACCAACGGACCCCACTGGAGGCCAGCTGCTGGATCTGCTGGCCGATGCGGTCTGTCACGGTGAGCAGGGCCGTCTCGGTGACCTCCAGGTGCAGACGCTCCGGGACCACCTGTGCGGCCCGCAAGGCTTCGCTCACCAGCTGCGGGTAATCGGGCAGAGCAAGGGTGGCTGCCGACACGTTCACTGCCATGGTGAGCGTGGGGGGCAGCCGGGAGAGCGCCGCCAGGGCCTGGCGCAGCACCAGCAGGTCGATGCGGGTGATCAGGCCACGGCACTCGGCGCAGGGCAGGAACTCGGCCGGTGGCACTTCGATGCCATCGGGCCGCACCCAGCGGGCCAGGGCCTCGTACCCGGTGACCTGGCCGGTGTCGAACGCCACGATCGGCATGAACCAGGCGGCGAACTCCCCCATCACCAGCCCCCGCTGGATCTCGGCGGCGAACAGCAGCAAGGTGTGGGCTTCGGTAGCCAGGGCGTCGTCGAGCAGGGCATAGCAGTTGCGGCCCCGGCCCTTGGCCTGCCGCATGGCGAGGCTGGCGTCCCGCAGCAGTTCATCGGGGAGAACGCCGGCCCGGGCGGTGGCGATGCCAATGCTCACCGTGGGGTCGATGGGCTGGCCGGCGATGCTGACCGGTACACGGCAGGCCCTCAGGATCCTCTCGGCCGTGAGGGTGACATCGGCACCCGCATCCTGTTCGCTCAGCAGCACGATGAATTCGTCGCCGGTGCCTCGGCCCACCTGCTCGGGATGGCCGATCGCCCTGACGATCCGCGCCGCCAGCAAGGCGATCAGCTTGTCGCCACCCGCATGGGTGAGGGCATCGTTGACCTGGGTGAGGCCATCGACACCGATGCTCAGCACCGTGAGCGACGAGCCGGTGCCCTCCAGCCCATCGAGGGCGTGTCGGATGCGATCCAGGGCCACGGACCGCAGGGGCAGGCTGGTGAGGGGGTCGTGCTGAAGGCGGTGGTCCAGCTCGGTGCGGATCCTCACCTGGTCGTGGATGTCGCGCAAGGACAGCACCAGGGCGCCGGCCTCCTCCCCCGGCAGGGGATGGGCGGTGCCCATCATCCAGAGCCAGCCCCCGTCAGCGCAGAGGATCCTCAGGTCCTCCCGGAAGGATCCCGGGCCTGCAAGGCTGAGGCCGGCGCGCAGGACCTGGACCCACTCCTCCCGGTGCACCAGGCCGATGGCCGGCTGGCCGATCAGGGCGTCGGGCCGCCAGCCCAGCCGGGCTTCGATCGACTCGGAGACCCAGACGATGCGGTGATCGCTGTCCAGTTCGACGACCACGTCCGAGGTGTGTCGGGCCAGCAGGCGATAGCGCCGTTCCGCCTCCACCAGCTGTTGCTGCATCGCCAACCGATCGGTGGTCACCCGCCAGAGACAGCACAGCAGTCCGTTGGCGAGGAACAGGCGGATCTCGGCTGGAGGCCCGGGGACAGGCCGCCCATGGCCGGCGCCATGAAGGCCTTCGATAACGACGGCTTGCCCATTCTCCATGACCCGCAGGCCGTGCTCGAACAGACCGCTGGACGGCTGGAGATCCAACAGACGGGCCCCCAGCATCCCGCTGGGCGAGCGGTCATGCAGGGCACTGGCCGGGCGGTTGGCATAGACACAGACGAAGTCGATGATGGAGCCGGAGGGGCTTTTTTCGGGCTCGAGCAGCAGGAAAGGATCCGGCAGGGACTCAAAGATCGACTGGCTGCTGGCCCAGGCCGGAGGGCCAGATTCGACAGGTTTCTTCCCAGAGAATCCTGACGAATCGCGCGTCTCAAGGCGTGGCTGTTCGCCTCCCACTGTATCGGTGATCACTTCTCTGCCGCGTCGCTGTCGGGCAACCGGATGCAGGGAAGAAAACGTGTCTGAAAAACCCATTGCATCCACCATCTCCATGGGGGGGGGTCATGCCGGTCTGGGACAGAAGCGGGAAGTTGATCGAGCGCGTCTGCGATAAATTTCCGAAAAGCCGCCAACAAAGGCTATCTGATTCTCTACCGAAAAGCAGCGAATGCGGCCTGCGTTTACCGGGGAGTTCAGTTTGCTCCCATGGAGATGTTGGCGGTGGGATCACGTCAGTCCTCAGGCCATCGAAGCGGCCAAGGCGATGACCGCGGCTGGTCACTCGTCCGGCCGCTGGTCCGCCCGGACGGCCCCGGCCGCCTCGACCCGGTCGAGCTGCTGGGCCGCCCAGCGCCCGAGACGTCCGGAAGCGGCCAGCTGCTGGCGCAGGCGCTCGTGTTCAGCGGCGCGTTGCGCCTGCCGCTCTGCCTCGGTGGGAACCTGATCCTCAAACGGCACGTGGGCCCGCGCCGCCAGCCAGGCCCCCAGCTGGCGCAGGGACGCAGGATCACGGCTTTGTTGATCGACCAGCAAGGGTTTGCCGGGGGGCCGGGTGGCCTGCAACCGGTAGGAGCGATCGCCATCGGAATCGACCAGCTCGACCAGCTCCAGAGCCCGGGCTTCGCCCAGGGTCCGCAGGCGGTGGCCGAAGCGGCGCTGCCACACCAGGACCCGCGGCTCCAGCCGCCATTCCAGGCGCCCGAAGGCCAGCCACACCTGGCCCCATCCACAGGCGAGGGCCACCAGCGCCAGCGGGATCCCCAGCACCCAGACGCCGGGTCCGTGCAGCCCACCACGCACCAGCAGGGCCAGCAGGCCCCAGAGCACCAGATTCACCAGGCCCATCACCAGCCGGTGGCGCCGGCGCAGGGCCGGGTCGGGCACCAGCAGCGGACTGCCGAAGGAGGGGGTGAGCACCTGCCAGCCCGCCGGCAGGACGACCGGGGCTGGGGACTGGACGGGGTCCTCGGGCTGGGGGCGCAGACCCAGAAGCCGGTTGAGCTGGTCGGCGGCCTCCCGCCGCTGCTGCGAGCTGCCGAGCCGGGTGATCTCGAGGCGGCGGTCGGGCAGCACCGCCACCAGCGCCCCCCCGGGTCCCCCATCGCCAACCTGGAAGCAACGGATGGACCCCCTGGCCAGGGCACGCCGGTGGCGCAAGGGTCCCAGGCGCACCTGCCGCTCCAGACTCCCGTCTGCCGCGACGGTCAGCCGATCCTCCGACCAGAGCGCTCGCAGCAGATGCTGCAGGGCGGTGGCGCCACCAACACTCCAGAGGCTCACCCAGACCAGCAGGAACAGGGCCACCGGCAGGGCCCCCTGACCAGTGGCCAGAAACGTCCACAGGAACCACAGGGCGAAGATCTCACCCACCAGCCAGCCGCACAGCCAGAAGGCCAGGAACGCCGCCACGAAGAACCGGCCCGGGCCCTGGGGACGGAAACGGAACGTCGTGGTGCCGATACCGCTGCTCACCGCCTCGCCCGCCGTCGTCCGATGGGCCCATGCTGGCCGGAAGGCGCCGCAGCGGCAGCGTTTCGAGCCAGCAAAAACCCCCGCGCCGCCATCGGCACGGGGGTGGGGGGATCAGGGGCTGAAGCCGGATAGCTCCAGCCCACAGGCGGCTTCAGCCGACGAACTCGCGGCTGGGGGCGGAGACGCCGGCGGGGGAGGTGCCCTTCAGGAAGGCCAGCATGGTGTCGGCATCGGAGCACTCGAACGGGTCGGTGGGGCAGTTGTCCTCGAGCCCGGGCTCAACGAACATCTTCTCGATCGTGCCGTCGTTGACGAGCATCGAATAACGCCAGGAGCGCTCACCGAAGCCCAGGTTGCCCTTCTCGACGAGCATGCCCATCTTGCGGCTGAACTCGCCGTTGCCGTCAGGCAGCAGGAACACCTTGTCGGCGCCCACCTGCTTGCCCCACTGGAACATCACGAAGGCGTCGTTGACGGACACGCAGACGATGCTGTCCACACCCTGAGCCTTGAACTCCTCGTACAGGGCCTCGTAACGGGGCAGGTGGTTGGAGGAGCAGGTGGGGGTGAAGGCACCGGGGAGGGAGAACACCACGACCTTCTTGCCCTTGAAGATGTCGTCGGTGGTGAGGTCCTGCCAGCGGAAGGGGTTGGGGCCTCCTACGGACTCATCGCGCACACGGGTCTTGAAGACGACGCTGGGGACCTTTTCGATGACAGCCATGTGAATGTGTGAAGAACGACTTGACGACGCGCCGCCCGGAGCAGCGATCGCAAGGAGCTTAACTCATAATCGGTCCGGCTTAGGGTGGAAACCGGCTGAGCGTTTGTGCTCATCGTCGGCCCGAATCCGGCGGGCCGACCGCCCTACAGTCCGCTTCCCCTGTCGCCAGGACGCGCGTCCAAGCCATGTCCCTCTCCATGTATGAGGCGGCCATTCCGCCCGTGGCCCGCAGCCTGCGCAACCTCTCCGCCATCCTCGCCAAGGCGGCCGCCCACGCCGAAGCCAGGGGGATTGAGCCGGCGGTGCTGCTGCAGGCGCGCCTCTACCCCGACATGTTCCCCCTGGTGCGGCAGGTGCAGATCGCCACCGACATCGCCCGGCGGGGGCTGGCCCGGCTGGCCGGCGGCGAGTGCCCGGCGATGGAGGACAACGAAACCGACTTCGAGGAACTGATCCGTCGGATCGAGGCCACCCTCACCTACCTCGACAGCCTCGCCCCCGAGCAGATCGACGGAACCGAGAGCCGGCCGATCGAGCTGCCGATCCGCGGCGAGACCCTCCACTTCAACGGCCAGAGCTTCCTGCTGTTCTTCGTGCTGCCCAACGTCTACTTCCACGTCACCACCGCCTACGACATCCTGCGCCACAACGGCGTGGAACTCGGCAAGCGGGATTTCCTTGGCGAGCCCTGAGGCCTTCAGGCCAGGGGCCGTCGCAGCGCCTCCGGATCAAGGCCCTCCCGCAGGGCCAGCACCAGACCGGCCGCCTCCGCATAGGTGGCGGCCGGGATCACCGGCAGTCCCAGGGCCTCCCCGCTGACCTGCAGCAGACAGGGGTTCCCCTCCACGGCGATCAGGGGCACGCCCCGCTCGGCGCAGGCCAGCACCGCCTCGCCCCCCAGGGCCCCCGCCGGAGCCACCACCGCCCCCAGATCGGCGCCGTGCAGCAGCCCCTCGCCGCTGGCCGGCTCGGGCCGCAGGGAGGGGGCCCGGCTCAAGCCCACCAGCACGCAGGGGAGGAAGGTGTGACCCAGCTCCTCGGCCGCCGCCCGAGGATCGAGGCCGGGGTCCGGCGGCAGCGGCGCCAGGGCGGGGGCATGGGCACAGGGAATTCCCAGGTGGCGCACCAGCAGGTGGCTGATCACCGCCTCCGCCCCGGCCAGGGCGTCCACGCCTGTCCCGTGGCGGTAGGCCGCCAGGGCGTCGCTGCCCGGCTCCTCGGGGAAGCGGGCCACCACGGCGATGGCCGTGGCGCCGGCGGCCACCAGCCGCTCCCCCGCCCGCAGCAGGGCCTCGGGGCGTCCCAGGGAGCCCCAGCTGCTGCCGCTGGGGCCGATCGACAGGCTCACCTCCAGGGGCGCCTCGCTGCTCAGCACCGGGCCGATCGTCAGTCCCAGGCTGGCGCGGCAAGCGTCGATCACCTGACGGTGGCGCAGGAGCAGCTCCGCTTCGATGCCGGCATCGAACAGCACCCCCAGCCGCTGGCACGGCACCGGCGCCAGGGCCAGCTCACCGGCGGCGAAGCGATCCAGGCTCCAGCCCTCCACGTAGTGCAGGCGCCGATCGCTCCAATAAAGGGAGGCGGCGTTCATCACGTTGGGGTGGGTGATCAGGCAGCCGCTGGCGGCAGCCAGCAGCCGGGCCGCCGGCAGGCCGTCGCCGGCGAAGCCCCCCACGGCGCAGCCCACCCCGGTGGGGATCACCAGCAGGGTGGGCAAGGGCGGGGATGAGCTCAAGGGCCGGCCGTCGGCGCCGGGCCCACCACGATTCCCTCGAGCCTCAGGCCGCGGGCGGAATCCACCGCCGTGATCGCCCAGCGCAGAGGCTCAGCGCCCGCACCGGCCAGGCGGATGGCCTCCTGCCGCAGGGCCTGACGCAGCTGGGGCAGCAGGGGGCCGGGGGAGGTCTGCAGCCACAGCTCCAGGGGCACCAGGGAACTCACCTCTGGAACTGACCGAACTGGGCCTCGTAGAGGGCGTCCTCCTGGCCGGCCAGCAGGTCGAGGTCGGAGCGGGGATAGGAGACGCAGAGCAGGGCATAGCCCTTGGCCTGGAGTTCGGCCTTCACGCCCATGGCATCGGGCTGGTGCACCTCACCGCTGCGCAGCAGGGCGGCGCAGGTGGTGCACACCCCCGAGCAGCAGGAGCAGGGCAAGGGCACGCCTGCCGTCTCGGCGGCGTTGAGCACCGTCTGGTCGCTTCGGCAGGGAAAGCTGTGGGAGACGCCGTCGAGGCTGGCGCTGACCTGGAAGACGGAGGGCTCGGTGGAGGTCGCTGGGGTGGTCTCGGACACGGGGGATCAGGGTCTGGGAGGGGCGGCGTTGGGAGGGCGGCTCAGGCTCCCGGGTCGGGCCCATCCTCACCGATCGCCAACCAGCGGCCGGGATGGGGGGCGAGGTACTCCCCCGGGTCCGGCGCCGCCGCTGGGGACGTGAGCACGAAGTCGATGCTCAGCGAGAAGCGGGTGTCGTCGGGATCCTCGTTGGGCAGCACCGCATGGTCGACTGAGGCGGGGAACAGCAGCAGCAGGCCCGCCCGGGGCGCCACGTCGTGCCAGGACTGGTTGAGAACCGCAGCGGCCGCGATCGGCCCGTCCTGACCGACCGCCAGGCCCGGCACCAGCTCGTTCACCTGACGGGGGGCGTACAGGCGCAGGCAGCCACTGCGGCCTGTGCCGTCGCCGTTGAAGTAATAGATGGCGCTCAGATGGGCGTTGGGGTGGTGATGGCGCCCCACCCGCTCTCCGGGTTCGCTGATCACCGGCCAGCTGCGCTGCACGTGCAGCGCCAGCCGGCGCCGATCAAACCCGAGGGCCTCCAGGTACGGCCAGGCGTGGCCCGCCAGCCGGGCGATCAGGGGAGCGAACAGGGGGTCGCGGTGCAGCTCCCCGGCGCCACGCACATCCCCGGTCCAGGCCACGCCCTCCTCGCTGGGCGCCGCCTCTCGCCAGGCCAGGACCCGTTGCAGCCACAGGGCGGTGTCGAGGGGATCAGGCGCCAGCTGCACCCGGCCCAGGGCCATCGGGAACAGGGGCGCGATGGCCAGGGCGGCGTGGGCGGCGGGCTCGGCCATGGGCGGGGGCGACAAGAGGCGGCGACGAAGGCACGCGGCACGAGGATGATCCTGCCGGCCCGCCGCACCGCCGGGACCGACGAGCAGTGGGCGCAACGATTCCTGCGCTTCCACGGTCTGCGACCGTCCCGGGAGATGGGGCAGGAGGACAGCACTGTGTTCCTTAACAGCTCAACGGTTTGGCTGACTGGACTTGACGGCTCATCGTCGGGATCTGCCGATCAGGTGCGGCAGGCGCCAGCGCGATAGGAAGGAGACGAAGTCCGGTGTGGATGGCAGCAACAATGCTGCAGCCGATTCGCGGCAGCGTGCATCACCACGCTCAGCTTTTTCTCAGGTCCGTGAACCACAGCCACGACTGACCATAGGCTTTTAAAAGACTATGCCCCAACAAGGGCTGGGGACATCACGGCAGCTTGGCCCCCAAGTGGTTCGCAGAAAGAGCAAGTCAGGGCCATGTGGCTCTCAGAACTGCCTAATGGCTGGCCGGGAGACATCTCAGCCTTGTAATGATTGATGAATCAATGCATTACGAACACGTCAATAACAGCAGGATGACTGAGGCTTCTGCCCAGCGCCTATGTGGCACGAGGGTTTCAGATCATGGCTGCCTCTTGTCACCAGATCGTTCATGGCGTGGACAGGTTAGTGGCAGGAAACTCTCACAACCATCCAGTTGCATGCAGGCATCACTTTGATGTCAGATAGATGGTGATTGATCAAACACTACCAACCCATGGAGATTCGAGATGCCCCAACCCTTCCCAAACTCTGACGAGAATCTCGCCACCACCTCCCATCCCTTCATCGGCAACTTCCACAAGACGCTGCCGCATGACGCTTATGGTGAAGTCATTCCCGAGGCGTATCGCAAGTTCGAGCGCACCTGCCTCGCGATCGAGGCGGGAATGCCGATCAACTTTGAGGAGGTTCCCAGGGGACCGCTGGCACTCACGGCGCAATCGTCATTTGATTCGCAGGCGGCAGCGGCTCTCACTGGCACCGTGGCACGCTTCACCAGCCCGCTGGCCGGCGCCGCGACAGAGGCACACGGCCCTGATCCAAAGGCGATGGAGATGCTTCCCGCACCGGGCTGCCTTTCCATCAGCACGGCCGCCGAAATGTCGGAAGTTTATTGGATGGCACTCCTGCGCGATGCCCCACTGCTCGCTTTCCAGGTCAACCGAACGCCCCCAGCTGCGGGCTGTGCTGACATTTCCGCGCACGACGTTGAACTCGGCTTCAATGTCACCAATCGAGTCGATGACGCACGTAAATGGGTCAACATTCTGTTCGATTGCGCTGTAAGGCGTGACACTGACCCCGGCAAACTGCGCGCACCACTCGATGTTGACGCTGGCTCAGGCGGCGCTGACATTCGGCTTCAGACGCTGTTCCGCAGCGGGTTGGTGGATGAAGAATTCGGTCCTTTGGTGAGCCAGTTCTTCATTCGCCCGATCGGCTACGGCACGCAGTCGATCGATCAAAAACAGTTTCCTTATATCGCAAGGCGCGACTTTCTCACCACGCACGGTGACTGGCTTCTGGCCCAGAATACCGGTAAAGATGTCTACGGCCGCGACTACGGAAATTGCAATAACTATTCTGATCAGTTACATCGTGGTGCTTCTTATTACCCGGTAGATGGGAGTGGTCAGCCGGTCAAGCGATACATCTCGACCATGCGCGATCTCGCTCGCTTCGTGAACCGCGATGCGCTGCATCAGGCCTACTTCAATGCCGCGCTCTTTCTCGACGGAATCCGCGCTCCACTTGACGCTGGCAACCCTTATCGTGGAAACCGTTTCAGCCGCGAAGATCCTTTCGCCTCGCTCGGCGGGCCGGATTTGCTCACGCTGGTGTCTGAGGTGGCCAGCCGTTCGCTCAAGGTCGTCTGGCGGCAAAAATGGCTGGTCCATCGGCGTGCGCGGCCCGAGGTCTACGGCGGTCTTGTGCAAATGCAGCGCAAGGGTTACAACGGCGCCACGCGCGCTTATGGGCTGCCGACGACAGCCGCAGCTTGCCCGAATTTCGACGACGCCATTGATGCAACGCTTGCCGCAGTGGGCATGCACAACCAAGTGATGAACGGCGGTACGGAGACCTTCTTCCTGCCGATGGCGTTCTCCGCAGGCTCTCCAGCTCACCCCGCCTATGGCGCTGGACATGCCACAGTCGCGGGTGCCTGCGTCACCACGCTGAAGGCCTGGTTCGATGAGGATGCGAAACTTGCCGATGTCTTCGCTGATGCGAATATGGCCGCATCCGTACGCATGACTGCGCCCAAGGATCCTCTTGGTGGCGAACTGAAACTGCTCCAGCCTGGCTATCGCAGAGTCGGGTCAGATCTTGAGGCCTTCTGTGAACCCATGGAGTACTCAGGTGGCGATGCCAACCGAATGACTATCGGTGGCGAACTCAACAAGCTCGCCAGCAACGTGGCGATGGGTCGTTCGATGGGCGGTGTGCACTGGCGGTCTGACAACACGCGCAGCCTGCGCTTGGGGGAGGCGATTGCCACCGAAATCCTGCGTAAGCGCACACTCGAATATGCTGAGCGGCCTGTCTCATTCACCTTCCGTGCGTTTGATGGGCACATTGTACGGATTGCCAATGGCCAAGTGCAGACCTAACTCAACATTCGCCCAACAACCGGTTGCAGCGGACGGCATTCCCCGCCGCCGATGCAACCGGAACATTGCATGCCTCGGTGAGAAAAGAGAGAGATAGCATGGTCAAACGGCGGGGGTTTCTGAAGGTTCCAAGCGCTACCAAGGCCGGTGCAGTGACAGGGGTCGGTGCGGGGCGAGGAGCGAGCTCCGCCTCCTCGCCCCGCACCTTCGTCCTGGTTCACGGCGCGTGGCATGGAGGTTGGTGCTGGCGAGGCACAGCGGAGATCCTTGCTGCGCACGGCAACCGTGTCTTCGCCCCGAGCCTCACTGGCGTTGGAGATCGTGCGCATCTCTTCTCCAAAGACATCTCCTTGCAGACCCACGTCGAAGACATCCTTGCTCTCATCGAAGCGGAGGAGTTGAACGATTTCGTCCTGGTCGGACACAGCTACGGAGGTTTTGTCATCTCCGGCGTCGCTGACACGCTCCGAGAGCGCGTATCCCGCTACGTCTACTTGGATGCCGGAGTTCCAGAGGACATGTCACCTGGTGCATCGTTCAGCTGGTCAGGATCCAACACCCCGGAGGCACGCGAAGCGCGGCTGAAGTCGATCCGAGAACAAGGCCATGGGCTAGCACTACCCGCGCCTCCGCCGAGTGCCTTCGCTGTGACTGAGCCATCGCAGGTCGCCTGGCTTCAGCGGCGCCTGCGGCCGATGCCACTGCAGACGTACATCGGAACATTCACCTTCAGGAACTCCGGAAGTCTCGGGATGGCGCGCACCTATGTCGCCGGAAGCAATCCGCCATATCCTTTCCTCGCCTCTACCTATGAACGCATCAAGGCGGAGCAGGACTGGTCGTTCACGACCATAGAGGCCGGGCACGACTCGATGGTGACAGCCCCTGGCAAGTTGGCCTCCCTCTTGATGGAGATTTGAGGCCATCGTCCGTTTGCCTGTGCGTGCTCGGCATCCAACAACGGCCGGCGGCGGCTCATGGGCAGGGTTCTGTCGTGGCGCAGCCCTCCTTCCCAGGGTGATTCACCTCAATGCATTCGCCCGCGCTTCACGCCAGAGTCCAGAACAGATCGGCCTAAGGTAGGGGAACGACTATCCTCACCCGTGCTCCACTGCCTTGCCGATGATCTCTGGGTTGCCGAACAACCGCAGACCTACGTCGGCCTGAGCATCGGCACCAGGATGACAGTCATCCGCCAGAGGAACACCAACAGACTGGTGATCCTCTCACCGATCCAGCCATCGGCTGAGCTTGAAAAGGGGCTGGCCGAGCTCGGTGTCGTCGGCGATATCGTGGCACCCAACGCCTTCCACCACCTCTATCTCCAGGCGTTCAAGCAGCGCTTCCCTTTGGCAACCACATGGGGTCCGTCCGCCCTCAGGCAGAAATGTCCCCACCTGGAGCTGGATCGTCTGCTCAGCGCGACAGACCCTTCCCCATGGCCGGAGATGGTGCTGTGCAAGCTCACCGGGCTCCAAACCCTGGGGCCCACCGGGCCATCCCCGCTCCACGAAGTAGCCTTCTGCCACACCCCCAGCAAGACCCTGATCCTCACAGACAGTGCCTTCCATTTCGATGCCTCCGCTGCCTGGCTGACCCGGTTGATCACGCGAATCGGTGGCGGTTTCGATCGCCTGGAGCCCACCATTCTTGAGCGGTTGGCCACCTCCGACAGGGCTTCCCTGGGCAGGGCCATGCAGGTTGTCCTGCAGTGGGATTTCGACAGGGTTGTCGTGGCCCATGGCGCCATCGTCGAAACTGGCGGCAAGGCAAGCCTCACCAGGGCTTACGTGCGGTTCCTGGGTGGCGACCTCGAGCTCGGCGCCGGAAGCCAGCCCATCACCAAGGAGCCTCCACCATGAAAGCCGTTGTCGTTGAACGCTATGGAACGCCCGAGGTGCTGCGCATCAAGGAGATTCCCACACCCAGTCCCAAAGACGACGAACTCCTGATCCAAATCAACGCCACCACCGTCACATCGGGGGACTGGCGGGTGAGAAGCCAGACGGTTCCGACAGGCTTCGGGCTGATCATGCGGCTGGTGTTCGGTCTGCGGAAACCGAGACAGCCCATCCTCGGCTCGGAGCTGGCCGGGGTTGTCGCTGCGATCGGCAAGAACGTGACCCGATTCAAGGTGGGGGAGCGGGTGTTCGCCTTCAGCGACGCCCGCATGGGCTGCCATGCCGAAGCCATCGTCCTGCCGCAGGACGGCATGGTGGTGGCCACACCGCCGGGGCTCACCGACGACGTGGCCGCCGCCCTCTGCTTCGGCGGAACGACGGCCCTGGATTTCCTGCGCCGCGGCAAGATTCAGCGCGGGGAGAAGCTGCTGGTGAATGGAGCCTCCGGCGCGGTGGGGACGGCCGTTGTGCAACTGGCCCGGCACTTCGGCGCCGAAGTCACCGGGGTGGCCAGTACGGCAAATCTTGATCTTGTGAGATCGCTGGGTGCCGTCCATGTCATCGACTACACCCAGGCCGACTTCACCCGCAACGGTGAAACCTATGACGTGATTGTCGATACGGTCGGCACAGCGCCCTATTCACGCTGCAGGCGATCACTGAAGGATGGCGGGCGCCTGTTGCTGGTGCTGGCCGGGTTGCCCGAGATGCTGCAGGGCCTGTGGGTGTCGCTGACGAGCCGCCACACGGTCATCGCCGGGCCCGCTGCCGTGAAACTTGAGGATCTGCTCGATCTGGCGGCACTGGCTGAAGCAGGCGACGTCCAGCCGGTGATCGATCGACGCTATCCGCTCGAGCAGATTGTGGACGCCCATCGTTATGTCGACACCGGGCGCAAGAGAGGAAATTGAGGTGGATGGCTTTTATTGGACAGATTCGGTCCCTGACATCGTTAACTCCGGGCGGGAGGAACAGGGTTTGGTCTCAGTGTAGACCTCATGGGGAGTTTTGCCTCCCAGTGCGCTGTGCGGTCTT
>NZ_JAYGHY010000056.1:0-18513 GCF_034931305.1 Cyanobium gracile UHCC 0281 | reverse complement strand
TCGCTGCGGCCCTGGCGGCCCCAGCCGCGGGCCCTGCAGCTGCTCGGCGACGGCGGCTGGCACCCCGATGGACCCAGGGCCCTGGCCTTTTTCGGACCGGTGGCCCTGGGGCCGGCCGGCTGGATCTGGCACTGGAAGCAGCGCATCGATGCGGCCTTCATGGCGCGCTTCGCCGACCTCCAGCCCATGGCCCCGGACGGCCAGGCCGCCATGGCCTGCCGCGGCTGCGCCGCCAAGCTGGGCGCCGCCCCGCTGACGGCCGCCCTGGCCAGGCTCGATCCGACCGTCCGGGCGCCAGCGGCGGAAGACGCTGCCGTGGTGGCCACCGGCGCCGACGGCCGCCTGTGGCTGCAGAGCGTGGACGGCTTCCCGGCCCTGGTGGACGACCCCTGGCTGAACGGCCGCCTCACCACGTTGCATGCCTGCAGCGACCTGTGGGCCAGCGGCGCGGCGGTGGAGAGCGTCCAGGCCCTGGTGACGGTGCCGGAGGCCGCCGCGGCCGTTCAGGAGGAGCTGCTGCTGCAGACCCTGGCGGGGGTGCGCTCGGTGCTGGAGCCCCTCGGGGCCGCCCTGATCGGTGGCCACACCCTCGAGGGCCGTGACGGGGCGGGCCTGGCCCTGGCCCTCACAGTGAACGGGCGGGTGGCGCCCGCAGGCCACTGGCGCAAGGGCCCTCTGCGGCCCGGTGATGCCTTGCTGCTGAGCCGGCCGTTGGGCAGCGGCGTGCTGTTCGCCGCGGCCATGGCCGGCGCCGTTGCGCCTGCCTGGATGGAGGCGGTGATCACGGCGATGCAGCGAAGCCAGGCCTCCCTGGTGCCCCTGCTGGCCGCCCACGACTGCGGCGCCTGCACCGATATCACCGGCTTCGGTCTGCTGGGCCACCTGGGCGAGATGCTGGCCGCCTCCGGTGCGGGGGTGGCGGTGGAGCTCGACGCCGCCGCCATCACCGCCTATCCCGGCGCCCTGGAGTTGCTCGAGCGGGGCTTCGCCAGCTCCCTGGCCCCCGCCAACGCTGCGGCCCTGTCCCTGCTGGAGGGGCCCGTGCGGCTGCTGGGGGAGGGTGGGCGGGCGGAGGCGCTGCGGGGGCTGCTGATCGATCCCCAGACCTGCGGACCGCTGCTGGCGGCCCTGCCGGCGGCCGAGGCGCCCGCGGCCCTGGCCGATCTCCGCGCCGCAGGCTTCGGGGCGGCAGCCGTGATCGGGCGGGTGGTCAGTCGGCGGGACGCTGCTGCAGCGTCACCAGGCCCCGGCTGATCAGCTCGCGGGCGGCCTCCGGCGCCGCCAGACCGCCCAGATCCACCGCCGAACAGGCATGGCTGTCGAGGTCGTGGTCGTAGCAGCGGTCGTAATAGTCGAGCATCTGGCGGCAGGCGGTGGCCCAGTCGCCCTGCTCGATCGCCTCGAGGGCCAGGGCGGTGCGCTGGGGCCCCAGCCGCTTGGCGATGCGCCGGGTGGCCTCCGCCAGGGCGAGGGGATCCTGGGCGCCGTAGATCTCCACCAGGTGGTCCACCCGCTCCTGGAGGGGCCGCTCCACCGCCAGCACCGGCGCGGCCTTCATCTGGCGCCAGAGGCCAGCGGGAATGCGGCAGCGCCCCACCATGGCGCTTTCAGCCTCCAACCAGATCTGGTCGGCAGCGGCCAGGGGCGCCAGGGCCGCCGCCAGCCGATTCTCGTAGTGCTCGGAGCTGGGCTGTTCCGGCAGGCCCAGGCCACCGAAGCTGCTGCCGCGATGGTGGGCCAGGCCCTCCAGGTCCACCACCGCCGCCCCCAGCGCCTGCAGGGCCAGCAGCAGCTCGGTCTTGCCGCTGCCGGTGCGGCCCCCCAGCAGCTGCAGGGGCCAGGACCGCTCGAACAGTTCCAGCACCCAGCGCCGGTAGCTCTTGTAGCCACCCTCCAGCAGCAGCACCGGCAGCTCCAGCTGCTGGGCCAGCCAGGCGACGCTGGCCGAACGCATGCCGCCGCGCCAGCAGTGCAGCCGCAGGGGCGCCCCGGCCGTGCGCTCACTCCAGGCCACCAGCTCGGCCGCCATGGCCTCCATCCGCGGACCCACCAGGGCCAGGCCCCGCAGCACGGCGGCCTGGCGGCCCTGCTGCTTGTAGAGCGTGCCCACCTCGGCCCGTTCCGCATCACTGAACAGGGGCAGATTGCAGGCTCCCGGGATGTGGCCCTGACGGAACTCGGCCGGGGTGCGCACGTCAATCAGCGCACCGCTGCTCCCCAGAAAGGTGTCGATGGGGAGGCAGGCCGCCATGGTGCTGACCCAGGGAAGAGGGGGCAGTCCGGCGCCCACCTGATGGCCATAGTGGACCAAAGGCCGCCAGAGCTTCCCAACCCCGATGAGCATGTTCCGGATCCGCACCACCGCCACCGCCGCCCTGATGGGGGTGTCGCTGGCGTTGCTGCCCCTGCTGGCGCCCCCCGCCGCCCCCCTTCCCGGGCTGCTGGCTCCCGCAGGGGCCCAGCAAAGCCAGAAGGTGCTGCGCCTCGGTGCCATTCCCGACCAGAAGCCGGAGAAGCTCAACCGCCTCTATCCACTGGTGGCCAATGAACTCAGCCGTCAGCTGGGGGTGAAGGTGGTCTACGTGCCGGTGGTCGACTACGCCGCTGCCGTCAGCGCCTTCCGCACCGGTGCCCTGGATCTGGTCTGGTTCGGCGGCCTCACCGGCGTTCAGGCCCGGCTGCAGAAGCCCGGTGCCCGGGTGCTCGCCCAGCGCGACATCGACGTCTCGTTCCGCACGATCTTCATCGCCAACAGCCGCAGCGGTCTCAAGCCCATCACCAACGCCAAGGGCCTGAGCGAACTGAAGGGCAAGCGCTTCACCTTCGGCTCCGAAAGCTCCACGTCCGGTCGGCTCATGCCCCAGTTCTTCCTCGGCAAGGCGGGGGTGAAGCTGTCGGACTTCGCTGGCGGCGCGCCCGGCTTCAGCGGCAGCCACGACGCCACCATCGCCCTGGTGCAGAGCGGCGCCTATGACGCCGGTGCCGTGAACGAGCAGGTGTGGAGTGCCAGCCTGCGTGACGGCAAGGCCAACCCCGCCAAGGTGTTCGCCCTCTGGAGGTCGTCGGGCTACCCCGATTACCACTGGATCGCCCAGCCCGACCTCGACAAGCGCTTCGGCAAGGGCTTCACCACCAAGGTGCAGCAGTCGATCCTCAGCTGGCGCGCCAGCAACCCCACCCAGAAGCAGATCCTGGCCCTGTTCGGGGCCAAGCAGTTCACCGCCGCCAACGCCAAGGCCTACACCATGATCGAAGATGTGGGCCGCCAGACCGGCAAGATCCGCTGACCCCGCTCGGTCGCTGGCACCGGGTGGCCGGCCTGGCCCTGGGCCTGGCTGCCCTGCTGGGGGTGCCTGGGCTTGCGGCCACCAGCGCCTGTGTGCCCCCGGGGGCCTGGGTGGAGCCCACCGCCGCCGGTCCGCGGGCGCTGGCGGTCGATGACCTGCTCGATCGCCTGGCCCGGCGGCCGGCGGTGCTGCTGGGCGAACGCCACGACAGCGCCGCCCACCACCAGTGGCAGCTGGCCACGCTTGCAGCGTTACAGACCCGGCGCCCCGACCTGAGCCTCGGCCTGGAGATGGTGCCGCGCCGACTCCAGCCGGTGCTCGACCGCTGGGTGGCCGGGGAGCTGGAGGAGCGCGCCTTCCTCGAGGCCCTCGACTGGCCGGCCATCTGGGGCTACGACGCCGAGCTCTACCTGCCGATCCTGCGCTTCGCCCGTGACCGGCGCGTGCCGCTGCTCGCCCTGAACGTGGAGCGCCAGCTGGTGCGGCGGGTGCGGGCTGAGGGCCTGGCGGCGGTGCCCGCCAGCGAACGGGAAGGGGTGGGCCGTCCGGCACCGGCGAGCCGGGCCTACCAGGTCCAGCTGCACCGGCTCTGGCAGCACCATCCCTTCGTTCCCAACAGCGGCCAGCGGCGCCCCGGCCTGGAGGATCCCTCCTTCGTTCGCTTCGTCGAAAGCCAGCAGCTTTGGGACCGGGCCATGGCCGAGACCATCGCCGACCGCCGCCGTCGCCACCCCGGGGCCCCGGTGGTGGCGCTCATCGGCAACGGCCACTTGGCCGGGGGTCACGGCGTGCCCCACCAGCTGCAGGCCCTGGGGCTGGGCGAGGCGGCCTGGTTGCTGCCCTGGGACGCCGGGCTCGACTGCGCCGTGCTGCAGCCAGGGCTGGCCACGGCCGTGTTCGGGGTGGTGTCGCCGCCACCGGCAGGCCTGAAGCTTGGGGTGTACCTGGAGACCCACGCTGGCCGGGTGGAGATCCACCAGGTGGCCCCAGCTTCGTTGGCGGAGCGCTCCGGCCTGCGGGTCGGTGATCGGATCACGGCGATCGATGGCCAGCCGGTCAGCAGCGCCCGCCAGGTGATCGAGCGGCTGGCCGCCCACCCGGCGGGCCGGCCCCTCGGCCTGCGCTTCGAACGCGGCGGCCGGAGCCTGGTGCTGCAGCTGGCCCTGCCGGGCCCGTAAGCACCGTTGCCGCCGGCCCTACCAGGGCAGCACCTGGCCGTTGGCGTGCCAGAAGCTGCCGCTGGTCTCCAGGGTGAGGGCATCGATGCGGGCCAGCAGGCCGTGCACGGAGTCCTCGGTGCTGATGGCCTGGTCGCTGAAGCCCGTCATGCGGGTGCGCACCAGGCCGGGATGGAGAAGGGCCACGGCGATGCCGCGGGGCCGCAGGTCGATGGCCAGCGACTTGCCGGCCATGCAGAGCGCCACCTTCGACATCCGGTAGCCGTAGGCGCCGCCGGAGCTGTTGTCGTCGATCGAGCCCATGCGGCTGGTCATCAGGATCACCTTGGCGCCCGGCGGCAGATGGCCCAGCAGGGCCTGGGTGAGCCGCAGGGGGGCAATGGCGTTCACCTCGAACTGGCGCCGCAGGCTCTCGACGTCCAGGTTGTCCAGGCTGGTGCGCTCCAGCAGGCCGGCATTGAGGATCAGCCCGTCGATGGCCAGCGAGCCCAGCCGGCCCACCAGATCGGCGATGGCGGCCCCGTCGGTGAGGTCGACCCCTGCCTCGATGCGCACCCCGAGCGCCTCCAGTTCCGGCGACGGGCGGCGGCAGACCGCCACCACCGTGTCGCCCCTGGCCTGGAGCTGGCGGCAGTACTCCAGGCCGATGCCGCGGTTGGTGCCGGTGATCAGAACGGTGGCCATCGCGGACGCGCTCGCTGCTGTCTGGATCGTATGGGGCTCAACCCTCTTCCCAGCGGAATCCCTGGTCGTCCCAGGCTTTGGGATCCTCGATCGGCTCGAGGTGGGTGAGCACATCGCTGCGGGGCAGGGCGACGGCGATCTCCTGCTCCAGCTGCTCGCAGAGGTCATGGCCGTCCTGGACCGTCCATTGCCCCGGCACCAGCACGTGGAAGGCCACGAAGCGGCGTGATCCGGCCACCCGCGTGCGCAGGGCATGGAAACGGATCTCCTCGGTTTCACGGGAGGCCAGCAGAGCCTCCAGCCGGTCCTGTTCGTCGACGGGCAGGGAACGGTCGAGCAGGTCGGTGGCGGTTTCACGCAGCAGATTCCAGCCGGTGAAAGCGATGTTGAGCGCCACGGCGATGGCGATCAGCGGGTCGAGGATCGTCAGGCCGGTGAGCTTCACCAGGCCGATCCCCACCAGCACACCGCAGGAGGTCCAGACGTCGGTGAACAGGTGGTGGGCGTCGGCCCGCAGGGTGATCGAGTGGAAGTGGCGGGAGGCCCGCAGCAGCACCCAGGCCACCAGGCCGTTGAGTGCCGTGGCCACCAGGGAAAGGGCCATGCCCAGCCCCAGTTGCTCCAGGGGCTCAGGAGCCTGCAGCCGGCCCACGGCGGAGTGGATGATCGCCAGGGCGGCCAGCACGATCAGCACGCTCTCCAGGCCGCTGGAGAAGTACTCGGCCTTGAAGTGGCCGTAGTGGTGGGTGCGGTCGGCGGGCTTGGCGGCGAGGCTGAGCGCCCAGAAGGCCCCCAGGGCGGCCACCAGATTCACCCCGGATTCCATCGCATCCGAGAGCAGGCCCACTGAGCCGGTGATCCTCCAGGCAGCCGTCTTGAGCACGATGGTGGCCACCGCCGCCGCCACCGACAGAAGGATGTAGGAGCGGGGGGAGGCGAAGGGCATGGGGTGAGGAGCCTGCCGGGGCATGTTGAACCAGCCTGGCCGTGCTGCCGTTGTCCGTCAGGCCGCGGGACGCTCGGCCACCAGCAGCAGGCCCCCCATGATCGAGAGGTTCTTCAGCAGCGCGATCCGCTCCTGGGGGTCGGCCACATCGTTGTGGAACAGCAGGGTGGTGGGCACCAGGAACAGCAGCAGCAGGATCGCCCCGAGCCGCACCCGATAGCCGCTGATCACCAGCACCGACCCCACCAGCATCAGGGCCACGGCCGCCGCCAGCAGCACCGGCGCCAGCGGCAGCCCCCGGCCGGCGATCATCCCGGCCACCCCGGCGAATCCGGTCAGTTTGCCGATCACGGCATGGAGGAACACCAGGCACAGCAGCACCCGGGCGATGCCATCGAGGAGGGAGGGCCTGGGCCCGGTGGAGGACGTCATCGGTGGCCGTGGGGATAGGGGAATTCTGCTGGGCGTCGCTCTGGCCTGACGAGTGAGGGGGCCATGGGCGAAGGACTGCCATCGTGGATCGAGCTTCGCCCCCTCCGTCCTCCATGGCCCCCGGCGCCTCCACAGCCGTGCTCGCGCTGCGGGGCATCCGTGTGAACGGCCGCGAACGGCCCCGGCTGGAGGACGTCGACCTGAGCCTGGACCCCGGCGAGCGGGTGGCGTTGCTGGGGGCCAGCGGCGCCGGCAAGAGCACCCTGCTGGCGGTGGCCAACGGCCTGCTGGCGCCGGTGGCGGGCACGGTGCTGTGGGAGGGGCAGGCCCCCGCCCGCTCCCGCCGAGGCCGGCGCCGCCAGCAGGCCCGCATCGGCACCCTCTGGCAGGACCTGCGCCTGATCGAGGAGTTGACCGTTCAGCAGAACCTCAACGCCGCCCGCCTGGCCCGCTGGGGCTGGCCCCAGGCCCTGCTCAACCTGCTGCTGCCCCTCGACACCGACGCCTGCGCAGCGGCCCTGCGGGCCATGGACCTGGATCCGGCCCTGCTTACACAGCCGGTGACAGCCCTCTCCGGCGGCCAGCGCCAGCGGGTGGCGATGGCCCGGCTGCTGCGCCAGGAGCCCACCCTGCTGCTGGCCGATGAACCCCTGGCCAGCCTCGATCCGCGCCTGGCCACCGAGCTGCTGGCCCTGCTGCTGGCCCAGGCGACTGCCCCCCGGGCCCTGCTGCTGAGTCTGCACCGGCCCGACTTGCTCCATGGTTTTGATCGGGCCATCTGCCTCAAGGACGGCCGGGTGCTGTTCGACGGGCCGGTGGCCCGGGTGGACGCCGACCTGCTGGCGGACCTCTACGACGGCACGACGCCGTGAAACCGGCCGCGCCGCTGCTGATGCTGCTGCCGGCCCTGGTGCTGGTGCCCCTGGCCGTCCTGCTACCGCCGCTGGTTCACGGGGGCGGCTGGGAGCTGATCGGCAACTTCGCGCTGGCGGCGGTGACCCCCTCGCTGGATCCGGTGGTGCTCGCGTCGCTGCTGAAGGGGCTGGGGGTGACGGCCGGCATGGCCCTGCTGGGCTGGGCCGGCAGCCTGGTGCTGGGCCTGGTGCTGGGGGCGTGCAGCTCCCGCACGGTGTGGCGCACGCTGACCGGCAGCGCCCTGCCGGCGGAGCTGATCCGCCGGCTGCTGGCCCTCCCCAGGGCGATCCATGAGCTGATCTGGGGCCTGCTGCTGCTCCAGCTGGTGGGGCTGCAGCCGGCGGTGGCGGTGCTGGCGATCGCCCTGCCCTTCGGTGCCCTGGTGGCGCGGGTGCTGTCCGACCTGCTCGATGCCCTGCCCATCGCCAACCTGGAGGCCCTGCGGGCGGCGGGCGCCCCGGCGCCGGCGGCCCTGCTCACGGCCCTGGGGCCGGCCCTGCTGCCCGGGGTGCTCAGCTACGGCGGCTACCGGCTGGAGTGCGCCCTGCGCAGCGCCACCCTGCTCGGGGTGTTCGGGCTGGGGGGGCTGGGCACCGATCTGAAGCTGACGCTCCAGTCACTGGAGTTCCATGAACTCTGGAGCGGCCTGTGGCTGCTGCTGGCGGTGATGCTGGCCCTGGAGGCTGGCATCAGCCTGCTGCGCCGGCGCTGGCTGGTGCCCGGCCGGTTCGTGCTGGCCCGGCGGGGGGTGGGCGAACGCAGCCGGGAGATGCTGCTGATCCTGGCCGCCCTGGTGCCCCTCTGCGTTCTGGTGGGCCGTGGCCTGGGGGTGGATCCGGCTGCCCTGCTCCACTGGCAGCCCCTGCCGGGGCTGGGCGAGGGCGACTGGGCCGCCACCTTGGCCCTGCCCTGGCCGCGGCTGGTGGGGGGCACCCTGCTGCTCACTGGCCTGGCGGCCAGCCTGGCGGTGGGTCTGGCGCCGCTGCTGCTGCTGCTGGTGGCACCCCTGGGCTGGGCCCGGCAGGGGTTGCGGCTGCTGTGGGCCCTGGGGCGCCTGTGGCCGCCGCCGTTGAGCGTCCTGCTGCTGCTGTTCGTGCTGCAGCCGGGGGTGATCACCGCCGCCCTGGCCCTGGGTTTCCACAACCTGGGGGTGCTGGGCCGGCTGCTGCTGGAGAGCGCCGATACCACCGACCCGGCTACCGAGGAGGCCCTGGCCTGTGGCGGCAGCGGGCCGCGGCTGGCCTTGCTCTACGGCCGCTTCAGCGGGCTGGCCCGGCCCTACCTGGCCTACGGCGCCTACCGGGCCGATGTGATCCTGCGGGAATCGGTGGTGGTGGGCCTGGCGGGCGCGACCGGCCTGGGCAGCCAGTTGCTGGAAAGCCTGAGCTCCTTCGCCTGGGACCAGCTGTTGGCCCTGGTGGCGGTGTACGCCCTGCTCACCCTGCTCGGCGAGGACCTCAGCGACCGGGCGCGCCGCCGCTGGCTGGCGGCGGCCTGAGGGCCCATGGTGGGGCCGCCGCCGCGATGCCGCGATGCCCGCCTCGCCCGCCCACTCCAGCGAGACGGCGCCACCGTTCACCCACCGCTTCCTGCATCGCGTTGAACCGGCGGGGCTGGCGGCGTTCCTGGCGATGGAAGACCGGCTGATGGCGGCGGCCCGCCGCCATCCGGGCTTCGTGGCCGAAACGGCCCCCGCGCCCCTGGGCCGCGAACCCCACGCGGGCCGGCTGCTCTACGCATCGGAGCTGAGTTTCACCACCCCCGGGGCGTTCATGGGCTGGATGGACTGCCAGGAACGGCGCGATCTGCTCAGCGCAGCCGAGCGCGGCGGCTACCGCTATGAAGGACGCTCCGACTGGGAGGGCTACGCCCGCTGGCTGGGGGAGGCCGACCGGGCCGCCGTGCCCGTCTGGAAGGTGAACCTGCTGGTGCTGGTGGTGCTCTACCCCACCGTGGCGGTGCTGCGGGTGCTGCTGCGGCCCCTGCCCCTCGATGCTCCCACCGGCCTTCTCCTGGGCAATGTCTGCACCGTGGCGCTCACCGGCTGGTGGCTGGTGCCCTGGGTCAGCCGGCGCTGCCAGCCCTGGCTGGAGGGCACGGGGAGCCAGCGCGGCGACAGGCTGACCCTGGCGGCGATCCTGGCGAGTCTGGTGCTGATGTTGCAGTTGTTCCGGGCCCTGCCCGCCACCAGCGCCTGATCGCCCTCCCGATCAGTGCCGCGCCTCAGTAGCGGACCCGGTCGGGCTTGGCCTGGTACTCCTTCCAGACCTCCACCGCCTCTTGCCTCAGGATCTGGGTAAGGCGGATCGAGCGTTGTTCCTTGGGCAGGGCCAGCTGCTCGTAGATCGGGCGATCATCGAAATCACCGTATTCGAGGGCATCGTCCACCGTAGCGGCGTAGTAAACCTCCTCGATTCCTGCCCAGTAGCAGGTGGCCATGCACATCGGGCAGGGCTCGGCGGAGGTATAGAGAATGCAGCCGGGCAGTTTGAAACTCTGCAGGGTGATGCAGGCCAGCCGAATCGCCTCCATTTCCCCGTGCCAGGTGGGATCATGGCTGGCCACGACACGGTTCATCCCCTGGGAGATGATCACCCCATCCTTGACGATCACCGCGCCGAAGGCCCCGCCGGTGCCGTACTCCAGGCCAGCTTTGCGAGAGAGTTCGATGGCCTGGCGGATGAACGTCTCATGCTCCGCTAACGATGAAGCCATGAACTTTCCCTCGGCCGGTTCAGCGTAACCTTGGCAGCGATGCCAAACCCCAGCCTGAGAAGGAGCCCAGCGGCGTCGCCACGGCTGGCTCGGGGGCGGGCGCTGCTTGGGGCGGCCTGTGCAGCGGTTGTTGCCTCCACCGCCCTGATCGGATCCGACACCCTGGCGGGACCCCACTCCCCTGCCGCCCCCACCGCCTCGGCACCGGCGCCCCGGCCGCCGTGGCTCCAGCGGCTGATCCAACAGTTGAAGACCCAGCCGATGGGCAACCCGCCCCAGTCGGTGTGGCGCTACCTCTACCGGGGCCGGTTGGTGTACTACCTGCCCCCCCAGTGCTGCGATCAGTACAGCGTGCTCTTCGATGAAGATGGCACGGTGATCGCTGCCCCAGACGGGGGCCTGACCGGCCGGGGGGACGGCCGGGCGAGCGATTTCCACACCGTCCGCACCCAGGGTCTGCTGCTCTGGCGCGATCCGCGCGGGTCGGCGCGGCCCTGATCAGGGCCTGCCGGCCAGTTCGAGGCCATCGGCCAGGGGAATGCCCTCCTGCTGAAAGCGGGCCACCAGCCGCCTTCTCAGCTCGCGGGAGCAGGCCCACTGCTCGCCGGCCACGGTGGTCAGCAGGATGCTCACGGTGATGCCGAGCGGACCGGTGGCACTGACGCCCCGCAGAAGGGGCGGCGCCAGCAGGCGCGGCCCCCAGGTGGCATCGACGTGGAAGGCTTCGAGCTCCTCGGCCGCCACCGCCAGCGCCCGATCGATGCCGGTGCAGCGGTGCGACACCAGCACAGTCACCTCCTTGCCGGAACGCAGTTTGGTGTGGTTCACCACCCGGTCGAAGGCGCTGTTCTGGATCACCGCCACCCGCTGATCCAGACAGCGCAGCTGGGTGCTGAGGACGCCCACGTCCACCACGTCGCCGGCGAGACCGCCGATCTCCACCCAGTCGCCGATGGCATAGCGGTCTTCGATGAGCACGGCGAGGCCGGCGGCGAAGTCCCGCAGCAGCCCCTGGAACACGATCGCCAGGCCGCCCAGCAGGGCGCCACCGGCCAGCAGCAGGGACGCCGAGGCCTGTCGCACCCCGGGGATGTCGATCAGAATCCAGAGCCCCGCCAGGATCAGGCTGGCCAGATCGATCAGGCGATGGGTCACCCGCACCAGGCTGCGGTGGCGCTGCTCCCGCCGGGCCTGCTCCTCCACCGCCACCCTGGCGCCGTCGGCCCACTGGTTGAGCAGGAAGGTGGCAAGGGAGCGGCCCAGCAGGGCCACCGCACCGAGGATCAGGAACTTGAGGCCCGCCAGCAAGGGTTGGAAGAGGAGCTCCAGGCCCAGGGGCACCTCCCCGGGCACGGCCATCACCCCCAGGGCCACCAGCGCCGTGAGCTCGACCAGCACCAGTACCAGCAGCAGCTGGCCGAGAAGGCGCCGGTGATGGCGGGGGGGCGCGCCGGACACCCGCCGGCGGTTGCGCCGCCAGAGCCAGAAGGTGAGCACCGTGAACGCGAGCACCACCAGCTGGAGCGCCAGCAGGGTGCGCCAGCGTCGGGCGAGGGCCTCAGGCCCCGTCGCCTGGCGCGCATAGAGCAGCCGGCTCTCGAGACGCCGCCGCCAGCGTTCCGCCAGATCCCAGGCGTTGGTGCCGTTGAGGGCGGCATCGGCATAGGTGACGGTGAGCAGCGGCAGCGGCTCGCTGCGCTCCGGCACCACCGCCTCCAGCACCACCTCGCCGCCGGGAAGGCGGCGGCGGTGCACTGCCACGGCGGGATTGCGCTGGCGACGTTCCTGGAGGGGGGAATTCACGCAGGCCCGGTCCAGCGGATCGCCCAGTACCTGCAGCAGGATTCCCTCCGCAATCCACTCGCCGTCGCTGCACAGGGTGGTGGGGTCGTAGAGGAGGTCGAGATTGCCCTCGATCACCAGGGCACGGCGGCTGGCATCGGGCGCGTCGCCCTGATCACCCACCACCGGCGCCGCCACCGTGAGGGCGGGGATCCCCAGGATCCGCACCTTGGCCTGCTCGTAGCTGCCCGCGGAAAACCGCTGCCCGGGGCTTTCACGGGCGGACGGTGGTGCCGAGACTCCGGCTGCAGGAACAGGGCTGATCCCTGACCAGGCCGGCAGCCCCAGCAGGGCGCTCAGCAGCAGGGCCAGGCCCCCCAGCAGCCAGGGCCGCCTCAGAGGGAAGGCCCGCATCAGGTTTCCGTGAGCCGCGGCAGCAGCTGCACCAGGTTGCAGGGACGGGTGCTGGCGTCGAGCTGGGCGCGGATCAGTCGGTCCCAGGCGGTGCTGACCGCATCGAGGGAGCCGGGCAACACGAACACCACCGTGCCGTTGGCCACCCCGGCCAGGGCGCGGCTCTGCAGGGTGCTGGTGCCGATCGTCTCAAAAGACAGCACCCGGAACAGCTCGCCGAAGCCCTCGATGGTCTTGTCGAGCAGGGGCGCCACCGCCTCGGGGGTGCCGTCGCGGCCGGTGAGGCCGGTGCCGCCGGAGCTGATCACCACCTGCACGGCGGGATCGGCGATCCAGCGGCTCAGCTCAGCCCGGATGCGATAGCGGTCGTCGGGCACCAGGGTGCGCTCAGTCAGCCGGTGGCCGGCTGCCTCCAGCCGTTGCTGCAGGGCATCGCCCGAGGGGTCGTCGGCGAGGCTGCGGCTGTCGGAGACCGTGAGCAGGGCGATGGAGAGGCTCACGGAATCTGGGGCTCGGCAGGCCCTGACGCTAGGGCGAGGCAGGCCTCTGGCACACTCCAGGCGCAGCAGTGTGTCTGGACATGACCTGGAAACGGCTGGGGCGTGGGCTGCTGTTCGGCCTGGCGGGCTTCGTTCTCAGCACCGCCATCAGCTATGTGCTGGTGCTGCAGCTCTACACCCGCCACGACCGCGAGCTGGCCGCGGCGATGACCAGCTTTTTCTTCTTCGGACCGATCGGAGCGCTTCTTGCCCTGGTGATGGGGCTGCTGGTGTGAAGCGGCGGCCGGCGCTCAGGCCGCCATCGCCTCCACCACCGCGACGGGCGACGGGGTCGGGTGGATCCCCGCCAGCCGCAGGCCGGCGCGCTCCAGCAGCTGTTCGTAGGCGGCGGGGGTGCGCTCGCGGCCGCCTTCGGTCATCACGAGCATGTTGAGATCGAGCAGCTTGCCCGGGGCCGGATCGTTGCCCGGGGGGATCAGCTGCTCAAGGATCAGCACCCGCCCGCCGGGGGCCAGGCCGGCGCGGATGTGGCCGAGGATCGTCAGACAGGCCTCATCGCCCCAGTCGTGGAGGATGTGCTTGAGCAGGTAGGCATCGCCGTCGGCCGGCACGGTGGCAAAGAAATCACCGGCCGCCACCACGAAGCGCCCCTCCAGCTCGGGTGGCACCGCCACCGGCGCCACCACCGCCGGCTGATCGAAGAGGGTGCCGCGCAGGTGGCCGTGGCGGCGCAGCACCGTCTGCAGTAGTCCGCCACGGCCGCCGCCCACGTCGATGAGGTGCTGCACGCCGCTGAAGTCCCAGGTCGCCAGCAGGCCCTCGGTCTCGACGCGGGAGAAGTCGGTCATGGCCCCGTCGAAGATGGTGCCGCGCTCGGGGTTGTGGCCGTACCAGTCGAAGACGGGTTCGCCGAAGTGGTGGCGGAAGGCACTCTCGCCGCTGCGGACGCCGTGGAGCAGGTCGGCCCAGGCGTCGTAATGCTCGCCGCCGAGCATGCGCGCGAACTGGCGCAGGGAGCCGGGGTGGTCGCTGCGGAGCAGTTCGGCCAGAGGCGTGAGCACGAAGCGGCGCGGCTGGCTCTCGCTCTCGGCGAACAGCCCCAGGCTGGCCAGGCCCCGCAGCAGCCGGAACAGGGCCTCGCCGTCGGCGTCGCAGCGGCCGGCGAGCTCCTCGGCCGTCAGTCCCGCGGGGCCGGCGGCCGCCAGATGGTCGGCAATGGCCAGTTCGGCGGCCACGTTCAGCATCTGGGTGACCCAGTTGCCGCAGGCGAGCTGGAGGAACTGGCCGCTGAGATCCGCGCTGGGGTCCATCGAAGCGGGGCGGGGCGTTGCCGGTCTACACCTGCCCCTGCACCACGGGTTGTCACGGTCGATGACCGTTGCATAGACACAGACACCCCGTGCGCTGAACCCTTAAGTTCCGGGCGAGATCACCTGTCACCGCGCCCCCCAGCCATGACCCTGAGCTCCTCCGAGCTGCTTGAAGCCCTGCGCTGGCGCTACGCCACCAAGCAGTTCGACCCGGGCCGCAAAGTCCCTGCCGACACGTGGAAGGCGCTGGAGCAGGCACTGGTGCTCACCCCCTCCTCCTACGGCCTGCAGCCCTGGAGGTTCCTGGTGATCGAGGATCCGGCCCTGCGCGCCGAACTGCGGCCCCATTCCTGGAACCAGTCCCAGATCACCGAGGCCTCCCACCTGGTGGTGTTCCTGGCGCGGCGAACGATCGAGCTGGCTGATCTGACGCGCCTGACGGAGGCCACGAGCGCCGCCCGCGGCGTGCCGGTGGAGCAGCTCGAGGGCTACCGGCAGCTGATGCAGAAGGATCTGGTCGACGGCCCCCGCAGCGCCGCCATCTCCAGCTGGGCAGGCAACCAGGTGTACATCGCCCTGGGCAACTTCATGACCGCCGCCGCCCTGCTGGAGGTGGACACCTGCCCGATCGAAGGCTTCTCGCCACCCGACTACGACCGCCTGCTGGGCCTGGAGGGGAGTCCCTACCGCAGTGCCGTGGTGTGCGCGGCCGGCTATCGCGATCCGGCCGACAAGTACGCCGACCTGGCCAAGGTCCGCTACCCGCTCGAGGCGGTGATCGAACACCGCTGAATGGCCAGTCGCCCCGATACGCCGGCCCCCCACCTGCCGTCGGTGCGCATCTCACCAGCCACGGCGGACGACGAAGCCACCCTCTGGCTGATGCTCACCTACGCCGCTTCCATGGGCGATGGAGGGCCCGACCAGGTGGCGATGGCCCAGGCCGATCCCTGCCTCTGCGCCTATGTGGATGGCTGGGGGAGCCAGGCCGGTGATCTGGGCGTCATCGCCCGGGAGGCCGGGGGCCGTGCCATCGGGGCGGCCTGGCTGCGCCTCAGCCCCGAGGCCACCCCGGGGAGGGTGGCGGAGCCGTCGGTTCCGGAGCTGGCCGCCGGCGTTGATCCCGAGGCCCGGGGCCGGGGGGTGGGCACCCGCCTGCTGCAGGCGCTGGTCGTCCTGGCCGCACCGACCTACCGCCGGATCAGGCTGTCGGTGCGAGCGGAGAACCCGGCGCGGCGCTTCTACGGGCGGCTGGGCTTCCAGGAGGTGTCCCGGATGACGAACCGGGTGGCGGGTGAATCGATCGTGATGGCGCTGGAGCTGCCCCACCCTCAAGGAACCCACGGCTAGCCCGGCCCTGTCGATGGCAGCAGGATCGGATCGAAGGCCTCGTGACGCCAGCGGCCTTCGGCTTTCTCGGCCACCAGCGGGGTGAGCGTGAACTGCAGGGGGGTGCCGGCCGCCACCTCCACCCGCAGGGCGGAGTAGGCGCGGCGCAAGGCGGCACCCCGGCCACTGCGGCCGAGGAAGAGGCGGGAGCGGGCCACGACACGCTGGGCACCGGGTGGACCCTCCAGCAGCTCGGGCCCCTCCGGCCGCTGGCGGCGCAGGCTGTAGCCGCTGCCGCCGCAGATCGCCCAGGGGATATGGGCATCGCTGTGGCCGGTGTCACCGGTGTCGAGCAGCTCCAGGCAGTGGGCATGGCCGCTGAAGGCCAGATCAAGCAGGGGCCGGCCGGCCGGCAGATCGCCGAGGGCGGCGGCCACCCGATCCAGCACCCGTCGCAGCTGGGCGCGCACCGCCAGGGTCTGGCCCTGGTCCCACTTGCTGACCTCGGTGACGTAGGGCGGATGATGCAGCACCAGCATCCGTCCCCGCACCGCCGGGTTGCGCCAGGAGGCGATCAGGGCGTCGGCGACCCAGTCGAGCTGGGCTTCGTCCACCGGGGGTTTCCGTCCGGCACGGGCGGAGGCGCTGCTGGCGAGCTGCTTGTCGATGTCACGGATCTGTTCATCGATCTGCTCGGCCAGGGTGGCCCGATCATCGCGGGCGTCCTCGTCACTGGTCAGGGGGCTGAGGGAGCGCAGCAGATCCGAACGTTCGGCGTCGAGTCGCTCGCGGCGCCGTTGCAGCTCCCCGTCGTCGGCGCCGGCCGGCAAAGGGTGGTTGAAGGTGTTGGAATCGAGGGCGAAGACATCGACCCCAGCCCAGCGGAAGGTGTAGTGGCGGTGGGGCAGGCGGGTGAATCGGCCGGGCCGGTACAGCAGGCAGCGGGCCCCGTCGACCGTGGCGGTGCGGGTGCGGGCGAGGTGGTCCTCCAGGTCGGCCTCGGGCACGGCGCCAAGCCCATCGAGGAAGGCGCGGGCCCACGCCTGGCCCACATAGGAACCATGCCAGCCCACATCCAGATCCAGCCAGGCCCGCAGCAGGCGCCGTGGCGGTGCGGTCAGGCCGGCCAGCAGGCCCAGCGGCAGCGGCAGGTCGTAGTAGTCGTGGTTGCCGAGCACCGGCAGGAACGGCACCCGAAAGACCAGCTGGTCGTAGCGCAGCCGGCGCCAGTCCTCACCACCCACGATCCATTCGCGGTACGGGCGGATGAAGTTGTCCGGGTACTGCTCGCTGGAGCCCACCTGGTAGACGACGTCGCCGGTGTGGAGCAGGAAGCGGGCGTCAGCGCCATGGGCGAGCAGCTGCTCCGCCACCCGCCGCTGGGGGCTGTCGCGGCGATGCAACCCCGTGCCGCTGTCCCCCAGCACGAGGAAGGAGAAGGCCTCGGGCGACCCCGGATCCCCTTCGATCGCCAGTCGGCAGGGATCGATGCCGCGGCGGGCCAGTTCAGGATGACCCCAGCGCACCCGGTCAGCCATGCGGTGGATCTTGGTGGCGACGCCCGCCTCGGAGGCGAGGTTCACGGTGAGGGCAGCGGCGCGAACACGGAGAGGGCGCCGGGCAGGCAGGTGAAGGTCACCGGGTCGGCTTCGAGCATCTCGCCGTCGATCACCAGCCGCTGGGGAGGGTCGGTGGAGATCGTGATGTGGCTGGCCCGCAGACACAGAAGATCGGGGTGGTTGCTGGGTGACTGCACCACGGCCGAGGTGAGAAGGGAGGCGAGGGCGTTGAGGCCCTGCAGGCGGGTGCTCGGCGAGGCGATCGTCACCTCCAGCAGGCCGTCGTCGGGGATCACCCGCCCGAAGCCCTGGGCCAGCACGGAGGTGGCGGGGGCCACGTTGGCCACGGTGATGGCGGCGGCCTGCATTTCGGTGACGGTGCCGTCGATCTCGACCCGGGCCTGGAACGGCTGCTGGGACGCCAGCTGCTGGGCGCCGGCGAGCACGTAGGCGAGCGGGCCGAGCATCGTTTTGAGCTCGCGGGTGGCGCGATCCACCATCCCGGCCTCGAAGCCGACCCCGGCCAGCAGGGTCATCGGCACGTCGTTGCAGCGGGCGGCGTCCACCACGTGGGTGTGGCCGGCCAGGATCGTCTCGCAGGCGGCCACCAGGTCGGTGGGGATGTCGAGCGCCGCGGCGAAGGCATTGGCCGTGCCACGGGGAATCACGCCGAGGGGAATGCCGGTGCCGGCCACCGCCCCTGCCACCGCCGAGACGGTGCCGTCGCCGCCGCAGGCCACGATCATCACGTTGCCGACCTCGCCGGCCGGCCGGGCCTGGAGCAGCGCGACCAGCTCCCGGCACTGGTCGCCCGGATCGGTGCCGGCACTGGTGAGCAGCACCGTCACCAGGAGCTGGGGCTCGAGGATCGAACGGATCAGGGCCAGATCGGCGTTGGCCTCCCCCTGGCCGGCGACGGGATTGAACAGCAGGTAGGCCGAGCGGCCATGGGCCAGGCCCCGCAGGGCCAGCTCCGCGGTGGCGGCGTTGAGGGCCAGGGGCACGGCGGCCAGATCACAGGCGCGGATCAGCAACCGGCTGTCGGGCGGCGATCCCGCCGGTGCTTCCGGATCGAGGAAGGCGATCACCGCGGCTACCTCCCCGGCCAGCAGACGGGCGGCCACCTGGATGTCCCCTCCTTCGGCCAGTGCCTCGAGGGCCATCACCGGCAGCTGGGCGGTGCGGGGATCGCTGCGGAGCCGCCCGGCCAGCTCGGCGGTGGCGAGCAGCGGAAACCCGGCGACCGCCAGGGCCTGGCGCTCAAGCCAGTCGAGCAGCGCCGCTTCCCGCGACGGGCTCGCCAGCAGCACCAGGGTGTGGGCCATCGGGGCCAGGCTAGGAGCGTGTCGCATGTTGCGGCCAGGGCAAGACGCCGTGGCTGGGTCCCTTTGATTCAGGTATGGCCAATCACAGCCTGCCGAACCTGGCTCAGGCCGTGGCCATCGATGCCCGGAACAGCTTG
>NZ_JAYGHY010000055.1:0-18630 GCF_034931305.1 Cyanobium gracile UHCC 0281 | reverse complement strand
CGTTGTTGCTGCTGCCCACGCTGTATCGGCGGTTCGGTGGGGCCTGAAGAAACCGGGATTGAGGAATCGGCACCGACACCCTACATGGGGGATGCCGGCTTGCCGGCTATGGCGATAAATGATGCCGTGTAATAGACGCAGCGGACCCGGGGGCAGTACCCGGCGGCTCCACCATAACCACCCTGTTGTCGGGGGCATGTATGGGGCCGAACCAGGATCGACGTGTGTTCAAAGACGGTGTTTTTGCCCGGCCTGAATGAGCCGTTAAACCGTTCAAAACCCACAAATGCCAACGACAACGAGGCATTCGCGATCGCAGCGTAACTGAGGTCTTCACCGACCAAGGTTAAACTGGCCGAAAGCGCGGTTCGGGCCACACCGGGCAACAGAAGTGGACTCCAGCGGCCGGAGGGGGGCCGGGCAACAGAACCCCCTCACCGATTTCGCCGAACACGGCCCCCCGACCCAAAGGCAACACGGGGGGCCGGGCAACAGAACCCCCTCACCGATTTCGCCAAACACGGCCCCCCGACCCAAAAGCAACGTGGGGGGCCGGGCAACATTACCCCCTCACCGATTTCGCCAAACACGGCCCCCCGACCCAAAAGCAACGTGGGGGGCCGGGCAACATTACCCTCTCGCTTTCAATTTTCCGGCTGTGTCTTGACCTTGGCGGCGGCGCGCGCCAATCGGTTGCGCGAACCTTAATCCGGGGCAGACCTGTGAACGACACCACGCCCGACAGCCTGATTCCGTACGACGAGATCGTGCAGGATGCGCTGCGCGGGGTTGTCACCCGCGTGCTGAAGCGCATCCAGGAGGAAGGCGGGCTGCCCGGCGGCCATCACTTCTACATCGCCTTTCGCACCCGCGCGCCCGGCGTGGTGATCCCGCAGCACTTGCTGGAACGCTATCCCGACGAGATGACCATCGTCATCCAGCACCGCTATTGGGATCTGGAAGTGGGGCCGGAGCAGTTTTCGATCGGCCTGTCGTTCAACCAGATGCCGTCGCTGCTGACCATTCCTTATGATGCAGTGGTGGGCTTCGTTGATCCGGCGGTGAATTTCGCGCTGCAGTTCCCGCCCAAGGATGGCGAGGGGCCATCCGAACCGCCGGCCGGGCCGGATTCGCCAGAGCCGCCAAAGCCGGATGATGGCGGCGATGATGATGGCAGCAATGTCGTCACGCTGGACAGGTTCCGCCGCAAGTGACGCGCTTTTCCCGTCCGGATGTGCCCGCCCGCGGCCCAGAGCGGCGCGGCCTGATGTTCGTGCTGTCGTCGCCATCGGGCGCCGGCAAGACAACGCTGTCGCGCGCGCTGCTGGCCGAGGATGGCGACATCACGATGAGCGTTTCGGCCACCACCCGCCCGCCGCGTCCGGGCGAGGTGGACGGGGTCGATTATTATTTCGTTTCGCCCGACCAGTTCCAGACCATGATCGAGGGCAATGCCCTGCTGGAATGGGCGACCGTGTTCGGCAACCGTTATGGCACGCCGCGCCGCCCGGTGGAGGATTCGCTGGCCGCCGGGCGCGACGTATTGTTCGACATCGACTGGCAGGGCACCCAGCAATTGCAGCAGACGGATGCGGCATCCGATCTGGTGCGGGTGTTCATCCTGCCGCCGCACCTGGCGGAACTGGAACGCCGGCTGATCGGCCGCAACACCGATCACCCCGAAGTGATCGCCGATCGCATGGCCCGCGCCTGTGACGAGATCCGCCACTGGGGCGAATATGATTATGTGCTGGTCAACGACGATGCCGAGACCTGCCTGAACGAGATCCGCGCCATCCTGAAGGCCGAGCGTCTGCGCCGCAAACGGCAATTGGGCCTCGCCAATTTCGTGCGCGGCATGCTGGGCGAATGATGCGTGTTGCCCCGCTGCTCGTGGCCCCGCTGCTGCTGGCGGCCACGCTGCTGGGCACCTGCGCCGGCATCGTTCTGCAGCAGAGCGCCCTGGCGGGACTGCCGGGGGGACTCGCCGTGGCCCTGCTGGCGACGGCGCCGGTGATGGCCCTGCCCCTGGCGGCGCTGGAGGGGGACCGGCCCGGCTGGCGTGGGGGGCTGGCCGCCGCCGCCGCCTTGGCCGGGGTCAGCCTTGTGGCGGGTCTGGTGGGGTTGCCGGGGGCCTGACGCGCCGGTCGGCTTCCTTGGTGGCCCAGTGGACCAGGTCGGCCAGATCCAGGGCCAGGGGCTCCCGGCCGGCGGCGGCGGCGATGGCTTCGAGCTGCTCCCCCACGCGGCTGATCTGCGTCAGGAAGGCCGCAGCGAAGCCGGGGTCGTCCTGGATCACCGGCTGCTGGCGGGCCCAGGCCTCGATCGCCCCGGCCCCAGGCAGGCCGCCCCTGGCCTGGCCGGCGATGGCCTGCAGGGTGCGCAGGCCATGGGCCAGGAGCCGCAGGTGGTGGCGCTCCAGGGTGGGCAGCAGGGTGGCCTCCAGCTCCTGCAACTCATCAGGGCTGAGCACGGCTCAGGGGGCGACGGGGCCGGCGGGAACGGGGTTCTCGGCGACAGGGGCGATGCGGAAGCCGCAGCTGTGGCCCCCCTCCAGCCGCCAGTGGACCCTCTCCACGGCGCAGTCGGGGAAGGTGTGGCGGATCAGGCGCAGTTCCTGGTCGCAGACCACCGGGTACTGCTCGGCGATGCGCATCACCGAGCAGTGGAATTCGCTGATCACCCAGGCGGGCGTGTCGTCGTTGGCGGCGGGGGCGTCGTCGGGGCGGCATTCGGCCACGTAGCCCTCCTTGCGCCGCAGCTCCACCAGCCGCTCAAGCCGCAGACTGAGGGGACCGCTGCCGATCAGGCGCCGGTAGTCGGCCGCCTTTTCTTCGGCCTGCTGGCGCAGCACCAGCTCCAGGGTGTCCGCCGGCAGGCTTTCGGTGAGGGTGTGGAGCAGGCCGAGGGCGAAGTTCTCGCTGCCATCGGGAAAGCGGCCCTGGCCCTGGGTGGTGAGCCGCCAGCGGTTGCTGGGCCGGCCGGGGCCTTCATGGGAGGGGCTGGCCTCCACCAGGCCATCGTCCTCGAGGCTGCGAAGGTGGCGACGCATGGCCTGCACGGACACGCCCAGGGACTCCGCCAGCTGGGACGCCGTCGCTTCGCCTTCCCGCAGCAGCACCGACAGGGCCGCCTCCCGGGTGGGATGGGCTCCCTCAGCGGGGCCGGCTGGGGGGGAGGAGGACTGGGCGGGGGCGCTCATGACGGGCGTCTGACCCAAACGACGGGCGTCTGACCAAAACACGATGCCACGCACGCCGGGGGATTGGGGGCCCGGCCGTGGTGGCCGCCGGGGCGTCACAATGACCTTTCCACGCCGTCAACGGACCACGCCTGTGCCTTAGGCTCCCGCAGTAACGAAACCAAAGTGTTTCGTTATTCGATCCACCGGTGCGCGCAACCGACGCTCTGCCCATGACCGACGCTTCCACCACCACGACCCCCGCCGCCGGTGCCGAAAGCCTGGAGGTGATCCGCCGTTTCGCGGAAACCTACGCCCAGCGCACCGGCACCTATTTCTGCAGCGATCCGGGGGTCACCGCCGTGGTGCTGGAGGGTCTGGCCCGCCACAAGGACGAGCTGGGCGGCGCCCTCTGCCCCTGCCGTCACTACGAAGACAAGGAGGCCGAGGTGGCCCAGGCGTTCTGGAACTGCCCCTGCGTGCCGATGCGGGAGCGCAAGGAGTGCCACTGCATGCTCTTCCTCACCGAAGACAACCCCTTCCGGGGCGAGCAGCAGACCATCAGCCTCGAAGAGATCCAGTCCCTCGCCGCCGGCTGAGCCGGCCCCTTCACCATGACGAGCACCGCCACTGTCGGCGATCTGGTGAGCCAGCCGTACAAATACGGCTTTGTCACCGACATCGAAACCGAGAAGATCGCCAAGGGCCTCAGTGAGGACGTGGTGCGGCTGATCTCCGCCAAGAAGAACGAGCCCGCTTTCCTGCTGGATTTCCGCCTGCGGTCCTACCGCCAGTGGCTGCAGATGGAGGAGCCCGACTGGGCCAGCCTGGGTCACCCGCCGATCGACTACCAGGAGATCATTTATTACGCGGCCCCCAAGCAGCAGGAGAAGAAGGCCAGCCTCGATGAGGTGGACCCGAAGCTGCTGGAAACCTTCGAGAAGCTCGGCATCCCCCTGAGCGAGCAGAAGCGCCTTTCCAACGTGGCGGTGGATGCGGTGTTCGACAGCGTTTCGATCGCCACCACCTACCGGGAGAAGCTGGCCGAAAGCGGTGTGATCTTCTGCTCGATCAGCGAGGCAGTGAAGGACCACGCCGACCTGATCGAGAGGTACCTCGGCACGGTGGTGCCCGGCAATGACAACTACTTTGCCGCCCTCAACTCCGCCGTGTTCAGTGACGGCTCCTTCGTGTTCATCCCGAAGGGCGTGGAATGCCCGATGGAGCTCTCCACCTACTTCCGGATCAACTCCGGAGACACCGGCCAGTTCGAGCGCACCCTGATCGTGGCCGAGGAAGGGGCTTCGGTGAGCTACTTGGAGGGCTGCACGGCGCCGATGTTCGACACCAACCAGCTGCATGCGGCGGTGGTGGAGCTGGTGGCCCTCGATGACGCCTCGATCAAGTACTCCACCGTCCAGAACTGGTATGCGGGCGATGAGAACGGCAAGGGCGGCATCTACAACTTCGTCACCAAGCGGGGCCAGTGCCGCGGTGATCGCAGCCACATCAGCTGGACCCAGGTGGAAACGGGCTCGGCGATCACCTGGAAGTACCCCAGTTGCGTGCTGCAGGGGGCCGATTCGGTGGGCGAGTTCTACTCGGTGGCCCTCACCAACAACCGCCAGCAGGCCGACACCGGCACCAAGATGATCCACGTGGGCCCCCGCACCCGCTCCACGATCGTGAGCAAGGGGATCAGCGCCGGCCACTCCTCCAACAGCTACCGGGGGCTGGTGCAGCTGGGCCCCAAGGCCGTAGGCGCCCGCAACTACAGCCAGTGCGACTCGATGCTGATCGGCGACCAGGCGGCCGCCAACACCTACCCCTACATCCGCTCCCAGCAGCCGGACGCCCGCATCGAACACGAGGCCAGCACCTGCCGCATCTCCGCCGACCAGCTCTTCTATCTGCAGAGCCGGGGGATCGCCTTCGAGGAGGCGGTGTCGATGATGGTGAGCGGCTTCTGCCGCGATGTCTTCAATCAGCTGCCGATGGAGTTCGCCGCCGAAGCCGACAAGCTGCTGGCCCTCAAGCTCGAGGGTTCAGTCGGCTGAATCCGGCCTACGGCCACCCCGGCCGCCCCAACGCTTCTTCCCCCGTCCCTTCCCTGCCCTTTTCTCCCCCGCCGTGATCCGCCCCGACGCTCCCGTACTGCTCGAGATCCATGATCTCACGGCCCGCGTGGAGGACCAGCCCATCCTTAAGGGGGTGTCCCTGACGATCCGCGCCGGTGAGATCCACGCGGTGATGGGCCGCAACGGCAGCGGTAAGAGCACCCTCTCCAAGGTGCTGGCGGGCCACCCGGCCTACACCGTCACCGGCGGCACCGTGCGCTACATGGGCGACGACCTGCTGAGCCTGGAGCCGGAACTGCGGGCCCGGGCCGGCCTGTTCCTCGGCTTCCAGTACCCGGTGGAGATCCCCGGGGTGAGCAACCTGGAGTTCCTGCGGGTGGCCACCAACGCCCGCCGCGCCGGCAAGGGGGAGGAGGAGCTCGACACCTTCGCCTTCGAGGACCTGGTGCGCGAACGGCTGCAGGTGGTGCAGATGGATCCGGCCTTCCTGGAGCGCAGCGTCAACGAGGGCTTCTCCGGCGGCGAGAAGAAGCGCAACGAGATCCTGCAGATGGCCCTGCTCGAACCCCTGGTGGCGGTGCTCGATGAAACCGACTCCGGCCTCGACATCGATGCCCTGCGCATCGTGGCCGGCGGCGTGAACCACCTGGCTGGCCCCGACAACGCCACCCTGCTGATCACCCACTACCAGCGGCTGCTGGATGTGATCACCCCCGACTACGTGCACGTGATGGCGGCCGGGCGGATCCTGCGCACCGGCGGCAAGGAGCTGGCCCTGGAGCTGGAGGAGCGCGGCTACGACTGGGTCGACGCCGAACTGGCGGCCCTGGAGCGCACACCGGCGGAGGTGGGCTGAGATGGTGGCCGCTTCGCTCTCCACCCCCACCGCTTCGGCCGGCGCCGGCCCCGGCAGCTGGGTCACCGCCCTGCTGGCGAATGCCGCCGGTGGCGCCGATGCCCTGGCAGCCCAGGCCCTGGCGCAGACCCCGCTGCCCTCGCGGCGCGTGGAGGCCTGGCGCTTCACCGACCTGGCGCCGCTGACCGCCCTGAGCCCCACCCTGCACAGCCCCGCTTCGGCGGCGGCGCAGCCTGAGACGGCCGCCGGCAGCCTGCGCCTCAACCTCGATGGCCACAGCGACCCCCTGGCCGGGATCAGCCTGCCGGCGGGCCTGGAGCCCATCAGCGGCGCAGAACTCGATGAGACCCTGGGCCAGGTGCTGGCCACCACCGCCAGCACCGAGCTCTGGCCCGTGCGGCTCAACGGCGCCACGGCCCGTAACGTGCTGGCCCTGCGGGTGCGCGGCGCCGTCGCCACCACCCTGGAGCTGGTGAGTGACGCCGGCGATGGCGAGGGGATCCTGCCCCTGCGGCTGCTGCTGGTGCTGGAACCGGAGGCTTCTCTGGAGATGCTGCAGGTGCACCGCTCGGGCGGCGCCAACCTCACCAGCGTGGTGCTGGAGGCCCGCCTGGGTGAGGGCGCCGAGCTGCGCCACGGCCTGCTGGCCCCCGGTGCCGATTCGGCTTGCCTGCTGGCCACCGTGGCGGTGGAGCAGGCCACGGGCAGCCGCTACAGCGGCGTCAGCGCCCACGGCGGCTGGGCCCTGGGGCGGCTGGAGCCGCGGCTGGTGCAGCGCGATGGGGCGGCCCACAGTGCCCTCAAGGCCCTGCAGCTGGCGGATGGCCGCCAGATCAGCGACACCCACAGCCAGATGGTGTTCGAGGGGCCGGACGGGCGGCTGGAGCAGCTGCACAAGGCGGTGGCCGACGGCCAGGGCCGCAGCGTGTTCAACGGCGCCGTGCAGGTGCCAAGGCTGGCCCAGCGCACCGATGCGGCCCAGCTGAGCCGCAACCTGCTGCTCTCGGACCGGGCCCGCATCGACACCAAGCCCGAGCTGGAGATCGTCGCCGACGACGTGCGCTGCGCCCATGGCGCCACCGTGAGCCGGCTGGAGCAGGACGAACTCTTCTATCTGCAGAGCCGCGGCATCGCCGCCGACCAGGCGGCCCGGCTGCTGCTGCGGGGCTTCTGCGAGGAGGTGCTGCAGGAGCTGCCCGCCGCCGCCGCGGTCTGGCAGCCCCTGGCCAGCCTGCTGGGGGAGCAGGGACGATGACACCGACCTCCACCAACTCCCCGATGGTTGCGGCGCCGCCGCTGGCGGGCGCCCCGGTGGTGGCCGACCTGGCGGTGCAGACGCGCCCCGATTTCCCCCTGCTGGCCCAGACGGCCTGCCTGGGGCAGCCGCTGATCTACCTGGATTACGCCGCCACCAGCCAGAAGCCGCGCCAGGTGCTGGAGGCGCTGCAGCAGTACTACAGCCTCGACAACGCCAATGTGCACCGCGGCGCCCACCAGCTGAGCGCCCGCGCCACCGACCATTTCGAGGCGGCCCGGGGCAAGGTGGCCGCCTTCATCGGTGCCGCCAGTGCCCGGGAGATCGTGTTCACCCGCAATGCCAGCGAGGCGATCAACCTGGTGGCCCGCACCTGGGGTGACGCCAACCTGGGCGAGGGCGATGAGGTGCTGCTGTCGGTGATGGAGCACCACAGCAACCTGGTGCCCTGGCAGCTGCTGGCGGCCCGCACGGGCTGCGTGCTGCGCCATGCGGGCGTCACCGAGAGCGGCGAGCTGGATCTGGAGGACCTGAAGGCCAAGATCAGCGATCGCACCAAGCTGGTGAGTCTGGTGCACGTGAGCAACACCCTGGGTTGCCTCAATCCGATCGAGGCGGTGGCCGAGCTGGCCCATGGGGCCGGCGCCCTGCTGCTGGTGGACGCCTGCCAGAGCCTGCCCCACAAGCCGGTGGATGTGGCCGCCCTGGGGGCCGATTTCCTGGTGGGTTCGTCCCACAAGCTGTGCGGCCCGACGGGCATGGGCTTCCTCTGGGCCCACGAGGCGCTGCTGGAGGCGATGCCGCCATTCCTGGGGGGCGGCGAGATGATCCACGACGTCTACCTGGATCACAGCACCTGGGCCGATCTGCCCCACAAGTTCGAAGCCGGCACACCGGCGATCGGTGAGGCGATCGGCATGGGCGCCGCCCTCGATTACCTGCAGAACCTGGGCATGGAGCGCATCCACGCCTGGGAGCAGCAGCTCACCCGGCGCCTGTTCGAGCGGCTGCAGGCCATCGACGGGGTGCGGATCCTGGGGCCGACGCCGGACCAGCAACCCGACCGGGCCGCGTTAGCGGCGTTCAGCGTGGACGGCCTGCACGCCAACGACATCGCCGCCCTGCTGGATTCCGCCGGCATCTGCATCCGCAGCGGCCACCACTGCACCCAGCCCCTGCACCGCCACTACGGCCTGGCCAGTTCCGCCCGCGCCAGCCTGGGCTTCACCACCACCCCGGAAGAGATCGACCGCTTCGCTGAAGAGCTGGAAGGCACGATCGGGTTTTTGAGGGAGCACAGCTGAGGGTGGAGGGGCCATGAGCCTCATGCTGGCGGCCATCGAGGTGGTGGCGGCCATCGTGATCGACCTGTCGGAACAGCGGCTACGGGCCCTCGATGCCAGCGGCACAACGATCTATGCGGCCCTGGTGTCGACGGGGTTGACGGCGTCGCCCACACCCACGGGGCGGTTTGTGATCGGCACCAAGTACGCGGCCACCTCCCTGGTGGGTGACGACTACCGCACCCCCGTGGCAGGACGCCGCCCGCCAGTGCTACGGAGTGCGCCGCAGCCAGGGCTGCATCCGCACCAGCCAGGCGACGGCGAAGTGGCTGTTCGCCCGCACGGCGGTGGGCACGCCGGTGGTGATTCAGCCGTAGCCGTAGGGGGGGGTTGCGGTGTAGGGCCTGCACGCCAACGGCACCACTGCACTCAGCCTCTTGCCACTGAACAGGAGAAGAGCACGTCTGCAGGTTCGGAAGACCCAGATGTCGCGCGTCGGCTCTGAAACTTGCCTATGGATGTCTCAAACGCATAGAGTTCGATTCGTATCGTCATGAACATGTGGTTATCGGACCCGTGAACCACAGCTATCGTGGGCGGGTATTGAGCACAGGAGATTGATATTGCCATGGTTTTGGAGGATGTCGGTTCGATGCCTCGACGCGGTTCACGGAATGGAGAGGTAGAAGGCGCGTGGTTCACGGAATCTCCCAATGGCTAGTTATACCGATGAAGCAACAGTGCCATGAAAGTCATCCTTCTGGGCAATGCAGGAGCAGGGAAGAGTACCTTGTCTAGGTTGATGATTGCGAAGCAACCAGCCACTCGGCTATCGCTGGATGAGGTGGCGTTTAGCGGCGGCACTGACAGACGGCCACTTCAAGAGAGCATTGAAGATGTTAAAAATTGGATTCTAGGTCACTCTAGCTGGATCATCGAAGGCTGCTACGCGGACATAATTGAGCATATTCTGGTCTACTGCGATGAGCTTATCTTTCTTAATCCTGGAGTAGATGCATGCGTGGCTCACTGCCGCTCGAGACCTTGGGAGCCAGAGAAGTTTCGTTCCCTCTATGAGCAAGATGAGAACCTGGACAACCTTATCCAATGGGTTTGTTCCTACGAGAAGCGTTCAGACGAGTATGGTCTTTCCAGGCACCGAGCCCTCTATGAATCCTTTCATGGCAAGAAATCTGAATTTACGCATCCAAGTCAGTATGCAGCGGTATAACATCCAGATACAGAAGACGGGAGCATAGGCTTGTGGGCATGCATAGATCTCGGCCCGCTTCTGATCTGGGCGTTAGACTGAAGAACTACCAAAGTAGGCACTGATCATGAGACTACTTACTAAATACCAGTTAGCGTTAAGGGCGCTAATTGAAATCAAGCATCAACTCAATATTGTTGTTGTCGGGGCCAATGATGGCAAGACAAATGATCCCATTTATGGCTTCGCTATGAGAAGGTCCGGCGCAACCCGCATCCTTCTCATTGAACCCAACAAGCCGTTACTTCCATATCTACACAGCAATTACTCATCGCACCCCTCTTTTCAGATCGCGAATTGTGCAATTGGCAAGGAGGGAACGTTAACCCTTTATGCCGTTAAGCCAGAAGCTTGGGATCTTTTCCGGCCCACCTACGCAAAAGGCTGGCCGTCATATAGAGCCGCAACGGGTATTACATCAGCTATTAAATCTCACCTTGAAGAAGCCATGGTGGGTCAGAATCTTGATTCAGATAGTATGATTGATACTCTCATCATACCCTCCAGGAATCTCAACTCTCTCCTGGAGGAGCTTAAGTGGCCGACACATATTGATGTTCTCCAAATTGATGCCGAGGGATATGACGATGAGGTGATATATAACTCTAGTCTCAGCAGCACAAGGCCTAGGTTGATATACTTTGAGAGTCACAATATGTCAGCTGAAAAAGGTAAGTCCCTCAAGGGCTATCTGTCTCGGCTGAGCTACAATAATTTTTGCCTTGGGGGAGACACCCTGGCCGTTGATAGTCGAATGAATCCGACGTGCATTTTACTCAATTTGGCGATGTCAATGCATAGTGCTACGGAAATCGCCTTTCGTCTGATTAAGAGTTCATGGAAAATCTTATCTTAAGGCGAAAGAAAGGCGTCGCGCTCTGGCAAATCGCTGCACCGGAAGTCAATTCTGCTGCGCTTCATTGCTGCAGGTCAGCTTGGCCGTTCTGCTCTGATCTCCTGCGCCAGTTAGGGGTTGTTGCGCCCATCACCTCTGAGGACCTGATCGGTCCGGCCTTGGCGGGAATGCGCCGGATTCACTACAGCCCCTTGGTCACCTTGCACGGATCTCCACGCAGGCGAGCGGGAGCTCTTTGGCTCGGCCTGACGCAGCCATCACCAGGCTGGCCGGCCGCCCCTGCCAACAACCCGGATTTGCCAGCCGTTATCGACGTGCTTAGGGTCTGGCTGTTCTTGGTGACCGCATCGATGGGATTCCCCTTCCCCCATGGCGTCACGTCCTATCTGTCCGGGGGGGTGCTGTTCATCGGACTGGGATTGATGATCATGTGCCTACCCCTCGGTGTCAAAGCCGGAGCGAGTTCCGTCCTGAGCCCCACGCTCACCTACGTCACGCCGCTCACCGCTGAGCGGAGCTCGGGCGACTGGCCCCTGCTGTTCGCCCTGACCATGGTGCTCGGCACCTGGCTGTACGCGGCGACCCACCAGGCGTTCTTCGTCACGGCGGTGGGCTGGTGGCGGCTGGCGCTGGGGGGGCTGCTGGTGGAGTTCGGCACCCGGCTCTCCTCGGGGTGCACCTCCGGCCACGGCCTCTGCGGCGTCGCTTCGTTCTCGAGGGCCTCGCTGCTGGCGGTCGCCGTGTTCATGGAGGTGGCCATCGTCACCGCTCGGATCGTGCTGCTGATGGGGGTGACCCCCATGAAGCGTCTGATCGCGATCCTTCAGGGTGGTGGTCTGTTCGGCTATGGGCTGGCCTTGAGCGGCATGGCCAGGCCGGAGGTGGTGCTGAGCTTCCTGGAGCTGCGCGACCTCGGCCTGCTGCTGGTGATGGCGGCAGCCCTGGCCAGCCTCGGCATCGGCAACGGGCCGGTGCTGATCGGCCTGGCCGGGATTTTCGTGGGCGCCTACCTGCAGGGCGTGCAGCCTGTAGAGGGCGCCGCCTTCCAAGGCGTCCGGGTCGATGGAGCGAATCAGCTCGGATTCGAGCATTGACGGGCCGTGATCAGGGGACTCCATGCTGCAGCAACCGCCCACCGGGATCAGGCGAACCTGCTCTCTTGCGAGCTTGTTTGCGAACGCAACGCCAGGGGCCAGATCCAGCAAGGCTGTGCGGGCCATCGAGGGCTGATCGATCGTCCCAGTGGGCCCGGCTCTGGCGCAGGAAATGGACCGATCACGGAGTCCATGGCTGAATGGGAGCCGCCGGAGGCCTTCAGCGGTGGTTCGAGTTCACTTGGTTGACGATGCTGTTCCAGGTCAGGCATTCGCTGCGCTATCGCTACGAACGCCCTGTGTTCCTGGAGCCCATGACGGTGCGGCTCACGCCGCGGAAAAATGTCAACAAGCGGCTGTCGCACCATCAGGTGCGCGTGAAGGACGAGCCCGCCGGAGCATCCGTTCACCCGCTACCTGCTGTGGAAGGATCTAGCGCCCTACGCCTGGTTCGGTTCTGCGGATAGAGCCTATCGTCGAGGCCGCGAGGAATCAAGCTCCAGGCCGCTACTGCTCAGTCGCAGCCGGCAAAGTTCAGCCACGGGTATGAACAAGCAGCTGCAACTTAGCCATCAATCAATGATGTGCAATCCCTTCAGTACAGGCGAGGGTAGGACATCTCCTTCTGCGATCGGGTCCAGTTGCAAGTATTTGATGCTGGTCCAGGGAATGCAGAACAACGTCCCGTTCGCCTCGATCACAAATTTGTTGTTGGTCAAGATATCCTTGAACAGATTGGTGCGTTGGATGAGGTCATCACGCTGCTCAGGAACGAGAAAGGAGAGTTTCTGATTTTCGGTCAGAAAAATGGTCAATTGCCGGTCCTGGGGAGACACTCTTGTTGGAGGCTGACTGCACTTGGAGATTAGTATGGAACCCCGGGATTGCAAGGCGCCAGGGGCTGAACCGAATGCTGTGGTCGGCCAGGCAGTTCAGACGGGAGCAGGGGCGGGGATCCTGGTCTCGCTCTGTCTCTCCACCTGGCTCGGCCGGCGTTGCGTCAACTGGTGCTACTTGGGGTGCAGGGCTTCCTGCATCGCGGGTGCCAGCTACGGTACGTTCGGAGCCAACTGGCCTGCGACGTACCAAAGCAGCGTGGATGCGCCTGGGGGCCGCCTGGCGTTGCACTTCCATCCAGGCTTCAGGCTCATGTATGAACTGCTTGGCTTGAGTGCGACGCACTTTGAGGCCAGCTATCTGCAGGCGCTGAAGAAGTCGATCGGTGTCTCTGACCAAGACGTTCTCTCAGATGAGGTGCTCTGCCAATCCTTTCTGGATGCATCGCGCGAATGTTTGCCATAGGGCGCTGAGGGGCTTGTCACCGACGCCACGATGCTCTACGAAGCCTGGCCCTTCGATATGAATAAAGTGATGCGACCGATCCACTTCTGGCAGGGAACGGATGACAAACTGTTGCCTGAATCCATCAATAGAACGGTGGCAGACAAGACCCCCGGAGCCATCTGGCATTCCATCAGCGGCGGAGGCCATTTCATCGCCCTCAGCCATGCGGACGAGATTCTTGCCCAGGTGGCCAGTGATCTCGATGGCCATGGGCATGGATAGGGCCACCATGACGCCTCAAGTACCCACCATCCCCCCAGCGCCGAGATCCATTCAGAAGGGCACGCCCCTGAAGCACCTGCTGGGCCAGGAGACCATTAAGTCTCTGGCGCAGAATATTCAGTATGTAGATCCAGACTTTTCGGCCAGCCGATTCTGTGATTCTGCACTGGCAGGCCTTGAACCGTTGACCATCATGCAGCGAGGCCTGCACATCGCCAAGGCGCTTCGCGAATTCCTCCCAGGGAACTACGAGGACGCTGTTCAAGTCCTCATGGCGTCGTTGACGCCGGAGAAGTCAGAGACAGATGACTTGGGATTGGCAGGCTTTTTCTATCTGCCCCACAGCTTCTTCGTTTCTGAATATGGGCAAGATGAACAACACAACACCGGCAACGACCCTTTTGAAACGTCGATGCTCGCATTGCATGCCCTCACCACGCGATTCACTTCGGAATTCGCCATCCGCACATTTCTGATCAAGCAGCAAAAGCGCACGCTGAAGACGGTTGACCAATGGATCACTGACCCCAACCCGCACGTGAGGCGCCTCTGCAGCGAGGGGACTCGGCCCAGGCTCCCCTGGGGCAAACGCCTTCCTTCGTTTGTTGCCGACCCGAGGCCAACACTGCCCATCCTTGAATCCCTGAAGAACGATCCTTCCCTGTACGTCCGCCGCAGCGTTGCCAATCACCTGGGGGACATCGCCAAAGACCATTCGGAACTCGTCTATGCCACCTGTGAGCGCTGGCTGCAGGACGGTGCCTCCGCAGACCTGCAGTGGCTGATCCGCCATGCGGTTCGCTATCCAGCCAAGCAGGGAGATGCACGGGCACGAAAGATTCGTGCAGCCGCTTGCTAGCATCCAATAAGATCTTGGCATCGAATGAAGAACGATGTTCTGATTTGCGTTCCAGCCGAGCTCTTCATGGGCAGTCAGCGTCAACTCCATTGTTCCGATTCGCGCTCCTTGCCATTGTTGCCCTCGCCACAGGCGGCTCCGCTCCTGGCTATGCAGCCCAAGATGCGGCCAAGTTTGGCCCGGCCTGGACATCCGTCGACTGCAAAGCTTTCGAGGTTCCTGCCACCATCGCCGCCCAGTCGGATTGCGGCTATGTCACCGTCCCCGAACTCCATGCGAAGCCCCAGGGGCGCACCATCCAGCTTGGCGTGGTCCGCACACGCAGCACGGGCACAACCCCTGCGGCTGATCCCCTGTTCGTTGAGCAGGGAGGCCCCGGTGATTCCACCATCGGCGACATTGCCAATGGAGCCCTGCCGAAGTACCCCGAACTCCCGGCCTTGCTGCAGGGCCGTGATCTGATCTTCGTGGAGGAGCGGGGGACGAGGTATGCCAAGCGTTTCCTGTTCTGTCCTGAGCTGAATGTCCACAACATTGCTGTGGCGCAGGGGAAGCAGAGCTATACCGACCCGAGCTGGATCAGGGCCTGTAACGCTCGGCTGAGGGCCCAGGGGATCAATCCCAGCGCCTTCAACACCCGCGAGAATGCAGCTGATATCTACGCCGTCGCTGAATCGTTGGGCTATCCGGCCTTCAACTACTACGGCGTGTCCTACGGCACGTTGTTGGGGCAGTACGTCATCGTCCAGGCGGACAAGCACAAGCCGAAACTCCGCAGCGTGATCCTCGATGGCGTCGTGCGGCCGGATCTGGATTTCAATCTGGCCTCGAGTCATACGATCAGCTACGCCCTCAGGAATGTGTTTCGCGCCTGCACGCAGGATCAACAGTGCAATGCGGCCTATCCGAATCTGGAGCGGACGTTTCTGGCGATCGTTGATCGGCTCAACCAGAAGCCCATCCCTCTGACGTTGACGATTCCCTCGAGTAAGGCGACCTTCACCACCCAGCTCGACGGCACGGCCTTCGTCACGGGTGTCGTGGCTTATCTCGCTCGGCCCTATTCCGGTGAATCCGCCCGCGGCAGTTCCCTGCCCTGGTTCATCCACGCCGCCAGCCAGGACAACTTCGGCTGGATCGCTGAATCCCTGTCTGATCTCGAACCGAGGGGGGCCAGGGAGTTGTATCACACGGTCGTCTGTGCCCGGAGTCGATCGGTTCGGCTCCAGCCCGCCCAGGTGCTGCCGCCGCCCTATCCCCAGCTGCTCCCCCTGGGCCTGCGCGAAGCCGAAGCGGTGAACAACGTCTGCGACGTGCTCCAGGTGGAGCAGAAACCTCCCTTTGTCCATGCCAATCCGCAGATCCCCACCCTGGTGCTGAATGGCAGCGACGACCCGATCACGCCAGCCCCCTACGGAGAAGCCGTGGCCAGCAATCTCACCACCGCCTACGTGTTCACCTTTCCCGGTGTCGGCCATGGGTCGCTGTTTGCGCCGCCGGGGATGCCTGCAGCCGCCTGCGTGACACAGATCGCCGCCGACTTTCTGGCCAACCCCAGGCAGGCGCCCGACAGCCGCTGCCTGGCCCAGGTCAAACCGGCGTTTGTCGTTGAGTGAGCGCTGCCAGGCTGGCGACGCCAGGGCCCGGTGATGCCGCAGACGATCGTTTCCACCCTCTCCCGTGCTGAGCGGCTGTCGATCGCCGGCACCTACTCCCTGACGCTGCTGGAGAACCTGTGCATGCTCGCCTATCCGGCCATCACCGGCTGGGCGGTCGACGGGTTGCTGAAGGGCAGCTACCGGGGCCTGTCGGCGTTGATCGCCGTTTGGCTCGTGCACCTGGTCACGGCGTTCGTGCGCCAGCGCTTCGACACCCGGGTCTTCATGGGCCTCTATGCCCGCCTCGCCGTGCTCACCGTGGCCGAGCAGAAGCGCCTTGGCTACGGCACGAGCATCGTGTCGGCGCGGGTCGAGATGATGCGCGACATGGTCGGCTTCTTCGAAGCCGATGTGCCGGCGATGTTCTCCCAGGTGGTGACCGTGCTCGGCTCGCTGGTGATGCTGTTCACCTACGACCTCGAGGCGGGCTTCATCGCCATGGCGGTGCTGCTGCCGATGGGGCTCGTCAACGCCTGGTACTGGCGGCGCGCCCTGCGGTTGCACCGCGGCCTCAACGACCAGATCGAGCGCGAGATCGAGGACATTGAGGCGGCGCGCCCGCTGCGCCTGCGTCGCCACTTCGGCCGCGTGCGGCGCTGGCATGTGCAGCTTTCCGACAGCGAGTCGTGGACCTGGACCGTGACGGAGCTTGCCACGATCGTGGCCCTGGTGGTGCTCCTGATCGACTTCACCCGATCGACAAGCTTCAGCGCCGGCGCCATCTATGCCGTGCTCGCCTATGTGTTCGATTATCTGCAGGGCCTCGACAGCGCTCCGGCGCTGGTGAACAACGTTGCCCGGCTCCGCGACATCCGGGCGCGACTGGGCAACGCTGAGGCGGCTGATTGAGCGGAGGCGGCACCTTGCCGATGTCCACCCCACGCCCCCATGCCGCTGATTCAGGTGAAGGTCAAACCGGGAGCCCGGACCAGCCAGCTGACGCTGCTGGCGGATGGCACCTACCGCGCTGATGTCAAAGCCCTTCCCACGGACGGGAAGGCCAACGACGAACTGATCCGTCTGGTCAGCCAGCTGTTCGGTTGTGCGCGATCCGATGTAACGATCAAGGCCGGCAGGACGTCTCGTACGAAATGGCTGGCCGTTGATGCTTAGGTTCGTTCAGCACGGCATCGTGGCGTGTGCGCGTCTGGCTGAGTCATGGTTGTCGTCTCTGAGATCGCCCCCGACCTGTTCCGGCTCTCGATCCATGTGCCGGAGTTCGATCTCCAGTTCAACCACTTCCTGGTGCGCGACGCGGAGCCGCTGCTGTTTCACGCCGGGCTCAAGGGCATGTTTCCGGCCCTGCGCGACGCCGTGGCCTCGCTGATCGATCCCACCCAGCTGCGCCACATCGCCTGGAGCCATTTCGAAGCCGATGAAATCGGTGGCCTCAACCACTGGCTGGAGCTGGCGCCCCTGGCCCAGCCTGTCTGCACCCTCGTCGGCAAGTTGGTGAGCGTGGATGATTTCGCCCTCCGTCCCGCCCGTGGCATGGCGGCCGGCGACGTGCTCAGCACCGGCCGGTACCACTTCCGCTTCCACCGCACCCCCCACCTCCCCCATGGCTGGGACGCCGGCCTGCTGTTCGAGGAGAGCCGCCGCACCCTGTTCTGCTCCGATCTCTTCCACCAGTTCGGCGATGTCGCCGACGTGACGTCCTCGGACCTGATCGGTCCGGCGCGGCAGGCGATGCAGCAGATGCAGAGCGGCCCCCTGGCCGACACCATGCCCTACACCAGCCGTTCGGCCGGCCTGCTGCAGGGGCTGGCCGCGCTGCAGCCGCAGACGCTGGCCGTCATGCACGGCTCCTCGTTCACCGGCAGCAGCGAGCAGATGCTCATCGATCTGGCGGGGGTGATCGAGGAGGGGTTTGAGGGGGGCTGAAGGGGCACGCTGCTGCTACAGCCCCAAGCGCGTATACTCCATGTATAGCCGCGACGCTCCCATGCAGACGCGAGTCCAGAAGTGGGGAAACAGCCTTGGTGTGCGGATCCCGCGCGGTCTGGCTGAGCAGATCGGCCTGGGCGCTGGTACCGAGGTGAGCCTGAGCGCCAAGGATGGAGAGTTGGTTGTGAAGCCCTCCCTTCCCACGCGCCTCAGTCTGGATGATCTTCTTGAGGAAGTGACAGCTGCCAATCTCCATTCCTCCGTTGATACAGGAGAGGCTGTTGGACTGGAGATCTTTTGATGTCTCCGGCGTATATCCCTGATCGTGGCGACCTGGTGTGGCTGGAGTTCACGCCACAGTCGGGTAGTGAGCAGGCTGGAAGGCGTCCGGCCCTTGTGATCTCGCCAAAGTCCTACAACGGCAAGGTCGGATTGGCTTTGTTCTGTCCAGTTACATCCAGAGTCAAAGGATATCCTTTTGAGGTGCTCTTGCCGGAGGACAGTGCTGTGGTTGGCGTCGTTCTTGCCGATCAGCTCAAGAGCCTCGACTGGCGTACAAGAAAGGCCTGTCTGATTGAGAAGGCTTCTCCTGATGTGTTGGTCATGGTGGGCGCAAGGCTCCTGCCGCTTCTTGACCCCGACACTCTTTCCACTCGCTAGGTGTGTAGTCCCACCAGGTTGTTCAGCTGACGATTGGGTGTGAGGTCGCCAGGGTCGGGGTGTCACCGCCCGTCCCAAGACCTCACCCCCCATGCATAGCCACCCACTGGCCCGTCTGACGCCGATC
>NZ_JAYGHY010000054.1:0-20232 GCF_034931305.1 Cyanobium gracile UHCC 0281 | reverse complement strand
CCGTCGGCCCAATCACGGCCGCCACGGCACCGGCGGCCAGCACCTCGGGCCAGAAGCTGCCGCCATCCACCGCCGTGCCGGGCAGGCCCACGAACAGGCTGCCGGGGGCGACGCGGCGGGAATCGCAGCTGACGCCGCTCACCGTCGCCTGGGCCAGGGCACCGGTGGGGTCGGGGAGCGGCGGCAGGCCCACCTGACGCAGGAGCGGCTGAAGCAGCGGTGACATGGCGGCGCCGGCGGCGTCCGGCGGGACGGAGCTGGCGCCTGTCATAGCGTGACGCTCAGCGGACGCCCTGCTTGATCAGCCAGGCCTGCAGCTGGGCTCCCGCCAAGCGGGGGGACACCCGCGGCAGCTCCCGCAGCGGATCCTCCCCGCTGGCCGCCAACGCCAGCACGGGCACGGCCAGCCCATAACGCTGCTGCAGGTCAGGGTTGGTGTCCACGTCGATCAACCGCATGGGCTGGGGGGGATCCAGGGCCCGGAGCTTTTCGGCGAGGCCCTCGCAGAGGCAGCAGCCCTGGCGCGTGAACAGCAGCAGCTCCTGCATCAATCCGGAACCGGGTCGCAGCCGCAGGGGGTGAAGGGGTGGCAGCGGCCGATCCGCTTCAGGGTGAGCCAGCCGCCGCGCCAGGGGCCATGGCGACCGATCGCCTCCAGCCCATAGGCGCTGCAGCTGGGAATGAAGCGGCAACGAGGGCCGAGCAGGGGCGAGAGCCAGCGGCGGTAGGCGCCGATCAGGGCGAGCAGCAGGGCGGCCACGGCGGACGAGAGGGTCGACAGAGTCCCTGCGGGACCGTCGCCACTTAGGGTGGGTGGTTGGCGCTGCACGCGCGGGCATCCGGGTTCTCCCAGCATGCCGCAACCGTGCACCCCGCCGTTCCCACCTCCGTCACCTTCCCTTATGTCTCGCTACCGCGGCCCTCGCCTGAGGATCACGCGGCGCTTGGGGGACCTTCCCGGTCTCACCCGTAAGGCCGCCAAACGGTCTTATCCCCCCGGTCAGCACGGCCAAGCCCGTCGCAAGCGCTCCGAATACGCGATCCGTCTCGAAGAAAAGCAGAAACTGCGTTTCAACTACGGCATTTCCGAACGTCAGCTGGTGCGCTACGTGAAGAAAGCCCGTGCCCAAGAGGGTTCCACGGGAACCAACCTGCTCAAGTTGCTTGAGGGCCGTCTCGACAACATCTGCTTCCGCGTCGGCCTCGGCCCCACCGTTCCCGGTGCCCGTCAGCTGGTGAACCATGGCCACGTGACCGTGAACGGTCGGGTCGTTGACATCCCCAGCTACCAGTGCAGGGCCGGCGACGTGGTCGCCATCCGCGAGCGCAAGTGCAGCAAGACCCTGGCCGAAGCCAACCTGGCCTTCCCCGGCCTGGCCAACATTCCGCCCCACCTGGAGTTCGACAAGGCCAAGATGACCGCCAAGGTGGGCGGCCGCATCGAACGCGAATGGGTCGCTCTCGAAATCAACGAACTGCTGGTGGTGGAGTTCTACAGCCGCAAGGTCTGAGCGCCTCACCCTGATTCGGTCGGCCAGAGTCCGACCCAGCTGGCGGTCCGGCTTCGGTCGGGCCGCTTTTTGATGGGCGCACCTCCAGCTTGGCGATGGGCCTGAGCACCATCCGCATGGCGCACCGCTAGGGAGGATGCACCCCACTCGAACCGATGACGAGGACCGCATGGCCTGCGACTTCATCGATCATTTCGCCAGCGTCTCCGGCAGCTACGCCCGGTTCCGCCCCACCTACCCTTCAGCACTGTTTGCCTGGCTGGAATCGGTGGCACCCACCCGTCAGCGGGCCTGGGACTGCGCCACCGGCACGGGGCAATGCGCCCTGGCCCTCGCCGAGCGATTCGAGACCGTGCTGGCCACCGATGCCAGTGCGTCCCAGCTGGCCCTGGCCGAGCCCCATCCGCGGGTGCGCTACCGGTTGGCAACAGCGGAACACTCGGGTCTGCTGGCCCATTCCATGGATCTGGTCACGGTGGCCCAGGCTCTGCACTGGTTCGACCGCGACCGTTTCTACCGGGAGGTCGAGCGCGTGCTGAGGCCCGGTGGCGTCCTGGCCGCTTGGACCTACGGCCTGGCCAGGGTTGAAGCCGCAGGCATCGATGCGATCCTGCGCCACTTCTATGGGGAGATCGTTGGCCCCTACTGGCCGCCCGAAAAGGTCCTGGTGGACAACGACTACCGGGACATCACCCTGCCCTGCGAGGCCCTGGCAACGCCAGCGTTCGCCATGGAAACCTTCTGGAACCTGGAGCAACTGCTCGGCTACTGCGCCAGCTGGTCGGCCACGGCCAGGTACGTCGCCGCCACGGGGAGCGATCCCCTGGAGTGGATTCGGCCGGCGATGCAAAGGGCTTGGGGAGAGCGGGAGCGCCAGTACCGCCTGCGCTGGCCCCTGACCCTGAAGGCCTGCCGCCGCAGCCCTGGCTGAGAGGGCTGGCGCAGGACAGGCACCCGGACCGATCCAACCGGCTGCGTCAGGCCACCTGACAGGCGGGTTCCGTCGCCGCGGCGTACTGGCAGGAGAGGGCCTGGATTTGCTGCAGATAGCTCTTGTAGGTCACCGAACCAGCGACGGAATAGTTCAGGTTCCTGTACAGGCCGGTGAGCTGGGTGTAGTAGTCCCTGACGACCTTCTTCTCACTGAATGTGTGGTCTAGATGCAGCAGATTGAAGATCAGATCGAACGAGGTCTTCTGCCGTTCCAGGGGGGTGCTGGAATCAACGGGATCAAAGGCATCCTGCTGCAGATACACCATGTCGAGGAACAGGGCTTTGTGGTAAAGGATGAAATCCTCCATGCTGACGCCTTCCTCTCCGGTCACCTGAATCATCTGGTTGACGCGGTCTCCCTCCTTGAGCAGACCATTCATCTCCGCGACACGCCCCACCCAGTCGTGGGAAAGGTGCTCGGAGAACCAGTCTTCAAGCTGGGGAAAGTAGCGCGACCAAGAGAGCAGGATGTCAACAGCTGGATAAAAGCGCTTGTAGGCACGTTCCGCACTCAGGCCCAGAAAAGCCTTGACCGTTCCCAGGGTGCACTGGGTGACAGGCTCCTCGAAATTGCCACCCGCCGGAGACACCGTGCCGATCATGGTGAGGCTGCCGACAGAACCATCATGGCTGCGGATGATGCCAGCCCGTTCATAAACGGCCTTGATCGAGGAGTCGAGATAGGCGGGAAAGGCCTCCTCTCCCGGAATCTCCTCCAGACGCCCGGAGGTTTCCCGCATCGCCTGGGCCCATCGGGAGGTGGAATCGGCGATCAGGAGCACATTGAAACCCATCTGTCGGTAGTACTCGCCCAGGGTAAGGCCGGTGTAGATGGAGGCTTCCCTGGCCGCCACCGGCATCGAGGATGTGTTGCAGATGATGATGGTGCGATCCATCAGCGAACCGCCGGTTTTCGGATCGGACAGTTTAGGAAACTCGGTGATGGTTTCGACCACTTCCCCGGCGCGCTCCCCGCAGGCCACCACCAGCACGATGTCCACATCGGAATGGCGGGAAATGAGGTTCTGCAGCACGGTCTTGCCGGCTCCGAAAGGACCGGGGATGCAGCCGGTACCGCCACGGGCGATGGGCAGAAACGTATCGATGATGCGCTGGGTGGTGATCATCGGCTCCTGCGGGTAGAGCCGCTCGGAACGATTCGCTTCAAGCAACGCCTGGGGCAAGGGGCGACGCACCGGCCACTGCTGCGTCAAGGTCAGGGAGCGGGTGGCCTCGGAGCTGTCTCTGATGCGGGCCACAGCCGTGTCGATGGTGAAGCTGCCCTGCTGGATCCAATCAAGGGTGACCACACCCTGCTGATCAAACGGGATCATGATCTTGTGGGTGAAACGGCCTTCCTGAACGGTGCCGATCACATCGCCGGCATGGAGGCTGTCGCCGATCTTGGCAACGGGCTGAAACGACCACTTCTTCTCGGTGTCGAGCGGAGACACATCGGCACCCCGAGGCAGAAATGTGCCATAGCCGGCAGCAAGCTGAGCCAGGGGATTCTGCAGCCCGTCAAAGACCTGGCTCAGCAATCCTGGGCCGAGGATGACGGAGAGCTGCTCTCCTGACTGTTCGACAGGATCACCGATTCCGACACCCTTGGTGCTTTCGAAGACTTGGGCATCGGCCAGCCGTCCACGAACGCGTAGCACCTCCGCCTTCAGCTTTTCCTCCCGTCCGCCGCTGCGGCGCTGCAAGCAGATATAAACCACCTCATTCTTGAGTAGCGGCCGTGGATTGGTCTCCGCCATCTGGATCGTGACGAGATCATCCTGGACGGCAACGACGGTGGCGGGATGGTACGCAACGCTGTCTGTCATTGAGACACTCATGCAAAAAGTTGCTTGTGGTTGCCGAGGCCCGAATCAACAAGCTCCCGAAAACGAACGACCGCATCATCCCCTTTGTAGCATGACCAGCGGCTGACAAGACTCCAGCGCGCCAGGTAGATGATCACCGCTTCAAAATCAAAATTGTGGCCGGCGCCAAGGCGATCCAGCATGGCCCAGACAATCGAGAACTGCAACTTCTCGAAGCCGATCAGATCGTCCTTGTCCAGCAGATCATGGGCCTGCTTGACCCATGGAAAGATCACCTCCAGCTTGAAGGTTGGGGCATTCCAGTTGCGCTCCATCAGCCCCACCCATTCGCCGAATCCCCAGATCTCTCCAGGGGGAGGTTGGGCCTCTCCGCGGCGATGCCGGCGCAACGCCGCCACGACCGTCCGCATGTCGAGCCTCTGTTTCACCAGCCCCCGCAGCGTGGGGCTTCGGCTGGAGGCGAGGAAACGATGGGCCTCCGAGACGAACTCAGGATCAGTGCGCTCCGAAGGCTGAAGCGGCCAGGCGATCAGATTGGCGATCTGGTCGAGTGTCTGATGGTCGGTGGCATCCAGCAGGTTCAATCGGCTTTTCAGTTTGATGCGGGAAATCGGTGGCGTCGCAGCTTCGAACAACTTGCCGAGCGGCGGAAGACTGGCCATGAGGACGACGTATTTCATCCTGCCGTCACCCCTGCCTCGAGGCACGACGATGCCGACCAGGCCAGCGATCCGCCTGCCTGGCTCATTTCACCACCCCCTCGAGCAGGGCGCGAAAACGGGGCTGAAGATGGGCCAGAAGGGATTGGGCGATCGCCGCATCCGTGAGGTCGAGCAGCACGTCACGATCCACCAAACGCAGCTTCAGCCCCGCCTCCTGCCCCTTCGACACCCCGAACGTGACCCCGGCCCGGAGCATGCCGCGGGCGGTGAGGCGAACGAACTTGCTGAGGATGCCCTTCTCCAGCTCCTCCGGGTGCTGGCTGAGTTCGGCGAGGCCATCGATGCGGCGCGGCAACAGCACTTCGATCTGCCCGGACTGATCAGCATCTGGGCGCAGCGTTCCGACAATCTCCATGATCATCCGATCCAGGATCTCCTGCTTCTGCTGCTCCTCGCCCACGAGCTGACGCACTTCACCGGCGAAGCGTTCACTGAGCTGGGCCTTGAGGGCGAGCATGGTGTCGCGAAAGGCGAGCTCAAGGGCCTCCTTGCCTGAGGACCGAAGGGTCTCGGCCTCCTTCCTGGCCCGATCGAGGATCTGCTTCGCCTGCGCCTGCGCCTGCGCCAGGGTGTCGGCGGCCTTCGCCTCGGCATCCCGCCTCAGGTCTTCGGCCTCGGCGCGCCCCTTCTCCACGCCCTGATCTCGCAACCGGGCGATCAGTTCGTCCACGCCCGAAGCCACCGCGAGGGGGGTGTCATGGCGGATCTTCTTCGGGTTGGCCATGGGAGCTGCCTGGCTGGAAAGGAACGCTGGAGCGAGGAACTGGAACGAAGACGCCTTCAGGGTGGAAGCGCCGCAGGTGACTTATTTGGGAATGCCCCCGGCCGCCACCAGAGCAAAGACGAAAGCGAACACGGCGAATCCCTCGACAATGGCCGCCGGAGCCAGCGAAAGGCCGAAGATGCCGGGTTTGGCTTTGGATCCTGAGATGGCTGAGGCGCAGCACAGCCCCTGGTAGATCGCCGCCATCAGGAACACCAGGCCGGACAACAGGCCGATACCGAAGAGACCGCCTGAATTGGCCGGGGTGACCGGTCTGTTGAGAATGAACATCACGACGATGCCATAGATCGACATCGAAGAGGGAAGCGCGGAAAGGCCGACGAAGCGTCCGTAGCCACTGCTGACCTCCATCATCGCTCCGATCGCTGCCTGACCTGCCGTCGTGCAACCGATGGAAGCCCCGATCGCCCCAAACGCCACCGGCGCGTAGATCCCGATCCAGCCGAGGACAAGGATGGAAGTGTCGTCGTTCAAGATGCCGTCTCCCTTTTGATAAAAGGTTCGAAAGGATAGCCTTCTTCGTCGAGGCTCCAGTTAAAGAACTCGATGAAGTTTAGTCTCAAACCATGGACGAAGCCACTGATGATGGCCAGAAGCAGATTGATGCCATGACCCAGGAGGAGAATCAGCAAAGCAATCGCCACCCCAAGAGGCACGTCGGAACGATAGACCTGTCCCGCCAGCTGATTGAAGGTCACCGCCAAAGAGGCACTAGCCAAGCCTAAGGCAAACAACCTCAGATAACTCATCACGTCGCCAAAGAGTTTGGAAAGATTCGCCAACGAAGCGAGACCGTCAAAAAGGCGCAGCAGCAAGTCTCCGGGGGAATCGAGAGGCCGTTCGCTGCTCAGTAACAGGATGGTGAGGAATCCGCCGCTGCCGAGCCCAATGCCCAGATCACGACCCACCGCAGAATTCGCACCGAGATAGAGGCTGAGGCCAGCGAGAATGATGGCGATCCAGCCAACGGGCCTGGCGCGCTCGGCGATCGAAACCGCTCGAAAAGCCACAATCCCATTGGCGAGAATCAGGTGCAGAGCGCCGACAAGCAGTGAGATCTTCATCATCTCGTCGTAATCATTCAGATTCAGCACCTTGAGGTGAGCCAGAACGGTTGTGGCCGGTGGTGCCACCCCGAAATAACTGCCAGCCAACACGCCATAGAGGAGCGCGAAAAACAGACCGACCGCCGCGAGAACACGAAAATGTCGACTGGATGGCGTTCTGCCCATCCCCTTCCAAGACACGGCGAGAAGCACTCCCAGTACCAAGGCATAGCCGGCATCAGCCAGGATCATCGCAAAGAACATCGCAAACGAGAAGAAGACCACGGTCGAAGGATCCCAGTCGCGATACCCGGGGGTCTCATAGAAGGTGACCAGATCTTCACCGCCGATCAGAAGATCAGGGTTGGTCATCAACGTGGGAGGAACGTCCTCCGACGTCGGACTTTCGGCCCAGGAGGCCAGCCCCATCCGGCTGACAAAGCTCTCAAGCAGGGGAAGGTCCCTGCGGGGCATCCAGCCCTGAACCTGAAAGACACTGCCCCGGTCAGCGGTTTTGTCGCCAGCCTGCTTGAGGGCTTCCCGATCGTCGGCCTGGGCAAGATGCTTTGAGAGCAGAAAGATCCAGCGACTGAAGGCTTCATGCTCCGCCTCGATGTCATCGAAGTCGACATGAGCCTGATCGAGTTCGGCCCTGAGATCCTGGGGAGACACGGAACCAACGTGTGACCGCTGCACCGGAAGCAGGCTCTGGTCGGGCTCCTGCTCAGCGATCACAACGAAATAGCCGTTCCTGGGGCTGGCATGGATGAGCTGCCAGGGCATGGTCAGGGTCTCCAGCGCCTGCAGGAAAACCCCGTTCTTGGGATGGGGAACCCTGTAGAACCACAGCCGCTGACCGGCGAGATCACCCAGATCGGGTAGTCGGAAGTTCCCCCAAGGCAGCAGTTCGTCGAGGTATTGGCGAAGGGTGAGAATCCGGTCCTCAGCGGCCCGCTTCCGGGCCCGGTTCGCCAGGGCCTTCTCCACAACATGTTCGAGCTGAAACGTGGGATCGGCTCTGAGCTGGTAACGACGCTGGCGCACATCCATCAGATAACGCAGGGCCTCGCGGGCCTGGCCGGCGAGCTGTGGAGAGGTGAAATCAGCAGCACCATCTTGATCTCCCAACGGGATCAGATGCATGCAACCAATGGCTTGCAGTCCCTCCAGCACCGCATGCTGATCTGCGGCGAGACCGAAGATGGAGACTTTGGCGAGCGGTACGATCGTCATGGGTTCTGCCGCTCCTTCTTGCGTTTGGCAATCTTGGAATTGACCACACCAGCCCGTTCAGCGTCAGAAAGATAGATCGAGATCTCACGAATATTTTTTCTCGCCCGTGGAATCAACACCTTGTCAAACAAGTTATAGCGTTGCGTGACGGTCCTCTCAGCCTCCTGCAGAAACTCCACTCGGCGCCGCGCCAGTTGGATACGGATGTTGGCTTCGATGGCTGCTTTGAGAACCACGATGAGAGCATCAACCCAGAACGGCTTGGTAAGCAAGCCATAGTGACTGATCCGAAATTCCAGGGCCTGGAGGGTCGGGAGCCGTGTTCCCATCAGATTTTCCTCCCCGATCTCCAACCTGGAGATGGTCACCAGATGGTCGAGATTGATCGCTTCATTCGCGACCATCGGCAGCCTGACCGCCACATCCGGCTCGATCGCCTCGGCCGTCTGAACGGCTTCAGCAAGCTGACGGCGTGCCTTCTCCCGCTCCGCGCTGATCTGCCGCCGTTTCATGTCCAGCGAAGGCAGGACATCTTGAAAGGTTCTCAGCAGAGACTTCTCCTTCGTCAAGGAGGCCTTGGTGAGCGAGAGTCTGGCCATGAACGCTAGTCGCAGAGAAGACGGTTTGGCTTGCTAGGGACAAGGATCTATGACTTCATGACGAACCTCCAACCGCTGGGACCTGGGGTGAGGTCATCGCCGGCGCGGGCGGGCCCGGAAAATACTTGTCGATCAGTTCCTGCTTCATCAGCAACTCGCCGGCTTGGAAACACTCGGCAAGGGTCTTCCAGGCAAGATCCAGAGCATCCTCAAGGCAGATATCAACATTGATATCCATGAATCTGTCTTTGAAAAGTCCACCGAATTTGATCAGGCGCTGGTCGTAATCAGACAGTTCAAAGGCCATCGCTTGCTTCTGCTCAGCATCCCTGGCACCGGAGTAGAGCCGGATGCAGGTGTTCATGATCTGATTATGGTCCTCGCGGGTGATCTTCCCAATCACATTCTGTTTGAGGCGGGAAAGTGAACCAAAGGGATCAATGACCCCATCATGAAGATAGAACTGCCCTTCCGTGATGTATCCCGTATTGTCAGGCACCGGATGGGTGATGTCATCACCTGGCATGGTGGTGACCGTGAGCAGCGTCACCGATCCACCTTTGGCATAGTCGGCTGCCTTTTCATAACGGCGGGCAAGCTGGGAATACAGATCACCGGGATAACCCCGGTTGGCTGGAACCTGATCCATGGCGATACTGATTTCCTTCAGGGCATCGGCAAACGATGTCATGTCGGTGAGCAGCACCAACACCCGCTTCCCCTCCTCGACAGCGAAGCGCTCGGCCACCGCCAAGGCCATATCAGGAATCAGCAATCGCTCAACGATTGGATCAGAGGCCAGGTTCACAAACATCACCGTACGCGAGAAAACTCCGGCATCTTCAAATGTCTTGCGGAACGAGTAGTAGTCATCGAAGATGAGACCGAGGCCACCAAAAACGACCACATCGGCATCGGCCTGAATCCCGATGCGGGCCAGAAAAGCATTGAAGGGTTCGCCTGACACCGAAAAGATCGGGATCTTCTGGCTCTCCACGAGGCAATTGAAGACGTCGATCATCGGCACATTCGTGCGAATCATCTTTGAGGCCAGAATCCGACACATGGGATTCACCGAAGGCCCCCCAATCGGCACTTTCGGATCTTCTGCAAGGCTGGGGCCTCCGTCGATCGGCTCACCGGTACCCCGAAACACCCTCCCCAGAATATTGCTGGAGTAAGTGGCCTCCATCGGATGACCGAGAAAACGCACAGCGGAATCGGTGGCCACCCCCTTGGTACCGCGGAAAACCTGCAGAGAGACCGAGTCCTGCTTCAACGCAATCACCTGAGCGAGGGAAAACGTGCCATTTCGGTTTTCCACAACCGCCAGATCGTTGAACCGTGGTGCCGCTTCATTCTCGCTGGAGCCTGCAGGCACTTCGACGCGGAGAATGTCGCCGACAATCTCGAGGATCTTCGAGTAGCTGACGAGGGAACCAAGCATGGGGGAGGACGATCAGAGGATCAGAACCGGTGCCGAGCTGATGGAAGCTGAACGTCTCGGGTGTTGGCTTTCACGGTAGTGGCTCGCTGCCCATGCCATGGCTCAAGCATGCTGCACCTCCCGCCAAACTTTAATCACGGCAAGAGAGCAGGTGAATCTTCGTAAGACTTTTTATCCTGACGCCAAACGGCAAGGAATGTGGCTAGGCTTTCTTTCAATGCATGGAATTCAAGAGCTAGCTCGGGTTCTTGAGGGTCGGATCGAATACAAAAGGGCTCACCACTTTTACGAAGTGTGGTGGAAGGTCAGGCGGCACCTCAGATCAGGTGTATCAGTGGGAAGGATGCCGCAGCTGAGGAGCGTGGACAAGAAGGACTTTGTTGAGCGTGCCAGAAGCATTGTCAAACCCTTCCGTGTTCAGAATGGCGACCGCTTCCATCTCAAGGATTACGATCCCGGCGAAACGCTCTCGCTAGACCCTGCAGACAAATCCCGTGCCAAGGAAGCACTCGCGCTAGGCGTGGAGATGTTGGCGCACTATCAGGATCTGCTCTATGCCCAGGATCGCTGGGGCCTGCTGCTGATCTTCCAAGCGATGGATGCGGCGGGGAAAGATGGCACGATCAAGCATGTGATGAGTGGCGTCAATCCCCAGGGCTGTCAGGTGACCTCGTTCAAAGCACCCTCTTCCGTGGAACTGGACCACGATTTTCTCTGGCGAAGCAATAATGCCCTACCCGAACGGGGTCGCATCGGCATCTTCAATCGGAGTTACTACGAGGAAACCCTCGTGGTTCGGGTGCATCCCGAGATGCTGGCCAGGCAGACCTTGCCACCTGATCGTCTCACAAAGGACATCTGGAAAGAGCGCTTTCGCGACATCCGAAATTATGAAGAGTACTTGAGCAACAATGGCATCATTGTTCGGAAGTTCTTCCTGAACGTCTCCAAGAAGGAGCAGCGCAAACGCTTTCTCGCACGCTTAGACCGTCCCGAAAAGAACTGGAAGTTTTCTGCCAACGACATCAAGGAACGGGCCTTTTGGGATGACTACATGGAGGCCTACACCGAAACGATTCGGCACACCTCAAGTTGTCACGCTCCCTGGTATGTGGTGCCAGCTGACAACAAGTGGTTCACCCGCATGGCCGTGGCGGCCGCCATCATCGAAACCCTCGATTCCCTGCACCTCCACTATCCCGAAGTCAGTCAGCAAGCCCGCGCCCAGCTCGATGCCGCCAGGGCGGTGCTGGAGAAGGAGTGATCCCTGCGCGGCCCTGTCTCAGCCGCCGATCAGGGTCTCCAGGGCCGCCGTCACATTCTCCTGCCGCATCAGGGCCTCCCCCACCAGCACGGCATCGGCACCGGCCCCCACGGCCCGGTCGAGGTCGGCTCGGCTGACCAGGCCTGATTCGCTCACCAGCAAGGAGCCGCGGGCACGCACCTGCTCGCCGAAGCGTTCCATCAACCGTTCAGTGGTGGCCAGATCCACCGTGAAGCTGGCCAGGTCGCGGTTGTTGATGCCGATCAGGTTCACACCCTCCAGCTGCAGCACCCGCTCCAGCTCCGCCGCATCGTGCACCTCCACCAGCACCGCCAGCCCCAGGCCCCTGGCCACCTTGAGCAGGTAGGCCAGATCCTGGTCGGTGAGGATCGCCGCAATCAGCAGGGCGGCGTCGGCCCCGGCGGCCCGGGCCTGGAACAGCTGGTAGGGGCTGAGGATGAAGTCCTTGCAGAGCAGGGGCAGTGCCACCGCTTCGCGCACCGCCACCAGCACGTCAAAGCCCCCCTGGAAGAAGCGCTTGTCGGTCAGTACTGACAGGCAGCTGGCGCCGCCGTCGCTGTAGCCGCGGGCGATGGCGACGGGATCGAAATCCTCCCGGATCACCCCCTTGCTGGGGCTGGCCTTCTTGATCTCGGCGATCACCGCCGGTTTGCGGCAACTGGCGCGCAGGGCCCCGCAGAAATCCAGGGTGGGAGGCAGGTCCGCGATCTGTTGCTTCAGCGCGTCCAAGCTGACGCGCTCGCGGGCGGCCGTCACCTCCCTGTCCTTTTCCCAGACGATCTCCTCAAGGATGTGGCGGGGGCGCTCCTCCGGATGGGGGGTGCCGAACTCGAGGTGGGCCACCCGGACCGAAGGGTTGGGGGGCCGGCGTCGGATCTCCATCTCAGGCACCCACCGCCGTGGCCAGGCTGGCGGCGGCCTGCTTGTAGGCCACTTCGACCACCTCGCTCAAGGTGGGGTGGGTGTGCACTTCGCTGGCCAGTTGCCGCACCCCCTGGCGCCGGGCCACCGCGTTGGCGATCTCCTGGATCAGGTCGGCCGCATGCAGGCCATAGATGTGGGCCCCCAGCACTTCGCCGGTGTCCTTGCGGAACAGCAGCTTGAGCAACCCGTCACTCTCCAGCTCAGCCAGGGCCTTGGAGTTGGCCTTGAAGTAACTGCGCACGCTGCCCAGGGCGAAGCCCTCCTTCTCGGCCAGATCCTTGGCGTCCGCTTCCGAGAGCCCCACGGAACTGATCTCCGGGTGGGTGAAGGTGGCGGCGGGAATCGAGCGGTAGTCGATGCGGCGGGCGTGGCCGAGGATGTTCTCGATCGCCACCGTGCCCTGGGCGGCAGCGGTGTGGGCCAGCATCATTTTTCCGGTCACGTCGCCCACGGCCCAGAGATGGGGCACCGGCTCACCGTTCGCCAGCACCCGCAGGCCGTCGTCCACCGGGATGAAGCCCCGGTTGGTCTCCACGCCGACGCTGGCCAGGTTGAGCTCCTTGCTCACCGGCACCCGGCCGGTGGCCACCAGCACCGCATCCACTTCCAGGGTTTCCACCGGCTCGCGGCTGGCCATGTCCACCAGTTCGATTTTCACCGGGCAGCCGGGGGTGATGCGGCTGGCCAGAACGCCGGCGCGGGCGTCGATGTCGCGGCCGTCGATCAGATGGCGGGCGGCGATCTTGGCGATGTCCGGATCGAAGGTGGGCATCACCCGATCGAGGGCCTCGATCATGGTGACCTCACAGCCCAGGGCCGTATACACATCGGCGAACTCCAGGCCGATGTAGCCGCTGCCGATGATGGTGATCCAGCGGGGCAGCCATTCCAGGTTGATGGCCTCGTCGCTGGTGAACACGGTGCGCCCGTCGGTCTCGATGCCGGGCGGCACGAAGGGATCGGAGCCGGTGGCGACGATCACCTCACGGGCCGTATAGACGCGCTCCACCCCGCTGGCCTCCCGCACCGCCACCCGCTGGGGCCCGTCGAGGCGTCCCTTGCCCCGCAGGATCGTGGTGCCGGAACGCTCCAGGGTCTTGGTGAGATTGGTGCGGATCGTGGCCACCAGCTGGGCGGCATGGTCGGCGATCTTCTGGCGCTCGAAGCGCACCGGCGCCGCATGGATGCCGAAGCCCTTGAGGTGCTCGGCGTCGGCCAGTTCCCGCACCCGGCCGCTGGCGGCCAGCAGGGCCTTGGAGGGGACACAGCCCCGGTTGACGCAGGTGCCGCCCATGTCGCGGGATTCCACGATCGCCACCTTCAGGCCGTGGTCGGCCCCGTGCTTGGCCGCATCGAAACCGCCATAACCGGCGCCGATCACGATCACGTCGAAATCGAACCCGGAGGGGGGGGTGGCGGGTGCTGCGGTCACCGGATGGGGCTGCATGGGTGGAGGCATTCTCCCCTGTCAGGGCGCGGGCCTGCCGTGGGCCTGGCGGGGGCGCTCCAGCAGCAGCAGGGCCGCTGCGGCCGCCACATTGAGCGATTCCACCGCGGGGCTGTGGGGGATCGTCACCCATTGGTCGGCCAGCTGGCTCAGTTCTGGCGCCAGCCCCGCCCCCTCATTACCCAGCAACAGGGCCGTGGGCCGACACCAGTCCAGTTCCCAGTACGGCCGCACCGCGCCCACGATCTCGGGCACCATCGCCGCCACCAGCTGCAGGCCGTCGCCCTGAGCCTCGGCCAGCCGGGTGTGCAGATCGGCGGACGTCATCCGCTCGATCGACAGGGCCAGGGCAGCTCCGCTGGAAGCCCGCAGCACCTTGGGCTGCAACGGATCGGCCCCCTCGGCCAGCCACACCCGCTCCACCCCCGCCGCCAGGGCGGTGCGCAGCAGGGTGCCGAGGTTGCCCGGATCCTGGAGCCGGTCAAGGGCGAGGACAAAGCCCGGGATTGAACCTCCCGCTGCGGGGGCAGGCAGCTGGGCCATCGCCAGGGTCAGCAGCACCCCGTCGGGATGGCGGGTGGTGGCGGCAGCGGCCAGGACCTCGGGGCTGGCAGACCGCAACCGGCCAGGCTCCGGCAGCCGCTCCAACAGGACACCGTGGCGCTCCAGCCAGTCCGGGGTGGCCAGCACCAGTTCGGGCCGCAGGCCAAGGCCGAGGGTTTCCTGGAGCAGGTGGGTTCCCTCCAGGAGCAGGAGGCCCCGCTCCAGCCGGCCACTGGAACGGTGCAGGCGCCGCACCGCTTGGATCAGAGGGTTGCGGACACTGCGGATTGTCTCGCCGCCAGGGGGCTGGCCGGGACGCTCAGCGGGAAAGCCCACTGACGTCAGATGCTCTTGCGGCGTCGGATCTTGAGGCGGTCGTGGATGACCAGATCGTCGTCATGAAGATCCAGCCCTTTGACGGCCGCCACCTCGCCGCGGATGCCTTCAGCCCTGAGGTTGGCAGCCAGTCGGTCAATCACAATGTCTTCCACCTTGTTCTGGTCGTAGCTATCAGGGGTGAGCCGTTCCAGGAACTTGCCGATGTTCGAGGCGACGACATCGGAAGCGTTGGTGATCTTGAGGACAATCATGGGTTAGTTATGCGGATGGGGAGACTTGAACTCCCACGACATTGCTGCCACTAGTACCTGAAACTAGCGCGTCTACCAATTCCGCCACATCCGCGGGCGTTAGCCGCCACGGAAGCCGCGGCGCTCCAAGGAGCATAAATCATCACCGGTGGGCACCTCCGCTCGAGCGACCACTGGCAGCTCCCCCGAGGAACGTTGCCGGAAAGACCTGGAAGAACAAGACAGTTTGAGCGGCGACCCCCTAGACGACGGGATCATTCGTTGTCAAGATGCCCCAGAAATTGATACCAGGACTTCCGTCCATGACCGTATCCCCCATGCCTGTCAAGGCCATCGCCGGCACCAGGCTGGAGATCAGTGGTGGACGGCGACTGGACGGGGAACTGAGGGTCAGCGGCGCCAAGAATTCGGCCCTGGTGCTGATGGCCGCCTGCCTGCTCACCGAAGACGGTCTGCGGCTGAGCAATGTGCCCCCGCTTACCGACATCACGGCGATGGGGGAGATCCTTGCCGCCCTGGGGGTGAGGGTGCAGCGGGGGGGCGACGCGATCGTTCTGCACGGTGACCACATCACCACCGCTGCCCCGCCCTACGAGCTGGTCAACAGCCTGCGGGCCAGCTTCTTCTGCATCGGACCCCTGTTGGCCCGCATGGGCATGGCCCAGGTGCCCCTGCCCGGTGGGTGCCAGATCGGCACCCGGCCTGTGGTGGAGCACGTCAAGGGACTGAAGGCCCTCGGCGCCCAGGTCACCATCGAGCACGGTGTGGTCACCGCCGTGGTGCCTGGCCGCCAGCGCCGCCTCACCGGCGGCCACATCCACCTCGACTGCCCCAGCGTCGGCGCCACCGAGACCCTGATGATGGCGGCCGCCCTCGCCGACGGCGAAACGGTCATCGACAACGCCGCCCAGGAACCGGAGGTGATCGATCTGGCCCGGCTGCTGCTGGCCATGGGGGCCAAGGTGCGCGGCGCCGGCACCCCCACGATCACCATCGTCGGCGTCGAGCGGCTGCACGGGGCCGACTACGCCGTCATCCCCGATCGCATCGAAGCGGGCACCTTCCTGCTGGCCGGGGCCATCACCCGCTCCAGGCTGCGGGTGTTCCCCGCCCTGCCCGAGCACCTCGGCGCCGTGATCACCAAACTCGAGGAGGCGGGCTGCCTCATCGAGGCCGACGGCCAGGGCCTGATCCTCACCGCCAGCAAGGTGCGGGCGGTGGATCTGCGCACCCAGCCCTTCCCCGGCTTCCCCACCGACCTGCAGGCCCCCTTCATGGCCCTGCTCGCCACCGCCGAAGGCACCAGCATGGTGGTGGAGAACATCTTCGAGAACCGCCTCCAGCATGTGGCCGAGTTGCAGCGCATGGGGGCTGACATCCGCATGCAGGGCAACACCGCCTGCGTCGAGGGGGTCGCCCGCCTCAGCGGCGCCCCGGTGCACGGCACCGACCTGCGCGCCTCCGCCGCCATGGTGCTGGCGGGCCTCGCCGCCGACGGCATCACCACCGTGCGGGGCCTGGAATACCTCGATCGGGGCTACGCCGATCTGGAGGGCAAACTCAATGCCGCCGGCGCTTCGATCCGCAGGCTGCCCTCCGTCGCGGCCTAGCCAGCCGTCGCGACCTAGAGTCCTTCCTTCGGGAGCGTGCCGGAATTGGTAGACGGACTCGACTCAAAATCGAGCGCCTTCGGGCATGTGGGTTCGAGTCCCACCGCTCCCATCCAACCGGTGATGGACACCTACGCCCGTTACCCCCTGGCGTTGAAGCGGGGCCGTGGGGTCTGGCTATGGGATCAGCAGAACCGGCGTTACCTCGACATGGTGGCCGGCATCGCCGTCTGCACCCTCGGCCACAGCGACCCGGTGCTGCGGCGTCGCCTCTGTCAGCAGCTGGGCCGCCTCCAGCACGTCTCCAACCTCTACCGGATCCCGGAACAGGAGGCACTGGCCGCGGCCATCACGGCCCGCAGCTGCACCGACCGGGTCTTCTTCTGCAATTCCGGCGCCGAAGCCAATGAGGCGGCCATCAAGCTGGCCCGCAAGCACGGCCATCTGGTGCGCGGCATCGCCGAGCCCCTGATCCTCAGCGCCCAGGCCAGCTTCCACGGCCGCACCCTGGCGGCGGTGACCGCCACGGGCCAGCCCAAGTACCACCAGGGCTTCGAGCCGATGGTGTCGGGCTTCCGCTACTTCCCTTACAACGACACCGCCGGCTTCGAAGCGCTGCTGGCCACCTGTGAAGCCGAGGGTCCCCGCGTGGCCGCGGTGCTGCTCGAACCCCTCCAGGGGGAGGGGGGCGTGAACCCCGGTGATCCCACCTTCTTCCAGCGGGTGCGGGAGCTCTGCGACGCCCACCAGATCCTGCTGATCTTTGACGAGGTGCAGATCGGCGTCGGCCGCAGCGGCCACTGGTGGGGCTACGAACAGCTGGGGGTCGAACCGGACGCCCTGACCATGGCCAAGGGCCTGGGCGGTGGCATCCCCATCGGCGCCCTGGCGGTGAAGGCCGCGGTGGACCACTTCCGCCCCGGCGACCATGCCAGCACCTTCGGCGGCAATCCCTTCGCCTGCCGGGCCGGCCTCACGGTCATCGAGGAAATCGAACGCCGGGGCCTGCTGGCCAAAGTGAGCGCCAACGGTGCCTTGCTGCAATCCCTGCTCCAGGAGCTGGTGGCCCGCCATCCCGACACCCTGGCCGGCGAACGGGGCTGGGGCCTGCTGCGGGGCCTGGTGCTGCGGGAGGGCGGGGTCACGGCCCCGGAGATCGTCAAGGCAGCCATGGCCGAGGGCCTGCTGCTGGTGCCCGCCGGCCCCGGGGTGGTCCGCTTCGTGCCGCCACTGGTGATCAAGCCCCGCCAGCTGCGCAAGGCAGTGAAGCGCCTGGAGAAGGCCCTCAGCACCCTCGATTGATCCCGCTCACCACCCTTGCCGTCCCTGCTGCCCCCCCCCGTCGACCTGGGCGACCTGCTTGAGCCCTTCGCCCTCCGCGGCGTCGACCTGGGCCTGGAGCGCCTGGGCGGCGCCCTGGGCGACGGGGGGCATCCGGAGCGGCGCTTCGTCGCGGCCCAGGTGGCCGGCACCAACGGCAAGGGCTCGATCTGCACCTTTCTGCACGCCATCCTGCGGGCCGCCAACGTGCACGTGGGCACCTACCGCTCCCCCCATCTGGTGAGCTGGTGCGAACGGATCGCGATCGATGACGCCTGGATCGCGGCCGCCACCCTGCGGGCCGACCTGGCCCGCTGGCAGCCCCTCGCCCGCCGTCACCGGCTCACCCCCTTTGAGCTGATCACGGCCGCGGCCTTCGACCGCTTTGCCCGCGAGCGGGTGGATCTGGCGGTGCTGGAGGTGGGCCTGGGGGGTCGCCTCGATGCCACCACCCTCCATCCCCACCGGCCCGTGATCGGCTTCGGGGCTATCGGCCTCGACCATCGCGAACACCTGGGCGACACCCTGGCCGCCATCGCCGCCGAGAAGGCCGCCGTGATGGGGCCGGGTTGCCGGGCCTTCAGCGCCGCCCAGGAACCCGAGGCCCGCCGGGTGCTGGAGACGGAGGCCCGCCGCCGTGGCGCCAGCCTGCACTGGCTCGACCCCCTGCCCACCGTGGCCGATGGCGGACCCGAACTGGGCCTGGCGGGGGAGCTGCAGCGCCACAACGGCGCCGTGGCCGTGGCCATGGCCAGGGCCCTGACGGCCCCGGACGGCCCACTGGCCGGCAGGCCCCTCGAGGAGGGCATGGTCCGCGCCGGCCTGGCGGCGGCCCGTTGGCCCGGGCGACTGGAGAGCCACCACTGGCGGGGCCGCGAACTGCTGGTCGATGGGGCCCACAATCCCCCGGCGGCGGCGGCCCTGCGCAGGGAACTCGACCGGATCGATGGTGATCTCCAGGGTGGGCGGCCGCGCCGCTGGCTGCTGGGCATCCAACGCCACAAGGAGGGGGCGGCGATGCTCAAACTGCTGCTGCGTCCCGGTGATCGGGCGGTGGTGGTGGCGGTGCCGGAGCATCCCAGCTGGTCGCGGCAGGAGCTGGCCGCCGCCTGCCCCGGCCTGGCCGACCAGCTCGAGGAGGCCGGCAGCCTGGAGGCCGGACTGGACAGCCTGCTGGCCCCCGGCCCGCTGCCGCTGGTGGCCGGCTCCCTGTTCCTGCTGGGCGCAGTGCTTCCGCTGCTCGATGCCGCCCAGGCTGACGAAGCCCCGGCGCTGGTCCAGCCTGGGGACGTCCCCGGCAGCCACGGCCCATGACGACGGTCTTCGGAACCGATGCCCCCAGGCCCGCCGGCAGTTCCCGAAGGCCGCCGGGGCAATCCCCCCGCCGGGGGCTCGTGCCACTGCTGCTGGCTCTGGTGCTCCTGGCCACCCTGCTGCTGGCCGTCCCCAGCGCCCGGGCCGACAACCAGGACCGGGTGGATTACACGCTCACCAACCAGAGCGGCAAGGACTTCAGCGGCCAGCAGCTGGCCGGCAGTTCCTTCGCCGGGGCCACGGCCCGCCAGTCCATTTTCAGGGAGGCCGATCTGCACGGGGCGATCCTCACCCAGGCGGCCTTCCCCGAGGCCGACTTCCGCGGTGCCGATCTCAGCGACGCCCTGATGGACAAGGTGGACATGAGCGGCACCGACCTCACCGGCGCAGTGCTGCGGGGGGCGATCGCCTCCGGCAGCAACTTCACCGGCGCCACGGTCACCGATGCGGACTTCACCGATGCCCTGCTCGACCGGGTGGACCAGCGGCACCTCTGCCGCGACGCCCGCGGCACCAACCCGGTGACCGGCGCCGACACCCGGATCAGCCTGGAGTGCGGCTGAGGCGTTGAGCGCACACCTAGCCCACCCAGCCCCTGAGTTTGCCCGGGTTCATCAGCCCGGCCGGGTCGTAGGCGGCCTTGGCCGCCACCTGATCGGCGTCCACCACCCCGAGGCCACCGTCCTCGACGGTGATCACGTGGGGGTTGAACGGCACCGCCCCCAGCTCACGGCACTGGGCGACGAGGTCGGCCAGGGCCTGGGGTCCCTGCCAGCGCACCAGGGGCAGGGCCGTCAGCCGCGGCGCCCCTAGGTAACGCACCGCCTCCAGGTGCCAGAGCACATCGCTGCCCCAGCGCTGGCGCACGGCCTCCAGCAGGGGCGCCTCCGGCCGGGGCAGCAGCAGCTGCAGGTAGGTCCAGTCGGGGGCCTGGGCCCGCCAGTGCAGGGTGGTGTGGTTCCAGGTGAGTTCCCCCAGGGGCAGGCCCCGAGCCCGCCCCGCCTCCGGCCGGCTGCCCTGCCAGCGGAGCTGGCC
>NZ_JAYGHY010000053.1:0-20577 GCF_034931305.1 Cyanobium gracile UHCC 0281 | reverse complement strand
CAAGCTGTTCCGGGCATCGATGGCCACGGCCTGAGCCAGGTTCGGCAGGCTGTGATTGGCCATACCTGAATCAAAGGGACCCAGCCACGGCGTCTTGCCCTGGCCGCAACATGCGACACGCTCCTAGGCGATGACAACTGCGGACAAGGAGGACGCCACTCCGGAGGGGACCCTCCCATCCCGTGTGGTGCCGGCCCAGCCGGCCTACACGCCCTCCGGTTGGCCCGCCAATCAGGCGCCACCTGCACCGAGCGTGCTGACCCCCGGCCAGCCGGTGGCCCCTTTGGCGCCACCGCCGCCGGCCAGCTTCAGCTTCGGCGAGGTGCCTGCCGCCGGCGCCGACACGGCGGCGGCCCTCCCCCGCGAGGCGATCGACGCTGAGCCGATCCTGCTGGACCCAGTCGCGCCACCGGCTGCGGCCAAGGCCCCCCAGGCGGCAGCAGCGGCCTCAAGCCTGGCCATCACCACCACCGGCCAGGACGCCCAGCAGCTCGAGATGGAGCTGGCAGCCGCACGGGATGAGCTCAAGGCGCTGCATGAAATGCTCGAAGACCTTCCCGAGATCTTCGAGCGAAAGTTCCAGCAGCGCCTGGCCACGGTGATGGAGCACCAGAAGCATCTGCTCGACGACAACCAGGCCCTGCGGGAGCGGCTGTACAGCCTCAATCCGGCTGCCGCAGACGGTCCACCGCCGCCTGGCTCAGGCCGCCCCCAGCCCCTGCTGCTGTCCACGGTGGCCAGGAAAGAAGGCTGGGGCCAGGCCCTGAAGCGGGCCCTGCGGCTGGGCGGCCCGGACACCAACGGGCGCCCGGGCGAGGGGACAATCCAGAAGATCAGTCGCCACGACGACGGGCGGCCCATAACCGCGTAGGCATCCCCCAGACGTAGATGAAGCCCTCGGCGGCGCGGTGATCGAAGAGATCCTCGGCGCCGTAAGTGGCCATGTCGGGCACATAGAGGCTGTCGCTGGCGCTGGAGCGCCCCACCACGGTGGCACTGCCCTTCTGCAACCGGATCCGCACAAGGCCGTTCACCGTGGCCTGGGTGCGGTCGAGGAAGCCGTCGAGGGCGTCCTTGAGGGGGCCGAACCAGAGGCCCTGGTACACCAGATCCGCCCAGCTCATCTCGATCTGGCGCTTGTAGCGGAGCACGTCGGCGGCCAGGGTGAGGCTCTCGAGCTCCTGGTGGGCGCGGATCAGCAGCAGCAGGCCGGGGGTTTCGTAGATCTCCCGGCTCTTGATGCCCACCACCCGGTTCTCGATCATGTCGAGGCGGCCGAAGCCATGGGCCCCTGCCAGGGCGTTGGCCCGCCGGATCAGGGCCACCGCGTCGAGGCGCTCGCCATCGATCGCCACCGGATTGCCCTGCTCGAAGGCGATCTCCACCACCTGCCCCTCGGTCGGGGCGTCCGCCACGGAGCGGGTCATGGCAAAGACCTCCTCCGGCGGCTCCACCATCGGGTCCTCCAGGGGACCGGCCTCGATGCTGCGGCCCAGCAGGTTGAGGTCGATCGAATAGGGGGATGTCTTGCTCACCGGCGCCGGGATGTCACAGCGCTCGCCGTAGGCGATCGTCTCTTCCCGGCTCATGCCCCATTCCCGCGCCGGAGCCAGCACCTTGAGGTCGGGGGCCAGGGCACCGATGGCGACATCGAAGCGCACCTGATCGTTGCCTTTGCCGGTGCAGCCGTGGGCCACCGCATCGGCACCCACCTCCCGGGCCACCTCCACAAGGCGGCGAGCGATCAGGGGGCGGGCCAGGGCCGTGGACAGGGGATAGCGGCCCTCATAGAGAGCATTGGCCCGGATGGCGGGGAAGGCGAACTCGCGGATGAAGGGATCGATCAGGTCGTCGACCAGGGAGCGGCTGGCGCCGGCCGCCAGGGCCTTGAGCCGGATCGGCTCGAGTTCATCGCCCTGGCCCAGGTCGGCGGCGAAGGTGATCACCTCCTTGACCCCCCACTCGCGCATCAGGTAGGGGATGCAGACGCTGGTATCGACACCACCGGAATAGGCGAGCACCACCCGCTCGGCACGCGGCGTTCCTGTCTGCGGTGCACCACCCGCCACCTGCTGCCCCATCTCCGCCATCAGTGAAGCTCCTGTTCAGTGGCGACCGATTCTGTCGCCTGGGGCCATTCTCCCCCCTGGTCCGCCGCCGGCAGGCGCCAGCGAAGCAGGACCACCAGGGCCAGCAGCAGGGGCGGTCCGAGCACCAGGGCCGCCACCACCCCCGGCACGATCGGCAGGGGCTGGGGCCAGCGGATGGCGGCCGCGGCCAGCAGGGTGCTGAGGATGAGGGCCGCCGACCAGAGACGGCCCACTTCCAGGATCTTGGCGGTGTTCATGGGCGGCGCGGTAGGGTGTTGAGTCGGTCCTTGACGACCCAGCCTGACGGCATGAGCATTCTCGACACGATCAACCCCTCCTTGACCCGCTACCGGCGCAACGAGCCGGCGCCGGTGCTGCCATTGCGGGATGAGCCCGATCTGCTGAGCCTGCTGGAGGCCAGCGGCCGCCTGGTGGCCGATGAGGAAACGGCCAGCACCGATGTGAGCACGGTGGAAGAGGAGGAGCTGTCGGCGCTGATGGGCGAGAAAGAGGATTACAGCCCGGCCGACGAGCCCTCGGAGGAAGACTGGGAGGACTGACGGTCCGATCCGTCACCACCCTGCAGCCCCTCCGATGGCCTCCCGCGACGGCCGCACGCCTGCGACCCTGCTCGCCCTGATCCTGCTGACCGCTTGCCTGGCCAGCGACGCCCTGGTGGCCAATTCCATGCTGACCCTGCCCCTGGTGGTGGCGGCTCTGGTCAGCGCTGGGGTGGCGGCCCTCGGGGTGCCCCGCCTGCGGGCCCTGAAGCTGGGCCAGGTGATCCGCGATGAGGGCCCCCAGGCGCACCACAGCAAGGCGGGCACGCCAACGATGGGGGGCCTGCTGGTGGTGCCCGTGGGGGTGCTGGTGGGGGGGCTGATCAGCCCGCAGGATCCGCGCCTGCTGGCGGTGGCGGCGGTCACCCTGGCCTACATGGCCATCGGTGCCGTCGACGACTGGCGCAGCCTCACCCGCCGCACCAACACGGGCCTGAGCCCCCGGGGCAAGCTGCTGCTCCAGGCCATCAGCGCGGTGGGCTTCCTGGTCTGGGCCCACCAGGGCGGCTGGCTGGGGGGAGGCGTACCGGGCGATCTTGGACTGCCGTTCGGCCGGGTGCTGACCCTCGGGTTCCTGATCTGGCCCCTGGCCCTGTTCGTGTTCCTGGCCGAAAGCAACGCCACCAACCTCACCGATGGGCTCGATGGCCTGGCCGCCGGTTGCGGCGCCATCGTGTTCACGGGCATGGGGCTGCAGCTGATGCTGCGGGGCCACGGCGGGGATCCGGTGCTGGCCGCCTTCTGCACAGCGATGGCGGGCTGCTGGCTCGGCTTCCTCAGCCAGAACCGCCACCCGGCCAGGGTGTTCATGGGCGACACCGGCTCCCTGGCCATGGGGGCAGCCCTCTCCTCGGTGGCCCTGCTGACCGACAGCCTCTGGCCGCTGCTGCTGATGGGGGGGGTGTTCCTGGCCGAATCCCTCTCGGTGATCCTGCAGGTGGGGGTGTTCAAGGCCACCAAAGGCGCCAATGGCCAGGGGCGGCGCCTGTTCCGCATGGCCCCGCTGCATCACCACTTCGAACTGGGGGGTCTGCCGGAGCAGCGCGTGGTGCTCGGTCTGTGGGGCGTCAGCCTGATACTGGTGTTGGTGGGATTGGTGCTGCTGCCCTGAGCAGCCGCTCCCGGTCGTCAATCGCGGCGACCCCGCCCATTGCTCCGTCGCACCCGGGCCCATGGCGTTTTTCACCTGGAAGGAAACGGGTCTCACCGCCGACTGCGCCAGCCTGGAAGCCATGGCGGCACGGTTCGAGGAGGCGGCGGCCCTGATGCGCCGCATGGCCGGCGAGGGCTTCAAGGTGGAGCGCCACCCGGAGGGGCAGCGCATCACCCACCCCGATCCCGCCGTGTTCGGGGCCTACGGGTTCGTGAGCGAGGAATCGGCCGAAAGCCAGCTCACCCTGCTGGATGAGCCCAGGGCCTGATCGCCGTCAGGCGGGTGGGGGGCCAGGACGCTCAGCGGCGCAGATAGCCCACCAGCCACACCACCACGAAGGCCAGGGACGAGACGCCCAGATAAATCAGCGTCCATTTCTGGAAGCCGGCCACATCCCAGCCGAAGGGCAGCACCCCGTTGGCCGCATCGCCGACGGTGCTGAAGGCCAGAGGGCCAACGCCACTGGGCAGGGGGGGGAGGACCGGAAGCATCGCGGCACGTTAGGGGAAAGGGCTCTCGCCGCGTCAGGATCGCCCGATCCGCTCCACCTCCATGGCACCAGGCCCTTCCCCCTTCCCGCGGACGGTGATGCTGCTGGGCAGCGGCGAACTCGGCAAGGAGGTGGCCATCGCCGCCCAGCGGCTGGGCTGCCGGGTGATCGCCGTCGACCGCTACGCCGAGGCCCCCGCCATGGCGGTGGCGCAGGTGAGCGAAGTGGTGGCCATGGCCGACCCCGACGCCCTCAAGGCCGTGGTGCGGCGCCATCGCCCCGACGTGGTGATCCCGGAGATCGAAGCCCTGGCGGTGGACGCCCTGGCGGAACTGGAGGCGGAGGGCCTCACCGTGATTCCCACCGCCCGGGCCACGGCGGTGACCATGAACCGTGACCGCATCCGGAACCTGGCCGCCCGGGATCTGGGGCTGCGCACCGCCCGTTTCGCCTATGCCGAAAGCGCTGCAGAACTGGCGGCGGCGGCGGCCCCCCTGGGCTGGCCCGTGGTGGTGAAGCCGGTGATGAGCTCCTCCGGCAAGGGGCAGAGCGTGGTGCATGGCCCCGACGACATCGAAGCCGCCTGGGACGGGGCCATGGCCGGAGCGCGGGGGACCGGCGCCCGGGTGATCGTGGAGGAGTTCCTGCGTTTCAGCCTGGAGATCACCCTGCTGACGGTGCGCCAGTGGCAGGGCCCCACCCTGTTCTGCCCGCCGATCGGCCACATCCAGGAGCGGGGCGATTACCAGTGCAGCTGGCAGCCCGCCCAGGTGGGGGAGGCCCAGCTGGCGGCGGCCCAGGCGATGGCGAAGGCCGTCACCGACGACCTGGGCGGCGCCGGCCTGTTCGGGGTGGAGTTCTTCCTCTGCGGCGAGCCCGGGGCCGAGGAGGTGGTGTTCTCCGAGCTCTCGCCCCGGCCCCACGACACGGGCCTGGTGACGCTGGTGGGCCAGAACCTGAGCGAATTCGAGCTGCACCTGCGGGCGGTCCTGGGGCTGCCGATCCCCGCGATCCGCAGCCTTGGAGCGGCGGCCTCCCGGGTGATCCTGGCCGGACCCGAGGCCCCCAGCGGCCCAGGCACACCCACCTACCTGGGGCTGGAGCAGGCCCTGGCGGTGCCGGACACCCAGGTGATCATTTTCGGCAAACCCGACGTCCGGCCCTGGCGGCGGATGGGGGTGGCCCTGGCCCGCGGCACCGATGAGGCGGACGCCCGCGGGCGCGCTGATGGGGCCGCCGCCCTCGTGCAGGTGCAGACCAGCCGATAAACCGTCGCCACCACTGGTTTTTCAGCGCTTTGAGCCTTAAGGTGCGGCCCTGCGGGTAGCACAATGACTCAAGCCCATTCCCCCTCGAGGCTCGCTCGCTCCCGGAAGGCACGGGAGAGGCGGGAACTGGGGGCCGTGGCGCTCCCTGAGAAGTCCAGTACCAGGCCTGATCCGAAGCACCGGCCTGCGGCCCATCACCGCTCCCGGCGCCGTCCCCTGATCACCTTCGGGCTGGGTATCGCGGTGGGTGCGCTCCTGGCCGGTCCCCTGCCGGCCCGCATCGCCCCGTTCCTGGCCGGCCTGATTCCGGCCCCCCGCGGCATCGGGGCGGTGCTGAATCCCCTCTCCGTCGAAAACCGCAGCATTCTTGTGCTCGGTCGTGACGCGGTGGGTGAGAACACCGACGTGATGTTCACCGTGCGGCTCGACGGCGACATCACCCACATCACCCAGGTGCCGCGGGACACCTTCATCGAGTCCCCCCAGCTGGGGGTGGTGAAGGCCAATTCCCTGTTCGCCCTCGGTGGCATCCAGACCACCAAGGAGGAGGTGGGACAGTTGCTCTCGGCTCCCGTCGACCGCTACCTGAAGGTGAATCTGGACGCGGTCAGCAAGCTGGCCGAAGCCCTCGGTGGGGTGGACGTGGACGTGCCCAAGCGGATGTACTACGTCGACAACGCTCAGGGCCTCTACATCGACCTCTACCCCGGCAAGCAACTGCTCAAGGGCAAGAGCCTCGAGGGATTCCTGCGCTTCCGCCACGACGAACAGGGCGACCTGGGCCGGATGGAGCGCCAGCGGCTGGTGATGGCCCAGGTGTTCCGCAAGCTGGCCGAACCAGCCACGATCGCCAAGCTGCCGGCCCTGCTGGAGATCGCCGGCAACGACATGGTCACCGACCTCTCACCGATCGAGATGACCCAGCTGATGTCCGCCCTCGGCCGGACCAAGCTGAGCACCCAGCGGGTGCCCGGCCGGCTCTACTGGCACAACGACCTCAGCTACTGGATGCCCGACAGCAACCAGGTCCACCCCAGCGGCAGCGGCGAGGTCCCCTTCCCCTGAGGCGTCAGGCGGGGCCCCGGCCGTCGTCGGGGCTGCGCCAGCCGGCTGTGAGTTCGGCCAACAGCTGGGCCAGCCCCTCCTTCTTCGGCAGGTCGGCTTCGGCGGCCCACTCAATCTCCTGGATCTTGCCGTCACCCAGTGCGAGCAATTCCACCAGGTGGCGGTAGGCCACCCGTTCCTGGGCGTTGATGCTGGGCTCGGCCGGTGAGCGCCGCCCCACTCTCACCATCATGTAGCTGAGCTTCAAGGCCAGTTGGCGGGCATCGGCCCCGCTGAGCTCGGCCACCAGAGTATCCAGACCCGCCACGGGCAGCCGTTCGGCCAGGAAGGCCTCCCGCTCGGCTTCGCCAAGGCCACCGGGGCTGTCACCGTGCAGGTGGCGGGCCACCAGCTCAGCGAGCAGCTCCCGCTCGGCGGTGGAGCATTCGCCGTCGGCCCAGGCCACGGTGCAGACGATGCGCAGCAGGGCCGCCTGGGTGGGGGTGAGTTCAGCCATGGGTCAGGCCACGAGGGGAATGGGGGGATGCTGCTCCAACACGTGCCGCAGGTAGCGGCCGGTGTGGCTGGCGGCATTTTCGGCCACGGACTCGGGGGTGCCGATGGCGACGATGTGGCCGCCCTTGTCGCCGCCCTCGGGACCCAGGTCGATCAGCCAGTCGGCACAGCGGATCACATCGAGGTTGTGCTCGATCACCAGGATCGAGTTGCCCTTGTCCACCAGGCGCTGCATCACGTCCATCAGCTTGTGGACGTCATAGAAGCTGAGGCCCGTGGTGGGCTCGTCGATCAGGTAGAGGGTCTTGCCGGTGGCACGGCGGGAGAGCTCGGTGGCCAACTTCACCCGCTGGGCCTCACCGCCGGAGAGTGTGGGCGCGGGCTGACCCAGCTTGATGTAACCGAGCCCCACATCCACCAGGGTGCTGAGGCGGTCACCGGCCTGGGGGATGGCGGCGAACACCTCGGCGGCCTGCTCCACCGTCATCTCCAGCACATCGGCGATGGTGTGGCCCCGGAAGGTGACCTGCAGGGTCTCGCGGTTGTAGCGGGCCCCCTTGCAGACGTCGCACTGGACATAGACGTCGGGGAGGAAGTTCATCTCGATCACGTTCACCCCCTGGCCGCTGCAGGACTCACAGCGTCCCCCCTTGACGTTGAAGCTGAACTGGCCCACCTGGTAGCCGCGGGCCTTGGCCTCCACCGTGGCAGCGAACACCTGGCGGATCGGGTCGAAGGCGCCGGTGTAGGTGGCGGGGTTGGAGCGGGGGGTGCGGCCGATCGGCGACTGGTCGATGACGATCACCTTGTCGATCGCCTTGATGCCGCGCAGTTCCTCGAGCCCCGAGGGAAACGGCACCTTGAGGCCGAGGCGGTTCTCGAGGGCTGGGTGCAGCAGCTCGTTCACCAGGGTGCTCTTGCCGCTGCCGCTCACCCCGGTGACGCACACCAGCCGGCCGAGGGGGATCTCGACGTCGATGCCCTGGAGGTTGTTGCGGGTGCAGTTGGACAGGGTGAGCCGGCGGCTGCCGGCATCGCGGCGTTCGGCGGGGGTGGGGATGGAGCGGCGACCGCTCAGGTAGGCCCCGGTGAGCGAGTCCTCGGCGTTGAGCAGGTCGTCGAGGGAGCCCTCGGCGACGATGTGGCCGCCATGGACGCCGGCACCGGGACCGATGTCCACCAGGTAGTCGGCGGCGCGGATCGTGTCCTCGTCGTGCTCCACCACGATCAGGGTGTTGCCCAGATCGCGCAGCTTGGTGAGGGTGGCGAGCAGGCGGTCGTTGTCGCGCTGGTGCAGGCCGATGCTGGGCTCGTCAAGCACGTAGAGCACGCCGGTCAGGCCGGCGCCGATCTGGGTGGCCAGGCGGATCCGCTGGGCCTCCCCGCCGGAGAGGGTCATGGCGGGCCGATCCAGGCTCAGATAATCGAGGCCCACATCGAGCAGGAAGCGCAGGCGCATGCGGATCTCCCGCAGCACCAGATCGCCGATCTGGATCTGGCGGCTGCTGAGCAGGGGCTCGGCCCCTTCACTGGCCCCGACGCCCATCAGGGCCTCGATGCGCTCCAGGGTGACGGCCACGCTCACGGAGGTGAGCTCGTGGATGGCGTAGGGCCCCACCCGCACGGCCAGGGCTTCGGGCCGCAGCCGCAGGCCGTGGCAGCTTTCGCAGGGCACCAGCTCCAGGTACTTCTCCAGCTTCTGACGCACGGATTCGCCACTGGCGTCACGCAGCTGGCGCTCCAGGATCGGCAGGATCCCCTCGAAGGGCCGCACGTAGCCCTCGCTCTTGCGGTAGCGGCTGTCGGCCTTGATGGCGATCGGCTCCTGGCTGCCCTGCAGCAGCACCTGACGCTGCTCCTCGGTGAGCTGGTTCCAGGGGGTCTTGAGCTCGAAGCCGAAGGCCTCACCGACACTGAACAGCAGCGAGAAGTAATAGCTGTTCTCCTTGTCGCTCCAGGGGGCGATGGCGGCGTACACCGGCAGGGAGGGGTCGGGCACCACCCGCTCCACCGTGAACTTGCGCAGGTGGCCGATGCCGTGGCAGTCGGGGCAGGCGCCGTAGGGGCTGTTGAAGGAGAACAGGCGGGGGGACAGCTCCTCCATCACCGCGCCGTGCACGGGGCAGGCGAAGTTCTCGGAGTAGAGCCGCTCGCGTTCCACGCCTTCGGGCAGGGGCTCGTTGGCCTTGGGCACCACCTCCACCAGCGCCAGGCCCTCGCCGCGCTTCAGGGCGGTGCGCAGGGAATCGGTGAGGCGCTCATTGATGCCCTCACGGGCCACCAGCCGGTCGACCACCACCTCAATGTGGTGGGCGTGGTTCTTGTCGAGCTCGATGTTGTCGGCCAGCTCGCGGACCTCACCGTTGATCCGCACCCGGGCGAAGCCCTCGGCCACCAGGCCCGCCAGCAGCTTCACGTGGGTGCCCTTCTTGCCCCGCACCACGGGGGCGAGCAGCTGGTAGCGGGTGCCTTCGGGCAAGGTGAGGATCTGGTCCACCATCTCGTCGATGGACTGGGGCCGGATCGAGCGGCTGCACTGGGGGCAGTGGGGTTCGCCGGCGCGGCCGTAGAGCAGGCGCAGATAGTCCTGGATCTCCGTGACCGTGCCCACCGTGGAGCGGGGGTTGTGGCTGGTGGACTTCTGGTCGATCGAGATGGCGGGCGAGAGCCCCTCGATCGCATCCACATCCGGCTTATCCACCTGGCCGAGGAACTGGCGGGCGTAGGCGGAGAGGCTCTCCACGTAACGCCGCTGACCCTCGGCGAAGATCGTGTCGAAGGCGAGGGAGCTCTTGCCGCTGCCGCTCACCCCGGTGAATACCACCATGCGGTTGCGCGGGATGGTGAGATCCACGTTGCGCAGGTTGTGCTGGCGAGCGCCCCGGACCCGGATCACATCCTCAAGGCTGCCGCCGTTCAGGGTGCGCAGAGCGGCTTCCGGGGATTCGCCGGAGGTGCCGTTTCCAGGGGCCGCGCTCTTGCTGGTGGTTCCGGCGCGGGCGCGGGGCATAAGGGGTGATCGGCAGCCGATGAGTCTACGGGGGTCAGCCCTGGGACAGGCTCAGGCCAGGGCCGGCAGCGGCGCGGCTTTGGCGCAGAGCTCCTGGCTCACATCCCAGAGGCGCCGGCACTGGTCGGCGTCGAGGGCGGCCGGGGCGATGCGCACCTCCGTGGGCCAGCCCCGCATGCCGCCCCACTGGTCGGGACCGTAGTGGCCACCAGGCTTGGCCCCCGGGGCGGTGGCGGCGAACAGCTGGGGCAGGGCCCCCATGGCGGCGCTCTGGAACAGGGGATCCATCAGCCTGTAGGCAAGGGGCTCGAGGCGTGAGCCGGTGGCGGCGATGGAGGCGGGCTGGAGGTTGGTGCGGGCAATACCGGGGTGGGCGGCCAGGGAGAGAACCGGGCTGCCCTGCTCGGCGAGGCGGCGCTGCAGCTCCAGGGCGAACATCACGTTGGCCAGCTTGCTCTGGCCGTAGGCGGCCCAGCGGTCGTAGCGGCGCTCGCCCTGGAGGTCGTCGAAGGCGATGCGACCGAAGTACTGGGCCCCGGAGGTGACCGTGACCACCCGGGCACCGGGCCGGTCGCGCAGCAGGGGCAGCAGGGCGAGGCTGAGGGCGAAGTGGCCCAGGTGGTTGGTGCCGAACTGGAGCTCGAAACCCTGGCGGGTGAGGCGGCGGGGCGGGGCCATCACGCCGGCGTTGTTGATCAACAGATCGAGGCGCCCATAGCGCTCGGCGACGGTGGCGGCGGCGGCGGCCACGCTGGCCAGGTCGGCCAGATCGAGAGGCAGGACATCGAGGGCGCCGGTGGAGGCGGCGGCCGTGAGCAGCTCCTCGCGGGCCTGCTCCGCTTTCGCCAGGGAACGGCAGGCCAGCAGCACGGTGGCACCCCTGGCGGCCAGGGCCCGGGCCGTTTCCAGACCCAGCCCACTGTTGGCACCGGTGACCAGGGCGATCCGCCCGGACTGGTCAGGGATGTCGGCGGCAGTCCAGCGCATGGTGATCAGCTGAAGGGCAAAGCGTTGCGGAGAGGGCCATCACCCGGTGCGGGCCTGCCTCAAGGAATCGTAACGGAATGTGACGGAGCCGGTCCTTCGCGGCGCAGCAGGAAGAAGAACGGCGTCTCCATGCCCTTGAAGTCCATCACCCCCAGCACGGAGTCCTCGTCCAGCCGACGGAAGACGTCGTTGATCGGGAGGTGGTCGTACTGCATCGTTGCGCTCACCACGCCGCGGTAGTCGGTCATCCGCAGCCGGGCGCTGGAGTGGGCGGTGCTGAGCAGGGGCATCACCAGCTGGAACAGGCGGCCGGCCAGGGCCGATTTCGGCACCGGGAAACGGTCGCTCAGGCGCAGCCCGGGCCCCAGAGTCCTCGGCTCCAGACAGGTCAGGCCGCCACCGAGGGTGGTGAACACGAGGGGGTGAACCGCCTCGGCGCTGTCGAAGCGCTTGCCATGCCAGTGGAAGGCCTCCAGGGCGCCGTCCAGGGGGTGGCCGGTGGGGACGCTCTCCCCCGTCCAGGCACCGAGCATGAATGGGATTTCCACGGGGGGGAGCCCGTCGAAGCGGGCGAAGGCCTGCTCCGTGGTGGTGATGGCGGGGAGAGAACCCACGGCGGGTTCGCGCGTCAGAGGCCCATTGTCCGTCGCTGACGCGTGCGGCGTGGGGATTCCCCCCAGCAGCGGCCATCGTCCGCCGCGGTGGCGCCGCAGGCCAGCAATCCGGCGGCCTGCATCAGTTCGGCGACGCTGCTGTGGTCGTGGTCGGCCTCCTGCAGGAGCTGCCACAGGCGCCGCTGCAGCTCCACCCGGCCACTTCCGTGCAGCAGCAGCACCTCGAATCCGCCACAGTCCCCAGCGGAGATGGGCCCTGAAGGGGGGTGAACCTGGCAGCAGCCTGCTGCGGTGATGGCCGAGGGTGCCGGCGAGGAGGCTGTCCCAGACGCCGAAATCGTCGCTGTGCAAAACGGTGTGCAGGCCAGGAGCCTCCAGCAACTGCAGCGGTTTCAAACCGGCCAAGACACCGGTGCGGCCCCAGCGCCGCTCCTAGCCTGAACCGGCCAGGTGAGCGCCGTTGCGATCGATGACCCTCCACGAAAAGCCGGCAGCCAGGTACTCCCTGGAGGACGACATCTACTCTTCCTCCGATCTCTCGGTCACCATGCCGAAGAGCCATTTCCCCAGCAGGGAGCACAATCCCCGTGCCGTGTTCGCCGCCATCCGCGACGAGCTGATGCTGGATGGCAATTCCCGCCAGAACCTGGCCACCTTCTGCCAGACCTGGGTGGAGGACGAAGTGCACGCCCTGATGGATCTGTGCGTCGACAAGAACATCGAGGACAAGGACGAATATCCCCAGACCGCGGAAATCGAAGCCCGCTGCGCCCGCATGGTGGCCGACCTCTGGCACGCCCCCGCGATCGATGGCGCCATCGGCTGCTCCACCACCGGCTCCAGCGAGGCCGCCATGCTCGGCGGCCTGGCGATGAAGCGCCGCTGGGAGGCTCGGCGCCGGCAGCAGGGCCTACCGATCGATCGGCCCAATCTGGTGACCGGGCCTGTGCAGATCTGCTGGCACAAGTTCTGCCGCTACTGGGACATCGAGCACCGCGAAATCCCGATGCAGCCGGACCGGCTGCTGCTGAGCCCCGAGGCGGCCCTCGAGCTCTGCGACGAGAACACCATCGGCGTGGTGCCCACCCTGGGGGTGACCTTCACCGGCCAGTACGAGCCGGTGCAGGCCCTGGCAGCCGCCCTCGATGACCTGGAGGCCCGCACCGGCCTCGACATTCCCATTCATGTGGACGCCGCCAGCGGCGGCTTCCTGGCTCCCTTCTGCGCCCCCGATCTGGTGTGGGATTTCCGCCTGCCGCGGGTGCGCTCGATCAATGCCTCCGGCCACAAGTTCGGCCTGGCGCCCCTGGGGGTGGGCTGGGTCCTGTGGCGGCAGACCACCGATCTGCCCGAGGAGATGGTGTTCTGGGTGAATTATCTGGGCGGCAACATGCGCGACCTCACCCTCAACTTCTCCCGGCCGGGGGGCCAGGTGGTCTGCCAGTACTACAACTTTCTGCGCCTGGGCCGGGAGGGCTACCGCAAGGTGCATGCCGCCTGTTACGCCACGGCCCAGTACCTGGCCGAGGAGATCGGCCGGCTGGGACCCTTCGAGATCCTTTACGGCGGCGATGATCAATCGGGCATCCCCGCCCTCTGCTGGAAGATCCGGGAGGGAAGTGAGGTGAATTTCAACCTCTATGCCCTTGCCGATCGCCTGCGGGTGCGCGGCTGGCAGGTGCCGGCCTACACCCTTCCCGCCCACTGCCAGGACATCACCGTGCAACGGATCCTGGTGCGCCATGGCGTCAGCCGGGATCTGGCCAACCTGCTGCTGGAGAACATCCGCCAGTCGCTTGAGGGCTTCGCGAGCCACCCCGGCTCCGGCGCCCTCAACGGCCCGAAGCTCTCGGGGTTCCACCACTGATCGCCGTCCAGGCCGCCAGCACCTGCGCCACCGACCAGGCCTGGGCGATGCAGCCGCGCGGGTCATGGGGGGCGTCGCCGTCGAAGATCTCGCTGAGGCTGCCCAGCCCCGCCGCGCCCAGGTGATCGGCCATGGGCTCCAGGAACGAGAGCGCCCGGGCCGCATCCCCGTGGACACGGGCATGGGCCCGGGCGAAGGGCCCCAGCCACCAGGCCCACACCGTGCCCTGGTGGTAGGCCCCATCCCGCCGCTGGGCATCGCCGCCGTAGTGGCCGCGGTAGTCGGGATCGGCCGGATCCAACGTGCGCAGCCCGTGGCGCGTCAGCAGCCGCTGGCCGCAGAGCGCCAGCACGCTGGCGGCCTGGGCCGGGCTCAGCAGGGGCTCCGGCAGCGACAGGGCCAGCAGCTGGTTGGGCCGCAGCCGCTCATCGGCAGCTCCCGCAGGTCCGTCGATGACATCGAAGCAGCAGCCCATACGGGGGTTCCAGAAGCGCTGGAAGCCCGCCGCGGCCCGATCCGCCAGGGCCTGCCAGCGGCCCGGATCGGCCCCGGTGAGCCGCGAGAAACCGGCCATGGAGCGCAGGGCGTTCACCCACAGGGCATTCACCTCCACCGCCTTGCCGTGGCGGGGGGTGATGGCCCGGTCGCCGGGCTTGGCATCCATCCAGGTGAGCTGGGTCTCCCCCTCCCCGGCGGCCAGCAGCCCATCGGACGGATCCATGCGGATCCCGAACCAGGTGCCGGCCACGTGCTGCTCGAGGATCGCCTCCAGCTGGGGAAAGAGCTCCCGCACCAGGGCGTCGCTGCCGCTGGCCTGCCGATGCTCCGCCAGCGCCTGGAAGAACCACAGCGTGGCGTCCACCGTGTTGTACGCGCCCTGATCCAGGGGTTGGTCGGCCCGGTCGGGGAAGCTGTTCGGGATCAGCCCGTGGCTGACGCGGGCCGCGTAGGTGCGCAGGATGCGTTCGGCCCAGCCGCAGCGGCCCGTCACCAGGGTGAGGCCCGCCAGGCTGATCATCGTGTCGCGGCCCCAGTCGTTGAACCAGGGGTAACCGGCGATCAGCGAGGCCCCCGACGGCAGGCGCTCCACCACGAAGGCATCGGCCGCCAGCACCAACTGGCGGATCCAGGCGGGTGCCGCCGGCGCCAGGGCGGGCTGGGCGGCGGCCCAGGAGCGCAGCAGCCCGTGCTCGTGGTCGCGGCGCTCGGCCAACGCCCGCTCGCCATCGGTGTCGGCGTCCCGGCGGGTGCTGGCCACGACGGTGACGGCGGGATCCAGCGGACCCAGGCTCAGCGTCAGCGTGGCCGCCCGCAGGTGCTCGGCCGTGCTCGCCAGCCCCCGCTCGGCCTCCGCCGCCAGGGGGATGCCCTCCACCCAGAGCGGTGGCTCCTCCAGGCACCACTGGCCCCGGTCGCTGAGCAGCACAAACGGCGCCGCCGCCAGCGGACGCACCTCCACGCCCCTGGCCAGTGGCGCCAACGCCAGGGTCAGCTCGAGCCGCTCGCCGCCGTGGGGCGAGCGGTGCTGCACGCAGGCCGTCAGGCGGAGTTGGAGCGGGCCGCCGCGCACCAACCGGTAGCTCACAACGGTGGTGTTGGCCCCCTGGGCCATCCAGATCCGCTTCTCCAGCACGGTGTCCCCCCAGGCGAAGCGCCAGCGGGGCACCGTGCCCTCGAGGGCAAAAGACACGATCTGCAGGGGCCCGCAGGCGCCAGGGTCCCCCTCCACCGACTCCTGCAGCTGGCTCACCAGAAGGGTGCGCTCCACCGGCGGCGAGAGGGCCGCGATCAGCAGGCCGTGGTAGCTGCGGCTCGGCGCCCCTGACACCGTGCCCATGGCGTAGCCGCCCAGGCCGTTGGTGACCAGCCACTCCCGCTCCGTGGCCAGGCGGGGGTCGCCGCAGATCTCGCTGCCGAAACGCACCACGGCCGATTGCTGCGGCGTTGGGAGACAGCTTGGTGTCATTGGCGCTCAGGTGGTGGCTGACGGCGCAGGTTGGGGACAGGACGCACCGACGGAAGCTGATGTCTTGGCTCGAGCCCACCAATCTGCTGCTGCTGGCCTGCGCCCTCCTCTACGGCCTGATGGGGGAATGGATCGATGCGGCGATCCTGCTGGCGTTCGTGCTGGGCATCAGCCTGCTCGATGCCGTCCAGCAACAACGCAGCAACCACGCCCTGGCGGAACTGGCCCGCCTGTCGGCACCCCGCGCCCATGTGCGCCGCGATGGCCAGGATCTGGAACTCTCAACCGATCAGGTGCGCCTGGGCGATCTGCTGCGCCTGGAGGAGGGGGATCGGGTGGCGGCCGATGCCGCGATCACCGAGGCGGTGGGGCTTTGGCTGGATGAGTCCCTGCTGACGGGGGAATCCCTGCCGGTGGCCCGCACGGACCCTGGCGAACGGGTGCTGGCGGGGTCGCTGGTGTCCGGAGGGCGGGGCTGGGCCACGGTGGTGGCCGTGGCCGAAGCCACCGAATTGGGCCGACTCGGCAAGAGCCTGGCCACGGTGAAGCCGCCTCTCACCCGGCTGCAACGCCAGACCCGGCAGCTGACCACCCGGCTCTCGCTGGCGGCCCTCGGCCTCTGCGCCGCCCTGGCCGTGATCCAGGGAGCCTCGAGCGGCGACTGGCCCCGGGCCCTGCTGGCGGCCCTGGCCCTGGCCCTGGCGGTGCTGCCCAACGAGATCCCCGTGGTGCTGGCCCTGTTTCTGGCCCTCGGCGCCCTGCGCCTGGCCCGGATCGGCGTGCTGGCCCGCTGGCCCGCGGCGGTGGAGAGCCTCGGCAGCGCCACGGTGCTCGCCGTCGACAAGACCGGCACCCTCACCGAGAACCGCATGGGGGTGCAGCAGCTGCTCACCTGGCCGGATCTGGAGGACTGGCAGGCCGGCACGACCCTGGAGGAGCCCCTTCACCAGCTGCTGGAGCTGGCGGTGCTGGCCAGCCGTGGCGATCCGGTGGATGCCATGGAACAGGCGATTCAGCGCCTGGCCGCCGACCAACTCGGCGACACCGAACACCTGCATCCCGACTGGCCCCTGGAACGGGAGTACCCGTTGCAGAGCAATCTGCTGGTGTTCTCCCGCCTCTGGCGGGACAGCGACGGGGTCCTGCAACTGGCGGCCAAGGGGGCGCCTGAGGCGATCGCCGATCTGTGTCATCTCGATGCCGACCAGACCACCCGCCTGCTGGCCGCCGCCGACGGACTGGCCAGCCAGGGGCTTCGGGTGCTGGCGGTGGCCTGCGGGCTCGATGGCGTGCCGGTGCACGGGGGCCAATCGACCGCCAGCAGCGGTGGCCTGCCCGAGGACGTGCACGGCTACCTGTTCGAGCCGGTGGGTTTCGTGGCCCTGGCGGACCCGCTGCGCTCGGATGTGCCCGCGGCCATCGCCACGGCGCGGGGGGCTGGCGTTCGCGTGGTGATGATCACGGGAGACAGCCCGGTGACCGCCCGCTCGATCGCCGATCAGGCCGGGCTGCCACCGGGACCGGTGCTCTCCGGCCCCGAGCTGGACGCCCTCGCACCACAGGCGCTGGCGGCCTCCATCCGCGAGGTGTCGGTGTTCGCCCGAGTGATGCCCCAGCAGAAGCTGCAGCTGGTGCGCGCCCTGCAGGCCGCTGGTGAGGTGGTGGCGATGACCGGCGATGGCGTCAATGACGCCCCGGCCCTCAAGGCCGCCGACATCGGTGTGGCGATGGGCAAGCGCGGCACGGCCGTGGCCCGGGAATCCGCCGATCTGGTGCTGCTCAACGACACCTTCAGCGATCTGGTGCAGGCCCTGGAACTGGGCCGGCGTGTCGATGCCAACCTGCACCGGGCCCTGGGCTACACCCTGGCCATCCACCTGCCGATCGCGGCCCTCGGCCTGATGCCGCTGCTGCTGCCGGGCCAGGCCCTGATCCTGTTGCCGGTGCACATCGCCCTGCTGCACCTGGTGATCGATCCGGCCTGCACGGTGGTGTTCGAGGCGCTACCGGCGACGCCAGGCCTGATGCGGCAGCCGCCCCGCCCGCCGGAAGCCCCCCTGTTCGGCCCCGACACCTGGCGCCATTCCCTCACCCAGGGGGCCGTGGTCATGGTGGCCGCCCTGGTGCTGGCCTTCTGGCCCGACACGGACACCGAATCACGCCGCAGCCTGGTGTTCTCGCTGCTGTTGCTCGCCGGCGGCGGGCTGGTGTGGCTGAACGGGGATCCCCACAGTCGCATCACCGCCGCCGGAGCCGGCATCGGCCTGGGGTTGTGGCTGCTGTTGATGGCGTTCCCCGCCCTCCAGCGGGTCCTGCAACTGGCGCCCCTGACGCCCGTCCTGGTCCTCACGCTGCTGCTCACCACCGCGGCGGCCCTGCTGGTGGCCGGCCTGCTGAACCGCCGACTCACCTGAACCCGCCAGTATCGGCATGATCGGTCACCGACCAGGAGAAGGAAGGACTGAGGCCTGGTTCAGGCCCCCTGGCGCCTTTCTTGCCTCCCACCGTTCGTTCGTCGCTGCTGAAAACGGCAAAGCGGAAAGCTGGAAGCCTTCAACGCCGATAAAACCATTGCTGTCGCCATTTCTCTGCACTCCGGCGACAAGACCGGAGCGAAGAAGCGTCATTGCTGCACAACGTCGTGGCGTAGGCCGCTAAGCCTGAGCCATTGGAATTGGCCTGGGACGCTTCGTGCTATGTTTGCTAACATCTGGTTAAATTCTGCTGATACTCAGCGCCAGGAAAAGGTGCCGAAGCTTGAACGTTCTGCTGGTCTACCCAGAATTCCCGAAAACATTTTGGAGCTACGAAAAGATTCTTGAGCTGGTGAACCGCAAGGTTCTGCTGCCGCCACTCGGACTTGTCACCGTCGCAGCCATTCTCCCCCAGGATTGGAACTTCAAGCTGGTGGATGTCAATATCAGGCCGGTCGCCGATCAGGAGTGGCTTTGGGCCGATCTCGTGATCATGTCGGCAATGATCGTCCAGAAAGACGACATCGTTCGCCAGATCAATCTGGCCAAGCGCCATGGCAAGCCAGTGGCCGTCGGCGGACCCTACCCAAGCTCCACACCCGAAGAACTGGTGGCCGCTGGGGCCGACTACCTGATCCTCGATGAAGGGGAGATCACCCTGCCCCTGTTCGTTGAGGCCTGGCAACGGGGCGAAACAGGGGGCCGCTTCAGCTCCGATGGCGTCAAGCCGGATGTGTCCAAAACACCCATCCCCCGCTACGACCTGCTCGAGCTCAGTGCCTACGACTCAATGAGTGTGCAGTTCTCGCGCGGCTGCCCGTTCCAGTGCGAATTCTGCGACATCATCGTGCTCTATGGCCGCAAACCACGCACCAAGACACCGGACCAACTGATCAGCGAACTCAACGGCCTCTTCGACATCGGCTGGCGCGGTGGGGTGTTCATGGTGGATGACAACTTCATCGGCAATAAGCGCAACGTCAAGCTGATGCTCACGGTCCTTGAACAATGGCAGAAGGTCCATGGTTATCCCTTCCGCTTCGATACCGAGGCCTCCCTTGATCTGGCTGACGATCAGGAACTGATCGATCAGATGCTGGCGTGCAACTTTGCCGCCGTCTTCATGGGCATTGAGACTCCGGACACCGACAGCCTCGCGGCCACGATGAAGTTCCAGAACACGCGCTCACCCCTGCTCGAATCTATCGACAAAGTGACCCGCTCCGGCCTGAGGGTGATCGCGGGATTCATCATCGGCTTTGATGGCGAAAAGGAGGGTGCCGGCCAGCGGATCGTGGACTTCTCGGAGGCCGCGGCGATCCCCACCACCACCTTCGCGATGTTGCAGGCTCTGCCCCATACAGCCCTGTGGCACAGACTCGAGAAGGAAGGGCGGCTGATCGACAAGGTCGGCAACATCAACCAGACCACCCTGATGAACTTCGTGCCAACCCGGCCGGTGGAAGCCATTGCCCAAGAGTATGTGGAGGCCTTCTGCCAACTCTACGAACCTCATAAGTATCTCGATCGGGTCCATCGCTACTTTCTGAAACTCGGCCCCCCCAGGGTGAAGAGCTCCTTCAAGCTTCCCGAACTCGCGGTGATCCGCGCGTTGCTGATCGTCTGCTGGCGCCAAGGCATCAAACGCTCCACCCGCTGGGCCTTCTGGCACCACCTGTTCCACATTCTCTGGGCCAACCCCAAGGTGGCGGAGCAATACCTCGCCGTCTGCGCCCACAACGAGCATTTCATGGAGTATCGGGACATCGTGCGGCTGCAGATCGAAAATCAATTGGCCGCCTATGGCCATGGGCAGGAGCAGGCTCGCCAGGCGCTGATCGATCGTCCGCGTATCGAGATCGCCACGGGCACATCGCCGTAAGGATCTGAACGGTGGGATGCCCTGTGGGGGCCCATGGATGAGTGGCTCAGGGGTGGGGGGCTCAAGCCGCCCGGTTCACCTTGTCGGGATCGTTCGTGCCCTCGATGCCCAGCAGGCTCGCCGCGTAGCTGTGGGCCTCGCCGGAATCGCCGCCGGCCAGTTCCGCCAGTTCCGACTGGCGCTCCTGAGTGTCCCGCAGGTGGGACACCCGCGTGTGGGTGAGGCCCGCCTCGACGCTCTTGCTGACCCGGAAGTGATGCTGGGCCGCGGCGGCCACCAGGGGCTGGTGGGTGATGCAGAACACCTGGCGCTGCTCCGCCAGCCGCCGCAGCAGCTGGGCCATGGCACCGCTGACGCGGCCGCTGACGCCGGCGTCGATCTCATCGAAGAGCAGCGTGACATGGGGGTCGGCCGCCGCCAGGCAGGTTTTGAGGGCCAGCAGGAAGCGGCTCATCTCACCGCCCGAGGCCACCTCGGCCAGCGGTGCCGGCGGCTGGCCCGGGTTGGCGGAGAACAGGAACTGCACCGCATCGGCCCCCTCCTCACCGGGCTCGGCGGCGCTGAGGGCAACGGCGAAGCGCACGTTGGCCAGGCCCATGGGCCGCAGGGCGGCCATCAGCTGGCCCTCGAGGCCGCGGGCGGCGGCGGTGCGGGCG